>NZ_JBLWFL010000018.1:0-103455 GCF_048323715.1 Microbulbifer weihaiensis
CTTCCCCATGTGAGAGTAGGTCATCGTCAGGTTTTATTCCAAAAGCCCTGATCGCTAACGCGGTCAGGGCTTTTTTCGTTTGGCACATCCCTGTGCCACATTTCCATCACTATCCACAGGACTCTGCCCGATCCTGGATAACCTCAAAGCAACACAAAAGTTACCCACAAAACAACGATACTAGAGCCGTCCTGTTACACCCCGGTAACGATTTCACGGCACACTTCTGGCGACGCTTTTTTAATCGCTTTCCCAAACCCAGCAACCACGCCAGCCAGAGACAATATCCCGGACTTATCCCCAGCTCTGTCCAGTGTTTCTGTGAGTAAGCCACTTGTGGATAACGGTGGAAAAGCTAAACAAATCAAATTGGTTCCAATCTGAAAATTGAAGCGCGGTCAATCCGAACAGGAAGCCGTGTAAAATTTGTTTACGGTTGGCTCCAGGCCGCGCAGGTAAAAGAAGTTGTTTTTTTATACGCTCGCGGAAAGCCAGTAACCACGGGGCCTCACGCCAATAACCCGTACTTATCCCCAGCTCTATCCAGAGATTCTGTGAGTAATAGGCCTGTGTATAAGCGGAAAAAACTGAATCAAATCAGTCTGGTTTTTGCCCGTTCGCGGAGCGGAACCCGAGGGCGAAAATAGAGCGGCGCTCATCCGGGATTAACCGGAATTACGGCTGTTTCGTTCGTCGTTTTTTTGTCCGTTTGGGGAAAGCCAGCAGCCATGCGGCTGCGCGCAGATACCCCGGAGTTATCCCCAAATCTATCCAATGATTCTGTGAGTAATGTTTGACGGGGAGCTGGAAAAACCACATGTAGATAACTCAATTCCAAAACCGGTGAGTTATCTACAAGCGGATCAGAAATGCATACTCAACCCGAGTGATGTCGTCTCCAGCTCGTATCGGGCGCGCAGCTCTTCTGAACCAATGTCGGGAAATACTTCCCACTCTGCGCGCAGCGTCCAGCTGTTGTGATGGCGGTAACTGACCCCTGCACCGTAACCCCAGTGAAAACCACTGGCATTGTCTTTCAGCTTGCCTGACACAGGTACCGCGACACCCTGCGTTGAACCATCGCTCATCAGTACCGTGAAAAGCGCTTCACCCTCCTGGTATTCGGTGAGTTGGTTCAACCAGAAGCCCGCCCCTACTTTGCCGAACAAACTGATACCGCTGCGGCCAATTGGTAGGTGGCCCACAACAAAAGCGTTACCCATGCGAGTTGTAAGCCGGTCTCTGACATTTAACTGCGGCAACCGGGGACTCATCATAGTGAAATACAGCTCTCCCTCACCGGCTTGCCGCAGGTCAGCCTCTACAGCCCAATGCTCAGTCCACTGCCAGCCTCCATAGATTTTCCAGCCGCTGCTCGTGCTTTCTGTGCAATCCCCGGGGCTGGCCTGCAGGGTAGGTGAGACAAGGCTGTTTACAAAGGCTCGGCTGGCTGGACAGAAGCCGCTGAAATTGCTGTTGAGGACACTGACGCCACCGTAGCGGTGGGAGTAAAAATCGGCACTGGCGGTATTGGCCAGCAGGGCTGCGGGTACAACAAGCAGAATGATAGGCCGGGCCATGGCGTTACCTGCTGTTGGTTGGTTTGATGTGGATAATGCACTGCGGAAATCCTGCGCAGAGCTGCATCAATCGTACCGGGCCCGGGAGCTTAAACCAACACTGCCCCAGGCCCGGATCGAATCATATTTCTAATTGGGCGCGTAATTCTGCGAGTTTTTTGGCGTTTTCCGCTTTTGAAAGGGGCCTGGTGGGCTGATGCTCAAGCTGGATCTGCTCGGGGGCGGGAAGGCTCTCTCCGGCCATCAGGCGCTCACAGATTTTCTTGTAATGCGCGGCAAATACGGGGTAAGCCGAGGCTTCCGGATTATTTGCCAGAAAGAACCAGTCCGCGGCTCGTCCAGCGTGATAGACCGCAGGGTGGCTCCACTTGAAGTTTGCCTTGGGGCTGGGTGCGTTGCAGGCTTCCCGATAAGCCGCGCGAGGCTCGGGCAGACCGCTTTCTCCCTCGGCGCAAAGTTGCAGCATCTTGTGGATAGTCGGCAGGTATTCACACTGTTTAATGGCGCGTTTGGTACCGATCAGGATTTGTTCCGGGGTAAAGCCTGACAACGACTCGAGCCACAAGCGCTTGGCATGGTTCAGGGTCTGGACGTCGGGAAAAGCCGAATTGAACTGGTTGTGATAGCTAAGCTTGAGGAGCCCGAATACTTCGTTGAGCGCGCGCTTCTTTGCATCCAGTTCGGAGTTACCAGTTTGTGTCTGTGACGATGTCCCAGACGGATGTGTCGCGGGTGCGCTGATTGGCTGGTTTCCCGGATTCTTGTGGCTTGCCATGATGTTGTCCTATTGCAAACTTGTTGCGCTCGGCCCACTGATGGCGCGCGTGCCGCACAAAGACTGAATCCCAGCTTTTGCGCGCAGCGCCCTGTTCACGCCAGTAAAGGCGGAACTCCGGCACCAGCCCGAGGGCAAATTCGCGGTCGATTTCACACTGATTCAGCAGGTGGCCGAGACAGTCGCTCGACGGCTGCCAGGTGCGGGAGATAGGGCGGGCCACCGGGTTCTTCTCGATACCCTGGCAGTAATACGCCCATTCAACCCGCGCGTAGTCAATAAAGAGCTCACCCCAGCGCGCACTGTGGCCACCGCGCTCCAGCCATTTGTAGATAAATTCAGGCAGCAGTTCAGCGGCAAAATTCGGATTGATGGCGAGCCGACGCAATTGCTCCCAGGTGTGCTCGCTCGGCTGCCAGTCTCGGGTCATCGCAACGGGTTTGCGCTTCTCAATAAAGGGCGCGTCCTGCTTTTCCCAGTCTTCCATCACCCAGTCGTTGAACTCAAGATCCCAGGACACAGACTGCTTGCCACTGCTGCGGTGATAATCCACAAACCGCTGTGTGCAACGGCGCACGAAGGTGCTCGGAACGCCTTCGTCGGACAGCTTGCGCAGTGTCTCTTCACCGGGACGCCATTCTTCAGGCAGTGGGCGTTTGCGATCCTGGGTGGCCCGAAAGGCTTCCCACTTGGATTTTACCAGTTTGAGAAACAGTGAACCGAATGAATGGCGGGATTCACCCCGGTCGCGCCAATACGTCACGAACTCTGGCAGTTGCTCCCTGACAAAATGTTCAGGTATCCCGAGCTGACTGATGCGCGCCAGAGTCTCGCTGTCTGGTGTCCAGTTGGGGCCAATGGTGTTGGCGCTGCGGCCACGGGCATGAGCCGGTGGCGAGTGTCCCTGGTGTGTCTGGATGTGTCCGCTGTTTTCCGGCGAGGAAGGTGGTGACTGCGTGGCGGGCAGTGCGAACTTCAGGATGCCGCTGTCGCCGTATGGCGCAGCGCCGAGCAGCAGGGCGCCCTGGTTGCGCAGGCTGGTGGCAACGCGTTGGATATCGGACGGACGCCAGAACGGCAGCAACTGCTGCAGCTGCTCGCTATCGGCGGTATACCATTCTCGACCAGGGTGGGACTCATTAGTCAGAAATGGCAGCATGTCCCCCAGGGCGGTAAGCAGCACAGCTTCCTCCAGGCCAAGGGTCGCGGCCAGAGTGGGGGAAACACAGAGTGGTCTTTCCGGGAGCAGGGGATGTTTCATGGCGCGATTCTACCATTGCCGGCATCTGGTGACAGTGTGCCATTTGGGTTGACTCACCATTCCCGTGGAGAGTGGGCTGACCAGTGGGCCAAAGCCGGGATTTCAGGTATGCAAGCCCGGCCCATAGGGGGGAGTTGCCTTACCCCCGGGGCAGGCCTATATGCTCATGGTAGCAAGATTGGACGTTGAATATTTGAAGGCGGTGATGCGATGGCGAACCAGAAACATGTTTTCACCCTGCGCGGTGCGTCCTGCGCCGGTTGCGTGCGGAAAATCGAGGGCGCACTGGAGAACCTCGCCGGTGTTGATGAGGCCAAGGTAAATCTTGCTGAGAAAACACTGACCGTCACTGGCGATGTGGATGAAAAGCGCTGTATCGAAGCTGTGGAAAATACCGGTTATGGTGCAGAGCCGGCCCTGCCTGATCCGAGAGAACAGCGGGAGCAGCAGAGGGCAGAGGATCGTCGCCACTACCGCCAGCTGCTGTGGCGCTGTATTGCGGCATTGGCTGTCGGTCTGCCACTGATGGCCTGGGGGCTGATCACCGGGGAAATGTCCGTGCACTCATCGGGCCAACAGCTGGCATGGGGCTTGGTCGGGCTGGCTACCCTGGTGGTGATGGTGTTCTGTGGTGGGCACTTCTATACCGGGGCCTGGAAAGCATTCAGGCATCACAACGCGAATATGGACACGCTGATCGCGCTCGGCACAGGCGCCGCCTGGCTGTATTCGATGCTGGTTGTGCTCTGGCCCGAGCTGTTGCCGGAATCGGCGCGGCATGTCTACTTTGAAGCGAGCGCGATGATCATCGGTCTGATCAATCTCGGGCAAGCCCTCGAAGTGCGTGCCCGTGGCAAAACCAGCGCGGCAGTCGAAAAACTCCTTGAATTACAGGACACCAGCGCGCGGGTGCTCAAAGATGGCGAAGAGCGGGATGTGCCACTGAATGCCGTTCACAAAGGCGACCGAATCCGCGTGCGCCCCGGGGAAAAAATTCCTGTGGATGGCACTGTCGACGAAGGCAGTAGCCTGGTGGATGAATCCATGCTGAGCGGTGAGCCGGTTCCGGTAAAAAAAACAGCGGGAGACAGCGTGTCTGCCGGTACGCTCAACAAGAACGGCACGCTGGTATTTGTTGCAGAAAAGGTGGGCGCAGAGACCCGTCTTTCACAGATCATTGAAATGGTGCGCAACGCGCAAAACTCGCGGGTTCCAATCGCCCGTCTTGCCGACAGCATTTCCGCAATTTTTGTCCCGACCGTGATGATCATAGCCATCGTTGCCGCGCTGGTCTGGTTCAACTTTGGCCCGGAGCCCGTTGCCGCGCATATGTTGGTGGTCCTGATCTCTGTGCTGATCATTGCCTGCCCCTGCGCCCTTGGTCTGGCCACGCCCATGTCCGTGATGGTGGGTGTCGGCAAGGGGGCAGAGCACGGTGTGCTGATCCGCAACGGCAAGGCCTTGCAGCAGGCCAGTAATATCGAGACGCTGGTGGTGGATAAAACCGGAACCCTGACGGAGGGCGCCCCAAAGCTGACGGACATCGAGACGGACGCTGAGGAAGACGCATTGCTTACGCAGCTGGCTGCTCTGGAGACAGGCTCGGAACACCCACTCGCGGAAGCCATTGTTCAGGCGGCCAAAGGCAAAGGTCTGAAATTACCCGGGGTAACAGAATTTGAAGCCATTACCGCCCATGGGGTACGGGGAACCGTTGAGGGCAAAACGGTGATGCTCGGTAATCGCAAGCTGATGGAAAAGGAACAAATTGACGTGGGCGAATGGCCCGCGCGCGCGGAAGCACTGGCGGAAAAAGGTCGTACCGCCATGTACGCGGCCGTGGATGGGCGCATTGCCGGGGTTATCGCCGTCGCAGACCCGATACGGGAAGATGCGGAGGCGGCCGTTGCGCGGTTGCAGAAACTTGGCTTGCGGGTGCAAATGCTGACCGGTGACAATCGCGCGACGGCCGAGGCAGTCGCCAGGCAGTTGAACATTGATGAGGTGCATGCGGATCTGCAGCCGGAAGACAAAGAGACGCTTGTGCAGAAACTGCAACAAAAGGGTAAACGCGTAGGCATGGCCGGTGATGGCATTAATGATGCGCCGGCGCTGGCACGCGCGGATGTCGGATTTGCTATTGGTGCCGGTACCGATGTAGCTATTGAGACGGCCGACGTAACGCTCATGCGTTCTTCACTGCACGGGGTCGCCGATGCGATTGAATTGTCCAGGGCGACCCTGCGCAATATCAAGCAGAATTTATTCGGCGCTTTTGTGTATAACACGCTGGGCATTCCTATTGCCGCAGGCGTGCTGTATCCATTCACCGGCGCGTTATTGAGTCCGGTGATTGCGGGTGCGGCCATGGCGCTTTCTTCCGTGACGGTGGTAAGCAATGCGAACCGTTTGCGTTTTTTCAAGCCTTCGGAGCTCAAGGAGGTGCAGTCGTGATAAGTGCACTGATAAACATTGCCGGCTTGCTATTGATTGCCGCGATTGTGTGGTGGTTCTGGATTGCGGGAAAAAAATCATCCGGGGAGCGCTACCAGGAGTCTTTGGTGATTCGGGTAAATGACGGTGTGTACGAACCTGACCATATAACAGTGCCCGCTGGGCAGGCGGTTGTCCTGCAATTCCTGCGTGAGGATCCGAGTCCTTGCGCGGAGTACGTAGTCTTTTCCGATCTGGATATCAGCACCCGGCTACCCGTGCATGAGACTGTTGAGGTAAAGCTTCCGGCGCTGGAAGCCGGCGAATATCCCTTTACGTGCCAGATGAAGATGTACCGGGGGCTGCTGGTGGCAGAATGAGGCTTGCATGTGTCAACGCTGCCGTTTTTTACAGGACGTTTTTTTGACAAAAATTGATAAATGATAATTTAAGGGGCAATTAAATCTGGAGTGCCTCGCGGTGTCGCGCGATGTTTATTGGTTGGCGTTATAAAACAAATAAAAACTGCGGGCGAGGTAGTCATAATGACTGTTGTCTTGAAATGGTTCTTGCGCCTTCTGGGCGCGATCCTCTTAATTGTGCTGTTGTTTGCGCTCTATGGCAGTTACGCATACCGGGATCACGCGCTGAAGGATACTGAGTTTTCCCGCGGCGTTTCCTTTTTGGACGTCGGGCCGGCCGAAATCGCCTATCGCGCCGAAGGTCTCGACCACGATGGCGAGACACCCGTTATTCTCCTGCATGCGATGTTTTTCCATATGGGAATGTGGGACGAGTGGGCGCGCGAGCTGGCGCACAGCCGGCCGGTATACCGCTTTGATGTGCCGGGTCATGGTCTTTCCTCGCTGGCGGAGGATGGAAATTATTCGCTGCAGAGCACCATGAATACGCTGCGGGCTTTTATGGATCACCACGGCATCGAACGCGCTATTCTGGTCGGTGCGTCCATGGGTGGTGCGACCATGTTTAACTTTGCAGCACAAAACCCGGATCGGGTCGAGAAACTGATCCTGGTCAATTCCGGGGGGCTTGAGGGACATGATCAGTCCACGGCGGAAAATGCGGGACTGCCCGATGGAGCCTACTGGGTGTTGCGTTACCTGCCGGACTGGTCACTTGTCCAGTTCGTAGACTGGCTGACTGCGGACAACAACGCCAGTGAGACATTTAAAACGGATTTCATTCGGACATTCAGGAACCGGAATATAAGGCGCGGCATCATTGGGCGGATGCAGGACTTTAAATCTCCTGACACTGAATCGGTGTTGCCCGAGATCCCGGTGCCGACGCTGGTGATGTGGGGAGAAAAAAATCCACAGCTTCCCGAAGCCCAGGCGGAACGCTTTAAAACTCTGATTGCGCAAAGCGGCAACCCAGTGGAACTCCGGGTCTACAAAGGCGCTGGCCACCTCCTGCCGGTTGAAGGGGTGGAGTCGGCGTTGCAGGATCTGCTTGCATTTGTCGGACAGGAGCAAGGCCAGTGAAAACGCTGAAGAGATTATCCCTGGCCGTCGTGATTTTACTGTCCGGTAGCTGGGGACTTTATGTCCTGATGTTCAAGCCTGAACCAGTGGTACTGGCGGAAGCCCGGCCGATGCCCGCTGATGCCGATATATCTTCGCTCTACGGGCTCGAGCAGGGGCCCCATGCGGTGGCGGTTATTCCGGAAATGACCCTCACAACTCCGGACGGACCACTAATGCTGACCGCGTTCTATCCGGAATCCGCTGGGTCCTTCCCCCTGCTGTTGTTTTCCCACGGCAATTTTTCAGACCGGCGTGCCTATGACCGCATCATCGATCACTGGGTCAGCCATGGCTATGTGGTGCTGGCGCCCGACCATCTGGATGCGGGCGGGATGCTGAACGGAATTCTGGCGATGACGCGCTATGGTCAGGACGGCGTGATGAAACAGCGTCCGCGGGATCTGGTGAATATCCTCGACGGGCTCGATCAGCTTGCGGCTCAATCGGCGCAGCTGGATCGACGTATCGACCGGAGCAGGGTGGCGGCTACAGGTCACAGTTTTGGGGCCTTTACCGCGCAAATGCTTGGTGGTGCCGACGCAGCAGTGCCGGGTGCTGACTCGCGCTTGCGGGACTTTGATGCCCGAATCCAGGCAGTTGTGGCCATCAGCCCTCCGGGGCCGATGTTCGACATGATCGATGAACAGAGCTGGCAAAACATGACGGTTCCGCAGCTGGTGACCACCGGAACCTGGGATGTGGAAGCACGCTTTTTCCGCGACTGGCGATTGCATGCGATGAGCTATGAGCGCGGCGCCAAAGGGTTGAACAACCTGCTGGTCACCGAGGGCGCCGATCATTATTTCGGTAATTTGATCTGTCGCCTGGAGCGGGAGGCGGAGCCGCAGGAGCAGGCGCTGCTGATGGCCAATGCGGTGAGCCTGGCTTTCCTCGACGCACAGCTGAAAGATAACCTGCAGGCGCGGGAGTTTTTAGCTTCAAATACCCTCAGTACCGCAACAGGTGGGTTTGCGCAGTTGTCGCAGCGCTAGCGTTGCACTGCGGGCTGGGAAAATAGGGGAGACGCGATCACTGACCGGCTCCCCGACCACCACTCAGGCATGCCCGCGTAACCAGGCGCTGACGCGATGCAGCGCCTGTCGCGAGATCACGGCTACCCCGTCGCTACCTCAGTACTGCTGCTCCGGACGAGTAATGTTGGCGTAGATGGATTGGCTTCCATCGTTGTTGCGCTGTAAAACCTCGTATGGCGTAAAACGATCACCCACTTCCATCCCTGGGCTGCCGAGCGGCATGGCGGGTACGGCAAGTCCACGGGCACCTGCCGGCGGGTTCTGCAGGAACTGGCGAATCAATTTTGCGGGAACGTGCCCTTCGAAAACATAACCGTTATCCGACACGCTGGTGTGGCACGACTGGAATTCCGGCGCGATCTGGTGCCGTTGCTTGATCTCATTCAGGTTGTCAACATCGCGGGCATCGATGGCAAAGCCGCCGTCACTGGCGTGATCGACCCACAGTTTGCAGCAGCCGCAAGTGGCGGATTTGAACGTGGTGAGAGCTATGGTGTCAGCCGTAGCAACCGAGGCGGTTTTGGCCACTGGGTTTTGGCGCTCGCTCTCGCTGCAGCCGCTCAGGAAAAAAAGCATCAAGCCGAGCGTCAGTAATGTTGGTCGCATAATGGTGTCCTGCTGTAAAAAAATATGTGAATACCCGCGAGTTGGGTGTCCCGGCAATGGCCGGCTGTAAGGGCGGATTACCCTGTGTGTGGCGTGGGGATGACCAGAAATGCCCGTTGCAAGGCCACTGGTTTCCGGTCAGGAGAGTATGGGTGGACGGATGACCGTCTCGGGCTCCTGGCTTGAGTCCGGTGCCAGGTAGGCCAGCCGGAAAAGATTGAACCGGGCAAATTCAGTCGGCATCGCTGTGGGGGGAATGACACCGGCACAGGCGCCGGAACAGCAGCGGCAATCACTGCTGCAGTCTTGCTGCAAGGCCATCCCGGAATGGCAGCTGTCGCTGCTGCATGGACAGCTTTCGGTTTCACTTTGTGTGTTATTCGCCGACGGGGACATCGCATCGTGCTCGCTCTGTGGGGCTCCCCGGTCACCGCCCTGCTCACAGGGCATTGCCATGGCTTCACCTGCGAGGGCGAACAGCGCAAGTAACAGCAGTGTCCTGAGGATCTTGACCATGAATACGGGGATGATGCGAGCGAATATTGCGCAGGATCTTAGGAGTTGCAGCAGCGCGGCGCAAGTAGCCTCAGGCCATTCCGCGACGAATCGCCTTGGCTGACAGGTCAGCAATCGCAGGGTCGACCCCGGCTACTGCCAGATGTAGCTGGGACGTGTCGCGCAGGGGATACATGGCATAGAAAAACTGCCACGGCAGCTCCCGTCCGGGAAGGTCGCTGGCAAATTGCACGCCCTCTCCCAGGTGGAAGCCTGAGAAATCGACGCGTCCCAACCCTTCGGAGATACCCGTGCCCCGGGCCTTGTAGAAGGCCTCCTTGAGGGTCCACATCCGGTAGAAGTGTATGGGCATCAATTCCCGTGGTGGCGCATCCAGCAAGGCACATTCCTGGGGGTGGAAATAGTGGCGGGCGATGCGTGCGAAATTGCGTGGTTTTTGCGGCTGCTCGATGTCGATGCCAATGGCCTGGCTTTCTGATACGGCCAGCGCGATCCAGCGGCCACTGTGGCTAAGACTGAAGTGGAGTTCGGGGGCGTTTTCCAGCAGGGGTTTGCCACTGGGCAGTCGTGAAAACCTCAGGGCCTCGGGCTGGGTGCCACTGAGCTTGCCGAGTACCCGCCGCATCAGTGCCCGGCCTAACAGGAATTGGTGCTGCGCGTCTTCACTGCGGTAACTGCGCTGGCGCGCGCGTTCTTCCCCGGACAGCAATTTGGCCAGCGCGTCGGCGGATGGGCTGCCAGAAATAATATCGTCAGTGCGCAGCAACCAGATTCCAGGGAGTCTGGAAGCGTTGGCGGCAACTGGCGACTTCCCGAGAGACATGTGCGGTGGACGGTGCGGTTCTGGGTTCATGGTGACTACCGCGGTGAAACGGTTCCCGATAGTAGAGCTGGCGCGGCCGCATTTCGACCGACGTTACTCTCAGGCTAGCTGTTGAAGACTCGACAGGCTAGCAACAAGGCAATTATGCCGCCAGTGCTTTGAGTCGGAGGCCGCATTTTTTGGGGGCCTCGCTCCATGCAAATGATAGTGGTAGGAATCCCCGGTTTTCCTCCGCTGTGGCGGAGGGGTAAACTTCTCCGCTTTCCGCGTACCTTGTCAGCAAGTTCCGGGCGCCTGGCCCGTGCCTCAGAGATTCGCATCCGATAGCGGCACCGCCACCGGACTTGAACAAGACCGCCATCCAACCGAGCGACGAGAGAACATCTTGGCCAAAAAATCCAAAACCGCATTTGTCTGTAATGAATGCGGAGCCGACTACAGCAAATGGGCGGGCCAGTGCGGTGCCTGCGGGGCGTGGAACAGTCTGAGTGAAGTGCGGCTGGGGCCGGCGCATACCGACAGTCGCTCCGCCAACTTTACCAGTGCTCAGGCCGGCTACGCCGGTGCGGCCGGGCAGGGCCGGGTGCAGAAGCTTTCCGAGATCGACCTCAGCGAGCTGCCGCGCATCCCCACCAATGCCAGTGAGCTGGACCGGGTGCTGGGCGGCGGGCTGGTGCCCGGATCGGTGGTGCTGATTGGCGGGCACCCCGGTGCCGGTAAGTCTACGGTTCTGCTGCAGACCCTGTGTCATCTTTCACAGAAGCTGCCGGCGCTGTATGTGACCGGCGAGGAATCCCTGCAGCAGGTGGCCATGCGTGCCAAGCGCCTGGGGCTGCCGGCGGATCACCTGCAGATGCTGTCTGAGACCAATGTCGAGCAGATCTGTCTCACCGCCGGCGAGGTAAAACCCAGGGTCATGGTGGTGGATTCCATCCAGGTTATGCATATGGCCGAAGTACAGTCCGCGCCTGGCTCCGTGGCGCAGGTGCGCGAGAGTGCCGCCTACCTCACCCGCTATGCCAAACAGACTGGCACGGCGCTGATTCTCGTGGGTCACGTCACCAAAGACGGCAGCCTGGCCGGCCCGAAAGTGCTGGAACACATCATCGACTGCTCGATCATGCTGGAAGGCACCCACGATTCCCGTTTCCGCACCCTGCGCGCGCACAAGAATCGCTTTGGCGCGGTAAACGAGCTGGGCGTATTCGCGATGACCGAACAGGGGCTGAAGGAAGTGTCCAACCCCTCGGCGATCTTCCTGCAGCGCGCCGACGAAATTGCCGCGGGCTCCGTGGTCACTACCATCTGGGAAGGCACGCGGCCGCTGCTGGTGGAGCTGCAGGCTCTGGTGGATGACAGCAGCCTTGGCAACCCGCGTCGGGTCGCCGTGGGCCTGGATCAGAACCGCCTCAACATGCTGCTCGCGGTGCTGCACCGCCATGGCGGGGTGCTGGTGGGTGACCAGGATGTGTTCATCAACGTGGTTGGGGGCGTGAAAGTGATGGAAACCAGCGCCGACCTGACACTGCTGGTGTCGGTGGTCTCGAGTTTCCGCAACCGCCCGCTGCCGCGGGACATGGTGGTGTTCGGCGAGGTGGGCCTCGCCGGGGAAATCCGCCCGGTGCCGTCCGGGCAGGAGCGTCTCAGGGAAGCCGCCAAGCACGGATTCCGCAAGGCCATCGTGCCGGCGGGTAACCGCCTGAAAAACGATATCGAAGGCATGGAAGTGGTGGCGGTGAAGACTCTCGCAGAAGCGCTCAACGCCATCGAGATGAGCTGATTCATGGGGCGCCAGGGAAGGACGACCCGACCGCGGGTATGGCTGTTGTGCGGTTTGTGGCTGTGTGCCGCGCCTGTATTGGCGGCAGAGCGCATTGCCTCCCTGAACCTGTGCCTCGACCAGATACTGCTCAACTGGTTACCGCCAGAAAAGATCGTCTCCGTCACCTGGCTCTCGGGACAGTCGCCATATCGTCGCGCGCCGGTGCCTGAGCACATCTACCTGAACCGCGCCCAGGCCGAAGAATTACTGCCGCTAAAACCGGATCTGGTGATCACGGGGCAGTTTGGCGCGCAGCGCGCAGCGGCGCGGCTGGAACAGTTGGGCTTTACCGTGGTGCGCATTCCGGATGCCTACAGCCTGGAGCAATTGCAGGCACAACTGGCGGCACTCGATGAAGCACTGGGGCCACTGCCGCAGCTGGCCGCGCAGGAAAAACAGCTGGCCCAGCTGCTCGCAGATAAACCTTCCGCAGGCAACGAACACAGCCAGCCCCGCGCCCTGATCCTTTCCGCCAACAATATTACTTACGGCAGCGGCATGCTGGAGCACCAGCTACTTACCCGCGCCGGTTTTACCAACCTGGCGGCAGAAGAGGGCGTGAACCAGCTGGGGCGCGTCAGCCTCGAACAGGTCGTCGCACTGGCGCCGGATCTGCTGGTGCTTTACGGCGGCGCGCAGGACTTCGCCATCGCCCACCTGGCTGAACGCCATCCGGTATTGAGGCGGTATATCGACAGCGGACGGACCTATCGACTGCCGGAACAGCTGGGCTATTGCCCGGCTCTGGCGGCGGTGGAAGCGCTGCAGCAACTGAAACAGAAGAGAGCGGAAATTGTCGACGCGGAATAAAACCATCATGGCACTGTTACTGGCCGCGCTGCCGGTTGCCCTGCTGCTGGCATTGTCCAGCGGGCCAGTGGCCATCGACCTGCCGGCAGCTATTGCCAGTGGCTGGCGCAGCGACAGCAGTGACGCTGTGATCCTGTGGCAGCTGCGCCTGCCGCGGGCCGCACTGGCCCTGTTGGTGGGCGCAGCGCTGGGCATGGGTGGTGCGGCCATGCAGGGCATGCTGCGCAACCCGCTTGCGGAACCGGCACTGCTGGGGGTGAGCAGTGGCGCCGCGCTGGCCGCCATTCTGGTGCTGTATTACGGCGCGGCGGTGAGTGGGCTGCTGCTGCCGTTACTCGCCATCAGCGGTGCACTGCTCGCCGTCGGCGGAGTCTGGCTGCTGGCCGGGCGCGGAGCCAGCGCCAGCCGGCTGGTGCTGGCCGGCGTTGCCATCAATGCATTTCTGTCGGCGCTGATGGCACTGGCCCTGAATTATGCGCCGAGCATGTTTGCCATGCAGGAAATCGTGTTCTGGCTGCTGGGATCCCTGGCCAACCGCGGATGGGATCAGGTACTGCTGGCGCTGCCGTTTATCATTGCCGGTGCCGTCATGTTGTTTTGCGCGCGCAATTACCTGCGCGCGCTTTCCCTCGGTGAGGCCAGTGCGGCATCCCTCGGATTCGCCGGCCGCCGCTATCCACTGCTGGTACTGTTCGGCATCGCGTTTGCCGTGGGCAGTTCGGTGGCCGTCGCCGGCACTATCGGCTTTATCGGCCTAGTAGTTCCACACCTGATGCGTCCACTGGTCGGCCAGGATCCGGGGCGGCTGCTGTGGGCCAGCGCGCTTGCCGGTGCCTTGTTGCTGCAGCTGGCGGATGTACTGGTGCTCAACACCGTAGGCACCCAGGAACTGCGCATCGGTGCGGTGACTGCCTTTATCGGTGCACCGTTCTTTTTCTGGTTGATCGTCAGCGGGCGGCGGGAGATGAGCCTGTGAGCGATTTGCAGAATCTTGAATTGTCCTGTCGTGACCTGACCCTGGCGCGCAATCAGCGCACGGTACTCGAGGGTATCCGATGCGTCTTCAGGCCCGGCGAACTTACCGCAGTAATTGGCCCCAATGGCGCCGGCAAGAGCAGCCTGCTGGGTTGTCTCGCCGGTATTTATACGGCCAGTGCAGGGCAGCTTTCACTGGGAGCGCGTGCATTCCATCGCATTGCGGCGGCGGAGCGGGCACAGCTGTGCGCTTACCTGCCACAGCAGGAAGCGCCGGCCTGGAGCCTGGCGGCACAGGATCTGGTGGCGCTGGGGCTGCTGCCCTGGGGGCGCTCCATAGACCGCCCTGAGAGGGCCCGGCGCGCCCTGCTGGCATTGCAGCAGGTCGATGCAGGGCACCTGGCGGCGCGGCCGGTGACGCAGCTTTCAGGAGGGGAATTGCGGCGCGTGCAGCTGGCGCGGCTACTGGTAGGCGATGCACCGCTGCTGATTGCGGACGAGCCCGGCGCGGCACTGGATATCCGCCACCAGTTGCAGTTGATGCAGACTTTCCGCCAGCAGGCTGATATGGGCAAAACCGTGATCCTCGCACTGCACGACCTCGCGCTCGCGGCGCGCTATTGTGACCGGATTCTTCTGCTGCACAATGGATCGCTTGCGGCAGAGGGTTCTGCCGAAGAGGTACTGACGCCGGCGCGGGTAGGTGAGGTGTATGGTATACACAGTGAATTCCGCTGGCGTGACGAGCGCCCGGAGTTTGTTGCCGGAGACCTGATTTAAGCCGTTGCTGTTCTGATTTACGTTTCGTGCGCAGAAATATCCGCGAAGGCACTGATACCGGGTACAACCTTGTGAGACCGTCTGCGGCCAGGACGGCCGCAGCCGAGCCCCCAGGGATGGGTTCACGGCGTGTCGCACAAGGTTGTACCCGGTAGCAGTGCCGCCATAGCACCTAATTCGGCATGCTGTGACCAGCCCTTCATTCCCGCCCCCGCACAATTCCTATATACTCGCGCCCTCTCCAGGTGCCCAGCAGTCATAGTCGCCACAAGCGGCTGGCTTGGTTGGGTTAAACGGGAAGTCCGGTGTGAGTATTTTAAATCCGGCGCTGCCCCCGCAACGGTGATTCGCTTTCCGCAGTCCGCAGAGAACGATAAGCCCGATACCGGCCTTGAGGACAGTAACTGCGATAAAGCGGAGGGCTTTGTCCGGGCTAGTCATTCATTGCCGGTGTGCGCGCACGCCTGTCTCTGTCGCCCGTCTCCCCTCCCTCAATCGAACGCATTTTCAGATTGGGGAATACCATGAAAAAAAATCTGCTCGCCAGCGCCATCGTTGCCAGCGCTTCGGCGTTCGTGCAAACCGCCACGGCGGAAAGCACCGTCACTTCCGTAGATCAAACACTGGAACAGGTTGTTGTTACCGCCAGCCGGGTGGAAATCCCGCGGGCGCAGACCGCTGTGTCGGTTTCCGTGCTGACCGCTGTCGATATCGAAAAACTCGGTTATGCCACCCTGATGGATGTGGTCAAAACCCTGCCGGGAATTTCCGTCAGCAATAACGGCGGCCTGGGTAAAGTCAGCAATATTTATGTGCGCGGGGAGTCCGGTTCCCGCACCCTGGTATTACTGGACGGCGTGAACGTGGCCGATCCAACCAATACCCAGGTTACCACCCAGTTCCAGCACCTGCTTGCCAGTGACGTGGAGCGCATCGAAGTACTGCGCGGGCCTCAGGGCATGATGTACGGCGCCGGTGCCGGTGGTGTGATCAATATCATTACCAAACGCGCGCAAAAACCGCTGGAGTTGCAGCTCAGTGCGGAGACCGGCCGTTACAACACCAATCGCAATCAGGTGGCACTGCGCGGTGAACAGGCTGGCTGGAATTACAAACTGAACCTGAGTCAGCTCGATTCCGACGGCTTCAATGCGCGTGAAACTGATTCCAGTGGCGAGCGTGATGGCTATGACAACCGCACTACCAGTGCGAGTCTCGGTTATGCATTCAGTGAACAATTTTCTGTCGAAGGGCAGGTGCGCCAGATCGATGCGGATACTGAGTTCGACGGCTGTTCCGTGGGTTGGAACCCGAGTGACGACTGTGAAGGCCAGTACCAGCAAAAAACTTACCAGCTGACCGCGAAACTGAATACCGATGGGGTGGAGCACAGGGTCACGATATCCAGCCAGCAGCTGGAGCGCGACAGCTTGGTGGAGGGCGCCAGCAGTAATGCGGTGGCAGGCCGCATCGACGAGTGGAATTACTCCGGTAACTGGAACCTGGATAGCGGTGCGATTTCCTGGGGCGCCGATCTGGACGAGCAGGAGTACGAGCAAGAGTACGAGCCTCTTGATAAGCCGGAATCTGTAGATCTTGTCGGGCTCTACGCTGAATGGCGTGGGGAAATGGCGGAAAAGGTTTTCTATATGATCGGCTATCGCCATGACCGGTTGGAAGATGATGATCATGACAGTTGGCGTATCTCGGCGGCTGTGCCACATCTGATCGGCGATAACCAGAAGATCAAATACCGCGCCAGCGCCAGTACTGGTTTTCGTTCGCCGAGTCCTTTTGAGATGACCACCAACCTGGACGGCGGTGTTGCGCCGGTTGGCCCGGAAACCAGTCGTGGTTTTGAGCTGGGCCTGGAGTACAGCTTCGCCGAATTGCTGCAACTGGAATTGGTTGCCTTCCGCCAGACCGTCAGCGATGCCATCGTGTATGTGAGCGGTCTCGGCTCGGGCTGGGGCGCCTATGCGCAGGATGACGGCGAGAGTGACTCGGAAGGGTATGAGCTCTACCTTTCAGGAAAATTCACCGACTCTGCCCGCTGGTATGCCAATGGCACCTGGCTGGACAGTACAGACAGTGCGGGTGAGCAGCGATTGAATGTGGCGCAGGAGGTGTACAACCTGGGGGTGAATTACAGCCTGCTGGACGAGCGCCTGAGCCTTGCCGGTAACTGGCGGTATGTTGCCGATCGCGATAGCCTCAATCCTGTATGGGGCGAACCAGCGCTGGCGCTGGACAGCTACAACCGGCTGGATCTGAATGCGAAGTACGATTTCAGCGATCGTATTGCCTTCACCCTGCGCGGGGAAAACCTGCTCGATGAAGGCTACCGCGAAGTAGCCGGCTTTAACACGGCGGGTGCCGCGATATACGCGGGCGTACAGTTCAGTCTGGACTGATCCGCTCGGTAAAGCGGGTCGCAAGGCCCGCTATTTGGTTTTGCTTTCTTCCTACCCTCGGGCGCACGCTGGCGGCCCGATACTCCACAACCTGTTGGCAATCGTCCCGTATCGGGCCGCCAGCGCGCTTTCGCTCGGCGACTTGTGAGCTGCGATTCCTGTTATGCTTCCCATCAAATTATTCTAGTGGTTTGTTATGAGCAACTCTGAAAACGACAAGCAGCAGCGCCATAAAAAACGCATGCAGGCACGCAAGGAAATCGTGGACGCCGGTGTGGCGAAAGCGCTGGAAGAGCGCGGGATCTTTATCGTCTACACCGGTGACGGCAAAGGCAAGACCACGGCGGCCATGGGCACGGTTACCCGCGCGCTGGGTTACGGCTACAAGGTCGTGGTAGGGCAGTTTATCAAAGGCGTATGGGAGTGCGGCGAGAAGAACCTGCTGAGCCAGTTGCCATCTGAACAATACCCTTTGCAGTGGTTTGAAATGGGCACCGACTTCACCTGGGAAACCCAGGACTTTGAAGCCGATAAAGCCGCTGCGCTGGCTGTATGGGAAAAACTGAAGGCGGCCCTGGCCGATGATTCCGTGTATCTGGTAGTGATGGACGAGCTTACCTACGCGCTGAACTACAAGTGGCTGGATAAAGCAGAAGTACTGTCGGCCATCGAGAACCGGCCAAAAGAGCAGAGCGTGATCGTGACTGGGCGTGGTGCCAAGCAGTACCTCATGGATATTGCCGACACAGTGACGGAAATGAAATCGCAGAAGCACGCGTTTGAGAGTGGTGTTTCTGCGAGGAAGGGTGTGGAGTGGTAGTTATTTCATAGATTCAAGAAGGATGCTGAAAATCATCATTGAGCCAGATGCAAGAAAAACCCAAAAAAATATAATTGCTAGAAATCTGTCCAGCTTGTTGGTGTGCTTCCGTAAAATATCTGTCTTGGCGCTAAGTGCCGACAGTTTTCCTCTTTCCAGGATTTTGTGGAATTTTCTGGGTGTGGCTAGTGCTTGGGCAACGTTGAAAATATCCCATCCACTTAAGAACTCAATTCCCAAGTAATCCTTGGTTTCTGGGTTTTTTCGTAGTTTTCGTACCGTAACTTGCCCGAAAATTACGAATAGAATCCAGCCCAGAAGTAAGCCGAAAAATGAAAATAGTATTATGTAGTTTAATGTGCTCATGGTCGATTTAGTGCGTGCATTATGGTGTCGTAATACATTTCACCATTTTTCTCAAAATGGCGGTCGGCGGTGATGGAGATGGTGGCCGTTCCAGCAATGATAAGCCCTCCGGCAATTACCGCTGCCCAGCCAACTGGAGTGGCGAACATAAAGAGTGCGAGTCCGGCCTTTGCGGCTATAACACCCGCTCCGGCACTGGCCGCGAATCGACTCGACTCAATAAAGAGATCTTTCTCCCAATTGCCTCCGGCCTTATAGCTAGAATGAACCCTGCCGGCCTTTGATCCAAAATCAATCACCGCCAGACCATTGCCGAGAAGAGTCGTGTACTGGCTGAACTTAACCAGCTTGTGTGCTTGAATTTCGTTGCTTAACTGCAATTTGGCCACACTGCGGCTGCTGCTGGCAATGTTGGTGCCGCGTTCAGCGCTGGTGAGTGGGGTGCCGCGGCGGGAGCGGATGTGACTGGTGGCAGCGTTCAGTTCCGCTCGAAACTGGGCCTGCATCTTATAGAACGCGGTGTGTGCCTGCTGTTTCAATTGTGCCTGGTTGGTGGCTTGACTGAGTTTTGCATCCCGGTAGCTCAGCAGTGCTACTTGGTACCTTTTTACCGATTCGGCAAAGCCCTTGATCCGCTCATCATAGACACTGGTCGAGGCGCCGGTGAGCGCAATATTGTAATCCCGCAATTGATCCATCATCGCCGCGATTGCGATGGTGTTGTCCTCGCCGAAGGTGAGAGACAGCTCGGTGACGGAGCGGGCAACCTGCGGTGGGGCCAGCAGGGTCTGGATGCGTTTGCCCTGGCTGTCGCTGTGTCCGTTGAGCAGGTAGGGCGTATTGGCGCGGGCAATGCGCGGATCGGGGCAGTGGGGTGCGGAATATTGTTGCAGGTTGGCGCTACAGGCTTGTTGTATGGCTGGAGACGTCATGTCCCTGTTGCACAGCAGAAGAGTGCTCATTTTCAGATCCTTTTGAAAATGGTGGGAAATCGGGAAAGGAAAATACTAATCGATCTGCGCGCGGGATTCAGGGGAATTGAAGGTAAGTGCGTACCAGTTGACAATAAAAAAAGCGCCTCATTTGAGGCGCTTGTGATGAACGAAAAATTCGCCGGGGAAAATCAGAGTTTCCAGTTGAAGCGCACACCGGCGGTACGGGGCTGGCCCCAGACGCCATAGCCCCAGTCGCCACCCAGGGTATTCTGGTAGGTGAAATACTCTTCGTTGGCCAGGTTCCTGGCGAAAGCTTCCACGCTGTAAGCATCGGTGGGAGAGTGCCAGCTGATTTTGGCGTTGGCGAGACCGTAAGCCTGCTGCCGGGAGTAGGGGTCGTTTTCAATTTGCAGGTAGTGGTCGTCCTGCCACGCGTAGTCCCCCTGGAATACCAGCTCGCCGCTTTCACCCAGGCTCATGTAATAACGGGCCATGAGGTTGTAGGTGAAACCCGGTGCAGAGGGCAGTTCATTGCCGTCGAGGGTATAGGCATCGCCGGCCACAAAAAATATCTGCTCGGAATCGAACTCAGTACTGAGCCAGCCGGCGCCGGCGATCACTTCGAAGTTGTTGGTGATTGGTGCGGTCAGCTCCACTTCGGCACCGGTACCGCTGACATCGCCGGCATTGGTGATCACGCTGCCTTCCGCAACACTGATAAATACCTGCGCCTGATAGTCTTCCACAGTGTAATGGAAGGCGGCGGCGTTCAGTCGATACACTTCTGCGAGCGTGGTTTTCAGACCCAGCTCGAAATTCGCAATGGTTTCTGCACCCACCGGGTCGGTGGCGAGATCGTTGGCATTGTAGCTTCCGGAAAAACCGCCGCTCTTGAAGCCGGTGGAGTAACTGGCGTAGGCCAGGGTACCCGGTGCGGGACGCCAGTCGAGGCCGATGCGGCCGGTGGTGGCGCTGTCGCTCAGGTCTTTGGTGGTATCGACAGCATCGGCATAAAAGCTGGGGCCGGCATCCTGGGTGAAGTCGCGTTCCTCTTCGGTATAGCGCAGGCCGCTGACGAGGGTCAGTACCGGTGTCAGGTCGTATTCCAGTTGCCCGAACAGGGCCCAGGATTCGCTGTCGAGGGTGACGATTTCCCGGTGCCATAAACCATCTGCGGTGGTCGGGGCTTCGGTGACCAGACCGCGGTCGTCTTTGTAGTAATAGAATCCAGTCACCCAGTTGCTGGTTTCGGTATTGCCGCTCAGGCGGATTTCCTGGGTGTACTGTTCCGCGTCCACTGCATACTGTTCGTCAAACCAGACGATGGCGGTACCGTCACCGTCGTCCTGCAGGAACTTGTCCAGTTCTTCATAGGCGGTGATGGTGGTCAGGCTGAAATTCTCGAAATCCCAGTTCAGTGTGGCGGAAGTGCCGAAGGTATCAATCCTGGTGGTGAGTCCGTCGTCAGCGCCGGACGCCACATGTTCGGGGTCAAACTTGCCACCCACTGCTTCTGCACCAGTGAGCCCGAAGGTGGCGCTGGTACAGGCGCCGTTCTGAATGGCGGTGACCGAGCACTTGTCTGCGCCATCCACAGCTTCTTCCAGGTACCCCATATGGGCAAAGCCGACGGACTGCTGGTCGGCGCTGCTGCCGTGCGCGTTCAGCAGCAGGCTGGCATTTTCGGCGAGGTCAAATTCAAGCTGGCTGCGGTAGCCGAAGCTGTCGGTGTCATTGAGTTTGTCGCCGGTCACGGTGTTGGTCTGCCAGCCATCGTTCAGGGTGTTTTTGACGGCGACGCGTCCGCGCACGCCATCGCTGAGTGGCCCGCTCAGGCTGCCTTCGAGAATGCTCTCGGAGTAGGTGCCGATGCTGGCGCTGACATTGGCTTCAAATTCTTCGGTGGGTTTGCGCGAAACATAATGTACGAGGCCGCCGGTGGTGTTGCGGCCGTAGAGTGTTCCCTGTGGGCCGCGCAGTACTTCGACCCGCTCCAGGTCGAACAGCTGGATCGCGGAGCCGGCGGGGTTGCCGCGGTAGACATCGTCTACGTAGATGGAAACCGGGGATTCCCAGGAGTCGGAGAAATTCACCAGGCTGATGCCGCGCAGGCTGACTGAGGGGCTGGAGGCTTCGCCGAAGATGGCGAAGAAGTTCATGTTGGGCACCTGCTGGGTGATATCCAGTCCTTCCTCGAAGCCCATTTTGTCGATGGCGTCGCCGGAGAATGCGCTGACGGCGACGGAGACATCCTGCATGGACTGTTCGCGTTTCTGGGCGGTGACGGTCACTTCTTCGAGGACGGATTGCTGGTCGGCGAGGGCGGGTAGGGTGGTTATCCCGGCGGCGAGTGCGATGGCCGTGGCCAGTAGTTTTGGGGATGAGTTCGGACGTTGTGATGGCTCTGCGTCAGAATGGTGATGGTGGCTGCGATTCGGGGCAGACATGTTTTTCTCCTTGTGATCACGCGTGTTCCGTAAAGATCCGTGTTGGATTGCGCGATGTGATGACGGGCGTTGTTGCCCGGAGTGCACGACGATGTTGCATCGTCGCAAATGTGCTGGAGGCTCTTTGAAATAAAAGAGTCCAGAAAAAAAGAGCGCCAGCGTGGCATTGCTCTGTGAAAACCCTACAAAATATAGGGGGAAATCGCAATTTTGTTTAATTTACGCCGGGAGGCTAGTGGGAGGCAGTTCTTTCGAAGGCATGGCGGTAAAGCACTGGGTGGAAGTTTTCGAAGCCGCTGTGAATACATCCCTGTACGCTGCGTCGGCGACGTCCGTGTCGCCGACGCTTTCGAAAAATTCCACCCAGTACTTTACCTTCGCACCTGAGTGCGTGCTACGTAAGCCATATTTACTTAGTCAAACGCAACATCAGTTTCATCATCTTGTCCGCTACGTTTCCGTAGGGCGGCATCAGGAATTTCAGTGGATCCAGTGGCCCCTGGTAAAACACCGGGCGCAGTTTGGAGAAGGTGATAAAGCCTTCGTAGCCGTGGTAGTGGCCCATGCCGCTCTCGCCCACGCCGCCGAACGGGATATCGTGCTGGCCAACGTGCAGTACCGCATTGTTCACGCTCACACCGCCAGACATCACGTGATCGATGTAGAAATCGCGCAGGGTTTTATCATTGGTGAACGGGTAAATCGCCAGTGGGCGGTCGCCGTTGTTGATGTATGCGGCCACTTCTTCGCGGTTTTTGTAGGTCTTGATCGGCAGCAGCGGGCCGAAGATTTCCCGCTGCATGATGTCCATGTCTTCGCTGACATTCAGCACCAGGTGCGCGGGGAATTTCTGGATAGCGTCGTCGCGGCTGCCCTGGCCATCGGTGAGGTCGATGACGGTTGCGCCTTTCTGAACCGCGTCGTCGAGGGTTTTCCACAGGCGGCGGAAAGACGGCTCGTCGATCACTGCAGTGTAATCCGGGCTCTGGATGTCCGGGTAGCGCTTGCGGAACAGTTGTTTCGCTTTTTCCACAAATGCCTCCACCTTGTCTTCCGGCAGCAGCAGGTAGTCCACGGTGGTACAGATCTGGCCGGCGTTGAACAGCTTCCAGAACAGGATGCGTTCACAGGCGGTGTCGATATCAAAATCCGGGCCCACGATCGCCGGGGATTTACCGCCCAGTTCCAGGGTAACCGGGGTAAGGTTGGCGGCGGCGGAGGCCATGACCTTGCGGCCGGTATTGCCGGAGCCGGTAAACAGCAGGTGGTCGAATTTCAGTTTGGAAAATTCGATGCCCACGCCGCCGGTTTCCTCGAGGAACACCAGCTTGTCTTCGGGGAAATAGTCACCGCTGATGCGCTGCAGCAGTGCGGTGAGGGTGCGGGAGTTTTCCGACATTTTCACCATGGCGCGGTTGCCGGCGGCGAAGATGTTGATCAGCGGGCCGAAGGACAGGTTCACCGGGAAGTTCCACGGCACGATCACGCCGATCACGCCCAGTGGCTGCGGGATGACTTTGGTGGAGGAGGTGGGGAAGGCGGTAAAGTCCACATGGCGGCGCTGTGGCTTCATCCATTTCTTCAACCGCTTGATGGTGTCCTTGATGCCGTCGAGTGCCGGGAATATCTCGGCAAACAGGGTTTCGTGGTGGGAGCGGTTGCCGTAGTCGGCGCTCACCGCACGCACGATTTCATCCTGGTGGTCGCGGATCATGCGCCCCAGGGCCTTGAGATCCTGTACCCGCTGGTCATAGCTGGGCATGGGGTTGGCCAGGTAGGCCTGGCGCTGGCGCTGCAGCAACTGTTGTAACACGTCCGCCTGCTCCGATGGGGTTATTTCCGGCGCTTCTGCCGGTGAATGGCTTGCGGTGTGGCTGTGGTCGGCCATGGTGTCGGTCGTCATCGCGATTCCCTTTATTTTTGTTCCGGCTATTTTGGTTCCGGCGCCCGGGGGCCGGTACCTCAGGTACCGGTAGTGCGCGCAGGCGTGATCGTGTCCAGCCGCAGCATAAAACATCTGCTGCGGCCGGAGTTGACACGATGGTGTCAGTTTTTTGACATTTTGCGCAAGTGGCGCGTAATACTACCCGAGATCTTACTGTCGTTGCGGCTGTTGCTGTCCCTCCTCGACGGTCAGCGCCGCAAGCGCCGCCAGCACCGGTGACACACGGGATTCGTGCATCTCGCGGGTGATCTCATCCAGCTGCTTCTGCACCCCGCTGCGCTCCATCTCCAGATTGACGGGTTCGTCCTGCAGCGGTGCCGGCAGTGGGGCCGGAATCGGTGCACTGTCCGTTGCACCGGCCGGCAGCTCCGGGCTCGCCGCCGGTCGCTCGAACTCCCCGAACAGGGTATTGGCGCGATAGCGGCCAGTGTCCTGATCCAGTTCCAGCGGGCTGGATTTCTCAGTTCCAGTGCTGTCACCGGTATCGATACTGAGGTCGTTGCGGAATACCCGCGACCAGTCGTTGGGGTAGTGCTTGCCATCGACCGAACCGAAGGCCGGGTCGAAGTTGCCACCGTTGCGCCCGCCCTGCAGGTTGACCCGCACGTCCTGGGTTTCCTTGGAGATCAGGCGGCCGTGCATTTCCGGGGCCTGGCGCTCCCACTCCCGCGGCGGATAGATGTAGTCGGGGTACAGTTGTGACAGGGTAATGTTGTCCACGTTCGGGCCGGGGTTGAACAGGTCTGTCACTTCGTCATCGCGGTTGTTCTCCAGGTTCTGGTCCGGGCCACTGTCACCATCATCAGTGATCACGGCGGTGTTGCCGATCTCCTGCACCGTCGGATCCAGCGGGTAGTCCACGATTACGGCAAAGGTGATGCTGGCGACTTCGCCGGGGGCCAGGCTGCCCACGTCAAAGGTAAACGTATCGCCGTTCTGCACCCAGCCGGCCGAGGAGTTGGCCGCATCGAAGGTGGTGTTCGGCGGCAGGGTTTCGGTAATCACCACGCCGGTGGCGGTGGTGGTGCCGAGGTTGCCATAGGTCAGGGTATAGACCAGGGTGTCGGTGGGGCCGGGCTCCGCGCCCATGTTGTCCTTGTCGATAAACAGGTCGACAAATACGATCTCGAGGGTCTCGTCATCGCGGTTGTTGTCGGGCGTGGGATCCAGGCCGTTGCTGCCGTCGTCATCCACCACCACAGTGTTGGTCTGCGGGCCGACATCGGCAGGTACCGAGTCGACCACCACGGCGGACAGGGTGAGGGTGACGCTTTCGCCCACCGCGAGGTCGCCGATATTCCAGGTCACGGTGCCCGCGGCCAGGTCGATCACACCACCGTTGCTGGCAGTGAAATTGGTGAACAGGCTGGTGTCGGGCAGTGTGTCGGTGACGAACACGCCGGTACCGTCCTGGTTGCCCTCATTGCGCACCTCGATGGTCCAGGAAATGGGGTCGCCGGGGTTGACCGGATCCTCGAAGTTCTCGGTCTTTTCCGCCACATAGTCCGGGCGGCCGTCGATCGGGGTGACTTCGTCATCGGTGTTGTCCACCAGGTTCTGATCCGGGCCGACACTACCGTCGTCCTCGATACTGGCGGTGTTGCTGGTTCCGTCCACACCGGCGGGCAGCGGGTCGATCACCGTCACCACCAGGGTTACCGATCCGCTTTCGCCGGCGGCGAGGTCGCCGATCTCAAAGGTCAGGGTGTCGCCGTTCAGTACCCAGCCCGGGTTGTCGGCGGGATCAAAGGTGACGTAATCCGGCAGGCTTTCGGTAATCACCACGCCGGTGGCATCGGCGGTACCGTTGTTGGCGAAGTTCAGGGTGTACTCGATGGTGTCACCGGGTTCCGCCGGGTTGTCGCTGTCGAGGCCGCCATCGTCCTTGTCGATGGCCAGATCCACGTAGGTGATATCCAGGTCTTCGTCGTCGCGGTTGTTTTCCGGGGTCGGGTCTTCGCCATTGGTGCCATCGTCGTCCACTACCACAGTGTTGGTCTGGGTGGGGATTTCTGTGGGCACTGAGTCGCTCACCACCGCGGTGAGGGTGAAAGTCAGCGACTCACCTGCGGCCAGGTCGCCGATATCCCAGGTTACGGTGCCGGCCTGCAGATCGATCGCCCCGCCGTCGCTGGCGGTGAATTCGCTAAACAGGCTGGTGTCCGGCAGGGTGTCGGTGACCACCACGCCGGTGCCGTCCTGATTGCCCTGGTTGCTGACTTCAATAGTCCAGGAAATGGTGTCGCCGGGATGGGCGGGATCGTCGAAATTCTCGATCTTGTCGATCACATAATCCGGCTGGGCGATGACCGGGGTGGTGTCGTCATCGGTATTGTTGCTGATGTTCTGATCCGGGCCGTTGCCGCCACCGTAGTCGATTTCGGTTTCATTGAAGATCTCCTCGACCCCGGCGGGCAGGGTGTCGTCGACGATCACGGTGAAGGTAATACTGCCGCTGTCGCCGGGTTCCAGGGTGCCGAGATCCAGGGTCAAGGTGCCGTCCCCTTGATCCACCCAGCGGGGGTCAGAGTTCGCCGCATCAAAGGTCGTGTTGTCCGGCAGGGTCTCGGTGATGACCGTATCTTCCGCAGGGAAGCCACCGAGATTGGCGTAATTCAGGGTGTAGGTGATCGAGCCGCCGGGAGTGGTGCTGATACCGCCGTCGTCCTTGGTGATGGCGAGATCCACCAGGGTGATGTCGAAGGGCTCGCTGTCACTGTTGTTTTCCGGCGTGGGGTCGGGGCCGTTGGCACCGTCGTCGGTGACTTCCACCGAGTTGACCTGCGTAGGCAGCAGCACCGGCGGTACGTTTTCATTGACGGTTGTGGTCAGTCTGAGGGTGATGCTTTCCCCGACAGCCAGGTCACCAATGTTCCAGGTCACGGTGCCGGCATCGAGGTCTACGATTCCGCCGTCGCTGGCGATAAAGCCGGCATCGAAAAAGTCACCGGTGGGCAGGGTGTCGGTGACCACCACGCCAGTGCCGTCCTGGTTGCCCTCGTTGGTGACGACGATGTCCCAGCTGATGGTTTCCCCGGGTGCTGCCGGGTCGTCGAAGAGCTCGATCTTGTCGATGACATAATCCGGTGCCGCTTCGAGCGGGGTCACCTCCGTGTCGATGTTGTCTTCCGGCGTGGGGTCGGTACCGTTCGTTTCATCGCCGTCGATGGATGCGGTGTTGTTGGTTTCTTCCACGCCAGAGGGCAGCGAGTCGATCACGGTGACGACCAGGGTAACCGAGCCGGTTTCCCCAGCGGCGAGATCGCCGATTTCAAAGGTGAGGGTATCGCCATCCAGTACCCAGCCCGGGTTGTCGGCGGGATCGAAGGTGACGTAATCCGGCAGGCTTTCGGTGATCACCACACCGGTGGCATCGAGCTCGCCGCGATTGCCGTAGTCGATGGTGTAGGTGATGGTGTCGCCGGGCGCGGCGGGGTTGTCGAGGTCGATGCCGCCATCGTCCTTGTCGATAAACAGATCCACGGCCTCGATCGTGGCGGTGACTTCGTCGCTGACGTCATACTCGCGCTCGATGTCGCTGTCGTCGCCGCCCTCGGGGGTGTCGAGACTGGTGTATTCGCCCTCGACGATGTTGGTGGTGGTCTGGCCCACGGCGGCCGGGTCAGTGGTTACCCGCGCGTCAACGGTAATGGTAATCACCGTGGAGGCGTCGATTTCGCTGATATCCAGCGAAAGGAAGTTCGCCAAGGAATTGTCGATGATGGTGGGCGAGCCGCCAGTCACGTCGATCTGGATATTTTCCACCCCGGAGAGGTAGGGCGGCAGCGCGTCCTCGATGGTGACGTTGTAGGCATCGGCACCGCTGGCGGGATCCAGCTGGATGGTGATCTGGAAGGTGGCGATACCACCCAGGGTGAGTGGGGTGTCGCTGAGTAATTCCTTGTCGATATCCAGCAGGGGTTCGACCACATCCACGGAGGCGTCGTCGCTGATACTGCTGTCCAGGGTACCGTCGGCGTTGCTGTCAAAATCCAGCGAGGCATCGTTGGTGAGGGTGGTGCCCTGCACATTTTCCGGAATATCGGTGACTCTCAGCCGGTAGACGAAAGTGACGGTTTCCTCAGTGGTGTTATCCGTATCGGTATTGACCAGGGTACCGAAGTCGAAACCCACGGTGCTGTTGGCCGGGTCGTTGATCACGGTGATGGCATCGGGGTCGATGACGATGGCATCCGGATTGCTCGCGGTGACGCTCACCAGGTCGATAAATTCAAAACCCGGGCCGTAGACATCGGTGATCTGGCCGATCAGGGTGGCTTCCGGCAGTGTGACGGTGACCGAGAAAGTGACTATCTCGCCGATGGTGGCTTCGGTGTCGTCATTGAGGTCGTCGTTCTGCGAAGTGGACACCAGGATCTTGTCGATTTCCGGCGCTGTGACGGTGATGATTACATCGTCACTGGTGGCGTAATCGTCCAGTTCGCCGCCTTCGCCATCCTCACCGGTGCGTTCGTTTTCGTCCGCCCCATCGAGGCTGGTCCAGTCCACGTCCGCGGCGTTGGTGATGGTGTCGCCGGCGATGGTATTGGCGAGGATGCCGTTTACGGTAATGGTGACCACACTGCCGGGAATCAAATCCAGTTCCGCCTGCGGGTTCAGTACCAGTTCGCCGCCGACGATTTCGAAGAAGCCGGAGATATCCGAGGTACCGGAGGGTGTCTGCAGGCTGGCAGTGAAGGAAATATTGGTCAGCTCCGGAGGCAGCGGGTCGCTGAAGCTGATGTCGTAGGCGGTGGTACTGCTGCCGTCGTCCGGGTTGGTGACGGTGATGGTGTAACTCACCTCATCGCCATTGTCGCCCTCGCTGATGTTGGCGGTTTTGTCGATGGTCAGTACCGGCTCGATGACGGTAATGGTGGTGGAAGATTCCGCGATGTCATCACCGGTAATGAACTGCGCGTTGTTGGTCAGTTCCACGCCGGCCTGGTTGGACTCGACATTGGTCACCCGCACCGTGTACACAATCGAAATCAGATCCGGGATGTTGTCGTTGCCGTTGTTGGAAACCGTCGCTGTACCGAAATCAAGGCTGGTGGTGCCATCAGTATTTTCAGTGATGTCGGGTGGGCCAAAGCTGCCACCGATGAGCTCGATATCGTCACCGATCAGGATGCCATCAAAGCTGACGAACTCCATTCCTGCCGGCAGTGTATCCAGGATCTGCGCATCAAACGTCACGCCCTCGGGCACCACAAAGCTTGCGATATAGGTGACCTCTTCGCCAATGACCGCTTCGGTGCGGCCATTGAACTCATCTTCGACAGAGCTGTTGAGGATGACCTTGCCGGCGACGACATTTGCCACGGTAAACTGGAAGCTGCCATCGGTTTCATAATCATCCAGTTCGCCGCCGGCGCCGTCTTCACCGGTGCGCTCGTTAGGGTCATCGCCGTCGATGCTTTCCCAGTCGACGGTGGCCGTGTTGGTTACTTCAGAGCCTAGAGTCACATCGTTGACGACTGTGGCATCGATCACCAGGGTCAGGGTGTCGCCGAGCAGCAGGTCAAAGGAATCATTCGGGGCCGCAGCCATTTCGATCGTATTGCCGTTGACCACGAACAGGTCGGAAACATCGGTAGGGACGCCGTTAACCGTAAGCGTGGCACTGGCCAGCGAAACATTGGTCAGTTCCGGTGGCAGTGTATCGATAAAGGTTGCGTCAAACGCGTCCGTATCGGAGAACCCAGTGTGGGAAATAACGATGGTGTACTGGATCGGGTCGCCAGCGTCGATAACCGGGTCGTTGCTGGAGAGGGTTTTTTCCACCTGCAGATCCGGTTCGATTACGGTCACCACTTCCGCTGAGTCGGTGTCGTTTATCGTGGGATTGTCGATGCCGTCATCTGTGCTGTCCCAGATAAACTGCGCGTTGTTGTTCAGCTGGTCGCCGCTCTGGTTCACCACCTCATTGGCCACCAGCACCCGATAGGTAATGGTGATGGTTTCATCGACCAGGTTGTCGCGGTTGATATTGTTCAGGTTGCCAAGGTCGAAGGTTACCTGCTGGCCGTCCGTAGAAACGATAAGGTCACTCTGGCTCCAGGGGGTGCCGCCTTCGTTCAGGATATCCCCGGACGAGGAGGTAACAGTGAGAACCTCCAGGAATACCAGGCCGTCGTCCAGCGTATCCACCACGCTGGCGAGCGGGGTAACACCCTCTGCGATGGTCAGGGTCAGTGAGTAGGTAATGGTTTCGCCAATCACCGCTTCGTCATTGGCGTTGTTGTCGCTATTGATACTGGTTTCCACCAGTTCTTTCTCAACAGCATTGTTGAGAATGGTCACGGTGGCGTCGTCCTGCCAGTCGATATCCGTATTGCCCTCGGTGTAGTCATTGCCCCCATCCACGCCACCGTATTGCTCAAGCTGCGCGGTGTTCACGATTTCCTGCCCCGGTTGCACGGTGTCGGTGGCAATCAAATCGTAGGTGATGATGATGATGTTACTGCCGTCGGTGGTGGGGCCGGTGTCCGGATCGCGCCCCTCGTTGAGCGCGCCTTCCTCGGCAGAGGGATCCACCAGGTTAATGCCGGTGGTGAATAAATCTTCCGGGTTGCCGGTGAAGTTCACCAGGGTGCCGTCGCCGGTATAAATCTGCAGGTTGATCCCGCCCGGTGGAATTTCAAACCCGTCCGGCAGGGTGTCGCTGATCACCAGGTTGAAGGCGTCGGAGCCGCCGGTGTTTTCCAGGGTGATGGCAAAGCGCACGGTGTCGCCGGCATCGATATCGCTGAGGTTGGAATCGATCGGGGTGGTGTCCAGGTCGTCACTGGTGATGGTGCCATCCCAGGGCGGGGTTCCGTCATTGGGGGTGCCCGCCGGATCAAAGGTAACCGGTCCGGTAGGCGTTGGATCGAATACGCCACCGCCATCACCGGTGGAGATGACGCCCTTGGTCACGTTCACGTCCGGTGACACCACTTCGATCTGGATGCCGCCCGGTGGCAGGGTCACCGTTTCATCGGTGCCGTTGACCGAGACCTGCGCCACGTTGGTCAGGAACAGGCCATCGGTAAACGGTTGATCCAGCACCTGCACGGTAAACAGCAGCTGCACGTGACCGCCGATGGAATCGATCTGGCTGATCGGGTCAAAGTTCCACGTGATGGAGTTGTTGCCCGCGTCGGCGCTGGTGGTGATGTTGATGCCGTCGAGATAGCCATCGGGCCAGTTGTCGAATTCGGTCGCGGGGCCAAAGCCCCACTGGTTAATACCGGGGATCAGTGTGCCGTCCGCTGTATCGAAAAAGTCCGGGGCAATGGCTTCGAATATTGGCAGTGGCAGGTAATCGGTAATCACCAGGCCGTTGTTATCCAGAGTGGCAAGGTCAATGTCGATGGCAAACGTCACCGTCTGGCCGACAGCAATATCGGTGAGATCGGCTGGGTCAGTGCTGTCGTCAATCGCATAGACACTTTTTTCAAACTCCGCACCGGCGATCGCCACGCTCTCATCGCCGCTGTTACTCACGTCTCCGCCGTTGGCAGATTCGGCGGAGCCGTCAATGGTGGCCTGGTTATTGATCACATCGTAATTGTTCACCGGCGCGCCGGTGGCGAGGTAGGTTTCGCGAATCACGGCTTCGTAAGTGATGGTGATGGTGGTGGTGCCGTCAATAGAGGTGTCTTCAAACAGATCCCCGTTTAGCCCGCCGTTCGGGCTGATCAGGCGATCGATGAGTTCCTGGGACAGGTTGATAGTGACATCGGTACTGCCATCGCCGCCGGCATTTTCGATCACGGAAAGATTGTCACTGCCCAGCGCATCCGGGCCGAAGGTTGAACCGTTGAGGAACAGTGAGAAGGTAAATGAGTCCGGGTCTATTTGCAGACCGTCGCCAATCGAATCCGACAGGATCAGATCGTTCAGGCGCATGAAATCGGACACCTGCAGTGTCAGCGTGTACTGCAGGCGGTCCCCGGGCGTGATACCGGCACCGCCGTTGTCTTCCAGCAACACCACATCTTTCTGCAGCGCCGTGGCCACCGCGGTGATAATGGCATCGTCCGAGTCGGTCAGGGTTTCGCCCTGATAGTCACCGCTGATACTGACTGTGTTGCGAACGGCATCGCTGGCGCCATCATTGATGACAATGGGGTTGCCGTCGGCATCGAAGTCCGGCACGTAACCGGTATAGGTAATCACGATATCGTTGCCGGCGAGGGTGCCTTCAATCGGGTTGAGGAACTCGACGATCAGTTCTGATCCGTTATTGGCGCCTTCGGGGGGCTCCGTAAGAATATAATCCACGCCCGGTTGCAGGGTGGCGCCGGTGGAATCGGTGACCACCACATTGCCCGGTAAGTAATAGAAGTTATTCGGTACCTGCTCGGTGACCACGAGATTTTCGATCGTCGACAGGTTGGCAATATCTACCGTTACCCGCCAGGTTACCGGCTCGCTGGGGCCGGTAACTGTCTCGCCGTCATCGCCGATGGAGTTGTTGTCACCATCGCCATCCAGCGCATCTTTTTCCACATCAATAACTGTGGGGGTGATTTCCGTTTCAATCGGGTTGCCGACGATGGGCGGATCCACATCCGGGTTATTCAGTGGGTCGTTGCCGTAAGCAAAACCCGGGCGCACCCAGATGGGAATCGGCACACCCACTATCGCACCGGCTGCTTCGTCGAGAATGGCGGAGACATTGAAATCAAATGATGGCTGATCCGGGGAATATGAACCGAATGGCAGCTGGATGGCATACCAGGTGGAGCCTTCCTCTCCCGGTGGCAGGGGAATGAGCCCCGTCTGATTGAAATCGTAGGGGTGGTATTCCACCACATTGCCATTGCTGTCCACCCACTGGCCGCCCTCGTAGGTGTAGGTAATGACCGATGCACCATCGAGACCGCTGACACTGCCAAGCTCCAGCCCGGGGCCGGCGACAATATCGATAAACGGGCCGTAGCCTGTGGTGTCGCCGTCGTTTTCAAAGGAAAAACCGATATCCGTGGACTCGTTGATAAAGTCTTCGCTGGGTGCGTCGACGGTGGCAGAGGGTGTCGCCACCATCAGCCCTTCCCAGGTGCCCTGCAGCAACTGCGAGAAAACGATGTCGGTGTCGATATCACCCTGCTGCTGTTCCAGCTCCCAGTCGCCGCCGCGCAGCGCACTGCCGGTGGGATCGTCCGAGGCCGCCACATCGGCGCCAGTGAGATCGGCAATCTGGGCAATAAACCGTTCACCGGTGAGGCTGTAACCGGTGTTACAGCCGTACAGCAAAATATCGGCATTTTCGCTGAGGCTGGCGTTCCAGGATTGCAGCTGTGCACGGTGGTTGTCGCTGCCGTCCGCCGCCAGCGAGGTGAGCGATAGCGCTTCGCCGCCGACATCGATTCCGCCAGCGCCGCCGTGGGATATCAGGTGCACGGCGTCATAGCGCTGGCCGCTGGACTGCAGGAAGTCGGTGATGGTGGCGAGACTGTCATTGCCATCGAGGGTCAGCAGGGTAACGCTGCGGTCACCGATGACCAGCTGAATACTGTCTGCGTTCTGGGTGATCTCTGTCGCCTGGCTCAGGAGATCGTCGATCAGCGCCTGGGCCTTATCCAGTTGCAGGTCGATGACCACCAGTTCCTGGCGCACCGCAAGGTCCGTAGACGCAGCATCCGCAGCGAGGTTGCTGTCGTTTCCCTCCGTGTTTTTATCACTATGTTTCTGTAGCTGCGCTTGCGCACTGTCATCGCCACTGTCTATGGCCGCGGGGCCGCCGGCATCGCTCAGGCTATGGCTCACATCCACGGCGACAGAGGCATCCAGCAAGACCCTTTTTTCCAGTGATCGACGCAGGCTGGTGAGTTGTCTGCCGTGCAGGTTGATGGCTTGTGCCAGGGACGATCTGGAAAACTCATTGAGTTCCATGGGATACCTCTTTCCTTGTGGTTTCCCCCGCGGCCTTGCCTGGCGGCGGGGGACTGTATTGCAATAAATCTTCGTCGCGGCTACACGCCACTCTCGCGAATGACGACGCCGGCAACGCGGTCGGCGACCAGTGACAGCAGGCTGACCGGTGTGCCGAAAATCACCAGGTACCCGGTACGCTGGGCACTGGCGGGTACAAATGTTTCATCGCCGTCGATCGTAAAATTCACCAGGTGCAGTGCCTCGGCACTGCGCTCGCGGTCATCGGGCAGGTTCTGCAGTGGCCCGCCGTAATCCGAGGCCAATGCAGGATCCTGTATGCGGCGCGAGGCAATCTGTTCGATAGTGGAAACGGCCACGTCCAGCGTTCGCCACTGGCCGCCCAGGAACAGCTTTCCGGTTATGGGCTGATCTTTTTCCGCAGCGGGCAGCCGGGAAACCTGCATCGCGCGGGCGTAGGCGCGGCCAGACAGGGTGCGCTGATCGGCAATGGTGAGAAATGGCTGGTTCAGGTCCAGGTGCTGGCCGATGTGCACCCCGGGCAGCACCCAGTCCACAGTGCCCGATACCTTGGCGAAAACCGTGAGCTGCTGTTGTTCGGTTTCCAGTTTGTGCAGGAGTTGCTGCTTGCTCAGCAGATCCTGTAAATACACCCCGTCGAGGGCATCGAGGCTTTCGGCAAAGCCATCGCTGCGCTGTCGGCGGTGCAGCAACTTTAATTCCTCCCGGGTTCGCGCGATGCGATAGTCGAGTTCGCGGTTGTGCAGGCGGGCGATCACGCTTCCCGCCTGCACCGCCTGGCCGGGTTGCAGCTCGAGTATCTCCAGGGTGGCACTGGCTGGCGCCACGACGTTCTGCTGTTGTGAAAAATAGGTGGTGGCGGGCAACTGCACCGGCCAGGGCAGCGGTACCAGGAGCAGCGCCAGCAGAAGTACACCGGCACCGAGGCAATACGGATTCAATATGCGCAGATACCCTATGGCCGGTCGCCCTGGGGATTGCCCGCGCTCTGTGCCCGCCGCATCGCTGGTGGTGTGGGAATCGCTATTGGTCATGGCTTTTTTTTGCTGCTCCCTGAGAAAAGAAATAAATGCGAGGATTTCACGCACGGCGGGCAGGATCAGCAGCAAACCGATACAAAGTATCAGCACCAGAACACCGGCCGCCTTGAATAACAGCTGGTAAGCGCCATAACTGATCAGCGCGAATACCGACAGCCGGTAACACAGGCTGGCAAGGCCAAACAGGATCAACAGTTTTTGCCGGCGGTCGCTGGCGGGCGAGCGCGCCTTTAGCAACTTCAGCCAGGCCCAGTGGCGCAGCGTACTGGTCGCGCTTTGCTGCAGGTTCTTTTCCCGGGCGATATCGCTCAGCAGGTAGTAGCCGTCGAATTTCATCAACGGATTGGCATTGATCAGCAGGGTCGTGACCAGCGACGTGGTGAACAGGTAAAACATCAGCGCGCGCAGCGGCCCATCTTCCAGCAGGCACCAGGCCAGTGCGGCAATCGAACCCAGGGTAAATTCGAACACCACGCCCGCGGCGGAAATATGTAAGCGCGCCTTTCTCGGGAGCCGCCAGGCATCGGTAATTTCACTGAACATGATGGGCATCAGTGCCACGAGGCCGACGCCGACACAATTGGCGCGCACGCCATACAGGCGCGCGACACTCGCGTGTCCCAGCTCGTGGAACAGGCTCAGAACCAGGTAACAGGCAAAAAACAGCAGGGCGCCAGCCGCATTCCAGCTCGCGTCAAAGTAGGCGAGAAATTCCTGCCAGTGCTGGTTTACGGAAATGCCCGCGGTCACTGCGATGACGAACAGCATTACATAGAACCCGTGGCGCTGGCTGGCGCGGGCCAGTGGCAGCAGCAGGCGGCTGGACAAATCCGGGACAAACAGTGGCCGGCGCCAGAACAGGGTTTTCTGCAATTGCATCAACCGCTGCTGGTGCGGCGAAGTGGCGGCGAGCTTCTGCGCAATTTGCTGGCTGTCACTCTGGAGCAGTTCGTTGTCGCGGACAAAATCCACGACCGCTTTTATTTGCTCGGCGTCGACGGTACATCCCTGCTGCGCGGCGATGGCACCCGCGATTTTTCCCGGAGAGCCGAGATGCCAGTGGTGCAATACCAGTAGTTCCAGCTCCCCGAGCTCCAGGTACTGGCCGCGCAGGGGGTCATACAGCATCCAGCTGTTGTGCCCGTCACCGTCGTGCGTGCGGTGAAACTGCAGATCACTGCGCAGCGGTGGCCATGTAGCGCCGGCGTTACCGGCAGTGCCATCTTGCGCGGCGAATTCCGGGTTGCTGATACTGTCTGACTGCACGGCTTACCTCTCCAATACCACTGGTTACCCCTGCTGCATTTACACTCCGATCCAGCGGCGGGCGGAGGCCAGTGGACGGCGCAACAGGTAGTAAATGAGGGGTACGCGAGCGCCGTAAATGCGTGCGTGACCGCGCGTGTTGATGCGGATCTGGGGTTGATCCCGCTGAATGGTTGCGAGCAGGCGGTAGCTCGCGGGCAGGTTTTCCCCCTCGGTGGTGAGCAGGCTGTGATAGGCCAGGTGGCCCTCGATGGGGGCGAGTGGATCCGAAGTTGCGTAAAAAACCGTGCGCGCATTTTCCGGCAGGGTGATGGCGTCCAGGGTGGGGAGGTCTATCTGGATCTGGCGCGCCTCCGGCTGCACGATTTCCATGACTTTTTCGCCGGCCTGGATGCGCCGCCCGATCCACTCTGCGGGATCCGTATAAATGGCTACGCCGGTCGCCGGTGCTTTTACCCAGGTCTTGTCCAGCAGGGTTTTCTGGTAGTCGAGATCCAGGTTGCGAATGGCGAGATCGGTTTCCGCCTGGGCCAGTTTGTGTCCGGCGGAAGCCTGCTGGAAATTGTATTGCCGGGTCATGCGCAGGCGCTCCTGAAACAGCGCGATTTCCTGCTGCACCCGGTCAATCTCTGCGGTGACCTCGGCATCTTCCAGGGTAAACAGCAGCTGGTCCCGCTGGACCGACGCATTGGGCGGAATATGTATTTCACGCACCACCCCATCGGTCAATGCCGACACGATGCGCGGTTCAATTGCCGCCAGGGTTGCAGGCGCCAGCACGCTCTGGCGCACCGGGATCAGGCAGATGGCGGTGATGATGGCGGTGACAATGAGCGGCCGACGACGGCACCAGCGGCGCAGGGAAAACTGCCGCGCGCCACGCACCGCCAGCAGGGCCTGGGTAACTGCCGCGCCTAGTTCGCGCAGCACTTCGCATTCCTGGTTGGAGAAACCCCGCCCGCGCAGAAGCGCCAGGCAACCTTCGCCGCCGTTTTTACCCAGTGGCTGCAGGACGAGAAACTTGCGCTCAATCTTCGCCGCGTTTTCTTCGTTCCCGGAAAGTGAAAGCTCGAGCTGCAGAGGTGCCTTGTGGCAGGCGCTGTCGAAATGCTCGCTGAGCAAGCGGCGCCAGTTCTGGATCTCGCTGCTGGTGGCGTCGATGCTGGTGACATTGGAGGCGGCCAGGGGCTTGAGGTGGCGGCCGCTGAAAAACACACAGCTGTCAAACTGGAGCAGTTGCTGGCTGTCGCTGGTGGCGACCTGGGCGACCTGCAGCTCGCTGCTGGCACTGCGCAGTTTTTTCTCCAGTGCCAGGAAGTGATTGAGTTTTTCCAGCAGTCTGGCGTCCACGTCAATTGGCTCCGGTGCTGGTTGCAGTCGTGGTCGCGTCTGTTGTATCGGCCAGCAAATCCTTGTTGCCGTCATTGAGGGAGAATCTCGCTTCGCCGCTCATGCCGGAAATCAGCAGTGCGGCCGACGTTATCTCCGTGGGTGCGGCCTCGATATGACCAATAACGCGCACCGTGCGGGTAACGGGATCCACCACCGGTACTATCCGCTGCAGGATCGCAGCGTAGCGCCGGCCGGTTTCATTGATGGTGACTTCAAAGCGGTCACCGATGGAGAGCTTCGCCAGCCAGCCGGAGGGGATGATCGCTTCCACTTCCAGGGTGCGGTTGTCGACGAGTTCCAGCAGGGGGGCCCCCACATCCACCCGCTGATGGGGTTCGATGCTGCGGCTCACCACGAAGCCGTCGAAGGGCGCGCGCAGCTCGCAATAGCTGTTGCGGTGCTTTAACACCTTGGCATTGGCGGTGGCTTCGGTCAGCTGCGCCTCGCTCTGCACCATTTCCAGCTCACTGACGTTACCGCCAAGCTGCTTGAGCGAAATGTTCGCATCCAGTTGCCGGCGGGCAAGGGCGCGCTGGGATTCAGCACCTTCGAGTTCCGCCTTGAGTTCCGTGCAGTCGTATCGCGCCAGCAGGTCGCCGCGGGAAAAATGGTCGCCGGCGCGCACTTTCACCTGGGTCAGGCGCGCGGCCAGCTCACTGGAAAGTTGCACACGGCTCAGCGCGTTGAGTTTGGCCGGTGCGGTATCGTCGGCCGGCGCGGCCCCGCTGCTGGCGGAGGCGAGGATTACCGCCAGGCAAAATGCGATGCGCGGCAGGTGGGAACAGGGTGACGCGACCAGCGGCCGCGTGTGAAACATCTTTAACATCTCTGGGTACCACTGATACTTCTTTGTTTGCGGCCCCGCCTCCCGCAAGAGGTGGGGCCGCTATGACCATGGGCTCGCGCTCAATCACCAGTAGGCGGCGGCCGATCCGTCTTCACGAACCTCGGCCTCGCGCTGTTGGGCGCCCTCGGAGTTGTAGCCGCCGATGGGCAGCAGCTCCATGTTCGCGCTCTGGGTGCGCATGTCTGCCACCTGTTGCTCGATCACGTCCAGCGGCTGGCGATAGTCGATGTAGAACTCGGGCTGGAAGCCCACCGCGTTGCCCAGGCGGCTGCTGGCGCTGCGCCAGTCGGCGTAGCTCACGTCTTTCTGCACGCTGGACAGTAGCGACTGGGTGGCGGCATGGATGCTTTCCAGCTCGGTGCCCTGGCTGGCCTGCCAGCGGGCGCGGGACTGGCTCGACATTTCGGTGTCGATGGTCGCCAGCTCGGACGCGTAACCGTGATTCAGTTGCGCCCGGCGCAGGTGGCTGTAGGCGAGGTTGACCTGGGTGAGCACCGCGACCGTAAGGGCGGCGCGGCGTACATCGCCGAGACGTTCGGTATCGCGGGCGTAGCCGACAAGGTCGCGGCCGCCGATCACGGTACCGAGCAGATCCCAGGTCAGGCGCAGGCTGCTCTCAGCCCAGTCGTTGTAGAGCAGGTAGCTGTTGTCGTCGTAGAAATAGCCGGTGCGCAGTTCAAGCCCTGGCAGTAACTGCAGGCACGCTTTGCGGATTTCGGTGGCGGCGATGCGCTGGCGGTAATCCTCCTCCAGTAGTTCCGGGCGATTGCGCAGGCTGTATTGCTCCAGCTCCTCCATGCTCATTTCCGAGAAGGGGCTGCGCAGGATGTCGCTCTGGGTAGCACTCACGGTGAACGCAGTGCCGGGAGGCAGTCCCATCAGCGAAGCCAGTTCCATCTTGGCCGCGTGCATGTCGCCTTCCAGCGCCAGCAGTTGCTGCATCAGATCCAGCAGGTCGCGGCGGTAGGAGAGGCTCGCCTCGGTCTGGCGCAGGCCGCGCTCGGCGCTCTGGCGGGATTTCTCCAGCGCGCGCCGGGTCTGCTCGATCAGGCCCGGCAGCTGGTTCTGGGCGCGCTGCGCGGCGGCGGCCATCCAGAATGCATATTCCACGTCCATGATCACGTTGTGCATCAGCTTGCGCTGGCGCTCGATGGCAATCATCACGCCGTCGGCGGCCTGCTTGGCCGACAGGTAGTTGATGCCGAAATCCAGCACGTTCCACGACAGCTCCAGCCCTGCGGTACTGTAGGTCTTGTCCAGCGAGGTGGACTGGGCCAGGGACTGGTTGCCGTTGACGTCCTCGCTGCTGGCAAAGTGCTGTTTGTTGCGGTGGTGGTAGCCGGCGCTGGCGGCGATTTCCGGGAGCATGTCCCAGCGGCTTAGGCGCAGGTTGCGGTTGGCCACCACCGCTTCCATCAGCTTGAGGCGGTTGTCCATGTTGTAGGCAATGGCGCGGGCGATCGCCTCATTGAGGTCAATGGGGCCGGTCACCGGCTGCTGGTTGCCAAATGTGGTCATCCAGTCACTGCTGGCACGTTGGTCGACAGTGGCTTCGTCAATGGCCGTGGGCGTTATCGAACAGGCGGCGAGCGTCGCCGCGGTCAGGCTGAATGCCGCAAGGGGAGCCAGGCGCATATCTCTGTGTCCTTAGCGTACTTATTGACTTCTTAAACGCGCGATACGGCAGCGCGAGCTAAATCTAGTACACAGGTTCTGGTCACTGGGGGCGTTGGCGCAGGGAGAGACAAAAGTGGCGTAGCGCTAAACGTGAGTAGCGTTATGGTTCAGAGGCGTACCTGAATGGCGGGTCATTTTGCAAATTGGCAGTTGATCATTTATTGTCCATATCTCTGTTTTTAGTCCAAATCCTGCGCCAGTACGCCGACTACGCCCCTCGACTGGGGGGGAGGCGGATGGCCTCTGGTTACGGCACACTGTTATCGCTGGCAAAATCCGCCTTAAAAATAACAGTGCCGGCAATTCCAATCGCGATGAGAGAGACCTGCGCCCGTGGCCAGTATTGAATTCAAACGCGTGATCAAGCGCTATGGCGACAGCCTGCCTACCGTTCCCGGGCTGGATCTGACGATTCGCGACGGCGAGTTCATGGTGCTGGTCGGCCCGTCTGGCTGCGGCAAATCCACCATCCTGCGCATGATCGCAGGGCTGGAGTCGGTAACGGCCGGCGAGCTGTATATCGGCGGTCACCTGGTCAACGACCTGCCGCCGAAAGACCGGGACATCGCCATGGTGTTCCAGAATTACGCCCTCTACCCGCACATGACCGTGTTCGAGAACATGGCCTTTGGCCTGCGTGTGCGCCATACCCCCAAACTGGGTATCGAGCGCCGGGTGCGCGAGGCGGCGGAGACCCTGGGGCTTTCCGAGCTGTTGCAGCGCAAGCCGGGACAGCTGTCCGGCGGCCAGTGCCAGCGCGTGGCCCTCGGCCGCGCCATGGTGCGCGAGCCCCAGGTGTTCCTGTTCGATGAGCCGCTGTCCAACCTGGACGCCGAGCTGCGGGTACAGATGCGCGCCAATATCGGCCGCCTGCACCGGGAATTCGGCACCACCTCCGTCTACGTCACCCACGATCAGGTCGAAGCCATGACCCTGGGCTCCCGCATCGCCATCCTCAATCGCGGCCAGCTGATGCAGGTGGGCACCCCGCTTGAGCTTTACAGTGACCCGGACAACACCTTCGTGGCGGGCTTTATGGGCTCGCCGCCGATGAACCTGGTGCCGGCGCAGTACTCCGGAAGCGGGGTGCGCAGTGCCATGCTCGAGCTGGCGCTGGAAGGGCTGGAAGACGCGGCCGCCCAGCTGATCCTGGGCGTGCGCCCGGAGCAGCTGGTACACGCCGCCGACGCGCCGGCCCACTGGCCGCGGCTGCGCGCCGCGGTCGAGCTGGTGGAGAGTCTCGGTGCCGAGCGCCTGGTGCACCTGCGCGCTGGGAAAGAGTCGATGATCGCGCGCCTGCCGGGTATGCAACTGCTCACTCCCGGGGAGAGCCTGACGCTGGCCTTTGATCCCGCTGCCCTGTACCTGTTTGATGCGGCGACCCAGCAGCGGGTTCGCCATGCGCGCGTACGCACGGGAGCGGCCGTGTGCTGATGTCGCGGAACTGCCGGTGTTGTTTGGCAAGTGGTCGCTCGCTGGCAAGTCTGTGCTGGCTGGCTGCGCTCACCCTGCTGCTCCTGTTGGCCGGCCACGCCAGTGCCGCCGACACCCTGAACGTGTGGCACGGCTACCGCGGCGCCGAGCGCGCGGCCTTTGAGCGGCTGCTGGAATCCTACAATCGCAGCCAGGATCAGGTGGTGGTCAAACCCCTGGCGGTGCCCTTTGGTGGCTATGTCGACAAGCTCTCCGCGGCGCTGCCGCGCGGGCAGGGGCCCGATCTGTTCGTGTTTGCCCACGACCGCCTCGGAGGCTGGGCCAGTGCCGGGCAGACAGTGGCGCCGATAGACAGCCTTGTGGATACCGAACTGCGCGCGCGCTTTCCCGACCACCTGCTTCAGGCCATGAGTTACAACGGCCGGCTGTACGGGCTGCCGTTCAACTTCAAAAGTACCGCGCTGATCATCAATACGGATCTGATATCCAAGGCCCCGCGCACCACCGATGACCTGGTCGCGGCAGCGCAACGCTACAGCGACCGCAAGGCGGGGCGCTTTGGCCTGGCCTACAGCTACACCGAACCCTTCTTTCACGGCGCCTTGATGAACAGTTATGGCCCGGGCCCGTTTGACGCCCGCGGGCAGCTGGTGCTCGACAGCCGCGCCAACATCCGCTCGCTGGAGCTGCTCAACCGCTGGGTGCGCCAGGCGCATATCCTGCCGGAGGAGCCCAGCAGCACCCTGGTCACCAGCCTGTTCAACCAGCGGCGTGCGGCCATGGTGATCAGCGGTCCGTGGATGCTGGGCGAGATTGCCGCGGATATTCCCTACAAAGTCGTGCCGCTGCCGCGCAACAGTGACAGCGGCCGGCCGCTGGCGCCCTGGGCGGCGGTGGAGGGGCTGTTCCTGTCACCCTGGTCGCGCCACCCGCAGGCGGCCGTAAACCTGATGGCCTACCTGACTAGCCGCCGCTCGGCCGAAATCATGGCCATCGAGGGGGGGCAGTTGCCGGCCAACCTGGCGGCGTTTGAACACCCGCAGGTGGCGGGCAACGCGACGGCGATGGCTTTTCGTGCGCAGCTGGATACAGCGGTGCCGATACCCAATTTCCCGGCCATGACCCTGATCTGGGAGCCGCTGGAGAATTCGCTCAAGAAAGTCGTAAAGGGGGCCGCCGCACCGGAGGCCGAGCTGCACCAGTTGCAGCGGCAGATCAGTGCGGATCTGGCGCAGCTGCAGCGCTCGCGCGAGCGCGCAGACACGGCGCCGTCCATGCCGCTGTGGCTGTGGTTGATCCCGGTGGCGCTGGTCGTTATTGCATCGCTGCTGTGGCGCCGTTACCACGCGCAGCTGGCCGCGGGCTGGCAGGCAAATCGCACTGCCTACCTCTATATCGCGCCGGCGATGCTGGGCATGACCCTGCTGGTGCTTTTCCCGCTGGCATACGGGCTGCTGCTGTCATTTACCGACACCACGGTATACAACGGGCATCTGCCCCTGTGGTCGCGCTGGGTGGGGTTCGACAACTACGTGGCGATACTGGCCGACTTCGACCTGTGGCAGGGCGAGGCGTCGGCACGCAGTCTCGACTTTGACAACTTCTACTGGACCCTGCTGATCACCGTGTGCTGGACCGCTGCCAACGTGGTGCTGTCGGTGGGGCTGGCACTGGTGCTGGCACTGGCGCTGGACAAGCCGATCTTCGGCCGCAGCTGGTTCCGCGTGATTCTGATCCTGCCGTGGGCGATCCCCAATTACATAACCGCGCTGGTGTGGAAGGGCATGTTCCACCCGCAGTTCGGGGTGATCAACCAGGGCTTGCAGGTGCTGGGCGTGGCGCCGGTGGCCTGGTTTGATTCCATTGGTGCGAGCTTCTTCACCGGTCTGGTCACCAATGTGTGGCTCAGCGTCCCGTTCATGCTGGTGGTGATCCTCGGAGGCCTGCAGTCGATCCCCGGGGATTTGTACGAGGCCGCCGAAGTGGAAGGGGCCGGGCGCTGGCTGCAGTTCCGCAACATCACCCTGCCACTGCTGAAGCCGGTGCTGATTCCGGCGGTGATCCTGTCGGTGGTGTGGACCTTCAATATGTTTAACGTGATCTACCTGGTGAGCGACGGTGCGCCGGCGGGGGCCAACGATATCCTCATCACCAAGGCGTTCCGCATCGGCTTCGAGAAATACCAGTACGCCTATGCGGCGGCCTATTCTGTGGTGATCCTGATGCTGCTGTTCGCGTATGCGATGTGGCAGACGCGGGTGAGTCGCACGCTGGAGGTGGTGCGATGAACAGTCCGAACCATTCGGGTAGGAGCGGCCTGCTGGCGGGCGAACAGCCGCCGGGCAAGGTACCCAGCCTTGTGGAACTCGCCAGTGGGCTGGCGCCTGCGGGCCGGGTAATGCGCGCGCTGCGGGATATGTTCAGCTGGCGCTTTGCGCTGCTGCTGTTCGCCGCGCTGGTGGTGCTGTACCCGCTGTTGTGGGTGGTAAGCCTGGCGTTTTCCGGCCAGCAGTCACTGACGCTGGTACAGCTCCCGGAAGACGCCAGCCTCGCCCAGCAACTGCTGGCCCTGATCCCGCTGCCGGAGCAGTGGAGCCTGTCCAATTTCACCGCAGTGCTTACCGAGCAGCCGTTTATCCGCTGGCTTGGCAACAGTCTCGCGGTCGCGCTGAGCACCACCCTGCTGGGGCTGGCCCTGAGCTGCACCGCCGCCTATGCCTTCTCCCGTTTCCGCTTTGCCGGCCGCGAGCGTGGGCTGATGCTGTTCCTGATTTCACAGATGTTCCCGGCAGTGCTGATGCTGATCCCGCTGTATGTGATCGTGGTGCAGTGGCTGGGGCTGGGGAACTCCTGGCTGGGGCTGATCCTGGTGTACGCGATCACCGCGCTGCCGTTCTGCGTGTGGATGCTGAAGGGCTATTTCGACACCCTGCCTTATGAGATCGAGGAGTCGGCACTGCTTGAGGGCGCATCGCGCTGGATGATCTTCACCCGCATCATCCTGCCACTGGCGCGCCCGGCGATTGCGGTTACCGGGCTGTTCGCGTTTATGACCGCCTGGAACGAATTCATTCTCGCCTCCATTTTCATGGACGATGAATCCCTCTACACCGTGCCGGTGGGGCTGCGCTTTTTTGTCAGCGACTATGCCTCCGAGTGGGGCTTCTTCGCCGCGGGTTCGATCCTGGTCTCGATCCCGGTCATGCTGCTGTTTCTCGCGCTGCAGCGTTTTCTGGTTTCCGGCCTGTCCGCCGGTGCGGTAAAGGGGTGACGACCCGGCCGGATTATTGACGCGACAACCGGTTCGCCTGACTTTTGTGGATCTGCGGTCAAACGTTCCTGTTGGTTGAATTTTGCGCATCCGGTATCTTTCGCCCTGGCCCGATATATTTTTTGCGCCAATTTGGTGCAAATCGATATGATGGCTCTAACTTATTGATTTAAAACGATTTCCCATTTCCCGCTTTGCGCGTTTCAAGGTGGGATTGTCCATATTTCGGTAATTTTCCAAGGTGGGACGACTCACTTTGGCGCGCGGCGGGACTATACGCTTGCGTCAGAGTGGGTCGCCCTTTAGCGGTCGAGCTTTGCCCCCTGACGAACCGATATAACGAAAAATGACGTGACGACGATGGGGGAGACCCACTCCATGAACAAGATGACCGGATTCAAGAAAAAATCCATGGCGGCCGCAATTGCGGCGCTGGCCGGCTTCAGTGCGGCCGCTCTTGCGCAGACCGAAGAAAATGCCGGCCTCGAAGAAGTGACGGTATTGGGTGTGCGCGGTGCCCAGAACTCCGCGGTTAACCTGAAGCGTGACACCGTTGCGATGGTCGACGGTATTATCGCGGAAGATATCGGCAAGCTGCCGGATGTCACCGTGGTCGACTCCCTGCAGCGTATTTCCGGTGTGCAGATCCTGCGCGACGCCGGTGAAGGTGCACAGGCCAATATTCGCGGCCTGCCGCAGGTCGTGACCCTGCTGAACGGCGAGCAGTACCTGACCGCCGGCAACCTGGGTGGTGCACAGCCGAAGCTGAACGACATCCCGTCCCAGCTGCTGGGCGGCATCTCAGTCAGCAAGTCCACCAACCTCGACAATTCCCTGAACGGTATCACCGGCACCATCGACCTGAAGACCCAGCGTCCGATGAAGTTCGATGAAGGCTTCACCTCCTCTTTCGCTGCCGAAGCGGCCCAGGGTGATATCACCGGCGAAACCGACCCCGGCCTGAACGGCCTGGTGAGCTGGCGCAATGACACCGTCGGTGTGATGGTGTCTGCCAGCCAGAGCGAAGCCAACCTGGCCAACAACTACGCCGGTTACTCCGGTGGTGTGTTCGGCAACAACGACTGGGGCGGCAGCGGCATTAACTACAGCGCGCCGCACGGCTTCGACAGCTTCAACCGCGTGGTTGAGCGCGAGCGCACCGGTCTGAACCTGGCATTCGAAGCGGATCTGGGTAACGGCTTCAGCATGGTAGCCGAAGGTTTCTACACCGAGCTGGAAGAGTACGACCGCAAAGTGGGCCTGAACGTGTCCAACCGCTGGCAGACCCTCGACTGGCTGACCCCGACCGAATTCACCGATACCGGTTTTGACGGCAACAACGGCCAGGACTGGGTGGACGTCGACGAGTACGCGGTCAACGCGCTGTGGGTGAACTCCTTCACCGTAAACCGCGCCACTACCTCCGACTCCAAGAACATTAACCTGGAGCTGAACTACGACAACGGCGGCAACTTCCGCGGTGGCCTGCGCGCCATCCACAGCGAAGCCAACCGCCTGTCCATGAACGGCCAGGCCCAGGGCGACCTGTCCAGCTGGCGTCCGGGCACCCCGAAAGAAATCCTGCCGTTCTACCCGGAAGAAATCGCCAGCATGTACGACGAGAGCCGTTACGTTGGTGAAGCCGGTGAAGAAGGCGGTCGTTTCATCGACCCGAACCCGGAAGGTTACGGCGAAGCGCCGCAGCTGACCTACAACATCGCTGGCAACCACCCGGTGTGGGGCGGTTTTGACACCCCGATCAGCGGTGGCCTGGGTGATGGCGCAACCCTGCGTGATTACATGGCCAACGTGGACAGCTACGCCGTTGCCGCTTTCTCTTCCGAGGGCAACAACGAGTCCGACGCGTCTATGGATGTGTTCTCCGCCAAGGGTACCTACGACTTCGACGAGCCGGTGTTCGGTTTCGTAAACCGCGTTGATATGGGCCTGCGCCGCAGCGACCGCGAAGTAAGCATCGAGCAGTTCCACCTGTTCTCCCGCTTCTACGGCGGCAACGGCGCGAGCGATCCGGCGGGCTGTGAAGCCCAGTGGAAAGCCATCGACGTGGTCATGAACCAGGACCAGTGTCAGGCCGGTGAACTGGTGAACGGCGAGTTCCAGGGTTACACCGTAAACCGCCCGACCAAGCTCAACGAATACAACAACGTGATCTGGGTGAACGATTACGGTTCCGTGACTTCCGGCATGCCGGGCGTCTGGGCCATCGATCCGCGCGACTTCGACAACGTGGTGGCGTTCCAGAAGAAAGTGTTCGGCGACGCCTACCGTGTGATCGTTCCGGGCCAGAGCTACGACGTCGGCTTCGTGGAAGACAGCTTCACCTTGAATGCGGGCTTCGAGAAAGGCATCGTGCGCGGTGACTTCGGCGTGCGCGTGATCCAGACCGAGATTGATGTGAAGCAGAACATCACCGGCGCGATCAAGAACTACGGTGATACCAACATCGATGATGGCGATTACTTCGCCAAGAACGATTACACCGACGTACTGCCGTCTCTGAACCTGATCGTCGAGGCGCGCGAAGACCTGCTGGTGCGTTTCGCGGCGAGCAAGACCATGACCCCGCTGGACCTGGGTAACTACGGTGGCGGCCTGAAGGTGAACACCTCCGACTGTCCGGAACTCAACACTCGCTGTGTGACCAGTGCTGAATCCGGTGGTAACCCGTACCTGGATCCGTGGCGCGCGACCAACCTGGATGCGGCCGTTGAGTACTACTTCGGCGAAGGCTCCATGGTGAACCTGGCTGTGTTCAACGTCGACATCGAGAGCTTCGTAGTCACCGGTGAAGGTGAGAAGCGCGCGTTTGCCGACCTCGACGGCGTAGTGCGCCGCGAAGTGCCGGTATCTGGCCCGATCCAGGGCGACGGCGGCCGTATCCACGGTGTGGAGCTGGGTTCCAAGGTCGCGTTTGGTGACTTCACCGACGGTTTCATCAGCAACTTCGGTATCGACGCCAACTACACCTACTCCCCGAGCACCCAGGACAAGCTGGATGCCAAGGGCAAGAAACTGCCGTTCAACGACAACAGTGAACACCAGTTCAACTTCGTAACCTGGTACCAGGCGGATCGTCTGCAGGCGCGTATTGCCTACAACTACCGCAGCGACCGACTGATCTCCGAGAACATCGGTGGCACCGGCTTCCAGGCGTACCAGAAGCCCACCAACTACGTCGACGCGCAGATCAGCTACGACGTAATGGACGATGTGACTGTGTACCTGAACGGTTCCAACATCACCGGCGAAATCGAGGACTACTACATCGACTTCTCCGGCGCTGGCAAACAGTACCTGTCGCAGAACGAGTTCGAACCCCGTTACTCCCTGGGTGTTCGCGCGCGCTTCTAAGGCATGCGACCTATTTGCATTTTTCACAGGATGTAAAGCAACAGGGCCCGGGGGTAACCTCGGGCCTTTGTTGTCTGTGGGGACGGCAAAGGTGTGATGTTCGTTGCCGGTAGCGGCAATGGTTCGGAATTTTTTTGTAATCGATCGCAATAACAATAGAAATACAGTGCAACGCACACAAAGCTCCCGATGGGGGCAGGGCGATGTAGCATGACGAGAGCTTTGACAAGCGAACAGAATATCCGGCGGCTGGTGATCGTCGGTGGCGGCACCGCGGGCTGGATGGCGGCGGCGAGCCTGCAGCACCACTTCAGCGGCACCCCGCTGTCGATTGCTGTGGTGGAGTCCCCGGAGATCGGCACCATCGGCGTCGGTGAGGCCACCACGCCCACCATCCGCCGCTTTTACCAGCAGCTGGGCCTGCGGGATCTCCCGGTGATGCAGGCGATTGGCGCCACCTGCAAACTCGGTATCCAGTTCAACCACTGGAAGGCACCGAATCACAGCTTCTTTCACCCCTTCAGCGTGTTCGGGCAGTCCCTCAACGGGGTGGATTTCCTGCAGTACTGGCTGAAAGCCAAAAGCGCCGGCCTCGCCGGAGAGCTCAGCGATTTTTCACTCGGCGCGCAGCTGGCGCTCGCCGGCAAGTTTTCCCCGCCCGCGCCGAAGCCTGCGTCCACCCTCAGCGTGTACGACTGGGCGCTGCACCTGGATGCCGGGCGCTTCGCCGAGCTGTTGCGGCAGCACGCACTACAGGGCGGCGTCCGCCATATTCAGGGCACGATAGAGCGGGTGCAGAAAACCGATGACGGCCTGGTACAGACCCTGCACCTGCGCGGCGGCGACACCGTGGACGGAGACCTGTTTATCGACTGCTCCGGGTTTCGCGGCCTGCTGATTGAAGGTGCGCTGGAAACCGGCTTCGAAGACTGGGGCCAGTGGTTGCTGTGCGATGCGGCCTGGGTCGCGCCCAGTGCGCGCAGCGGCAGGGCCAATCCGTACACCCGGGTCGACGCACACGGTGCGGGCTGGCAGTGGAACATTCCGCTGCAGGAGCGCGATGGCAACGGCCGGGTATTCGCCAGCCGCTTCCTGCCGGACGCGCAGGCGCAGGCGGAGTTTGCCGAATCCCTCGGCGAGCGTGCGCTGGCCGAGCCGCGCCTGATCCGCTTCCAGCCCGGTATCCGCAAGCGCGCCTGGAACGGCAACGTGATCGCGCTGGGGCTGGCTGCCGGGTTCCTCGAGCCGCTGGAAAGTACTTCCATTGCGCTGATCGAAACCGGCATCGAACGGATCAAGCAGCTGTTCCCGAGCCGTGGCATCGAGCCGGTGATCGTGGACGAATTCAATCAGCAGACGCGGCTCGAATACGAACGCGTACGGGATTTCATCATCCTGCACTACGCGCTCAACGGCCGCGACGACAGCGATTTCTGGCGCGAGTGCCGCGCCATGTGGCTGCGGGGCGATGTGCCGGAGACCCTGCGCAGCAAGATCGAGCTGTTTAAGGCGCGCGGTTACGTGAAACGCTACCGCTGGGAAATGTTCCAGCCGGCGAGCTGGCTGGCGCTGTTTTCCGGTTTCGACTACCTGCCTGAGCACTGGGATCTGGCCGCAGACCGGATCCCGGATCCGGCGTTGCGTTCCAGCCTGGAGTCCATGCAGCAGAGCGTGCGCGCGGCGGTGACCGAGGCGCCAGATCACGACGAATTTCTCGCCCGCTACGTGCTGGGCGCACAACAGGAGTCATCCACATGAACAGTGCAGACAACCGGATCCGCAAAATCGCCATTGTCGGCGGCGGCTCCACCGGCTGGATTGCCGCGGCGGTGCTGGCCAACCAGTTCCAGCGCGAGCTGGTGGAAATCACTCTGGTGGAGTCGGAAGAGATCGGCACCATCGGCGTCGGTGAATCCACCATTCCCCCCTTTGTGGGCCTGCTGCGCGGACTGGGTATCGATGAGCGCGAGTTTATCCGCGAGACCCAGGCCAGTTTCAAGCTCGGTATCAGCTTCGATGACTGGCACACCAAGGGCGAGAAGTATTTCCACCCGTTCGGCGTGATCGGCCAGCGCCTGGGGATGCATGAGTTTTACCAGGGCTGGTTGTGGGCGCAGCAGAACGGCGACGATACACCGCTACAGGATTACGCCCCCTGTTCGGTGATGGCGCGGGAGGGGAAATTCTTCCTGCCACAGAAAGCCCAGAAAACCCCCATTGGTGGCGGTGCCTATGCATTGCACCTGGATGCCAAGCTGGCCGGCCGCTACCTGCGCAAGTATGCCGAGGCGCGCGGTGTCCAGCGGGTCGAGGGAATCGTCAGCGAAGTGAAAAGCCGCACTGACGGCTTTATCGAGCGCCTGCACCTGCAGGACGGTCGCGAGGTCGAGGCCGATTTCTTTATCGACTGCACCGGCTTCCGCGCGCTGCTGATCGAAAAGCATCTTGGGGTCGGCTTTGAGGACTGGAAGCAGTACCTGCCCTGTGATCGCGCGGTCACCGTGCAGACCGAGAACACCGGCGATACCACCCCGTTCACCCGCGCCGCCGCGGAAGACGCCGGCTGGCGCTGGCGGATTCCGCTGCAGCACCGCACCGGCAACGGCTATGTCTACGACTCCCGGTTTATCAGTGACGAGGACGCCAAGGCGCGGCTGTTACAGGCGGTGGACGGCAAGCCGCTGATGGATCCGATGGTAATTCCGTTCCGCACCGGCATTCGCGACGAGCTGTGGAAGAACAACTGTCTGTCGCTGGGGCTCGCCTCCGGCTTTATCGAGCCGCTGGAGAGCACCGCCATCCACCTGGTGACCCGCGGGCTGGATTTCTTCCTGCGCTTCTTCCCGGGCAAGGACTGCGATGTGTCGCTGGCGGCCGAATACAACCGCCGCATGCGCCTGGATCACGAAGAAATCCGGGATTTCATCGTGCTGCACTACTGCCTGACCGCGCGCGACGACACCGACTTCTGGCGCTGGTGGCAGGATGCGGAAATTCCGCAGAGCCTGCGCGAGCGCATCGCCCTGTTCCAGGGCCACGGTGTACTGCGCGAGGGTATCGACGAGCTGTTCCACAGCCCCAGTTGGTATTCGGTATTCGAGGGCATGGGCGTGCGCCCGCGCCAGTGCGACCCGCGCATCGAAAACATGCCGTTGGCGACCATTCGCCAGGCGATGGAAAGCGGCCGTACCGCGATTGCGGATATGGTGGCGACCCTGCCGAGTCACGACGAGTTTCTGCGAGAGCATTGCCCGGCGGTGAGTCTCAAATCTTGAACGTCAGGTGATGTTGTTCGATGAGCTGAACTCGTCGTGAAGGTGCCTCTACCGGGTATAGCTTTGTGAGACCGTCTGCGGCCAGGACGGCCGCAGCCGAGCCCCCATGGATGGGTTTACGGCGTGTCTCACAAAGCTATACCCGGTAGTGGTGCCGCCACGGTGTCCGTACGTGAACTGTGAAGTGGGATCTTCAGTCGGTCGCTCATCCAGGCCTGCAGTCGCAGGTCTTTTTTTATCTGCCGGGACTGCATCTGGGGGAACCGCTTTACCTGATTGGTGGCCAAAAATGCGGCTGAAGGACTCCCACTTTCCCGGATCGGCAGGGTGGCAAGGTGGTTTGCACCATTTTGAGCCGCAGGTTCAAAGTGGGACGAAGGTTCATGTCCCATTGCGTACAAAGGATCCTGATAAATCTGAAATTACAGAACCTGTGGTGCTGGTTCATTCACAAGAATAAGTGGAGTGTTGCGGTGATGAAGAAGCGAATTCTGCTGGGGGTTATCTCCGGCCTGATCGCCGGTGGTGGGATCGCCGGTTGCAGCGAAAAAAACACGACTGAAGGTTCCGGTCACGAATCCCCGACGGCACATCTGAATGCAGACTGGCCGCAACTGACCAGCGGTATCGCCAAAGACCCGGCGATGGAAGCGCGCATCGACGAACTCCTGGCCAGGATGTCCCTGGAGGAAAAAGTCGGCCAGCTGATGCAGGTCGAGATCCGCAGTGCGACCCCGGAAGATGTGAAGAACTACCACGTAGGCTCCATCCTCAACGGTGGCGGCGCCTTCCCGAACGACAACAAGCACGCAACCGTAGCGGACTGGGTGGCGCTGGCGGATGCCTATTACAACGCCTCCATGGACACCAGTGACGGCGGCGTGGCGATCCCGATGATCTGGGGTACCGACGCGGTGCACGGCCACAACAACGTGATCGGCGCGACCCTGTTCCCGCACAACATCGCCCTGGGTGCCACCCACAATCCGCAGCTGATGCGCCAGATCGGCGCGATTACCGCCGCGGAAGTGTCTGCAACCGGCATCGACTGGGTGTTCGCACCGACGCTGGCGGTAACCCGCGATGACCGCTGGGGCCGCAGCTACGAATCCTATTCCGAAGATCCGGAGCTCGTGCGCAGCTATGCCGGCGAGCTGGTGGAAGGCCTGCAGGGTGGTATCGGCAGCGATGAGCTGCTGGGCGACCGGCATGTAGTGGGCACGGCGAAACATTTCCTCGCCGACGGCGGCACCAGCGGCGGCATCGACCGCGGCGACGCGCAGATGAGTGAAGAAGAACTGGTGCGCCTCCACGCCCAGGGCTACTTCTCCGCGATCGAAGCCGGTGTACAGACGGTGATGGCCTCCTTCAGCAGCTGGAACGGCGAGAAGATGCACGGCCACAAATACCTGCTGACCGACGTACTGAAGAACCGCCTCGGCTTCGACGGCTTTGTGATCGGCGACTGGGCCGGCCACCAGTTTGTGAACGGATGTACCAATGTGCGCTGCCCGCAGGCGATCAACGCCGGCCTGGATATGTTCATGGCACCGGATCCCAGCTGGAAAGAGCTGTACGCGAACACCGTGGAAGACGCCAAGAGCGGTGCGCTTTCTGCCGAGCGCCTCGACGATGCGGTGCGCCGTATCCTGCGGGTGAAAATGCGCGCAGGTTTGTTTGACGCCGGTGCGCCTTCCGAGCGCGCTTTTGCTGCAGACGAGTCCCTGATCGGTGCCCCGGCACACCGCGCCATCGCCCGCCAGGCGGTGCGCGAGTCTCTGGTGATGCTCAAGAACAACGACGGCCTGCTGCCGCTGGCCCGCAACCAGCGCGTACTGGTGGCCGGTGACGGCGCCGACAATATCGGCAAGCAAGCCGGTGGCTGGAGCATCACCTGGCAGGGTACCGGCAACGAGAACGCGGACTTCCCCGGCGCCACCTCCGTATTCGGTGGTATTGCGGAAGTCGTGGACGCGGCGGGCGGCACGGCGGAGCTTTCTGTCGATGGCAGCTTCGAGCAGAAGCCGGACGTGGCCATCGTGGTGTTCGGTGAAGACCCCTACGCGGAAATGCAGGGTGACGTTTCCAACCTGGACTACAACGGCGACGCCGACCTGGCGCTGCTGCAGCGCCTGCGCGAGCAGGACATCCCGGTGGTGGCCCTGTTTATCACCGGTCGCCCGCTGTGGGTGAACCCGGAAATCAACGCCTCCGATGCCTTTGTGGTGATCTGGCAGCCGGGCACCGAGGGTGCCGGTGTGGCCGACGTGCTGTTCCGCGATGCCGACGGTGCCGTGAACCACGACTTCAAGGGCAAGCTGACCTTCTCCTGGCCGAACGATGCGCGCCCTGAGCTGCGCAACCGCGGCCAGAACGAAGAACTGGCACAGTTCCAGTACGGCTATGGCCTGACCTACCAGAGCGGCGTACAGCTGGCCGAGCTTTCGGAAGAGAGCGGCCTGCAGCAGTCCGATGCCAGCGAGGCGCTGGCGGTGTTCAACGGTCGCGCACTGGATCCGTGGAGCCTGCAGGTATTCGACGCTGGCAATAACCACGCGGTGATCGCCAGCAGCGTGGCCAAGCTACAGGGCATTCAGGTGCAGTCCGTGGATCGCAAGGTGCAGGAAGACAGCCGTCGCCTGCAGTGGAGCGGCGAGGGCAATGCGATGGCCGGCTTCTTTGCCAACAGCCGCACGGATCTGTCTGGCTACCTGGGCAACCAGGGGGCGCTGGTATTCGACGTGAAAGTGGATGCGGTGCCCAGTGATGTGGTGACCCTGGGTATGAATTGCGGCACTGACTGCGGCGCCGAGCAGTCCATTACCGAGCTGCTGAAAGCGGCGGCACCGGGTGAATGGAAAACGGTAGCGGTGGATCTGCAGTGCCTGGCCCAGCGCGGCGCGAAGATGGATATGGTGCTGTCACCTTTCTATGTGCGCACCGCCGGTGCCCTTGACCTGACCGTCCACGACATCCGTATTGCGTCCAACACGGATGCGGATATCCACTGCGGTTGAACCCCTCTCCATGTAAACCGGCCGCTGCGGATCTATCTGAGCCGCCGGTTTACATCTATTGCTTTGAAGTAGCCCCGTGGCGGCGCCGCACCCGGTATCGCCGCCTTCTCCCATAACTAAGCTTCAACGAACAGTTTTTGGGAGAACTTGTGTTGGCAATATCTGATTAAGAGCCAGTAGGGTCTTCATCAAGGGTGCCAGCCGCTGCGCGCTTGCGGTACTCCGTAGGCGACATGCCTACCAAACGGCTGAAGAAACGGTGGAAAGCCGATTTGCTGTTGAAACCGGATTCCAGCAATACATCCAGTACCGTCATATCGGACTTCTCCGGATCCGCCAGCAGCGCCTTGGCGGCTTCCACGCGGTACGAATTCACGAACTCAAAGAAATTGGTTCCGAAGTGTTTGTTGATCACCGAGGACACTTCTTTCGCCGGCAGGTCGATGCGCTCGGAGAACTGTTCCAGGTTCAAATTTTTCTTCAGGTAGATCCGCTCGCTTTCCATCGCATTGCGCACCTTGGCAATGGCGGGCTCCGAGGGCTCGTCTTCGCTGACCGGCTCGCGGCTCTCCTCCGGCTTGGTGTCCAGCAGCTGGTGGGCGTACGTCAGGCTGTAGGCGAAGAACGCATTGATCAGAATGAACGTGACATAGTTGTCGGCGATGCCCATATAGTCCGACACCACACTGCTGGAGAACTTGGCCACGATGTGTGTGAGCAGGGTCCAGCCCCAGGACAGCAGTAAGCCCCAGGTCAGCGCCGACAGCCAGTGGAGCTCCACTTCGGAAAAATCCGAATACTCATCCTGCAGCTCTTTGCGATAGCGGCGCACCAGACGCAAGGATGCAATTGCATAACAGAAGGGCACCAGGCAGGCAAAATCCCAGATCCACTCGATGGCGTATTCGGCGGGTGCACTGGCCGTGCCGGTGCTCAGGTGTCGCAGGTCTGCGCTGGTTACGCCCAGTACCGCCAGTGCCAGGATCAGCAGTCCCACGGGAATCAGGTGCAGGGCGTGTTTGCGATTGAGCGCGAAGCTCTTCTTGGTCAGCGAACTGAAATACAGGTAGATCGCCGGCCCTTTCAGCAGCTGTGCAGAGAGCAGCAGGTAGGGCACCAGCGACTGTTCAAACCAGGGCGACAGGGTGAACTGGTCGTTCCAGAGCACCAGCGTCAGGCTGGATACAACGGCAATAATCAGCAGGAAAGCGGTCAGGAGCCGGCCGTCATCGCGTCCGCGCTTGGGCAATATGGTGTGGAAGATGGCCAGCAGCAGGCACTCGGCGGCGGTCATCAACAGCACGACATCGGGAATATTGAATATGTAGGCTTTCATCTCTGCATCGTCAGATCGGACTCTTTAACGGCTTTTTTATTATTTTTATTCGTCAGGCTGCGCAGTATAGGAGAAATTGCCCGCCCGTAGGAGGTTTCTATGCCGGCTCGGGCAAGCATTGCCGCGCCATGACTGTGAAGTATTCTGCGAATCCGCCGTTCCGCGAGCCCCAGTTTGCACCGTGAGCGAAAGTGGGGCGACTGGATATGACCCTCAGGCCACCATTTTCCGGACAGTACAGGTAATACAGTACTGATACAGGAGTGCCAAATAAAAATAACGGAAATGGTAGGAAACAATGAAAGTGATGAACACACTGTCCAGGCTTTGCCTGGGCGCAGCGCTGTGTTGCGCGTCGCTGGCGCACGCTGGCTTCACGAGTTACGGCGCAGGCAATGTCAGCGATACCATCAATCCAGCCGGTTACGGTTGCGTGGTCGACTACGGTACCTGGATTCACAATGCCGGGGTAGTCGAGCCGGGCGTCAGTTCCTGCAATCCCATCGGCGCGCCGATACCGCGCCACCCACAGCTGGTGCCGCCGGCCAGTAACCAGCCCACGATGACCCATCGCTGGTGGGGCTCGGTTTCCTTTCTCGGTGAAATGACGGTCGGTGATTCTGCCGACTCCGCCTATATCACCCCGGATCCGGTGACTGCGCGCATCAGCAACCGCGGTGCACGGGTGCTGGCGATTCCGTCTGGCCTGCAGACGGTGGGTAACCAGACGATCTACCAGATACCGGATCCATTCAGCGAGGTGTTTGACGGTATCGCCGTGGGCAACACGGCCTTCGCCAATATGGATGCCTACCTCAAGGATTACAGTGATGGCAGCGTGACCGTGCAATGGCGCTCAGGTACGACCCCAGTCATGGAAGCCACGTTTGTGTATGGCTCGCCCTTCGTGTACTTCGAGGCCTTTGCCGGCAACCTGGTATTACGAACCAAGGCCGCCGACAGCGGGGAAAAGGGCATCTACCACACCGATGGCAACAGCCTCGGGGTGTGGACTGATGTGGCCGGCGTGCGCAATTACTTCCTTGCGGTGGGCGATGGCAGTACCCAGTTCCTCAATCCGAATTCCGCCGAAATCGCGCTGTCCGGCAGCAGCCGGCTGACACTGGCCTGGCTGCCGGTCAGCGGGGTACCGGATCCGGGCACGCGGCAGTATTTTGCCCAATACGCGATGCAGCCGGTGGACGAGGTGTTTATCGGCTACAGCGTCGACCGCGGGAATAACTCGGTCAACATCTCCCATCAATACCGCTACCAGGGCGCGCCGGTAAATACCCTGGCCGGTCTGCAGCCGCTGCACTGGAAGAATTCGGCGCAGCCGCTTTCCGGGTACAAGGCGCGCAGCGCGCGTGGGGTGGTGCAGTTCGCGGCCACCAGCCAGTTCAGTTACCAGCTGCCGTTTGTGGGGGTACTGCCGTATTTCCCCGAGGGCATCGGCGACTACGATACGCAGACGCTGCAGCAGCTGGTGCAGGACTATGTGCAGCAGGGGGCGTCGCAGTGGAATACCCACACCGATACCTACTGGTCCGGCAAGAACTACGGAAAGGTGGCCGAGCTGGCGGCCATCGCCCGCAGCCACGGCATGACAGCCGAGGCGGATCAGCTGATCAACTGGCTGAAAGGCGAGCTGGAAGACTGGTTCCGCGCGGATACCTCCGGTGGCCTGGATCTCAACAAATACTTCGTCTACGACAGCGAGTGGAACACCCTGCTGGGCTTTGATGAATCCTTTGGCGCACAGCAGCAGCTGAATGACCACCACTTTCACTACGGTTACTTCGTGCGCGCGGCGGCGGAAATCTGCCGGGTGGATGCAGGCTGGTGCTCCGCGTCGGCGTGGGGGCCGATGGTGGAAATGCTGATTCGCGATTACGCCGGTGGCCGCGGGGACGGAATGTTCCCGTATCTGCGCAATTTCGATCCGGCGAATGGGTTTTCATGGGCTTCCGGGCACGCGAACTTTGTGCTCGGCAACAACAACGAATCCACCTCCGAAGCGGCCAACGCCTATGGTGCGATCATTCTCTACGGCCTGATTACCGGCAACGACGACCTCGTCAACCGGGGCATGTACCTGCACGCTTCATCCACCGCCGCCTACTGGGAGTACTGGAACAACCTGGACCGGTACCGCGGCCTCGGTGGTGACTACGACAACTTCTTTGCCGATTACACCCGGATGACCACCTCGATCATCTGGGGCAACGGGCACGTATTCTCCACCTGGTTCAGCGGTGCCTATGCGCACATCCTCGGCATCCAGGGTCTGCCGCTGTCGCCGCTGGTACTGCACATCGGCCAACACCCGGCCTACCTGAACGACTATGTCAGCCTGGGCATGAGTGGGGAATCCAGCAATGGCAAACCGTCGGGATTGCCGGACGGACACTGGCGGGATGTGTGGTGGAATATCTGGGCCATGACTGACGGTGCTGCGGCCGTAGCGGACTTCAACACCGTCAACTTGAATTACACCCCGGAAGAGGGCGAGAGCAAGGCGCACACCTATCACTGGATCCACACCTATAAAGCCCTGGGGCATCTCGCCAGCGGCAGTGGCAGCCTGAGTGCGGATTACCCGGCGGCGCTGGCGTTCGACAATAACGGCGAGAAAACCTACCTTGCGTACAACTTCGGCAATAGCGCGCGCACCGTGCACTTTTCCGACGGCACCAGCTTCAGTGTGCCCGCCGGGCAGATGTCGGTTGATGGTGTCAGTGGCAGTAGCGGTGGCGGCAGTAGTGGCGGCAGCGGCGGCAACGGCTTCGATCTCACCATCGAGGCCGAGGATTACGACTTTATGGCCGGGGTGCAGACAGAGCCGACCGCAGATGCCGGTGGCGGCGTCAACGTGGGCTGGATCGATGCCGGCGACTGGCTCGCCTACGCGGATGTGCAGATTCCGGCCGCCGGCAGCTACCAGGTGGAATACCGGGTGGCGAGTGAATCGGCAGGTGGTCACCTGGTGCTGGACATGAATGCGGGAGCGACGGTGCTCGGTGAGCTGGATGTCCCGGTTACCGGTGGCTGGCAAAACTGGGTCACGGTGCAGCATACGGTGCAGATGCCGGCAGGGCCATTCAACCTGGGGGTTTACGCGGCGGCCGGGGGCTGGAACATCAACTGGCTGCGCATCCGCAGCGTCGGGCCCTGATCTTTCCTCTGGAGCGCTTAGCGCGTGGTGCCACGGATTGTGGCGCCACTTGTGGGACTGTGTCGCGCAGGATATGGCACGCCCAGTTTGCGTGAAGTGGCAAAGTGGGGCGAAAGGGGCTTGGCTTTTCAGGATACTCGCGGCCATCGGATGTTGCCTGTAATGGCGCGGTGAATGGGAGTCTCTGTGGGAGTCCTGGGGCACCGCTGCATTGCTGCGCTGGCAACCCGACATCATCTCTCTTCCCCCGCTACGCGGGTTTGTCCCGTATTACTTGGCTGGACCGGCAGATTTCTGCCGGTATTTTTTTGCCTCAAACTTGCCCGCGCCGCTTTGCGCCAAGATTTGCGCTCACCAGGTTATGCCCACTAAGGTAAGGACAGGAAGTGGAACGCCATCAGGTTATCGCCGGGCTCTCCTCCCCCCATATTTGTGACTGCCACCCCCCGCTAGGGCTGGAGTTTTCTGCGGCAAGTCATTAACTTATAGCGCCGTTTTTCAGAGGCTGGAACCGTAGGGTTCCAGCGTTTTGTCGAGCGTGGTTGCCCAATAAAGGAAAGTGAAAAGGACAGTGTCATGACCAGAATCGTTGCGGACATCGGCGGTACCAACGCCCGCTTCGCCATTGCCCATCCCCAGGACGGCGGATATCGGCTGGAGGCCATTCAGGTGGTGAACTGTGCCAGATTCCCGGATTTTTATGCGGCGCTGGGGCAGTGGCTCGACGGCCTGGATCAGCCGCGTCCCAAGCAGGCCTGCATCGCGGTGGCCGGTCCGGTCGAAAAGACGCCCGAGGGTGGTCGCGTGACCATGACCAACCTGGGCTGGGAAATCCGCGCCGAGGAACTTTGTGCGCGCCTGGAACTGGATCGCGCGCTGGTGGTGAATGATTTTGCGGCGCTGGCGCTCTCCCTGCCGCGCCTCGCGGAAGAAGACAAGTGGGCGCTGCGGGACGTGCCGGCCACCCCGAATGGCCCCATGGTGGTACTGGGCCCGGGCACCGGGCTTGGGGTTGCCGCACTGGTTCACGATGGCGGTACCTACCGCGTGGTGCCGGGGGAGGGTGGCCACGCCAACCTGTCTGCCGGCAGCGAGCGGGAACTGGAGCTGCTGCAGATCCTCGCGCGCACCCAGCTGCCGGTTTACAACGAATATGTGCTGAGCGGTGGCGGCCTGGTGAACCTGTACCGCGCGGTGTGTGCGCTGCACGGCCGCCCGGCGGAAGACCTGACGCCGCCGGATGTCAGCAGCCGTGGCCTCGATGGCTCGGATCCACTGTGCCGCGAAACCCTGATCGATTTCCTCAACTTCCTCGGCAGCGCCGCCGGTGATGCCGCCCTTTATTATGTGGCGCGCGGTGGTGTATTCCTCGGTGGCGGCGTGCTGCCGCGGATCGAGTCGCTGCTGCCGGAAAGCGCATTCGAGCAGCGCTTTGTTACCAAGGGGCGCTTGGGCGAATGGTTGCAGGGCGTTCGTGTGGAGGTGCTCAAGGCCGGATATCCCGCCCTGATCGGTGCCGCGGCCTGGCTGGAGCACTGATTTACCCTCCGCCGTAAAATCGGGCGAATATTTTTTGTTCGCTCTGGTCAAAAAACGATCTTCCGCTATAATCGCCCGCCTTTGGTGCGTGGCCGGACTTCCCCCCTTTCTGTCTGGCGGATTCTCCCCCTCCTCCCCCCCAGGGGGTGGAGGATATGGACTTGGGGTACGCCTAGGATGGCGGTACTCACCATAACGATAAGTCCAAGGGAGAAGATGATGAGTCTGACTAACAAACGTTTTCGGCCGGCGATGCTGTCCGTAGCTATTGCTGCGTCCGTGTCCTCTGTCGGTGTATATGCGCAGGAAGATGGTGCTACTGCGCTGGAAGAACTTACGGTTACCGGTTTCCGCAAGAGCGTGATGGACTCGATCGACACCAAGCGCGATTCGAAGTCCGTTGTAGAAGCCATCTCCGCAGAAGATATTGGCAAACTGCCTGACTCCTCCATCGCTGAAGCTATCTCCCGCTTGCCGGGCCTGGCGACCCAGCGCCTGGACGGACGTGCAAGCCGCGTGACCATTCGTGGCTTTGGTGAAAATGAAAGTGCGACCACCTTCAACGGTCGCGAACAGGTATCCATTTCCGACAACCGCGGTGTGGAATTCGACCTGTACCCCTCCGAAATCATGAGCGGTGTGACCGTTTACAAGACTCCGTCTGCCAACCTGGAAGCGGAAGGTATCGCCGGTGTCATCGACATGCAGACCGTGAAGCCGCTGGAGCGCGGCGAGCGCGTAGTGCAGTTCAACGGCCAGCTGGAGCAGACCAGCTTTGACAAGCTGAACCCGGACGGTGAAGACCAGGGCCACCGCGGCACCTTCTCTTACGTAGACCAGTTTGCGGACGACACCATTGGTGTGGCTTTTGCCTACAACACCATGAGCTCCCCGAACCAGGAAGAGCGCTGGCAGACCTGGGGATACGCAAACGTATTCCTCAACCCGCAAGGCGGCTACACCACCAGCGACAAAACTGAAATCAAAAACGATGCTGACGAAGTCATCGAGACGATCCCTCACGAACTGGTAGGTTCCATGCTGGGCGGCGCCAAGCCGTTTGTTCGCTCCTCCGTGCTTGAGCGCGACAGCGCCATGCTGGTGGTAGAATTGCAGCCTAACGAAAAACTGAATGCCACTTTCGACGCCCTGTACGTGGACTTCTCCGACGAGAAAATCCTGCGCGGTATCGAGGTTCCATTCGCATGGGGGCAGGGCGCCCTCTCGCCAAACGCGATCGACGACGCAAGCGGCTTCATCACCAGCGGCAACACCGATGGCCAGCGCGTAGTAGTGCGCAACGACCTGGAAACCCGCGCAGCGGAAATGAAGTCCTTCGGTTTCAACACCAAGTACGACTTCAGCGATGACCTGCAGCTGGAATTCGACGCCAGCCACTCTAAAGTTGAGCGCGACATCTGGAGTTTCGAAAGCTACTCCGGCACTGGCCGTGGCGACAACGGCGGTGTAGCCGATAACCTGAGCTACATCTTTGACGGTGGCAACACCGGTGCCAAGTTCCAGCATGGCCTGGATTACAGCGACTGGAACCTGATCCAGTTGGGCGGCCCCCTGAGCTGGGGTGGCAGCCAGGCGCTGAACGACAAGTACAACCTGGCAGGTACCCCGCTGCAGAATACCGCGCAGGACGGCTTCCTGAATGCGCCGGAAATTGACGACGAGCTGAGCTCCCTGAAACTGGCGGCAACCCAGATCGTTGAAGCCGGTATCGTCAACGAAGTTTCCTACGGTGTTTCCTACCGTGACCGCCAGAAGGTGAAACGCTCCCAGGGTTACTTCATGACCCTCGACAACTTCCCGGGCACTATGGTCGTACCGGAAGAGTACCGTCTGGGCAGTGTCTCTCTCGACTTCATCGGCATGGGCGACATGATTGCCTATGATGCGGCGGGCATGCTGAAAGACGGTTTCTACGAGCTGACCGACGAAGCCCTGACCGATATCAAGCACCTGACCAAGTCTTACGATATCAGCGAAGAAGTGACCGCAGCCTTTGCCCAGGCCGGCCTGGAAACCGAAGTCGCCGGCCTGCCGCTGAGCGGTAATATCGGCCTGCGCTACGTGCACACCCAGGTAAATTCCAAGGGCTACACCGGCAAGGTTGAGAACAACCTGGTGGTTGCCGAAGCGTCTAACGTTAAGCACGACTACGGCCACCTGCTGCCCAGCATGAACCTGGTGCTGGAACTCAACGAAAGCCAGACCCTGCGTTTCGGTGCGGCGAAAACCATTTCTCGCGCGCGCATGGACGAGATGAACTCCTCCGTAAACTTCTCGTACTCCGACACCCCGGACGCCAATGGCAACAACTTCAAGATTGAAGGCGGCAACCCCTATCTTGAGCCGAAGGAAGCAGTGGGTCTGGATCTGTCCTACGAGAACTATTTCAGCGAAGAGGGTTACTACTCTGTCGCACTGTTCTGGAAAGACCTGGATTCCTGGCACTTCGATGACAACTACCAGGTGGATGTTTCCGAGGTGCTGGATCTGAGCTCTGCGCTGATTCCGGACGGCGTGTCCTCCAATGCGACCCGTTACAGTAAAGTGAACGGCGGCGGCGGCACCCTGCAGGGTTACGAGCTGTCTGTGTCACTGCCGTTCAATATCCTGAGCGAAAGCCTGGATGGATTCGGCCTGCTGGCGAGCCACACTGGCGTTAGCTCCGATATCAAGGATCTCAACGGTAATAAATACGAGCTGCCGGGCCTGTCTGACAGCATCCAGAACCTGACCTTCTACTACGACAACCACGGCTTCTCCGCCCGTACCAGCGTGCGCAAGCGCTCTGACTTCAAAGGTGAAGTGTACGGTGTTGGTTTCAACATCGACCAGGTGGACGTAGTGGGTGAAACCATTGTTGACGCCCAGCTGGGCTACGACTTTGGCGAGTCCGGTGTCTCTGGTCTGGAAGGTCTGTCTGTATTCCTGCAAGGCATTAACCTGACCGACGAGCCGTTCACCACCCTGAGCGGTGATAACGCGCTGCAGGTTCGTGACTACCAGAGTTACGGCAAGACCTACCTGCTGGGTTTCAGCTACAAGCTGTAATCCCGCCTGAGTAGTACTGAAAAGCCCTTGTAATCTCCCGGTTACAAGGGCTTTTTTTGTTGTTGCCAGGGCTATGTGGTCTACAGTGAGCGCAAGCCACGGCAAAGTTGATGGAGGTGCAGACTGTGCAGGACACAACAATAAAAAACCTGGTTATTCTCGGCGGCGGAACAGCTGGCTGGATGACCGCAGCGCTGATGTCCAAGGTGTTGGGCAAAGTGGTCAATATCACGCTGGTGGAATCGGATCAGATAGGCACCGTCGGCGTAGGTGAGGCGACAATTCCGCCCATCGTGAACTTCAACCAGGCACTTGGCCTGGACGAAAAAGAATTCCTGAAACAAACCAAGGGCAGTATCAAGCTGGGGATCCAGTTTGAAAACTGGTCTCGCCAGGGCGAGCACTACATGCACGCCTTCGGAAGCATCGGCAAGAATTTTCCGTTTTGCGATTTTCATCATTTCTGGCTGCGCAATCGCGAGCAGGGCGGTGCCGACAGTTACTGGGACTACTCGCTGAATTATCAGGCGGCGATGAATAACAAGTTCGCCCCGCTTGCCAATATCCCCAATACCAACCTGCCGGGTATCTCTTACGCCTACCACTTTGATGCGGGACTCTACGCCCGGTATCTGCGGCGCGTTGCCGAGGGGCGCGGCGTGAAGCGTATCGAGGGCAAGGTGTGTGACGTGCGCCAGAACAGTGACACTGGCTTTATAGAGAATCTGCTGCTGGAGAGCGGGCAGGTTGTCGAAGGTGACCTGTTCGTGGACTGTTCCGGGTTTGTTGGCCTGCTGATCGAAAAAGCCGTGGGCAGTGAATACGAAAGCTGGCAGCAGTGGTTGCCGTGCGATCGCGCCATGGCCGTGCCCAGCTGCTCGCCTGAGCGGATACCGCCTTACACCCGTTCTATTGCCCATGCGTGTGGCTGGCAGTGGCAGATACCGCTACAGCACCGGACTGGCAATGGCCTGGTTTATTCAAGTGAACACTGGAGCGATGAACAGGCACATGAAGTTCTGTTTGGTAACCTCCCGGGTGAGGCTCTGTCGGAGCCGCGGATTATTCCGTTCCGCACCGGCCATCGTCGCGAGCAGTGGTGCAAGAACGTGGTGAGCCTCGGCCTTGCCAGTGGTTTTCTGGAGCCACTGGAAAGTACCTCCATTCATCTGGTGCAGTCTGCGGCGACGCGTCTGGTCAAATGTTTTCCACATCGCGGGATTCGCCAGGAAGAAGTGGCGGAGTTCAATCGCCAGTCACGGGTAGAAATGGAGCGTATCCGGGATTTCATTATCCTGCATTACAAGGCCAACCAGCGTCGCGACAGCGATTTCTGGCGGCAATGTGAAGACATGTCGGTGCCGGATTCCCTGCGGGAAAAAATGGAGCTTTTCCGCAGCACGGGCAAGGTCTTCCGGGATTACGACGACCTGTTTACCGAAATTGCCTGGCAGCAGGTGATGATCGGTCAGGGCATTTTGCCGCAAGACCATCATGTGATTGCCGATGGCCTGAACGAAGGCCAGATGAAGGATCTGATGGGAAGCCTGAAGACCCTGATCCAGGGAACGGTAGAGCAGTTGCCGCCGCATGAGGCCTATTTATCCCACAATTGACCTCAGAGGCGCGTGGAATCATCCAAAAGCCCCGCAGGTGCGGGGCTATTCACACAGTGACTTAGTGCGCAGTACTGGTAAAGGCGTTACACACCATTACGTCGATATCCAGCGAGCCGATTACCCGCTCGGCAGTATTGCCGCGCAGCAGCGAGCCGGTTTCCCCGTACTGGTTCAGGGTACCCATCACCACCACGTCCGCATTGATTTCCTTGGCGATCTCGGCAACCACCTCGTTGGTATATCCCTGCTTCACATGGATGCGATCGGTAGGTACGCCAGTTTTTTCTGCCAGTTTGGCCAGTTGGCCGCGATCCGGGTACAGCATGGAATCGAGGAAGGCATTCACCAGGTGCAGCTCCGCACCGTAGCATTCGGCAATATAGCCGGCGCGCTCGGTAATCTGGCGGTTGAGCTGGCGCTGCTGGGTGGTTTTGGCCTGGTAGTTGACCGTGGCGAGTACCACCTTGCGGCGATCCTTGGCGCCGGGACGGATCAGGACCACGGGGCATTTGGCATGCTTGAGCACCTGCCACTTGGATTCTGCAAAGGTGAAGCGGCGGCTGGTCTTCGCGTGTACCGGCAGGTAGATCATTTCCGCGTTGTAGCGCTTGGATTCCTGGATGATCGCCGCCTGCCAGTCGCTGGACCAGCACACGGTGATTTCGAACTCGACGCCGGCTTCTTCAATCGGCTTGCGAATCTGGTCGCGGAACCAGTATTCGTCGCGGAACAGGTGGTCGTTCACCGCGCGGGTGTCTACAGCCTCGCCATCAACAGCCACGAAAACCGCCAGCTTGGGCTGCGGGTTGCGCTCGCGGGCGGTGGTCAGGGCGCGTTCCAGCGCCACGTGCTTGTCATCGTTGGGGTCAACTACGACGAATACGACAGGTTTTTCTTGCATGGTCACTCCTTAATAGCGGGGGGAACTTGGCTTCCCCGATGTGTTCTTTCCGTGTTCTCTCAACCGCACAAACCGCCTGCGGCAACAGGTGTCGACTAGGCGGTCAAGCCTACCACCGGTTGCTGTTTTTTTCATCTACGCCCCGGATCGGGAGGATGTAACCCGCCCCGAGCTGGGTACAGTAGGCTCCAGTGATGACCGTTCCATAACGACGGAGAGAACATAATGAGAAAAATTGCCGGCATTGTTGCCGCACTGGCCGTGGCCGCCTGTTCCAAGGGTGGCGCGGATCAATTGGGGGCAATGGATTCCGCGGTATCTTCGCCAGAAATGCCCGAGGCCGCATTGACCCAAGTCAATGACCCCTTCTGGAACAACGCGACTGTCTATTTCATGCTTCCGGACCGTTTCAACAACGGCGAACCGGCCAATGACCTCGCCTACGGCCGCAAGGCGGATGCGGCGCACATGCGCGGCTTCTTCGGTGGTGACCTGCAGGGTGTCATTGAAAAGCTTGAAGCCGGCTACTTTGAAGACCTGGGCGTGGATGCCATCTGGATGGCACCGGTCATCGAGAACATTCACGGCGCCGATGAAGCCGACAAGCGCACCTACGCTTTCCACGGCTACTGGCCGAAAGACTGGACCGCCGTCGATGCGAACTTTGGTACCGAAGCGGATCTGGCACGCCTGATCGAACTGGCGCATGAGCGCGGTATTCGCGTCCTGCTCGATGCCATCATCAACCATACCGGCCCGGTTACCGAGCAGGATCCGGTGTGGCCGGCAGACTGGGTGCGTACCGACCCGGTGTGTGACTGGTCGAGCTTTGCGGAAAATGTCACCTGTGCCATTCACCCGAATCTCACCGATATCCTCACCGAGAGCGAGGAGCCGGTTGCTCTGCCACCGCAGCTGACGGAAAAATGGCAGCGGGAAGGTCGCCTCGAACAAGAGCAGGCCGAACTGGATGCGTTCTTCCAGCGCACCGGCTACCCGCGGGCGCCGAAGTACTACATCGTGAAGTGGCTGACTGACTGGGTGCGGGAATATGGAGTGGACGGTTTCCGTGTGGATACGGTCAAGCATACCGAGCCGGAAATCTGGGCCATTCTGAAAAAGGAATCCGAGCTGGCCCTGGCGCAGTGGAAGGCCGCCCATCCGGCGAAGAAAATCGACGACCGCCCCTTCTTTATGGTGGGGGAAGTGTATAACTACGGTCTGGATGATTTCTCCAACAGCAAGGGCCGCCTGTACGATTACGGCGACCGCCAGGTAGACTTCTTTGCGCACGGCTTTGACAGCCTGATCAATATGGGCTTCCCGTCCCACGCAAGTGACGATATGGAAAGCCTGTTCAGCCGCTACTCGAGCATCCTGCACGAGGGCGACCTGAAGGATGCCGCAGTGCTGAATTACCTCGGTTCCCACGATGATCACAACTCCTTTGACCGCGAGCGCAAGCAGGTAAAACTGGCAGCCCTGAAGCTCATGCTGGCTCCCGGTGCCGCGCAGATATACTACGGCGATGAAATCGCACGGCCGATGACGGATGAGCAGGCCTTTGGTGATGCCGCGATGCGCGTGCCGATGGACTGGGACAGCCTGAAGAAAGCTGACACCCAGGAAATTCTTGCCCATTGGCAGAAGCTGGGGCAGTTCCGCAAGGCGCACAAAGCCGTCGGTGCCGGTGTGCATAAAAAGCTGGCGGACAAACCCTATGCATTTTCACGCACTCTGGCGGATGACCAGGTTCTGGTTGCGCTGAACGTACCCGCCGGCGAGAAGCTGATTGATACGCATGGTATGTTCACCGATGGCACACTGCTGCGGGACTACTATTCCGGCATCGAGGCCCGGGTTGAAAACGGGAAAGTCCGTCTCATTAGTAACTTTGACATAGTGCTGCTGGGCGAAGTCCGCACCAACGACATTGTGGCACTGTGAACTGATTGCGGAGGGTAGCCTCCGAAGAGAAAGCAGGGCTGAATTTTGGGTTCGGTCCTTAAGAATTTGCAGCGCAAGCTGCAAGTGACCCCGTCTCTTTCTTCGTCGAAAGATTGGCCGGTATCAGGCGTGTACTGATACCGGTTTTTTTTGTCCTGAAAAAGGTCGGCCGAAAAATCGTGAAGCTACCCAATCGAGATTTGATCTTTGTCACCGAATTCTGCTACGCCCAATAGAGGGAGGATGTGAGGCTGCACGCTGCTTCATTAGGCTGGTGTTATCCGAATCAATGAAGTACCGCATTTCGGATGAAAATAAAGATGTTAATAATAATGGTACAAAGCGATGAAAAATTTTCTCTTATACAGCCGCTACGGATTGCGGGCACTTACCTGCCTGATACTTGTCTTTTCCAGTGTTCATGTCCGTGCCGGCACGGCATTCGTTCACCTGTTTGAATGGCGCTGGAATGACATAGCCAGCGAGTGTGAAAACTTCCTGGGGCCTAAAGGGTTTGATGCGGTTCAGATTTCCCCACCACAGGAGCATATCAGCCTGGATACCTGGTGGGCGCGCTACCAGCCGGTAACCTACGCCAATCTCAACAGTCGTAGTGGCAGCGAGGCTGAGTTGGCGAGCATGATTCAGCGTTGTCATGCGGCCGGCGTGAAGGTGTATGCGGATATGGTGATCAACCATACGGCCGCCTGGGCTCAGGGTGGAACGGGCTGGGGGGGAACACCCTGGAGCGTTACCAATCATCCTGAATTTTCACCACAGGACTACCACTCGAACTGCACCATTAACAATTACAACGATGCAAACCACGTGTGGAATTGCCGGCTAAGCGGCCTGCCGGACCTGAATACCGGATCAGCTTACGTGCAGGACACTCTCGCTGCCTATTTCAATAAATTGAAATCTCTGGGTGTGGATGGCTTCCGCATCGATGCCGTGAAACATATGGCCCCAGGCGACCTGCAGGCGATACTCGCTAAGGCCGGGAACCCCTGGGTATTTTCCGAAGTAATCGGTGCGGCCGGGGAAGCGGCGGCAATCCAGCCTGGCAACTACACCTTTCTCGGGCATGTGACCGAGTTCAAATACGGTACCGATGTCGCGAGTAACTTCAACGGGCAGATCAAAGACCTGGCCAGTATCGGAGAAGGCTGGGGGCTGCTGCCTTCGGGGAAAGCAGTCCACTTTATCGATAACCATGACCGCGAGCGTGGCCATGGCGGCGGCGGCAACCTGACGTACAAGGACGGGCCCCTCTACAATCTTGCCAACGTGTTTATGCTCGCGCATCCGTACGGTTATCCAAAGGTTATGTCTGGATATGTATTTACCGATACGGATATAGGCCCACCTGCAACAGGTCCACAGGACTGCACAAGCAGTGCCTGGGTCTGCCAGCACCGCTGGGGCAACATTGCGAATATGGTGGGCTTCCGGAATTTTGTGGATGGCACGGCCGTGTCCAACTGGTGGGACAATGGCAATAACCAGATTGCTTTCGGCCGCGGTAATAAAGGTTTTGTGGTCATCAACAATGAAAGTGGCACGCTCAACCAGACCCTGTACACAGGGCTCCCTGCGGGTAATTACTGCAACGTACTCGCCGGTGAAGAGGCCTGCAGCGGGGTATCAATTGCGGTCGACAGCAATGGCTATGCAAACTTTTCCGTGGCTGCCAATTCCGCGGCGGCCATTCACGGCGGAGCGCTTGATACACCCTGCAACGACTGCGTGAAGCAGAATTTTCCGCAACTGTACTTCCGCGGTACTGCCAACGGCTGGGGGGCGTCGCCAATGGAATTGGTGGCCGACAACACCTGGCAGATCCAGATTGCCTTCGATGGCCAGGCGGATCAGCGCTTCAAGCTGGACGTCAACGCAGACTGGGCCGAGAACTATGGTGATGACGGTGCCGACGGTGTACTGGAACAGGCTGGTGCCGACATATATACGCAGGCCGTGGGCAACTATCTGCTGGAGGTGAATGATCAGAGCATGACCTTCAGCCTGATACCGGCCGGTGTACAGCCCCAACCACCGACGGCCAGTGTCACGCCTGTGGCCTCCACGATAGCGGTCAATGAGGTGTTGTCGCTGGATGCCAGCGGTTCCAGCGACAGCGATGGCAGCATTGTTTCCTACACCTGGAGTAGTGGTGGGGCGGGTATGACCAGGCAATTGAGCTACACCAGCGCAGGTACCTATTCCGAAACGGTTACTGTGACGGATAACGACGGGCTTTCCGACAGCGTTACGGCCACTGTTACCGTGACCAATCCGCAAGAGGGATTTGCCTCTAATTTTGCCAGCCTGAACTTTCGCGGCACGCCGAATGCCTGGGGCACCCATTCGATGACTCTGGTTGCTGACAACACCTGGCAGGCAGTCATTGTGTTTGATGGCAGCGCCGATCAGCGTTTCAAGTTCGATATCTCAGGGGACTGGAGCCAGAACTATGGCGACACCAATGGCGATGGCTCACTGGAGTTTGGGGGAGGTGATATCTATACCTCGGTAAGCGGTACCTATCAGGTGCAGGTCAATGACCAGACACTGGCCTATCAGCTCAGTTGTGTTGATTGCACTGATTACCAGTCCAGGTTGCCCTCACTATATTTCCGCGGCACGCCAAACAGCTGGGGCAGCGCGGCCATGACTCTGGTGGCGGATCACGCTTGGGAGCTGGAGGTGAACTTTGACGGACAGCCAAATCAGCGCTTCAAGTTCGATGTGAATGCCGACTGGTCAGAAAGCTACGGTGATGGCAATGGGGATGGTGTATTGGAGCAGGGTGGATCCGATATCTACACGGCGGTTTCTGGCAGCTTCAGGCTCAGGGTGAATGATCAAAGCATGACTTTTAACTTGATTGCTCAGTAGTTTCCGGGTGCTGGAACTATGGGGCGTAAGGTTTAAGGTTTTAATGTAGTTATATGTGGTTGAAAGAAAAAAGGGGTGCCAAGCACCCCTTTTCCGATTGGTCGGTACGAAATTTTCCTAGCGGGTTACATTGATTGAGTAGTAGGTGCCATAACTCAATTCCGGGACGTCGTCACCATTGATATCCACCCAGTGCATACTGTTCTGCGACTGCATGAACAGCATGTAGGGTGATTTGGAAACTGTTTTGCCAGTGGTCGAGTCAATTTCGACAAACTGGCTGCGGGAATTGTAGTAATAGTTGTCGTTTATGTTTAACAGGATATTGCGATTGCCGGATCCGTAATCCTGTACGATCATGTTTTGAATGGTGCCTTCAATCTCGGACGCGCTGCGGAAACTTAGGTCGTGATTCAGCACCACTATCCAGCTTCTGTCGGAGTAATAGGTGGCACTCAGGATGACTTCAAGCTTGCCGTCGTTGTCAATGTCACCGGTGACAATGTCCTGGATGCTTGCGTTTGCAAGCTGCACAGATTTATCCGCGTCTTTAATCGCTAACGCGATATTTTCCAGGCTCTGAGTAAATTGCTGGGTTGCTTCGCCGTCTCCCGGCAGGTAAACCGTAACAGTTTTGTAGTTGCCGGCAATGACCTGATCCTTGTCGTTGCCATCGAGGTCAGCAACAGCCAGGCTATTTCCACTTTCGCGGTCAATTCCCCACAGCAGAACCTGATTCTTCGGGTCGTAGGCATTTACGTCGCCACTTGAGCTCAGGATGACGAAGTCATCGTCCTGATCAGAGTTGATCTTGCCTTTTGCAACCTTCTGTGCGGAGTAAGTCATTTGCGGGGCACTCCAGATAATGGACTCCGAGAAAAAACTGTATACCGAAGGTGTCCTGCTGGAAGCGAACAGTAATTCAATAGTTCCATCCTGGCCCAGATCGCTGAGTGTGCCGTCGAAGTTGCCTGAATAGCCGGTCAGTGGTGTCGACCATTCCAGCGCTCCATTCAAGGGATCCATCTGGATGGCGCGATTACCCGATGTGTATGTAGGTGTATATGAGCTGGCGCTGCCGAAAAACACGAGCCTGTCACCTTTACCATTGAAGGTCGCAAACTCCCCGCCAGTGAATGCACCGGAAATATCGTAGAGACTATCTGACTGCCACTCGATTTCGATGCCGGGCTTTTCACTCGCCACAACAATGTGATCCCGATAGTTACTTAGTGCGACGAATTCCAATTGGCTGTCGCCATCGGTATCGGCAATGACAGCTTTCGTGGCGCTATTGGGTATCGCCAGCGTCCAGTCGGTTGTGAATTGCTGCGTGCCTGCGAGATCGAATGAGTACAGGCGGGCCTCACTGCTGTAGGCGGGTAGTGCGAGCATTTCCGCGCTGCCATCGCTATCGATATCGGTGAGTGTGACATCGGAGAAGTATTCCTCGATTTGTGTCTTTATGGATTTGTTGACTGCGTCGAATACCTTCAGATAGCGCTCGCCGATGTTGGACTGGCCTATGATTTCACTGATATTGTCACCGTCAATGTCGCCTACACGGATGTAGTTGCCGAATCCGTCACCAAATAGCCACTCATTGGCATAGTTTGTACCGTTATGGCCGAATATGTAGCCGCCGGATAAAACAATTTCCTGCACACCATCACCATCGGTATCGCCGATGGCGAGATCGGACTGTGCGGCCAGTGGCGAAGACTGCCAGAGTAAACTGAATCCGCTGCTGGTGGATCGGACTTCGAGCTTCTGTGCGCTCGATGAGTAGCGGTCGGAGTTAGCAAGATACACAATTTCCGGATTGTTATCGTTATTTACGTCTGCAATTTCAATACTTTTTATTGACGCTGCGTTGACACCGATAAAATTCCGCAAGCGGCCGCTGCGACCATCGATGATCAATATCTCGGTATAAGCATCTGCCTGGTTTGAATAGTACTCATCATTGGTTAAGCCAACAAAAATTTCGTCTACATCATCGCCATCAATATCTGCAGCGGCAATACTGCTGATATTTCCGTCGGATCCTGTCAGCGCATAGGGATACATCCATTCCTGGATGTAATCGCTGCCGTTGTAACCAATGGTGAAAAGGCGCTGGTTTTTATCGGTAACCAATAATTCTTCTGCGCCGTCACCATCGAAGTCGCCGTGCGCAAGTGCATCATTCAGGTTGTTTTCGAAAACGATTCCACTGCGTGCCAGTGGCGGCTGGCGACTTTCGTCAACTACGCGGATGTTGCTGCCCGCAGGATTGCCGGGAACGTCCTGAATCAGATCCACTTCCCAATAGACGTCCTGATGGGTGTCGAACATAGGGCCGGTAGGTGTCCAGGTAACGTTACCATCCTCATCAATCTGCATGCCGTTGGGGCGCGCATTAAATTTAAAGACGATATCGTCGCCATCGGGGTCTTCGGCACTGAGTGAAAATGAGACTGGCTGCCCGTATTGTACTGTTTCCGGTACCCCGGTAGCCGTGATGGCTCCGGGGCTGTCGCTGACGATGATCGAGTTTGTCTGGAATGCTTTCTGCCCCCCATCGCTGACTTCCACGGTCACTGTTATGGTGTCGCCTTTGACGAAGTGCTCCGAAGACAAGGTATCGCCGGTGATATCTTCCATCGGTTCATTGTTTACCAACCAGCTATAACTGGTGGTCAATGGCTGGCCATCGGCGTCGAAGGTATCTGCGACGGCAGTGACGTCTGTATTGGTAAATGCCTCTTCGGGTGAAAGCGTGAACTCCTGGATTATGGGTGGAGAGTTCTGGATGGTGGTTTCGGTCGTGCGGGAAATGGTCTCGATGCCATCGCTCACCGTAGCGGTTACCTGTACCCGGTCGCCGCTGACAAAGTAATGGCTTTGCAGGTAGTAATAGATCTCTCCTTCTATTTCCTCGCCGTTGACAGTCCAGACGTAGCTCCTGGCGAGTGGGTCACCGTCAGCATCTTCTGCGTTAAGATCGGCTGTCAGAGTTGAGTCGGTAAAGGCTTGGGCTGGTGAAATTCGAAGGCTGGAAATCACCGGGGCGGAGTTCTGCAGTCCGCCAGAGCTGCTTGAAGAGCCGCCAGACGAGCTGCTGCTTGAACTGGAAGAGCTCCCGCCTGAGCTCGAGCTACTTCCTCCGGAACTGGATGAACTGCTCGAGCTGCTGCTCGAGGACGAACTGGAGCCGCCACCTCCAGAACCCCCGCCCCCGCATGCCGCCAGGGAGGTCGACAGAAGTGCGACACACAGCAATTTGAACTGAAATTTATTGGCAGGTGCCTTCGTCATCATTCTGATTCCCTGTAAGCGGTTAGGCGAGCTTATTGTTTTATCGATCCGGTATGGATCGGATTTACGTTCTTATGAGTGCCATCGATATTCGATAAAAAGCAGGGGATGCGCAAGTTTTAGTGAGGTCTTTTGCGACGAAGTGGCGTCTGCTTCACTAGCCACGGCGGTGCGTGGAGGAAGATGCAGGTAGCCTTAACCGACGTCCTCCCTAAAACCTTAAGTTTCCCTTAATTTCCCCCCCATACACTGCCTCATATCCAATAACCCACCGCGAGCTTCGATGTCAGTGGCTCAGGTAAGGAGACAGGCAGTGGAAGTTTTGAAAACCCCGGGATCACAGGAAGTTTCCAGCCGTTACAGTGCGGTCATCAGCCGTGCCGGGCGCGCGGGATTCCAGCTGACGAATACCGCAGACGGTGAGCGGCTGGCGCTTGAGTGCTATATCGCCCACTGTTTTGCCGATGCATACGGCGCCAATGTGAAGAGTTTCCTGCCGTTGCTGCTCGCGTATGGGGAGGGGGGAGATTTCCGTTCCGCCCTGGGCCTGCGGCGGGCAGACAGCGGCACGCTGTTTCTTGAGCAATATCTCGATGAACCCGTGGAATCCCGCCTGAGTGCCGCCGCCGGCATGCCAGTGGCGCGCGCCCAGGTCGTCGAGATCGGCAACCTGGTTTCCAGTGCGCGCGGCAGCAGCCGCATGCTGTTCCTGATGCTCGCCGAGCTTATGGTTGCGGCTGACCTCTCCTGGGCGATCTTCACTGCTACCCCCGAAGTACACCGGCTCCTGCAAAAACTCACCGATAACCAGCTGTCCCTGTGCCGCGCTGACGGTGCGAGGCTGGGGACCGCATTGGCTGACTGGGGTACTTATTACGATACCCGGCCAGTAGTCACCGCGATCAATGTCGCAGCTGAGCGCGAACGGCTACTGCAGCGCCCCCTGGTCAATGAGCTGCTCGAGGCGTGTCGGCCACAGGCCGAAGCATTTGCGCCGATTCTGCGAGGAAGCACGTCATGCAACTGATCGAAATCCTGCGCCGCCACGCGCGCAACAATGGCGAGCAGATTGCCCTGTTGGGCGAGCACGGCGGTTCCACCTATGGCGGGCTGATTGAAGAGGTGGAGCAGCTGGCCGCGGAATTGCGCCGGCGTGAGATCACCGTACTCGGTCTGCATGCGGACAACGGTGCCGCATGGCTGCTGCTGGATCTTGCCTGCCAGCTTGCCGGCGTGGTGTCGGTGCCACTGCCGGGGTTCTTTTCCGCCGGACAGCTAAGCCATACCCTGCGCGAAAGCGGGATGCAGGCACTGCTGACTGACGACTGCGCCCGCTTTACCGCGCTGGCTGAAGTTGGACTTGTGAGCGGAGAGCTGGCCGGTCTGGCATTGCTCGAGGTAGACGCCGGTGGCGCGCCGGCTCTGCCACAGGGTACGGCAAAGATTACCTTTACCTCCGGTTCCACCGGGACACCGCGCGGAGTCTGTCTGTCAGCGGAAACCCAGCTGTCCACCGCGGAGGCCCTGGCGGTGTCGTTTGCCGAGCTCGGTGTGGAGCGGCACCTGTGCGTGCTGCCCCTGGCCACGCTACTGGAAAACGTGGCCGGCGCTTACACCTGCTGGCTGCTGGGCGGCACGCTGCTGGTACCGGGGCTTGGTGCCCTCGGCCTGGGGGGCAGCTCACAGCTGGATGTGGCGAAACTCTGCCATTGCATCAGCGAGCAGGCGCCCCACAGCCTGATACTGCTGCCGCAAATGCTGAAAGCGTTGCTCGGGCAGATCCAGCAAGGTTGGCTGCCCCCGGACTCCCTGCGGTTTGTCGCCGTGGGTGGCGGCAAAGTGGCACCGGAATTACTGCGCGCTGCGCGCTGCCACGGCCTGCCCGTGTATGAAGGCTACGGGCTGTCGGAATGTGGCTCCGTGGTGGCATTGAACCTGCCCGGTTCCGATTGCCTGGGCGCGGCGGGGCGGCCGCTGCCGCACTGCGAAATCTCGGTGCGTAAAGGTGAGATCCATGTCCGCGGTCCGCGCTACCTCGGTTACCTCGGCAGTGATGAGGTGCAGCACGAGTGGCTGGCCACCGGCGATCTGGGGGAGGTGGATGCCGCAGGTTTTGTACACATCACCGGGCGCAGCAAGAACATCCTGATCAGCGCCTACGGCCGCAATATTTCCCCGGAGTGGATCGAGAGCGAAGTACTGCAGTCACCACTGGTACTGCAGTGTGTGGTAGTGGGGGATGCCCAGCCTTATTGCAGTGCGCTGATTTTTCCCATGCCCGGCAGCGCGCCGGCGCAGATAGATCAATGGCTGGGTGAACTCAATCGCAGCCTCCCGGACTACGCGCGCGTACAGCGCTGGGCGCCACTTCCAAGGCCCCTCGGTTTTGCCGAGGGGTTACTGACTGCGAACGGCCGGCCCCGGCGCGAGCGCATAGCGACGCAATTCGGCGATCTGATCCATGCACTTTATTTCGAGCCGGGAAGTGAATCCCCACTCAATCCTTCGTCTGACCACCTGAACCCGGGAGTTGCCTGATGAGTTTTTATGCCCAGTTACAAGCGCAGACTGAAAGCCAGCGCCATTCACTGCTCAGTGTGCCGCTGATCCAGCGGGGCGCGCGCGGCGAGATACGCCTTGAGGAATACGTCGGCTTCCTGTCACAGGCCTACCACCATGTAAAACACACCGTGCCCTTGATGATGGCCTGTGGTGCGCGCCTGGGCGAAAGCCAGGAGTGGTTGCGGGTGGCGCTGGCTGAGTACATCGAAGAGGAGACCGGCCATCAGGAGTGGATCCTGAATGACATCGCGGCCTGCGGTGCCGATGCCGATGCCGTGCGTCGTAGCCGCCCGAACCTGAGTACCGAGCTGATGGTGGCCTACGCCTACGACACCATCGCGCGCGGTAATCCGCTCGGCTTTTTTGGCATGGTCAATGTACTCGAAGGCACCAGTATCCAGCTCGCGGACTCGGCCGCCGGTGCGATCCAGGAGTCTCTGGAATTGCCGAATGCGGCGTTCAGCTATCTGCGCTCCCACGGCGCCCTGGATGTGGGCCATGTAGAGTTTTTCCGCGGCCTGATGGATCGCATTGAAGACGCGCGGGATCAGGCGGCCATCGTCCACAGCGCGCGGGTGATATACCGGCTGTACGGGGATATTTTCCGCGAGGTAGAAAGCCTCGCCTGCGTTCCGGAGGCGGCGTGACATGCGTAAAGATGCATCGACAGCCACAGTTCTGCTTACCGGTGCGGCCGGCGGTATCGGCAGTGCCATCGCCCGGCTGCTGGCGGCGCAGGGGTATTCCCTGTTGCTGCAGGGGCGCAACCAGGAGCGCCTTGAGACCCTGCGGCTGAATCTTCCGCACCCCGAGCGCCACCGGACAATGGTGGCCGACCTCACCGACAAGGCGCAGCGTCAATCCCTGGTAGAGCGCTGCCAGGCGCTTGCCGGCGGGGTGGATGTGCTGATCAACAACGCCGGCGTTTCCCAGTTCGCACTGCTGGAGCATATCGATGACGCCAGCCTGCGCGAGGTGCTGGAAACCAACCTGCTGGTGCCGATCGCGCTGACGCGGGATCTGTTGCCGTTGCTGGCGCAGAGCCGGCACGGCGCGGTGGTGAATATCGGCTCCGCCTTCGGTCATATCGGTCACCCCGGATTCTGCCTTTATGGCGCCAGCAAGGCGGGCCTGCATGGATTCAGTGAAGCCCTGCGCCGCGAGCAGGGTGACAGCGGTGTGCAGGTGCACTACCTGGCGCCGCGTGCAGTGGATACGACCCTCAATAGCGATGCCGTGAAGAACCTGAACCGGGCACTGGGCAATCACAGTGATGCGCCGGAAACCGTGGCCGCACAGTGCCTGAAGCTTTTGCAGTCCGGCAGCAGTGGCCGACGCTTTATCGGCTGGCCTGAACGGCTGTTTATCAAGGTCAACGCGCTACTTCCCGCCGTGGTGGATTCCGCGTTAATCAAAAAACTGCCGGTGGTGCGTGAATACGCCGCCGGGAAAAAACCGCAAGGAGAAATCTGATGAACACTGCCTTTGTGAAGGTTTCGATTAAACGCACCTGGATGTCGCTTGCGATGCTCGTTTGGGCGGGGCTCGCGGCAACCACCAGTTGGGCGTCGAATCCATCTGACACGCTGGTTTCACTGCAGCGGGAGTGGGCGCAAATCAAATACCGGCTGCCGGAAAAGCAGCAGGCCGCGCAATTTGAAAACCTGATCGGCCGTGCCGAGGCGGCGACCAGCGCCAACCCAAACAGCGCAGATCTGTGGGTATGGAGCGGCATCATCCGCGCCTCTTATGCCGGCGCAAAGGGTGGCCTGGGTGCCTTGTCCGCAGTGAAGGCGGCAAAAGCCGACCTCGAACACGCCATCGCCCTGAATGGCAGCGTGCAGGACGGCGCGGCCTACACCAGCCTCGGCAGCCTCTATTATCAGGTGCCCGGCTGGCCAATCGGCTTTGGCGATGATAAAAAAGCGGAAACCTTTCTGAAGAAAGGCCTGGAGTACGGCGCCAATGACATCGATGCCAATTACTTCTACGCCGACTATCTTTTCAAGCACAAGGATTATCCCCGGGCGATGGAATACCTCAGCAAGGCCGAGCACGCGCCCAAAGACCTGGCCCGCCCACTGGCGAGTGAAGGGCGCATGGGGGAAATCCTGAAACTGAAAGCGCTGATCCAGGAAAAACTGCACTAACGTGAGACTTCTGCTGATCGAAGATGACCAGTCACTGGCCGACGGCATTTCCACGGCACTGCGCCATGCAGGTTATGCCGTCGACCACGCCGATCTGGGCGCGCGCGGTGTCGCACTGGCGATGGCGGCGCATCCTGACCTGGTCATTCTGGATCTCGGCTTGCCGGATATCGACGGCGTCGAGGTGTTGAAACAACTGCGCCGGCGCCAGTTCAAGTCGCCAGTGTTGATTCTTACCGCCCGCGACGACCTGACCTCGAAAATTGCCGGCCTGGATGCCGGCGCCGATGATTACCTCACCAAACCCTTTGCGGTGGATGAGCTGCTGGCGCGGTTGCGGGCACTGGAGCGCCGCGTCGGCGGCGTTACCACCGCGGAGCTTCGCATCGGCGATGTCGTGATCAACACCGCTTCCCACGAGGTCACCTGTGGCGACCGGGCGGTGAAGCTGTCACGCCGGGAATTTGCCCTGCTGCGCGCGCTGGCCGAGCGGCCGGGGTTGATCCAGAGCCGCGAGCAGCTGGAAGAAAAGCTCTACAGCTGGGGCGAGGAAGTCGCGAGCAACACGGTGGACGTGCATATCCACAATCTGCGTAAAAAGCTGTACCCGGAACTGATCCGCAATATTCGTGGCGTGGGCTACAAGCTGGAAAACGGCCAGTGAAGTCCATCCGCATTTTCTTGCTGATCGCGCTGCTTTCGACCATCACCCTGGTGAACTTTGTATCCGCATTGCACGGCTATCGCGCGAGCATGGATGAAGCCCAGGCGCTGTTCGATCGCCAGATTGCAGCGACCGCCCGGATGCTTGCCTCTGTTGCCGGAACGGGCGTGGAGGCGCAGGAAAAAGTTACGCAAGTAGTGACGCAAAATGACCTGCTGGCGTTTCAGATCTGGCGCGACGACGGATCGCTGTTGTTGCGCTCGGAAAACGCACCCGGCGCCCACATCGCAGAAGGGAAAACCGGGTACAGCGAAGTCAATTTCTCCGGTTATCGCTGGCGTGTGTTTGGCCTGCACGACCTTCCCAATGCGCGTTGGATCTATGTCGCCGAGCGGGTAGACCTGCGCTACAACCTGGCGGATGAAGTCATTCTGGACTCGGTGTTGCCGATTCTCCTGGGACTACCGGTGGCGGGTTTGCTGATCTGGCTGGTGGTGGGGCGGGGCCTGTCGAGCCTGCGCCGGCTGGCGCGTGCGCTGCGCAATAAGCGGGCGGAAGATTTCCGTCCGCTGCCGGAGGACAATGCGCCCGCGGAACTGCTCCCGGTGATTCACTCCACCAATTCACTGCTGCAACGCCTGCAGGCCTCTTTTGAGCGCGAGCGGCGCTTTTCCGCCGATGCCGCACACGAGTTGCGCACACCCATCAGTGCGATCCAGATCCATGCGCACAATCTTGCACAGGAAATCACCGAGGCGGGTATCTCACCGCAGCCTGAATCCCTGCCACGCCTGCAGCAGAGCATTGAGCGCATGGCACATCTGGTGGAACAGATGCTGGATCTGTTTCGCACCACGCCGGAACATTACCCGGCACGCTTTGAGCAGATTGACTTGCACCGTCTGGCGCGAAATGTCATTGCCGAGCGCTACGAACAGTTCGACCGGCGCCAGCAAACGGTGGAGTTGAACGGGCATTCGGCGTCGATGCGCGGTGACCAGTTTGCCCTGACAATACTGTTGCAGAACCTGCTGGCGAACGCCGGTAAATATACCCCGGAAGGCGGCAGGATCCTGGTCACAGTGCGGGCTGGCGATTCAGGTCTACGCCTGTGCGTGGAAGACTCCGGGCCGGGAATCGCCGCAGAAGAACGTGAACGGGTTTTCGAGCGCTTTTATCGGGTCGGCGGCGATCGCCACGGCTCGCTTGTCGCCGGGTGTGGGCTGGGCCTGTCGATCGTCCAGCATATCGCACAATTGCACAAAGCCAGGATTACCCTGGGTGACTCCAGCCTGGGGCAGGGGCTTGCCGTGCAGGTTGATTTCCCCAACGTAGATACAGACGTAGATGCGGACTTAGAAGCAAGAGATAACGGTATCGGCAGCGCCGAACAAAGCGTAACGCCTGGCAAGGAGAATTCCATTGGCTGAATGTCGCTGTTTCAGAGCCCGGCTGTGGATCCCGGTTATCTGGTTTCTGCTGTCACCGGTACAGGTATTGGCGGATCGCCCGGTTGTCACCCTGGAGATCCGCGATCACCTGTTCTATCCATCGGAACTAGTGGTTCCTGCAAATACCAAAATCAAGTTGATCGTCCACAACCTCGATGGGACCCCGGAAGAGTTTGAGAGCTATGAGCTCAACCGGGAAAAAGTAATCATGGGTGGGAAAAAAGCGGTGATATTCATTGGTCCGCTGGCGCCCGGAGAGTACCCCTTTTTCGGCGAATTCAACCCAAAAACGGCCCAGGGAAAAGTCATTGCACAGTAAAGAATTCACCGGGGGCCAGGCATGCTGTTGACCAGTGTCATCATCGTTTTGCGGGAAGTACTGGAAGCGGCGCTGTTGCTCAGCATTCTGCTGGCGATGTGCCGCATTCTGGAATTGCGCCGTTCCTGGTTCTATGGCGCGCTTGCCTGTGGGGTGCTCGGCTCGGTGGTTTACGGCCTGCTGCTGGGGCCCATATCCGAGGCGGCCGACGGGGTAGGGCAGGAGCTGCTCAATGCCGCCCTGCAGATTGCGCTGTATGGTTTTCTGCTGGTAATCGCACTATTGCTGATCATTACCGCGCGCGGCAGCCGGCGACACCTCGGCCTGTTGCAATATGCCATGCTGGTGTCGATAGCACTGGCTACACTGCGTGAGGGTTCGGAAATATTCATTTACCTGATGGCGTTTGTTCCCCAGCAGGGATTACTGCCCGGCGTGCTGAGTGGTGCGCTAATCGGTGCGGGCATAGGGTTCAGCATCGGCGCCCTGTTTTACTATCTGCTGGTGGAGCTGCCGCGGCGATACACCCTTGGCGTGGTACTGGTACTGCTGACTCTGGTGGGCAGCGGGCTGTGCCTGCAGGCGGCACAGCAACTGATACAGGCCGACTGGCTGCCTTCCTCCGCGCCGGTGTGGGATACGTCAAACCTGATCGGGGAAGATTCGCTGGTGGGGCAGTTACTCTATGCCCTGTTGGGATACGAAGCGACGCCGACAGCGGCGGAAGTCACGGCCTATAGCCTGGCCGCCATCCCCATGATTGCGCTATCAGTGATGGCTCTGTACCTAAGCCGCAAGGAGCGACCTGATTATGTACTTCACACTGAATGAACGGCGTTTACCGCCGGCGATTCTGCTCGCCGTCACCACCAATGCGGCACTTGCGGACGGTGTTGTAGTGGATCGCATTTACGATCCCTATGTAGAAGCCGGGGAGACGGAGCTCGAGTGGCGGGCAACTCGCCTGCGCGATGGTGCGAGCGAGGAGTCTGAGGAGGAAGCGCTGGATGGCGTGCACCTGCACCGGCTGGGCATTGGCTACGGTTTTAGCGAACGCTGGTTTGGTGAGGTTTACCTGATCGGTGAGGGGAGTCACGAAGAAGACCTGTCCCTGGCTGGTGTGGAACTGGAGGCCAAATGGCAGATCACCGAACAGGGTGAATACGCAGCGGACTGGGGATTGCTGCTCGAGTTTGAACGGGAAAACGACAAAGACCTGTCCGAGGTGGCAGTCACATTGATCAGCAGCCGCGAGTGGGAGCGCTGGACTGGTACGGCAAACCTTGAGGCCATTTACGAATGGGGCAGTGGTGAAGAGGAGCTGGAGTCGGCGTTGAAGCTACAGGGGCGCTATCGCTGGAAGGCTGAACTGGAGCCGGCCCTGGAGCTATATGCCGGTCAGGATACGTTTGGGCTTGGGCCGGTGCTGCTTGGCGAGATAAAACTCAGGCCGGGCCACAGAATGCGCTGGGAAGTCGGTGCCATCTTGGGGCTGACAGATGAGAGCCCGGATCAGAGTTTCCGTATCCTGCTGGAATACGAATTTTTTTAAGGACTGTGAAAATGGCAATTATTTCTATCGCCGGATTTAATTTGCCGTTACGGATAAAAAAGGGCCCCGAAGGGCCCTCATGTCTGGATTGGTCAGCGCGTTGCATTTACTGACGCATACGCGGTACTCCAAATCAGTTCCTGTATGCCGTCGTTGTTTGTGTCCACATACTTCATGCTCCCCGGAATAGCATCTGTCGCAAACCCGGGCGACATGGATACGGCTTTGCCGTTCTCCGGTGAAACTTCCATGAAGTAATGGTCATAGTAGTAATGCGGCCACGGTGGGTTTCGCGGTGCATCCAGCTGGACGTTGAGCAGCAGGTTTCTATTGACGTCTCCGTAGTTCTGGAATAATGCCGAATGAATACGTCGGTCAGCATAGGCCGTCAGGCTGTATACACTGAAGTCCGCGTTGAGGACGATTAACCAGGATCCACTGTAGGCTCGGGTGGAAACGACTAATGCGATTTTTTCTGCGGATGCCGGCGATGGCTTGCCGACCGAGATACTCGCTATTTCCAGGTACTGCAGGTTGCTTGAGTAGTTCTCGTCATTAACTTCTGGCACCAAATCTTCCAGCGTGAGGGTGCGCGCAATCGAGGGACCACTGGCTTCGACGCTGATCAGGTTCAGTGCTTGCGTACTGGCACTCAGCACATCCTGTTGTCCATCCGAATCTATGTCAGCCACAACCAGGTGCGTCCCGCCGGCATTGGCGAGCTGCCAACTTGGCAGCAGGGTTGCCGTATCGTAGGCGCGCAGGGTACCGTCTTCTGTCGTGAACAGGGCGGTGATAGCGGACGAGGAAGCCAGCTGTCCCTGCGCTGCCGTAACTACGCTGCTGCCGGTATCTTCACCGCGCCATGAAATGGTGCCCGAACCAAAGTCAAACACGGCAGGAGTGGAATTGTTGATATGGAACATTTGCATACTGCCATCGTTGCCCAGGTCTAGCGGAACACCTGCATAGCGGTGATAGCCGAACTCCTGCTGGATGTCATATAACCAGGAAGTCGCCCCTGAGATGGGGTCGATTGTAGCCATGGTGATGGTGTCTAAGCTTTGGTCTTTGCCGACCAGTAGGATTTTTTCGCCCTGGCCATTGGCGTCAAGGAAATGCGGCGCATATAGCTCTGTATAAACACTGGCCGGATAGTCAGACACCCACTTAAGTGTGGCTGCCCTATCACCTGGGCTGCTCGTGTAAATTGAATTTAGTCCGCGTTGAGGAATTAGATACTCTATTGCTGGATCATCATCCATGTTTGCTGCAAACAAGAGTCCATTCGACATTCCGGACAGGGGCGTGTCCCATTGGGCCACGAAGTTTCCAGTCCCATTAGCATCAAATTTGTACAGTTGGTCTTTGGTCAAAAACTCTGGAACTTCGTCGCCGTCCAGGTCAAACGCGGTAAAATCCCTGGCTTTAACGCTAGAGGAATTGATTACACTCTTTGTTATGGCATCGTAAAATCTGAGGTGAGGGCCAACAATTTCCTTGTCGCCATCGCCGTCCACATCAACGATTTCCAGTGATACATAGTCAGCAAATGAATCCGCCAGTTCGCGGAATCCCGGTTCGTAGTGCCATTTGATTTCGTACTCAGTGCCGTTAAACCCGAAAACATAGCCGCGGTCAGTGGCGATTTCCTGATAGGGGTCTGTATCGACATTGCCAACGGCGATATTGCTGCCCAGTTCCAGCACCGGTGATTGCCACTCCAGTGAAAGGTCTGAAGCCCTGAGAATCACTAGGTGTTTTTGGCTCATGACCTCGTCTGGCGACGTTCGATCATTGTAGATGCCAACCATGAGCACGATTTCAAGCTCGCCATCGTCGTTCACATCAGCCACACGAATGACCTGAACGTCATTGCCCGGAACGTTCCCGACTCGCTGCGGGCGTCGGTTGTCATCGAAGATGTAAATGTGTGTTGTGTCGCGAGCAAAAAGGTAATGTGCTTCTACACCAACCAAAATCTGGTCTCGGCCATCGCCATTCATATCGGCTGCGGCAACACTGGTGTAGCGCTCTGTCGGCCCCGCGAAGGCATAGGGGTAATCCCAGTTGAGTTCGAATTTATCGCCATTGGCAGCCAGGGTAAACAGCCGGCGATAGGGACCGGCGGTTACAAGTTCGTATTTGCCTTTACCATCGAGGTCTGCTTTGGCCGTCATTAATCTGCTAGCTTGTAGACTGACTCCGCCGCGGGATAAGACCATTGGTCGATCGTTGTCGATCACCTTGATGGTTCTTTGTACGGAGTATTCCTGCTCTGCCTGATAGGCGGCAATCTCCCAGCTGGTATCAATGCTGGTGCCAAACATCGGCCCCGTCGGTGTCCAGGAAACCGTTCCCGACTCATCTCGTGTCATGCCGTTGGGGCGTGACACGAACTCCCAGGTAAACGCATCATCGTCCACGTCTTCAATGAGTACCTGGAAGGTTGTGGCTTCGCCATACTGCGCTGTCTCTGGCATGCCGATGACAGTGAAGCTCGGTGCTGAATCCTGAATCACAGTATCCGCAGTTGCGGTTTGGCTAAATTCGCCATCGCTGACCAGAACTTCGACGTTTACCTCGTCAGCTTTGAGGAAGTGCTGATGATCAAGGGTTGCCTCGGTAGCACCATCGATCACTTCGCCATTGACCCGCCACACATAGGTTATCTCCAGCGGATTTTCATTTGGATCTGAAGCGTCCAGGGATGCGGTCAGATTCGTATCACTGAAGGCTTGTTCAGGGGTGATATCGAAGCTATTGATCGTGGGGGGCAGATTGGCGACTCCGCCGCTTGAAGAGCCGGAACTGCTGGATGAAGCAGAACTTCCCGAGGAGCTGGAACTTCCCGATGAGCTGGAAGAGCTCGAGCTGCTGCTTGACGAGCTGGATGTGCTTCCGCCCGAGCTCGAGCTGCTGCCCGACGATGAGCTACTGCTGCCACCAGGGGGATTGGATCCCCCTCCTGATGATCCGCCGCCGCAGGCGCTGATCGACAGGCATATCAGTAAAGTGGAAAAAATATTTAACGGTGATGACACACCGCCTCTACGAGAGCGTCTTGCCACGGATCCTTCCTTGCAATTACCAGTGTCAGAATTGATTTGTGTGAAAGCGTAATTTTATAAATTGAGCTTTTTTGGAAATATTGGAGGGTGGGGATTTTCTTTTTGTTGAGGTTTGGCTTCAAGGCCATGAAACGATGAGTGAGGGTACGCTGGTACTAGTTAGGGGGGTTTTGTTTGAATTTGTGATGTGTATCAGGGGCGATCACCTCGCGCCGGTCTTTTTTTGGACGTGATTGCTATTGTTTCTGAAAGGAAAGACCACGAGGCTCGCTTAAGGGCAAACCTCGATTTGGCGGAATATGTTAACGCGTTACATTCATCGAGATTCTTGAGCCGTAGCTTAGCTCCGGGATCTCATCCCCATTTGTATCGACAAAATACATTCCGTTATCCACGACCATTCTGGGTATCAAAGGTGACTTTGAAACCTCCTGGCCTGACTCGGGCGAGATTTCCACGAATTGGCTGTGGGTGTTGTTAAAAATATCGGACACCTCATTGATCAGCAGATTATGGTGGCCGGTACCGTAATCCTGTACCAGCACGCCCTGTACGCTTCCCGCTCTTCGAAAAACTTTTCGTGGAGAAAGGTCGTGATTGAGTATCACCAACCAGGATATGTCGCCGGTCGTGGATGCGGCGAATACAACTTCCTGCTTGCCGTCGCTCTCCAGATCTCCGGTTGCCAGACTATTGATGTACGAAGTTGAAAAATCAAAGTGATAGTTCGACTCTGGGACCATACTCGTAAGGTCTTCCAGGCTTTGGGTGGCCTGCAGAGTTACGCCATTTTCCCCTGTCGAATACATTGACAGCGAATGATGGTCGGCGACGATAATCTGGTTTTCCTGATCACCATTCAAGTCCGCAAGCGCAATGTGTCTACCACCCTCTCGTGCCTCTTCCCAGAGCGCAACCTGGTTTTTTGGATCAAATCCAATAATATTTCCGTACTCGGTGAGAATCGCGAGATCATCTTCCAGGTCAGTATTCAATCTTCCCTTTGCCAGCGCAATTCCAGATCCGCTCATGGGCGAGGACGTCCAGATGACGGACTGGGAGAAAAAGCTGTAAAGGGACAGGGTATTGCGGTTCAAATACAAAAGCTCAGGGGTTCCGTCCTGCCCCTGATCGGTGAGGACGCCGGTGACATCCGACGCTAGCGCCGGTGACCATTCGAGTTTGCCATTGGTTGGATCCAGTTGGATCGCCCTGGCACCAAAAGTACTGTGTGTTGGAAACTTTGAACTGGCTTTGGCAAAAAATACCAGCCTATTCCCCTTGCCGGTAAAGTTGGTGAGTTCCCCGCCCTCGAAAGGCAGGGATATTCTATGGATATCGTCATTCTGCCACTCGATTTCCGGTTGCGGATTCGCGCCTGCAACCAGAATTCTTGATCTCAGGCCACCGTCAAAAATAATAAATTCTTTCTCGTGATCACCGTCCATGTCGGCCACCAGGCCTCTGCCGGTGAACGGCAGGTTCAATGTCCAGTCGGTACGGAGTAGTGAAGTATCACTATCGAAAGCCAGCAACCGGGCTTCAAAGTAAGGGTCGGGCGTTGCAAATATTTCAAAGGTCTGGTCTCCATCGATATCTGCTAGATGGAAACTGGAGAAAGCTTCCGTCGATTCGGCCTTGACGGTTTTATTGGCGGCGTCAAATACGGTCAGCTGATTGCTGCCGCTTCCATTTGAGAGGGCGACGATCTCATCTGTGCCATCGCCATCGAGATCCGCTGCATCGATAGCATGAATGGTCCCATCGCCGAACAGCCACTCATTCGTAAAAGTACTGCCGTTATACCCAAAGATATAGCCGCCAGAGAGAATGATTTCCGTGGTGCCGTCGCCATCGGTATCGCCGGTAGCGAGATCGCTCACTTGTGCCAGGGGGGAGGATTGCCAAACCTGACTGAAGTCGTTCGATCGGCGTACCTCGACGAGATGCGCGGTGTCGGAATAGTAGCCTTTGGTTATGAAAACGATGATTTCCGGCTGCTCATCGTTATTGACGTCGGCGATACGGATACTCTGTACAGTATCTCCGGCAATATGGATGGTGTCACGCAGGCGGCGGGTTTCCCCATCGATGATCAGTATTTGCGTTTCACCTTCGTCGGGATAATCGTTCAAGTTGCTCAGGCCGACAAATATTTCATCGGTGCCATCACCGTCGATATCCGCAGCGGTGATGTGGCTGATTTTACTACTTTTAGATAGAGCGAAAGGGTACATCCAGTTCTGCTGGTAGCTGTCCCCTTCCTGGCCAATGGTGAACAGGCTCTGGTCGTAGTCGGTCGCCAGCAGCTCCTCGGTGCCGTCACCGTTGAAATCGCCACTGGTGAGCTTGCCGGAAAAAATGATTCCACTGCGGCTTAGTGGAACCTGTCTATCTTCGTCGACAACGGTGATGGCACTGCCGAAGGATTTGCGAAAACTGCCCTGTTCGATCATTGCCGACCAGTTCACGACCTGGTTGGTATCGAACATGGGCCCGGTGGGTGTCCAGGTGACCGTGCCATCTTCCGCGAGTGTCATGCCATTGGGGCGGGTCACAAGCCGCACTGAAACTTCATCACCGTCGGCATCTTCTGCGCCGACGGTGAATGTGGTGGAAATGCCATATTCCACGGTAGTGGGGACTCTGGAACCTGTAGCAATCGGCAGGCTGTCACTGATGGTGATCTCATTCGCCTTGGACGCAGACAATTCACCATCGCTGACGGCAACCAAAACGCTTACCAGATCATTTTTGACGTAGTGTTCCGGTGCCAGTGTCTCACTGGTGGCATCGCTTACGATGCGTCCGTTCACTGACCAGGTAAATGTGGTCGTCAGTTCATCGTTATCCGGATCGGAACTGGCGACGTTTGCTTTCAGGATCGTGTTGGTGAAAGCCGGGTAGGGCGAAAAATATACGTGGCTGATGATCGGTGGGGAGTTTGTGGTCGCGCCTGAACTGCTCGATGAACCACTTGAGGAGCTGCTCGATGAACTGCTCGATGAACCACTTGAGGAACCGCTTGAAGAACTGCCCGACGTATTATCCGGTGGCTCTGCGGTGGTATTTCCTCCGCCACCACCACCACAGGCCGCCACGGCCGCGGTGCAGAGCACAAAGGTAAACACTTTGAAAAGATTGATCCGGCTTCCTGGTGTTTGCATCGCCATCCCCCATGGTTTTCCGAAGTACATCGTTGAATTTGCTACGTACCTCATTGCCGGTGGCGGTTGGCGCTGGGCCCGTGACCGACCCTGTCGATGCTCGGTTAATTCCGGTGGTTGCGCAACTGGAAGCTGTCTGTGTTAACCGTTGAAAGTTAGGTGTTCGTAAAAAACAGGTGAGGATAGGGTGGATAGGGAAGAAAGGCAGTTTCTATGCCCTGTGTACGTCTGCCAGCGGTGGCCTGACTGCCACCCATAGAATGACGCAGAAACGGGAGGGAATACTTACAGGAATCCGAGAGCGGGTGGCCGCGACCGGCAAGGCACTGGGGCGGAGCCTTGCCGATGGCGGCTAGACGATGATGCTCAGTTGGTTGGCAGCTGCTGAAGCTTCGCTTTCAGTTCCTTCAGTTTTTCCTTAACCCGCGCAGCATTGTCCGGCCCGATGCGAATCATCAGTTTGTGCAGGCCGGGCATTTTTTCCAGTTTCTCATCTGCAAACTTGTAATAGACCGTGGGGCGTACCAGCTTGATCGGGCCGTCGATTTCCGGTGCGGCCAGGGCCTGGTCGATCGCCGCCATCACCGCAGCATGGAAGTTTTTATTTTTCAGGCCGAGCTCGCCGTAGGCCTGCTTGAGGCGTGGGTACCAGAACTGGTACAGCTTCACGGCCTGGTCGCTGTCGACCATGGCAAAGAGGCGCACCGCCTGGTCATAGCGCTGGTAGTTCTCCTGGGACAGTATATAGACCTTGGCGCCGTCGCTGCGGGTTTCCAGGTCCTTGACCGTAATCGGGCCTTCGAGATTGGTGAAGGGCCGGTTCTTGGGCATCAGCTCGCCCTTGCTTGCGGTGTTTACCAGGGCCACCCACTTGCGCACCACTTCGTCAGGAACGATCCACTTGGCGAGCGCCCCGTCCGCAGAAAGGCTGATGATGTCGTCGCGGGCTTCTTTGTCGCTGTCATTGAGGGCGGGCAACGTGCGCGGTGGCTCGACGGGTTCCGCCGGCTCGGGCACCGGCGGGAGCACGGGCTCTTCCGGCTCCTCGAGGTCGACTTTGGGGGCGGCTTCCACCGGCTTTTCACTGACCGGCGGCGGGACTTCCGGCTTGGCCGCATCCCGCACGGCAAACCAGTAAATGCCGAACACCACCGCTGCCACTACCAGTAGCGCCACCAGCCATTCGCGTATGCTTCCGCCCATCTGCCCATCCTCCCGTTGATCCCACAGAGATAGAAGTCAGTGTAATGCACTGACTGTGAAGTCTACGACAGTACCAGACCGGGAAGGTTTCTGTACAAACCTTCCCGGGCAGACGGGCTTGCTCCTCAGTGGGCGAGTTTCAGCACGCGGGCGGAATGAGGGGCCAGTTGCAGTGACACAGCACCTTCGCCCTGGGCATTGACGAGCAGCGTGCTGCCGCCTTCCTGCAGCTGGTCGGTGAGTACATACTCACCCTCGGCCAGTTGCCACTGCTGGACCAGGTCGGCGGGCAGCCTGAGCTCAAACTGCTGGGCGGCATCGGCGAAGTTGGCGATGACCAGCAGGCGGTCATTGCCGGCCCAGCGCGCGAAGCTGAACTGCCTGTCGCTGTAATTTGCGCTCTGGGCGCGGTTATAGGCGTGCAGATCCTGATATTCGCCGGTGAGTGCGTCGCTCTCGCGGGTGAAGTTCAGCAGGCGCTGGTAAGAGTCGCGCAGGGCTTTCTCTTCTTCCGTCAGTTTGCCGCCGTCAAACCGGCCTTCGTTGATCCAGCGACGAATCGAGGGGACAGACCAGTAATCGAAAATCGTGGTGCGGCTGGCTTTGCCGAAGCCGGCATCACCGGCACCCGGTTCACCGAATTCCTGGCCGAAGTACACCAGGGTCGGCGCGCCGCTGATGGTGGCGGAGACCACCATGGCGGGAATGCCCGCTGCGGCGTTGCCGGCAAACTCCGGGCTGGCAATGCGCTGTTCGTCGTGGTTTTCCAGGAAGCGCAGCATGTTGCCTTCGATACCGGCGAGGCTCTGCTGGATGCCCACCAGCGGATCGGTCCCGGCCTTGCCTTCCATCACCGCGCGCACCGCGTCGTAGGTGCCCACCTTGTCGTACAGGTAGTCCATCTTGCCCAGGCGCACATAATCCCGGTACAGGTCTGGCTGGTAGATTTCCGCCAGCAGCAGCGCGTCGGGTTTCTGCATCTTGATGCTGGAGTTCAGGTAGCTCCAGAATTCCACCGGCACCATGCCCGCCATGTCGTAGCGGAAACCGTCGATGCCGAAGGCCAGCCAGTAGTCGGTGATCTGGCGGAATTTTTTCCAGCTGCTGGGTACGTCCTTGTCCGCCCAGAAGGTGGCGTGGGCGCGGTAATCCTTGCTGGCGAAGTCCGCTGGCAGCTCCGGGAAATCGTGGCTGCCGTCCGGGCGCACGCCGAAATTGATTTTGACGGTCTCGTACCAGTCGTCCTGTTTCGGCTGCGGCGCGCGGCTGCCGTTGCCGGTCCACTTCGCCGGCATCTCGTCAAACTTGCCATCCACCAGTGGGTGGGCTTCGCCGTTCAGCGGCTGGTAGCCGTCTTCCGCTACCGGTACCTGGAAGGGCTCACCGGGCACGTAGTAGAAATTGTTGTCGCGGGCGTAGGCCACGCTGGTGTCGTCATCAGCACCGAAATCGCGCACACCTTGGGGCTTGGCCAGCGAGTGGTAGTTGCGCGCAACGTGGTTGGGCACGATGTCGATGATGACCTTGAGACCGGCAGCATGGGAACGCTCGATCAAAGCGCGGAATTCTTCCAGGCGCTTGCCCGGGTCTTCCGCCAGATCCGGATTCACCGTGTAGTAATCCTTGATGGCGTAGGGGGAACCGGCGCGGCCCTTGACCACGTCCGGGTCGTCGTTGGCGATGCCGATATCGCTGTAGTCGCGCACTACCGCGTGGTGCAGGGAGCCGGTGTACCAGATGTAGTTGGCACCCAGCGCGCGAATCTGCTGCAGCGCTTCCGGGGTAAAGTCGTTGAACTTACCCACACCGTTTTCTTCGATGGTGCCCCAGGGTTTGTTGGTGGCATTGGTATTGCCGAACAGGCGCGGCAATACCTGGTAGATAACGGTTTTGCCGTCGGTCTGTTGCGTATTTGCCGTCGCTTGCGGCGCTGCAGAATTTTGTTTGCTGTTCGCTTCAGGGCCGCAACCAGAGAGGAGGCTGCTGGCGATCACGGAAGACAGGATCAGGCGATGGAGTTTGTTCATGAAAAAACTTGTCCGTTGTTCTGGCGGCAACCCTGCGTATGCACCGGGTTGCCGCGTAGCGGAAAATAATCAGTGGTTTACTGGACGCTCAGGGCCAGGTCGTCGCCACCCCAGGGGAAGCGGATGCGCAGGGTCTTGCCGCGCTTGTCGTAGTAGGCGCTGTTCTCGCCGAGGGATTTTTCCCGCTCGACAATCGCCAGTGCCTGTTCGCCCACAGTGATTTGCTGCGGCGCCTGCGGCCAGTTGTGCAGCACCAGCTCCAGCGCGCGGGAATCCGGCGCGCCGCTGTAGCCTTTGCCCTCGCGGGTGAAGGTAAAGCGGCTGGTGTCGCCATTGCGCTCGCCGGTAAACAGCAGCTTTTCATACTGGCCCTTGGCGAAGGCATCGGCGGTCACACCGTCGTCTTCGTACACATAGCCGCTGGACTGGCTGACGGAACTGTCGGCGTAGTAATCCAGGCGCAGGGCTTTGCTGGTGTACTCGCGGGTGTTTTTCATATCCACTACGGTGGGAATGAAGGCACCGGCGCGCACCAGCACGGGGATGGTGTCGAGATCCACGTCCACTTCCGCGGTGTCACCGCGGTAGGCTTCATCTGTCCAGTAATCGAACCAGACACCTCCGGGCAGCTGTACTTCCACCTCGTCGATGTTCTCGTCGGTTACCGGCGCCACCAGGAAGTCGTTGCCCCAAAGGTAGGCGGCCTTGTTGTCCATCAGTGCGAGGTTGGACTCGTCTTCGAAAAACAGCGGGCGCATCAGCGGCATGCCGGTCTGGCTGTTTTCAAATGCGAGGGTGTAGTTGTACGGCAGCAGGCGGTAGCGCAGCTTCACGTACTCGCGCACGATGTCGCGGGTCTTGCGGTCGTGGAATACCGGCTCCGGGGCAATGTGTTCCTGCGCGTGCGGGCGGTACACCGGCTGGAATACGCCATACTGCAGCCAGCGGATATACAGCTCCCGGTCAAACTTCTCGCCGCCGGCAAAGCCGCCGAGGTCGGAGTGGGTGTAACCGAAGCCCAGCAGGCCCATCTGCAGGGACAGTTCCACCTGCGGCTTGAGGCCGCCCCAGCTACGCTCCACGTCACCGGTCCAAGGAATCATGCCGTAGCGCTGGGAGCCGGGGAAACCGGCGCGCATCATGATGAACGGGCGCTCGTTCGGTTCGTCGGCCTTTTCCTGTTCGAACAGCATCTGTGCCCAGCGGTGGCCGTAGGCATTGTGGATTTCATCGGCCATGCCGACGGCGTGCACGGTGTCGGAGGGGTGCACTTCCGGTTCGCCCAGGTCGCCCCACCAGCCGGCCACACCCTGTTCCTTCAGGCCTTTGTAGATATTCCAGAACCAGTTGCGGCCGTCTTCGGAGAACACGTCGATCAGGCCGGTGTTGCCGAAGTAGAAATCAAACTGCTTGGGGGCGCCGGCAAGGTTTTTCGCAATCGCGTTCTGTGCCACCGCGTCACTCCAGCGCTCGGAAGTGGAAAGCACGAACGGCTCGGTGACGAGAATGGTGTTAATGCCGCGCGCCTGCAGGTCCGCCATCATATTCACCGGCTGCGGGAAGGCGTTGTTGTCCCAGGCTAGGTTGCCCATATGCCCTTTGATGTCGGGGCCGAACCAGTACAGATCCAGTACCAGCGCGTCCAGCGGGAAATCTTCTTCGGCAAACTTGTCCACGGTATCCCGCACTTCCTGCTCGGTACGGTAACCAAAACGCGAGGCGAAGTTGCCCAGCGCCCAGCGCGGCGGCATCGGCTGGCGGCCGGTCACGTCCACGTAGTTTTCGATCAGCTGTGGATAACTTTCACCAGCCACCACGATATACGCAGTGCGCCCGCCCACGGCCTCAAACTGCATCACGTCGTTTTCACTGGCGCCCAGGTCCATAGTGCCGGTGGCGCTGTTGTCGAACAGCAGGATGTACTTGTTGCTGCTCATCACCGCCGGCAGGCCGAAATACATCTGGTTGGATTCGGTGGTGTAACCGTAGTGGGCCTTGTTATACAGCGGCAGGCGCTGGCCGCGACGATCCATTCCCAGCACCCGCTGGCCGCCGCCGATCAGTTTTTCCTGGTCCTGCAATGCAAAGCGGAAACCGCGCATGGTTTCGTTGGCGAAGAAGCCGTGCTCTTCCGCCAGCAGCGGCTGGTCGCCGCGCTGGTATTCGATGGAGAAAGGCGACTTGTGTACCACGGCGGTGAGGGTGCCGAGGGAGTAGTGCAGGTCGGATTCCGTTTCGCTGATCTTGCCACTAACTTCTACGGCGGACTCGTCGGCGCGGGCAAAGGAGGGCAGTTGCTTGAGCCCTTCGCGCTGGTACTGCACTTCCAGTGCGGCACGGTTCAGCGGGGTCAGGGTCACCTGACTGTCGCTGGTCTGGATCACCAGTGCGCCGTCCTGCAGTTTGTGGCCCAGGTACTCGCGCTGTTTTTCCGCCGCATCGGCGGTCATCACCTGCAGTCCGGCAAACGGCAGGGCCAGTACCATCAGGCTCACCCTGACCCCCTGGCGCAGCGCATTGCGCGGTTTATTGTGCTCTCTCATGCTCACTCTCTTTTATCGTCGCAGCGCCTGCGCGCTGTTGTAATGCTGTGTTGCTAATCGGTCAGTGCAGTTCAAAAACCTGGGCGTCGTTCGCGGCGAACACGAGGTTATTCAGTTTGCTCTGCTTGCCGCTCACCACATTCCTGGCCGCAGATTTGCCGTCGAGCATTTCTGCGTAATGGGCGCGGTCGAATTCAATCGCCCTGTCGCTCTTGTTGATGGCGACCATCACTGTTTTGTTGGTCTCGTTGTCGGCGTCGTAGCGGAAGTACACATAGAGCCCGTCAATGGGCGCGAAGTGTTTCAGCTTGCCCTCGTGAATGACCTTGTTGTCCTTGCGCCAGTTGAACAGGGTGCGCACAAACTGTTGTGCCTGCGTCTGTTCGGCACTGAGGTTTTTGCCGGTGAAGCCGTTGGTCTTGTCGCCAGCCCAGCCACCGGGGAAGTCGCTGCGCACCACACCGTCGTCGCGCTGCTTGGGGCTTTTCGCCAGTACTTCATCGCCGTAATAGAACTGCGGAATACCGCGCATGGTGGCGAGGTAGGCCACCGCCATGCGGAACTTGCCGAGGTTTTCATCCAGCTGGCTGTAGAGGCGGCTCATGTCGTGGTTGCCGCCGAGAATCACCAGGTTGTTCGGGTTGGGGTAGAGCACGTCATTGGCCAATGCCTCATACAGGGTGACGAGGCCAGTGCTCCAGCTCTCCGGCTTTTCCAGGCCGTCGCGCAGGCCGTACAGCAGCGGGAAGTCCATCATGCTCGGCATATGTGACACATAGCCGTTGCGGTTCTTGTTGCCTGCCTGCCAGTAGGCCACCAGCGCCGGCTGCCGGGTCCACTCTTCGCCCACCAGATTGAAGTTGGGGTATTCCCGCATCAGGCGGCCGGACCAGCAGGTGAGGAAGTCCGCATCGGAATAGGCGTAGGTGTCCACGCGAATGCCGGACAGGTCTGCGTACTCCACCCACCAGATGGCATTCTGGATCAGGTAATTCGCTACCCGCGGATTGCGCTGGTTCGGGTCCGGCATGGCATCCACAAACCAGCCATCAGTAAACAGCTGGTGGTCCTTGTGGCTGGCATAGGGATCCATGTGCACGGTGCGGGCGTGGTTGGTGTATTCGAACTTGCCCTTGTCGGTACCGGTGCCGTTCAGCCAGTCGTTGCCGGGCAGATCCTGCAGCCACCAGTGCTCGCTGCCGATGTGGTTCGGCACCATGTCCTGGATCACGCCGAGGCCCTTGGCGCGCGCCGCAGCCACAAACTCGCGAAACTCTTCATTGCTGCCGAAGCGGGGATCAACGCGGTAGAGGTCGGTGGCGGCGTAGCCGTGGTAGGAGTACTCGGGCTGGTCGTTTTCCACCAGCGGGTTGGGCCAGATCTGGGTGAAGCCCATCTCGGCCACATAATCCAGGTGCTGGCGCATGCCGGCAATGTCGCCGCCGTGGCGGCCGCTGGGGTTGCTGCGGTCGGCTGCTTCCAGGGTGTCGGCGGTGGTGTCGTTGCCCGGATTGCCATTGGCGAAACGGTCGGGAGTGATCAGGTAGATGGCGTCGCTGGCGTTGAAACCCTGGCGCTGGGCAGAGCCCGCGCGGCGTTGCTTCAACGCATAGCGAACCGTCTGCTGCCAGCCGTCGCCACGGAATTGGATGTCGAGGGTGCCCGGCTGTGCGGACTCGGCAATGGCCAGATTGATAAACAGGTAGTTGGGGTTCTCCTCACGCTCGGTGCCGGTGACCGTCACCCCGGGATAGTCCACCTTCACCTGCGCGTTGGCCAGATGATCGCCGTGGAGCATCAGCTGCAGGTTGGGCTCCGCCATCTGCGCCCACCAGAACGGCGGTTCCACGCGGTCTACGGCACGGTTTTGCTCGAGTGCCTGTTCGGCCCGGGTGGAGGCTGAAAAAAGCACGAAAAGTAACGAAAGCAGCCTCAAATTACGGCTTCTTGCAGTCATCATCATGGCGGGCACCTGTCCGGTGGTTTATTGGTCGGCGTTCAATCGCACCATTTTTGACCATTGTGCCCGCTCCCCCGCCCCCTGTTATCCCCCTCCCGGTGGGAGGAGTATCCTCACCGGCTGATCAGCTTGGCTGGGTACGTTTCTCCGTCGCTGACTACGCGGAGAGTAGGCGCTGCTGGATCTGAACGCCTGCCCGTTAGAGCTCCGCATCGATGTCCGGGCGCAAATTGAAATACGACATCTCCACCAGCGTTTTGTATACGCCGGCCACATTCAGCGGTAACCACTCCGCATACATCGGCAGATCTTTGTATTCAGGCAGTCGGATTTCAGATTGCAGCGTCTCCAGGTTCTTTCCCGCCAGCATGCCATCGCGCACCGCCGCGTACAGCGCCTCAAGGTAGGCGAGGTAACGCTCGACATCCTTATAGGTTCCAGCCTGTGCATGGCCGCCGATAAAGAGATCGAAGGGTTCGCTGGCGAGTACCTCCCGCGTCGAGCGGATCATGCCGTGAATGTCATAACCCGGCAGATCCCGGTAGGGCATGCGGCCGATGACAATCCAGTCGACCACATACAGAACATTGGCCGGCATAAACCGCATGCTCACTGAGCCGCGCCCGTTATTGGGCCCGTGATAGCGGAGCTCCACGCGGCTGTCACCCAGTGCAATATCCAGTTTGTCGCGAAAGGTGATGTTGGGCATGGCGGTGGGGACGCGGGCCCATTTCAGGTCTTCCGCGGCATATTCATGCGCCAGCACGTCGGCGCCATCCTGCGCGAGGATCTGGCCACCGAGCGTATGGTCGACATGGTTGTGGCTGTAGGCGATATAGCGGATAGGTACATCGAAGCGTTGCGCCAGCTGCGCCCGCAAATAGGTGGCGGCCTCATTGCTGATGGGGTCCGTAACAAAGATTCCCGCTTTGGTGACCATAAACACGGAACGGTAGTGCCCCGCGGTAAAGCGATAGACATTGCCCTTCATGTGTTCGAATTTGTACGCCGTTTTTTCCTCGGCAAAGGCGCTCAGCGAATGCGTTGCGACCAGCAGCAGGATGAAGAGTGCTTTAACTGATCTGGGCATGGTAAACGACATCATCACTCCCCTGGCGCCGCGTTTTTTGCGCAATCTATCGTTGGTGAATCTGGAAGCAAAGATTAAGCAAGCGTCATGTCCCATCGTGCAGTTTCAAACGCTGAATTCCTGCAGGGCGCGTAATGCCGCTTCCGCCCTGTCCGCGGGTACAAAGATGTGATCATGATAGTAGGCTGCAATCACATTGGCGCTGATGCCCTTGGCCGCGAGCTTTGCCGCCACCGCGGCCGTCAAACCCACCGCCGCGAGGCTGGAGTGCACCGTGAGGGTGATCTGACGAAATACCCCATCAAACTGCAGGCCCGCCCGCTCGGCGGTTTCCCTGGCCAGCACCAAGGTCAGTCCTTCCTGCTCGGCAAATGAAGCAATGGGGGTGAGTGAGACAAAATCCCCGATATTGCCCGGCACGGTACAGAAGACGAAGACCTGGTCCGTAAGCTCCGGTTTCATGGAGCGCAGCAGTTGCTGCAAGTCGGTAATACCGCTCATTACGTGCTCGTCTCCCGATGGCCAGCGCTCTTGTTTATGAATGTGGGCGGGCAAGCTTGTATTCGTAAAAGACGACGTCGCTGTCTTTTACGGTTTGCTCGAAAAAGCCCAGCTTTTTAAGCAGGTTGGCTGACGCGATGTTGGCTGGATCAACGCCGCAGACAAGCCTGGCCCAGGGCTCATTTTCTGAGGCTTGCTCGATGAAACCCTGAAGCAATTCGCTGGCCAAACCCTTGCCCCAATATTCTTCGGCAAGTAAGTAGCCTACATGTGCATCACGATCCTCTGTCGAGGATACAAATAAGAACCCAATTAATTTGTTCTCTACTGTCTCAACCAGGAATAGGCGGCTCTGCGATAACATCCGCTCCAGCCATGCTTGGGCACGTTCTGGTGAGTCGATGCCGTGAAAATAAGGCGGAAGATTTTCGGTGACTGATGGGGTAAGAATCTCCGGAGCGCGGCCAAGAAGGTTCGCACGCTCTGGCAAGGGAAGATCATGTGATATCTCGAACACTTTCAATCTTGAGGTTGCAAATGAAAGAGCCAAGTTTGATTGCCTATTTGGATAAGGTCGCGCTAAACAGCGCCACGTGAATGCGTCCCACCGATAGCCCTGGTTCCAGGGCTCCTATTTCTGGCAGTGCTTTATATTTTCAGGAGTCACTTTTTACTTTTATAAATGCCCAAAATAGTACCGATGGAAGTGCCCAGTCCGCCGCCTATGGCTACCCCGCAACCTATCCCGACACCGATATTTTGAATGTACATGCCGAATGCCACCCCCGTAGAAATGCCCAGGGAGAGCCCTATGGAGATGCCCCAGCATACATAGAATGTGTAAATATCGTTTGTGTTCTTGTTCATGATGGTCTCTGTATTTGACGCTAAGCCAAAGGGTCGTGAAGTGGCGTTACTATTTCGTTGGCCTAAGGGCCCAAGTAAATTGCCCGGTGTTGTCAGGCGGGAAGCAGGCGCTGCCAATATCCAACATCCACCCAGCGATCAAACTTGCGACCCAACTCTTTGAAATAGGCTACTTTCTGCATGCCAAATTTTTCATGCAGCGCAATACTGGCTGCATTCGGTAGTGCTATACCTGAAATTACGGCGTGGACATGAATCTCGGCCAGTTTTGCGAACAACGCGGAATATAGCCTTGAACCCCAGCCTTTTGATCCAGCGGTAGAGTCTACATATACCGTAGCTTCCACGGAGTGCCGATAAGCACCGCGCCCCTTCCACTTGCTCGCGTAGCAATAGCCGATAACCTCATTATTGTGCTCCGCAACGAGCCAGGGTAGGTTATTGCTTGCGCATTCTGAAATTCGAAGCGACATCTCCTCTTCTGATACCGGCTCCACCTCAAAAGTAATGCACGTTTTTAAAACGTAATGGTTATATATTTCAGCGATCTTTGCGGCATCGGATTTTTTAGCTTGGCGTATCATTTTGATTCTTGCTTGCGCTTAACCCTGTTCTGTGGAGGGCCGAAGGCTTATACCAAACTGTCCGGCTCTGTTATGTGCGGTACGTGTAGAAGTGCCACGTACTTTTACTGAGGTCCATAGAATCATAAAGTTTTTGAGCGGCCACATTGTCAGGGGCTGTTACCCACTGCAACCTTGCGGCCCCATTACTTTTGGCGAATGCACGACAATGCTCAATTAGCTGTCGCCCTACACCTTCGCCACGACGCTCTGGCTGAGTGTACAGATCATTCAATATGGCAATTTTTGAAGCAATTGTGGAGGTGAACGTGAAGTACACGGTCGCAAATCCAACGGTGTTTCCATTTTTCCGAAATAGGAATTGTCTGCCAAGTTCCGGCGACTCACAGAATTGCGAAAGAAATTTGTGATTTCTTTCATCACTTATATCCGGAACCTTGTAGAACTCCTGGTACGCCCTGAAAAGAGGCAAAACCTCTTTCAAATTTCCTTTTGAAACTTGCTCAATCACTTGGAATCCTTATGGTATCTAACACCCCTGTTCATCGCACAGCCTTGAAAGCGCGAAACGCTTTATAGGCTGTGCGATGGGCGCACCGAAGTACTGGGGCAGATTTTTACGCCTACGCTATATAGATATTGACTTGGGAGAGCGTTGCTAGAACAAAAATCAGTCCGACGCCGTTTACGCCCCCTGGGCTACACGCGCTCCGGAATGAGTTCGAAGTATTGTCTATTTTCGGCTTCATGTCGTGACCCGTGAATAGACTTTCCCATTTCAGCCTTGATATGCTCGTCTAAGGCCAATTTTCTATCTGTCAGTACTTTCAGAACCTCGTATTCCCGATGATAAAGAGCGTTCCTATAGGCTCTTTCCAGAATAACTTGGGTAGGCTCATACCCGAGTGTGTCAAGGATATACTCCGCTATCGCCGCCTTTCCGGGATACAACCATGCTGGGCTAGATGCCGCCGTTCTCGCAAAAACTTCCCCAAGATCAAGTTTTTTGACATGATCTAAAGCGAACCTAAAGCTCACGAAGCGCCCGTCTTCAACCAGGCGTTCCATTAAGCGCTGCGTGACTTCCGCCCCTCGCTCAACCAGCAGCCGGGCACAGTCAACATGCTCGTTGAGCAAAGCTTCCTCGATTGGCTGCATTACGTTGGGAACAGCTGATTGGTTTTTGGGCGGGGATTGGTCATGAAGTACCGGTGCTCCCGCATCTAGAAGCAGCGAACAAATGGTCGTATGCCCTCGAAGGCAAGCTAACGCCAGAGCCCAACGCTCAGGACCTTTTGATACGCGGCACCCTTTAGCGAGTAGCGCCGCTACAATATCCGTATATCCTCGGTCAGCGGCGTGGATCAAAGGCGGCATGAATGTTTTTAGCGGCTCACGGTCGGGTTTGGCTCCACGTTCTAATAGCAGCTTCACAGATTTTAAGTCACCTGCGATCACTGCAGCTGTGAGCGGCTTGGGAGACCGTTTTACGCCTTCGACGTTCGCGCCAAGATCCAATAAAAAGCGGATTCCGATGTGATCCTTTTTTTCTATTAGGCGCTTCAACAGAGTACGACCATCATTGGTCGGCCAATCGAGATTCAGTCCTTGCTTTAGTAGGGTTTCGATTTCAGGCCCACCGTCTTTCGTCCTCATAAGCTGATCGACCCGGATCAGGAGGTTGTGCTTCTCAGCAGTTTTCAAATCGGCCAGTATGCTCTCGTCCCTTATTTCACTCATTGCTAGTTCCTGGCTGGTCGTGGTGCCCGTAGGTCTGGTAAATGTTTGTTCGAATTCTCGGGAGTGGTAACGCCGTGCTCAGCGGCGGCTTACTTTATTTGGCTTTTGCGCAACAATGGGAGCGCAGCGAATGCGCAAAAGACACATAAAGTAAGACGTCAGCTGCAGCACCTTGTTATGTGGTTGAAGCGCACGGGGCGGAAAGAATACTCCGTAGTTCACTCTCATTTTCGCCATACTCTTTTACAATAAACTCGATTAAATCAGTCACGGATCGGCCAATTTCAATTGGCTCCATATCTTCAACGTAGAACTTTATAAAAACAGGCCGATTTTCTACTAAGTACAAGCCAGTAATTGATAGGTCATCTTCCCACATCGGAATGAAGCCAATATCTTTGGGTGCCATACTATCGCCCGCCAACGAATACCTTAATGCTTGAAAGCGAAACTCCAAGTCATCATGAACAAATTTACCGTTCATTAGCCTTACGATGGCAGGAGTAAAATTGATCTTCCTTAATTCTTCTTCTCGTTTTTCCCCAAGAATCATCATTGCTCTTTCCGAATGATCACATAACGCCCAGCGTTGTCTGTCGCTCTGCCGCTATTTGTTAGGCATTTTGTGGCTGCAATGTTACCAGGGCCAATACCCCATCATTAAATTCGTAATGTACCGAGTGATTGCTGAACTCAAATTTTGCCCACTCCAGACTTTTCCCGAGAAAGTTAGCCGCTCCTTCTGAATAGTTGATGCCATTATCTAGAGCATACGCGACCACTGAAGTCTTTTCTTCGAACGACATTACTCCAAGCTCAGGTAAGTTTGCGGCTTGGAACTCTCCATTATTCTGAGCATGTACAAATATTGCTTTTAAAGCTTGCTGATTATTAAAGACAAACTGTATACCCAACTCTGCTATTGAACCAAAGTACTGATCCTCCATTCCCTCGTGGAGACGGTCATACGAATAGATTACTTCTACATCATGGACTTCAAAAAACTCGATCAATTCATCTGATTTTAAAGTTGAATTCAAAAAATTAGATAGATTCATGCATGATGCCTAACGCCGCGAGCAGCGGCAGCTTACTTTGGGCGCTTTGTGCGCAAAAAAGGGAGCGAAGCGACCAGCGTATAAAGTGCACAAGGTAAGCTGTCCGGTGGAGGCCCGCAGGGCCGGAACAAACTGCCTCGCATTGTTATGTGTTTTATCACTTGAGATCGAGTATGGATACAATCAAGCTGCCAATTGAAATTAGTATGGCTGATACTGCCCATAATCCAGGGTTTTTATTTAGTGAATCCAGAGTTTTTCCCCAAAAGCCCTGAGAGGCAGCTTGGTAACCTTCCTTAGTAAAATAATAATCAAGACCAGTATCTCCGAAACGCACCAGCCCTTTTGCCGCTAGCTCTTCAGCAAAGTGAAGAAGCTTTGACGTTGCGACACCATTATCTACAGAATAAAAGTCTTCGGGTAACGAATCACATCGTCGCGTTAGATAAAACGTACACTTATCTATATTCCTAACACCATACCCGTACCTACGGACGTATTCTTCATGCAACCACTTAAGAAATTTACGTTCTAGCTTTTGGTCTATCACTTTACTCTCTCTGACACATAACGCCCGCAACAGGGGCGGCCAATTCTATGCACATTTTGTGCGAAACTGGGAGCGCAGCGAGCCGCACATAATGTGCATAGTGTTGGGCGTCCCGCGGAGGCCCGAAGGGCCGTAGCAAACTGCTTGCGCTTGTATGGCCTAATTCCCCAAATATTCGGTAAGGTGAGACCCGTAACTTACCACCATAAGTTACCGGCCCGGCAGC
>NZ_JBLWFL010000019.1:0-99498 GCF_048323715.1 Microbulbifer weihaiensis
CCCCATGTGAGAGTAGGTCATCGTCAGGTTTTATTCCAAAAGCCCTGATCGCTAACGCGGTCAGGGCTTTTTTCGTTGGGCGCATGCCTGTGCCACATTTCCATCACTATCCACAGTACTCTGTGCGATCCTGGATAACCTCAAAGCAACACAAAAGTTACCCACAAAACAACGGTACTAGAGCCGTCCTTTTACACCCCGCTAACGATTTCCCGGCACACTTCTAGCGACGCTTTTTTAATCGCTTTCCCAAACCCAGCAACCACGCCCGCCACAGACAATATCCCGGACTTATCCCCAGCTCTGTCCAGTGTTTCTGTGAGTAAGCCGCCTGTGGATAACGGTGGAAAAGCTCGGAAAATCAGTCTCTCGTACTAGTTACAAGTGGCCAAATGAAAAAATCCGAAGCGGGAAAGAAATTTTTATCCACTCGGTTTTAGAGTCTTGGCGTCGAACTTTATTGAGTCATTTTCGTCCACTTTAGTGAGGTGCAGTGATTACACGTTTAACTGCAAATACCCCAGTGTTATCCACAAGGCTATCCATAGCTTCTGTGGGTAAATCTGATAAATCCATCAGGAGCATTGTTCGCGTCCTACTTCTGGATTACAGCGCGAATTCAGTCTCCAGCTCGGCGAGGGCCAATTCAGAATCCATACTGATCCATAAAATCGATAAGTAATATCTAAATATCCCGTTTTCCCAATACTTGTGGCGGAGCTAAAATTCATCCATCAAAAAGGTTAGGAATAAGCGGTTTTATTGATATGTCGAACTTGAATAAGGAAACAGTGCTGGAAGTGCACCATTGGAATGAGACCCTGTTCAGCTTCAAGACCAGTCGCGACCCTGGCTTCCGCTTTGAGAATGGCCATTTCACCATGATTGGACTGCAACAGGACAATGGTCGCCCGCTATTGCGTGCGTACTCGATTGCCAGCGCCAATTACGAAGATGAACTGGAATTTTTCAGTATCAAAGTGCCGGATGGCCCTCTGACCTCACAACTTCAGAAAATTAAACCGGGCGACGAAATTTACGTCAGCCGCAAGCCGACGGGTACTTTGGTGGCGGATCACCTGCTGCCAGGAAAGCGCCTGTGGCTGCTGTCTACGGGCACAGGCCTCGCTCCATTTATGAGTATTATCAAGGATCCCGCCGTCTACGAACGTTTTGATCAGGTGATCCTCACGCACGGCGTGCGGTATAAGTCTGAGCTGGCTTATCAGGACTACATCGAAAAGGAGCTGCCAGAGCACGAATATTTCGGAGAAATGGTTCGCGAAGGGCTGCGCTATTACCCAACGGTAACCCGCGAGGCCTATCGCAATAATGGTCGTCTCACGGACTTGATGCTTTCCGGCAAGATCTTCAAGGATCTGGAGCTCCCCCAGCCAAACGTCGAGGAAGACCGGTTTATGTTGTGTGGCTCACCGGCGATGTTGAAAGATCTCACCAAGATTCTGGACGAGTGGGGCTTCAAGGAAACTCGCGCAGGTGTGCCCCGCGAATACGTCATCGAGCGGGCCTTCGTAGAAAAGTGAACGAAAGGTGCCTCAAGCGGCACTGCGCGCCTTCACTGCGTGCAGTGCCAATGGCTTGAAGAGGGAATAGCGGAGTCGGTACTTTGAAGATGTCTGTGCAAGGGATTGCGCAAGGATAGTGACGGATTCACGCGTTTTTGAAGTGTCGACCCCAGTATTCAATTAGTTCAATCAAGCTCCCCCCGAACTTCCCGCTATCGCCTATCGATTTGGGAAGATCCATCTGTATCCCGCCCGCTCACTCTCGAATTAAAGGCTTGGCTCCGTGCAGGTTACGTTCGGGCGTGTAGTGTCGGTTTCCGCCATATATGGATTTCGAGTGCGTATTTCTTCTGGCCACGGCGACACCCAAGGCCCCGATAATTCGTGCGATATATTTCGCCCCCGTCTTTCCATGGCCGCAACCGAGGCCGGATACCCGACCTTATATTGACTCCGTAGTAGGGGAGGCTGCCGCAATCAGTAAGAGTGACTGAATGTTCACTCTCAGTTTCGCAACTCCCCGGGTCTTGACATTAGTTTCACGTGCAACTAAATTCGTTGCACCTGAAACTAATAGTCCGACACCGCCGCGCGAGCGCGGCGCAACGAGAGAGATAACGGAGGACCACATGGCCGATTTATTTGAAAACCCGATGGGTCTGGATGGCTTTGAATTCGTAGAGTTCACTGCACCGGAGAAGGGTATTCTGGAGACTGTATTCGAGGCCATGGGCTTCACCAAGGTAGCCCGTCATCGCACCAAAGACGTTGAGCTGTGGCGTCAGGGTGACATCAACTTCATTACCAACTACGAGCCGGGCAGCCACGCCGACTACTACGCCCGCGAGCACGGCCCCTCCGCCTGTGGCCTGGCATTCCGCGTGAAAGACGCCACCCTGGCATACAACGAAGCGATCAAGAAGGGCGCGCAACCGGTAGAAGTCAAAACCGGCCCGATGGAACTGCGCCTGCCGGCGATCAAGGGCATTGGCGGCGCCACCCTGTACCTGATTGACCGTTACAAAGAAGGTGAAACCATCTACGACATCGACTTCCACTGGCTGGAAGGCGTCGACAAACACCCGGAAGGTTGCGGTTTCCATACCCTGGATCACCTGACCCACAACGTGTATCGCGGCCGCATGGACTACTGGGCCAAGTACTACGAAGACCTGTTCAATTTCCGCGAGATCCGCTACTTCGACATCAAGGGCGAGTACACCGGCCTGCTGTCCAAGGCGATGACCGCACCGGATGGCAAGATCCGTATCCCGCTGAACGAAGAGGCCGCCGGTGGCGGTGGCCAGATCGAAGAGTTCCTGATGAAGTACAACGGCGAGGGTATCCAGCACATCGCGTTTGCCTGTGACGACCTCGTTGCCTGCTGGGATCGCCTGAAAGCGCAGGGCATGCAGTTCATGACCCCGCCGCCCGAAACCTATTATGAAATGCTGGAAGAGCGCCTGCCGGGCCACGGCGAGCCTACCGCTGAGCTGAAGTCCCGCGGCATCCTGCTGGATGGCACCACCGAAGGCGGCCAGCCGCGCCTGCTGCTGCAGATTTTCTCTGCCAACATGCTGGGACCGGTGTTCTTCGAGTTCATCCAGCGCAAGCAAGACGAAGGCTTCGGTGAAGGCAACTTCAAGGCCCTGTTCGAGTCCATCGAGCGCGACCAGCTGCAGCGCGGTGTGATTGGCGGCAAAGGCAAAGAAGACGCGGCCTGATCGGCAGCACTCTGGAGGCCTGCAATGGCAATTCAACGTATTCACCACGTGGCCTATCGCTGCCGCGACGCCAAGGAGACCGTGGAGTTTTACCGCGACCTCCTCGGCATGGAGTTCCAGCTCGCCATCGCCGAAGACAAGGTGCCCTCTACCGGGGCACCGGATCCCTACATGCATGTATTTCTCGATGCAGGGCAGGGCAACGTACTGGCGTTTTTCGAGCTGCCCAACTCTCCGGATATGGGCCGTGATGAAAACACCCCGCAGTGGGTGCAGCACATAGCGCTGGAAGTGGAGAGCATGGACGAGCTGCTGGCGATGAAGCAGAAGCTTGAAGATGCAGGAATTGATGTGCTCGGCCCAACCGACCACACCATTTTCAAATCCATCTACTTCTTCGATCCCAATGGGCACCGCATCGAGCTGGCCGCGAACACGGCAAAGCCGGGCATGCACAAGGAACTCAAGCGAGTGGCCGAAGACATGCTGGAAGAGTGGGCGCGCACCAAGAAGGCACCGCGCCACGCGGCGTGGATGCACGGCGACCAAGAATTCAAACCCTTGGATCCCTGAGTCCTCAGCGGATCCTGAATTGAGTAAGAGGAAGGCACAGTGAAGTTAGCCAGCCTGAAATCCGGCCGCGATGGCCATCTTGTGGTGGTCAGCGATGACCTCACGCGCATGGCATCTGCGGCTGAAATCGCACCGACGCTGCAGAATGCATTGGACAACTGGGCGGAAAAGTCCGCCCAGCTGGAAGACCTGCACGCAAAACTCAACAGCGGTGAAATCGCGGGCGAAGCCTTCGATCAGACCCAATGTCACTCGCCGCTGCCGCGCGCCTACCACTGGGCGGACGGCAGTGCTTACGTCAACCATGTCGAGCTGGTGCGCAAGGCACGCAACGCGGAAATGCCGGAGAGCTTCTGGACCGATCCGCTGATGTACCAGGGTGGCTCTGACACCTTCCTGGCGCCCCGCGAGCCGGTAAAAATGCCCCAGAGCGAAGGCTTCGGGATCGACTTTGAAGCGGAAATCGCGGTAATTACCGACGACGTCCCCATGGGTGTTTCCGCCGAAGATGCGCTGCAGTACATCCGCCTGGTAATGCTGGTGAATGACGTTTCCTTGCGCGGCCTGATCCCGAACGAGCTGGCCAAGGGCTTCGGCTTCTACCAGTCCAAGCCGTCCAGCGCCTTCTCCCCGGTGTGCGTTACCCCGGAACAGCTGGGCGAGCACTGGCAGGCGGGCAAGCTGCACCTGCCGCTGGTATCCGAGTTGAATGGTGAGAAATTCGGTGAGCCGAATGCGGGCATCGACATGACCTTCCACTTCGGTCAGCTGATTGCCCACGCGGCCAAAACCCGCCCGCTGGGTGCCGGCACCATCATCGGTTCCGGAACCGTGTCCAACAAGCTCGACGGTGGCCCCGGCAAGCCGGTGGCGGAAGGTGGCGTTGGTTACAGTTGTATTGCCGAGATCCGCATGATCGAGACCATCCAGGACGGCAAGCCGAGCACGGCGTTCATGCAGTTTGGTGACAAGATTGCGATCGAGATGCTGGACGGCAATGGTCAGTCCATCTTCGGGCGCATCGAGCAGACTGTGGAACAGGCGTAATACCCGCTTCCACTGCCAGTAAAAAGGCCACCCATCGGGTGGCCTTTTTCATTTCAGCCTGCGCATGGATAGCAGCGGCATCGCCTGGCGTATCCTGGTGAGTTTGTCGCCTTCAAGTTCGGCGGTAATGACACCTTCCCCTTCGCCAGCTTCCGCAAGCACTTCCCCCCAGGGATCGATGATGGCGGAATGGCCCCAGGTACGCCTCTTGTCTGAGTGCTGCCCGCCCTGGTTTGCCGCTATAACATAGCAGCCATTCTCAATTGCGCGTGCCCGCAGCAGCGTCATCCAGTGCGCCTGCCCGGTGGTGTGGGTAAAGGCTGCGGGTACCATCAGTATCTCCGCGCCGTCTTGGGCCAGCTGCCGGTAGAGTTCCGGGAAACGCAGGTCAAAGCATATGCTGAGCCCGAGTTCTGCCCAGGGGGTCGCTGCAGTGAGCGGTTGCTCGCCGGGCTCGATACTCGCGGACTCCCGGTAGCGACCGGCCGCATCGGCGACGTCCACATCGAACAGGTGGATCTTGTCGTAGCGCGCTTGCAGGGAGCCGCGCTCATCGTACAGCAGGAACGCTGAGCGGCTGCGGCGATCCGACACCGCGGTACCGTCAGGCCTGTCCAGCAGTGGCACCGCGCCGGCAGCAAGCCAGATGCCCAGTTCTGCGGTCCAGGTCATCAGCGCGTGCTGGATCGGCTGTCGATCAGGTAGCGCTGTTGCATCGCCCGCAAAGGTCTCGGCCGCTGAATAGCTGCCGCGATCCGACAGGTGGGCAAAGTTTTCCGGCAGTAACACCAGCTGGGCACCGCTTTCGGCGGCTTGCCGTAACAGGCGGTGTGCGCTCGCCAGATTCTCGGTGACACTGTCACCGCTGACCATCTGTACCGCAGCAACGCAAATATTTTCCACCGGCATCCCCTTTTTTATTCCCCGGAATGTATTGCACAAGTAATGCCATTTGCCGGGGCCACAAGTCAATGCATGTGGTGCGACGGAGGGGTAATTAAATGCTTGTCCGAGTACAAAAAAAGCCGCCCTGTATGCGGCGGCCTTCTGCAAACCAGGGTGAGGCAAATTATTTTTTGCCGGTTCCCAACTGATAGACAAACTTCAGCCAGTAGTAGTCACCCTCAGTGGTGTTCTTGGTGTCGAGCTGCGGCAGCCAGCGAAATTCCACCACGATATTGTCTTTGCCCATTGGCAACAGGTAACCGATGGCCGGACCGATACCGGCGGTCTTGGTCTGGAAAGGCCCAACCAACCGACCCTGATTTTTGTCATCGCTGATCTGGTTACCCAAAAAGGCACTCACCCCAACCGTCATGAATCCACTACCGGCCTTTATCATCTGTTGCAGGCTGGCATCGAAATGCAACATGCGCCCGCTGCGATAGTCGGTATCGTCGTTCTCATCGTTGATGGTCAGCCCGCCGAAGAAGGTGGCGTTGAAACCGCTCTCCAAATTGGCATAAGAAATACCGAACGTCGGATCGACCGACCAGTAGTTGAGGCCGGGGTTCGCCAGGCGTCCGGTCTCGTATTCTCCAGTTGGCGCTCGGATCGGCAGTAGTGCGTTGTACTGCCAGTTACCATCCACCCAGGCAAGCATCACGGGCAATAGCGTGGTGTCGCCGAGGCCAGATTCCGATTCACTGCGGCTGATTGAGCCGAGCGGGCTGATCACTCTGCCGCGGACATCCACATCCGTCCAGGAAAGGTAAGCGCCCGCGGTATATTTTGCCCCGAGCACTGTATTCTCAAAGGTATACAGGGCACCGGGCACGAACGCATTAATCCTCACATCGATACCCGCCGTGACCAGGCCGGCAATGGGTACGTCTACCGTGGCGCTGAGGTCGCCGCTGTAATTCATATACATGGGTTCGAATACCCAGCCGGTCTGTACCGGCACGCGGTCAATGAGGGTGGCGGTGGTGCCGGGTACGTAGTAGCCGATGCCGCCCTCGGTGGCCTGTGTGGTCAGCGAGAATAGAGACGCCATCAGTGCGATGCCGCCCTTCCAGTACATTTTCCGCCACCATGCCCGTGAGAAACAATTCAAATACACGACGAAATCTCCTTGTCGCAGCCGCTTCCTGCATTAGCTTCGCCTTACAGTGTAGATCCGCAGAACAAAAGTTGTGTTGAGGATACGTATCGGGGAAAAACGAGCGAGGCAATATCGCTGTCGGGCAGTTTTTCCAACAAATTTTTTCCCAACACCTGGCGTGTCCAAACTACGCTTAGCCCGACAAAATTTACCTTCGGAGTGTGGTGATGGATTTGCAACTTGACGGAAAACTCGTGTTTGTCAGCGGTTCAACCAAAGGGATCGGACGCGCCATTGCCGAATCATTGTTAAAAGAAGGCGCAAGAGTAATCATCAATGGCCGCTCGGGCACCGATCAGGTTGCGAAAGACATGGCAAGCCTGGGTGATGTAATTGCGGTGGATGGTGATCTGTCCGCCGCCGAGGACAGCGAAAGAATATGTCGTGAAATTGAAAGCCATGGACAACTCGATGTATTGATCAACAACATGGGGATATTTAACCCAAAACCCTTTGCTGAAATCAGTGACGAAGAGTGGCGTCAATTTTTCGATGTGAATGTACTGAGCACCGTGCGCCTGAGCCGCTATTTTTTCCCGAAAATGCTCAAGCAGGATTTTGCGCGCATCATCAATATCGCCAGCGAGGCCGGTATGCGCGGCCTCGAGAGCATGGTGCACTACTCGATGACCAAAGGTGCGCAGATCGTGATTGGCCGCGGCATGGCCAATCTTACCAAGGGCACAGGAACCAATATCACAGTGAATTCAGTGCTGCCCGGGCCGACCCTCACTGAAGGTGTGAACCAGTGGCTGAAAGACAGTGCGGCCGGGCAGGGCAAAACAGAAGCGCAGTTTGTATCGGAGTTTTTCCAGGAGACTGAGCCGGATTCGCTGCTGCAGCGGTTTATCAAACCAGAGGAAATTGCCGCAGTGGTTGCGTTTATCGCCTCCCCACTGAGTGCCGCGATCAACGGTGCCAGCATCAAGGCCGAGGGCGGGCTGATCAAGAGTATTGTGTGATCGCGGCAGGCAAATTCTTCTGTACAGGATCTGCCTCTGATCTGGTCACTGCGCACAGGACTTTTGACTGTTGAGGGAGTCTCTCTCCCTATGGCGATCGGTCGTATTAACTTTGGGTTACCCTGGCGTCGCAAATTTACATCTCCGTGGTATGGTTGCCGGCAAAGCAAAAGAACCTCGGAGATTTCCCTCATGTCCGGCAGTACCCTGGCAAACCCGCTGCGGTTTATCCCCGTTATAGCGCTCCTGGCAACACTGTTTGCCCCATCAACCTGGGCCGCAACGGCCGCGGAGGCGCTGCAGCAGGTCATCGACGATCACTGGCAGTACAGCCTGCGTGAAGACCCCATCACTGCGGGACGCATGGGCGAGAAGGGCTTCAACGACCGCCTGCCCGGCGTCGCCCAGCAGGATCGTGCCCGCCGATTGAAAGCCGAGCAGGCCCTGCTTGCGCGCTTGCAGAAAATCGATGCATCGGCACTTACGCCAGCGCAGCGCGTCAACCACGAGCTGCTGAGCTGGGTGCTGGAAAACTCCATCGAGAGTAACGAACTGTTCCTCGAGCGGATCCCGATGAACACTTTCTACAGTTTCTGGAGTTCGGCGCTGGATGCGAGCAGTGGGCTGTCTATGCCCGGGATCTCGGACTACGAAGACTATATTGCCCGTATCAAGGATTTCAGCCGCTACTTCGACGAGAACCTCGCGAATATGCGCGTGGGCATAAGAGATGGCTTTGTGCTGCCGAAAATCGTGGTCGAGGGCATTGCGCCCACGGTGCGTGCGCAGGTTTACGATGACCCCACCAAGAGCAGCCTCTACGAGCCATTCAAAACGCTGCCGGATACCTTCTCCGCAGCGGATAAAGCACGTCTGCAGCAGCAGGGGCGGCAGGCAATCGAGGACTATGCAATCCCTGCCTTTGCTCGCGTGGCCACTTTTCTCGAAGGCGATTATCTAAGGGCGGCTACCGACACTCTCGAGGCGGAAGCACTGCCGGGCGGCGAGGCGTATTACCGCCACGCGATCCGCACCTATGTCACACTGGACATGGATCCGGACGAGATTCACAAAACGGGCCTCGCGGAAGTAAAACGTATCCGCGCGGAAATGGATGCGCTGATCAAGGAGTCCGGGTTTAACGGCAGCTTTGAAGAATTCACTGAATTCCTGCGTACTGACCCCCAGTTTTATGCAAAGACGCCAAAGGATCTGCTTAAGGAAGCTTCCTACGTTGCCAAGCGTATCGATTACCGCCTGCCGGAATTCTTCGGAAAACTGCCGCGCCTGCCTTACGGCGTGGTACCGGTGCCTGATGAAATCGCCCCCAACTATACAACGGCGTCCTATAACCACGCTGCAATCGGCGGTACCCGCGGCGGCGCCTACTGGGTGAACACTTATGCCCTTGACCAGCGTCCGCTGTACGAACTGGTGGCGCTGACCCTGCACGAGTCGGTTCCTGGCCACCACTTGCAAGTTGCGCTGTCACAAGAACTGGAAAATGTGCCCGATTTTCGTCGCAACCTGTATCTCAGTGCATATGGTGAAGGCTGGGGGCTCTACTCCGAACGACTCGGCGTTGAGATGGGGGTGTATGAAACTGCCTACCAGCAGTTTGGCCGCCTGAGTTATGAAATGTGGCGCGCCTGCCGCCTGGTGATTGATACCGGCATTCACTCCCAGGGCTGGAGCCGTCAGCAGGCGCTGGATTTCCTTGCCGACAATACCTCGCTCTCCATGGCCAATGTGCGCGCGGAAGTGGATCGCTACATCTCCTGGCCGGGCCAGGCACTGTCTTACAAGATGGGCGAAATCAAAATTCGCGAATTGCGCGCGAAAGCCGAGGAGGCACTGGGCGATCAATTCGATATCCGCAAATTCCATGATTCCCTGCTGGCAAACGGTGCCCTGCCGCTGTCGATGCTGGAGCAGCAAATGGATCGCTTTATCGCTGAAAACAAACCCTGAAGATCGCAAGCCCCGGCAGTCTGCCGGGGCTTTTTTTGCCGGTTAATTCGAGTTTGAGACGCCGGTGAGTGAAATTTGGGTGGTACACATTTTGCTTTACTAAGCCATGTCCCCATCGCCGAGAATCAAAGTGTTACCGGATTACCCCGCGACCGGGAAAAGACACCAGCCATACATACGGATTACTCAGTAATTCACACCGGGGGATTCATGATTAAAAAATTTCATCTGGCGCTCTGCATTGCGGGTGCACTGGTCGCGGGTTGCAGCCCGGAAGTCAAAGAGCCTGCAGAAGCAGCATCGGCCGGCGAGCGTGCCGCAGTCGAGAACGTGGTAGAGGAAGATGTAGAAACGCTGCACAGGCGCCTGCTGACCATGGATACCCACGTGGATCTGGATGTGGGTTATTTTACTGCGGAAAAAAACTACACCCAGAATCTGCCAACGCAGGTTGACCTGAACAAGCTGGAACAGGGTGGGTTGGATGCCGTCTGGTTCAGTATCTACACCGGGCAGGGCGAGCTGACTGAAGCCGGTTACGCCGCGGCGCTGGAAAATGCGCTTGCCAAGTTTGATGCGGTGCATCGCCTGGTCGAGGACATTGCCCCGGATCGCATTGGTCTCGCAACAACGCCAGAAGAAGTAGAGGCACTGATCGGCGAAGGCAAGCTCGCTGCCTTGATTGGGGTGGAGAATGCCTATCCACTCGGTACGGATCTGAGCCTGGTGCAGGACTTCTACAATCGCGGTGCGCGTTATATGTCGCTCTCGCACAATGGCCACAGCCAGTTTGCTGACTCCAATACCGGTGAAAGTGATGGCGTGTGGCTGCACGATGGCCTCAGCGACCTCGGCCGGCAGCTGGTCGCGGAAATGAACCGGGTGGGGATCATCATCGACCTGTCGCACCCGTCCAAAAAAGCCAACATGCAAACCCTGCAGCTGACCAAGGCACCAGTGATCGCCTCACACTCTTCGGCCAGGGCGATGAATGATGTCAGCCGCAATTTGGACGATGAAGAGCTGCTGGCGATCAAGGAGAACGGTGGTGTGGTACAGACGGTGGCATTTGCTTCCTACCTGAATACCGGCAAGTACGAAACCTGGAAAGAAAAGGCATTCGCGGTCATGGCCCGGGAAGGGCAGAAGACCGGGTTCCAGATGATGGAGAGGGATCAGGTGCGAGCACTCGATCACGCTGCCCAGGATGCGTATTACGCGGAATTCATGCAGCTGCGTGCAGAAGTTGCGCCCCTTGTGAAACGGGAAGTGGATCCGCTGGTGCCGCCGGTGAATGTGCAGGACTTTGTCGATCACATTGATTACCTGGTGCAGAAAATCGGCATCGACCACGTGGGCATCAGTTCCGACTTCGATGGTGGCGGCGGTGTCTCCGGCTGGAACGACGCCTCGGAAACGGCCGCGGTTACCCGCGAGCTGCTGAAGCGTAACTACACCGAGGAGCAGATCAGCAAGCTCTGGAGTGGCAACCTGATGCGGGTTATGGCGGAAGTGCAGGCCGTCGCCGGATCATTGCAGAGCGCGGAAGGCTAAGCATTCCATCCGCCGTTGATCGGTCAGCCCCTCCACGTGTGGCGGGGCTGGCCGGTCGCAGTCCTGTTATCGAACGATTTATCCCAATAAATTCGATTTTTCCCTTCTCATACCCTTCGTATAGTAGCGCCATCCAATCCAAAGCGAGGACGGCAACATGCTCTATCTACGGCGCGCCGACGAACGCGGCAAGGCAGATTTCGGCTGGCTCGATTCCCGCCATACGTTTTCTTTCGGGCACTACTACGACCCCAAGCACATGGGCATTTCCGCGCTGCGGGTGATCAACGACGATACCGTGGCGCCGGGAGCGGGCTTCGGCACCCATGGCCATCGGGATATGGAAATCATCTCCTACGTGCTTGCGGGAGCCATCGCCCACAAAGACAGCATGGGCAATGAATTCGTGGTGCCGGCCGGGGAGGTGCAGCGCATGACCGCCGGTACCGGCGTCACCCACTCAGAGTACAACCACTCAAAAACCGAGCCGCTGAAGTTTCTGCAGATCTGGGTCATCCCGAACCAGCGCAACCTGCCACCAGGTTACGAGCAGAAAGCGATCCCGCAGGTGGGCAGCCTTACGCCGCTGGTGACCGCCGACGGGCGCGATGGATCGCTGACCGTGCATCAGGATACAAGCCTGTACCGGCTGCAGCTGCACGCCGGTGAAACCGAAACCCTGAACACTACCGACGGTGTTGGCTACCTGCACATCATCGAAGGCGGGCTTGAGGCCAATGGGCAGGCACTGGGCGGCGGCGACGGCCTCGGTGCACTGGACGAGCCGCTGACAGTGCGTGCAGGGGCGGGCGGGGTGACCGCGCTGTGGTTCGACCTGCCGCGTCAGGTGGAACAGCGCGGCTAGCGCGGCCCGGCTATGGATGTTCCGAGCCACAGCCCCCTGTTCTGGACGCTCGCCATACTCGGCGTGCTCCTGACCGGTATCTCGAAATCCGGCTTTGCCGGCGGTGCCGGGGTGGTCGCGGTGCCATTGCTGGCGCTGGTCATTCCAGTGGAGGCGGCGGTGGCACTGATGCTGCCGATCCTGCTGGTGATGGATCTGCGCACCATCGCCTACTACTGGCAGCACCGCGATCCCGCGGAATTGCGCCGGCTGCTGCCCGCCGCCATGGTGGGCATCGCGCTCGGCGGCTGGCTGCTCAGCTGGGTGTCCCCGCTGGTGCTGACCCTTTCCCTCGGGCTGTTAAGCCTGCTGTTCGCCTTCTGGCAAAAGCTTGCCCCGCTTGCGGCCCGCCTGCCCGGCAGCGCCTGGCTGTGGGGTGCCACCTCCGGTGCCACCAGCACCCTGATTCACGCCGGTGGCCCGCCGCTCAATATGTACCTGATCGGCCGCGGCCTGCCCAAGCTGTCCTGGCTGGCCACCGCCGGGGTGGTATTCGGGGTGATGAACCTGGCCAAGCTGGTGCCCTATACCCTGGCGGATATGTGGAGCCGCGAGCTGCTGTTGACGGCACTGGTGCTGTCGCCGGTGGCCTATCTTGGTGTCTTTCTCGGCTACCGCCTCCAGCACTATCTCGACGAGCGCGTGTTCCTGCTGGCCTGCCGACTTCTGCTGGCACTTTCCGGCATGGCACTGCTGGTAAAAGCCGGTTTTTGATAATGGCTGTTGGCATTGTTTCGCAAAACGGTGCTTTGGCTAGATCCGTGTGAATCACTATAGTGTGCAGCCTCGAACCACAGCCCAGAATAAACCATGCAAAAACATCGTACCGTTTGGCGCACACAAAAAGCCGGGGCCATCAGTAACCTGAAGCGGGTCGAAGAGCCGCTCGCCGCACTGGCCCTGGAAAAAATCCGCATTGAGGTGAAGTCCGTGGGGCTTAATTTCGCGGACATCTTTGCGCTGACCGGGCTGTATTCCGCAACGCCCGAGGGCAGCTTTGTGCCCGGGCTCGAATTCTCGGGTGTGGTGGTGGAACTCGGCGCGGCGGCCGACACTGATCTCAAGGTGGGCAACCGCGTCTACGGTTGTACCCGTTTCGGTGGCTATGCCACCAGCGTGGATGTGCTGCCGCAGCACTGCCGGACAATTCCGGATGGCTGGAGTTTTGCCGAGGCCGCAGCCTTTCCCGCGCAGAGCCTCACCGCCTATTACGCATTGACGGAACTGGGCGCACTCAAACCGGGACAGCTGGTGCTGATCCAGAGCGCTGCCGGCGGTGTCGGCCTGCAGGCCATGCGCATGGTGAAAAAACTGGGCGGGGTGCCCATCGGCACCGTCGGTTCGGAAGGTAAAAAGCAGTTCCTCGCCGAGCAGGGCTTTGCTGAGGTGATTGTGCGCGGCCAGGATTTTGCTGCGCAGTTACAGGCACAGCTCGCCGGGCGGCCACTGCACCTGGTACTGGATGGGATTGGGGGTGAAATCCAGAAGTACTCGTTCGCGGCGCTGGCGCCAACCGGGCGCCTGGTCGTGTTTGGCGCGGCGGAATTTACCCCGGGCGACAGGCCGAACTGGCTGAAAGCGGCGTGGCTGTACCTGAAGCGCCCGCGCTACGATGCGATGGATATGATCAGCAGTAACAAATCCGTGCTGGCGTTCAACCTGATCTGGCTGTGGCAGGAGCAGGCTTTATTTGATGCACTGTTGACCAGCTGTGCAAGTCTCAATTTGCCGGCGCCACACGTCGGTCATGTTTTCCCATTTTCCTCCGCACTTGAGGCGATCGAGTGCCTGCGCAGCGGCCGTTCAATGGGAAAGGTAACCCTTTTTCTCGAGTAAATCCGCTGTAAGTGGGAGGGTTGGTAAAACTACATCCTTCGAATATCAATAAAGTGATTAATCGCTGCTCTCGCGACATCTGAACAGATGAGGCTATTATGGTCTACGTCTTCCAATTCTATTATGGCGTGCAAGTTGGAAATATTTCCCAAGCTTTCGTATGAATGCTTGTTGGGGATCACGGAGTCTCGCTTCGCAATCAAGGCGAGAACCTCGGATTCTATCAATTTTGTTGAATCATACAGCGAGAATTTGTGCCTTACGAAAATGCCGGGGACAAAAAATTTTTCTTTGGCAATCTTCTCCAGGCTATGTAGAGGACTGGACAAGATTATTTTTTCGGGTCTTCTCTGTTTTGCCAAATGCCCGGCGATGGCGCTGCCCAGGCTATGCCCCATTACAATGATGTTTGAAGCTGGAAATTGTGCATCGATCCAATCATAGATTTCCAGTGCATCACTGTATAAAAGTTTTTCTCTTGGTGAGCCGCTACTCAACCCATAGCCTCGATAATTAAAGGTGGTGATTAAATCAAAGTCGAGATTTCGAAGTAAGCAAAGCGCTGCGCTCGCCTCCTGCGCATTCCCACCGAAATATAGCAAATGAAGAGGTCGTTCGTTTTGGGGGCTGTTCGAGTGGATAGTCCAGCCTTGGAGGGTGGCTCCATCAATGGCCTGAAGTTTTTGAGAATATTGTTCAATTTTCCGGTAGTTAAGAAGATCCACTTTGGCGGGAAAAAATATCAGATTATCTTGGTATCGGTACAGGCCTAAAATGTAAAAAATATAGGCTCCGAGTAAGGAGCCTATCGTGATAATCGCTATGGATAAAAACATAGCTTATGGGCAGTTTACTTGTTTGATGTCTGCTTCTGCTGAAGCCACCGGAACGATGCAGATGCAAATATCATTTTCGACAATGCCGAGAACGGCATAACCTCCGATGGTGGTATCTCCTATTTCAGGCTTGGGTACAATTATTTTTAGGCTTTTCCCTTGGATCAGATCATCGGTATTTTGAATTGTTCCGGTGATAACGGTTGGTTCAGGAAGGTTTGACGCGAAAGAGGGTGATTTTTTAAAGCCGAAAAACCCTGAACCCTGTGGTTTAATATCTTCGACCTTGATCAGAATTCTGTCTTCAACTGCCCTGTCAGCAGGCCATTCCCATTTTAATTCTATATCTGCAGACACAGCGCATCCTCCGATAAGTGATAGCACAAATACGGCTATGAAGTTCGTTGTAAATGAAATTTTGCTATCCACCCCAAGTCCATATCTGTGTCTGCCAGTGTGATTTTCACCAATGTGGCCGCTGTTCATATTTTTCCCGGTACTATTCAGCGAAATTGAGGGGCCATCCTTCCGCGAAAATATCGAATTTTTAAAGTTTGATTCGGATGAGCCGCTCGACGCATCGCCGATATTTGTTTCCATGAAGCGAAAAATTCTAGGATACTTGTTAAGTGGGCTCCAGAATTAAAAAATAGTGTCAGGTTCGAATGGCGAATTATTAGCTGGCGCATACTTTAGTTGTACGCGTACGTCTTCCGTTCTCGAATGCGCAGGCGACTGAGCAAAATTGACAATGCTCAGGCTGAAAGAATGTAAGCGTTCGGTATCTGCGGTCGCGGCTAACCTTTCCACCAGCGCAAGAATGCCTGTCCAATGGCCACCTGCGGCAAAGAATGCCCTTCACCCTCAATCCCCTGTTCCTTTTCCATTTCGGAAACCCGGCTGTTGGCCGTCTCGAACCAGTGAGTAGGATCCGCGGTGCTGTCGCTTAACGCATCACCGTACAGCGCCGCGCTGAACCAGGTGCGCTCGGAATCGTCGCCGCAGCCGAATGAGGTGCGGTCGGGGGCGGCGGAGGTGAACACGGCGCGTTCGGGTGATGAGAGGGCTTCTATCCACTGCCCGGAATAACACGCAGAAACCACAACCCACTGGTGCCGCGCACGCAGCCCATCCAGCCACTGTTTGCCATCCGCCGGGGAAAGGTCATTCAGGGGCAGCTGCTGGTCGGCGAAATATAAATTGCCATCGCTGTCGCCGTGGCTGACAAAGTGCACCAGTAACAGATCCTCTTCCGGATCCATGATCGCATCCAGGGCCTGCAGGCTTTTGTGCACGCTGGTGCGGGTGGCGAGGGGCTGCCGGTCATTGCCGTTGCTGAGGTGGATCTGGTGCTGCGCCAGGTCGAATACGGAGCCGAGGCGTTCCGCGACCCACGCCACTTCCTTGGCAAATACACTCTCGGTGCCGTCACCGCCCACCGCCAGCAGGTACACATCGCGTACACCGGGGCGTTGCGGTGCGAGTGCGTCGAGCGCCGACTGCAGGCGTTCGGCCTCGCTGTAGAGGCGCGCTTCCACCGCGGCCAACTGGTGTTGCTCTGCGTCCTGCCAGGCCGCCTTACTGGCAAAGTAGCGCCCGCCGACAAAATAGCCTGGTTCTTCCAGGTCTTCGCCGCTTGCGCTTTTCGTGATGCGCACGCCGTCACCGCTGGGCTCTCCATACTCGAAGTGCGCGCGAATGCCAGTGCCGTCCGCGTAGGTCAGCTGTCCCTGGCCCTGGGCAACGAGGTCCTGGATCTCGCCCTCGTAAGTGCCGAACTCCTGCCAGAATATGGTGCCGCGGTTCAGGTCGCCCTGTTCAAACTGTCCCTCCCAGTAGGTGTCGTCGCACTGGTAGCGGCCAAAGCCGTGCAGCTCTCCCCGCGCAAATGCGCCCTCGTAGGTGCAGCCATCGGCAAAGGCCAGGCGGCCCTTGCCGCTCATCATGCCGCGGTGAAAACTGCCCTCGTAGTGGCGGCCATCGGGCCAGTGCAGGGTGCCGATACCTTCGAACAGGCCTTTCTCCATTTCGCCGGTATAGGTCGAGCCATCCGGCAGGGTGACATTGCTATCGGCGATGACCGGCAAGCCGGTGGCGAGCAGGATCAGCGCGGGGAGGGCAAGGCGAACAGGGTGGCGAAGAGCGGGCTTCATGTGGGCTACCATTTTTTTGGTTGTCAGGTTGAGACTACCAAAATGCGTATCCGGGGGCTGCCCTCGCGGGGCGGAATTTGCCAGATACCCTACCTGATGCGGTAGGGCACGACGCCCTGAATGTTGCCCCCGGGGGCGTAATTGCAGGTCACGATCGTTTTGTAGCGGCCGCCGTTGCAATGGGATACCCCACAGCCCACCGCACGCGGTACTTTTTTCCCGTTCTCGATGGTGTCGATGGTGTTCCAGATCAGCTGGCTGTAGTGGCCGGTCTTCATCACCTTGAACGGCTGGTAGCGGTAGTCGCCGGCTTCCGCAGCCCAGGCGGCAACCGCCTGGGCCAGTGCCTCGGTATTCGGCAGTACCTGAGAGGTGAAGTAAATATTTTCCCCCACCCAGGGGTGGGCCGGGTTGCCGCCGTTGGCAATGAAGTGTTCTCGCCGCTGGCTGTTGTGTCCCCGCCGCGCACTGCAGAGTGCGGACGACCAGTTGTAGGCGGTGCGGGCCAGTGCCTGGTCGTATACCAGCATGGCCACTGGCGGGTTGGGCTTGGGGCTGTTGGGGAGGCGGCCGGCGTTCAGCTCCTTGCGCAACTGATTGTGCAACTCCAGTGCCCGGCAGTGATCTGGTGCGCCGCACTCGACGGGGGCCGCTGTGAGCCCGCCAGGCACAGCCGCCGCCAGTGTCGTCCACAGGGTCATTCGAATCAGGCCGTTCTTATGCACAGGAGTCTCCCGCCGCGGGTACCGGCTCATTCTATTGCCGTTCGCCGCAGGATCCACGCGCAGGCGGTTTACAGGGATTTGAGATAGCCGGTGCCGCCCAGTTGCTTTACCTGCTGGTTGATCGCGGCTGCGCGGCTTTGTACATAGTCAGATGGGCGGCGCGCCGACATGCGCCTGGGGCTCGGCAGCACGGCGGCGAGCAACCCGGCCTGCCAGCGGCTGAGGCGCTGGGCGCTGGTGCCGAAACTGTACTTTGCCGCGGCCTCCGCACCGTAAACCCCTTCGCCGAACTCGGCAATATTCAGGTACACCTCCAGGATCCGCTCCTTCGACCACAGCAGCTCGATCAGCAGCGTGAACCAGGCTTCCAGCCCCTTGCGCAGGTAGCTGCGCCCGTTCCACAGGAACAGGTTCTTCGCGGTCTGCTGGCTGATGGTGCTGGCGCCGCGGGTGCGTTTACGCGATTCCTTCAGTGCTTTCTGCAGGGAGGCAAAATCAAACCCGTGGTGGTGGGGAAACTTCTGATCTTCCGCCGCGATCACTGCCATCTGCAGGTTGGGGGAAATCTTGGTCAGCGGTTTCCAGGTGTGCTGCGCCACGCGTCCACTGTCGCGCTGCCACTGCTGGATCACCATGGAAGAGGGCGGGTCTATCCAGCGCAGCGCCAGTACCGGCACTGCGGTCACCAGCAGGAAGGTGACCGCGAGCCACATCACAGGTTTTAGCAGTCGCTTCGCTCGGCGGGTCATTGTGGGCCTTTCAACGATCGATTTTGGGTGTCGGTGTACTGTGATACGTTCGGGGCACGGGGGTTCCATGCCTGGGCGGATCAACAGGGGCGGCCATTCTGCCAGCGCGGCGCAATGGATGTTCGCAGTCCTGTCACAACTTTTCCCTAGGCTGGGCGGTCAAGCGATAACAACAGGGGAATTCCAGCGTGACCCAATTTAGCCGACGCCATTTCATCAAGGCAGCACTGGCCGCATCCGGCGGCATCGCCGTCTCCACACCACTGCAGGCCATGACCCGGCCCCAGCTGCCCTCCGAGGTGGCGTTTGCGCACGGCGTGGCCAGTGGTGACCCGCTGCAGGACGCGGTGATTCTCTGGACCCGCGCCACGCCGGCGGCGGGCATCCAGCCAAGCGGGCCGACCCGGGTGACCTGGGAGCTGGCCAGCGATCCTGAATTCAACAAGATAGTACGCCGCGGCGGCGTGGAAACGGATCTCGCGCGGGACTACACGGTAAAGGTCGATGTGCTGGGCCTGCAGCCGAACACCGCCTATTACTACCGGTTTATCGGCGCCAGCGAGCAGAGTCCGGTCGGCCGTACCAAAACCCTGCCACAGGAAGGCGTCGAGCAAGTAAAGCTGGCGATATTTTCCTGTGCTAATTATCCCGCGGGCTATTTCAACGCCTACCAGCTGGCCGCCGACCGCGGCGACTGGGACGCGGTGCTGCATCTCGGTGATTACATCTACGAATACGGTGCCGGAGGCTACGCGACCGCGCGCGCGGCGGAAATCGGCCGCGCGCTGCCGGAAGACAACAGCGGCGAACTCTATACGCTCACCGACTACCGCAAGCGCTATGCGCTGTACCACACCGATGCCGGCCTGCAGGCACTGCACGCCGCCGCGCCGTTTATCGCGGTGTGGGATGACCACGAGATCAGCAACGACACCTGGAAAGCCGGGGCGCAGAACCACAGCGAAGAGGAGGGCGACTTCTTCGCCCGCCGCGCCGCCGCGGTGCAGGCCTATTACGAGTGGCTGCCGATCCGCCCGCCCATGGGCGAGCGCAATCCACAGATCTATCGCAGCTTCCGTTTCGGCGACCTGCTGGATCTGCATATGCTGGATACGCGGGTGATCGGCCGCGACCAGCAGCTGGATTTCCAGGATTACATGGACAGCGATGGCAACTTTGACGGCCGCGCGTTCCGCGCCGCAGTACAGGATCCCGCGCGCACTCTGCTGGGCAAGCCGCAGCTGCAGTGGCTGCAGGAAGCGCTCGCCGCATCCAGCGGCCGCTGGCAGCTGCTGGGCCAGCAGGTGCTGATGGGCAAGATGCTGCTGCCGGCGGAAATGATGACCAGTTTCTACCGCGGCGGCAGCCCGGATCTCACCGCCGAACTGATCGGGCTGAAGGCCGCGAGTCTGCAGGGCAAACCCATTAGCGACAGCCAGCGCGCGCGCCTGGCGCAGGTGGTGCCCTACAACCTCGATGCGTGGGATGGCTATGCGGTAGAGCGCGAAGCCCTGTACGAACAGGTAAAGGGCCTGGGCAAAAACCTGGTGGTGGTAGCGGGCGATACCCACAACGCCTGGTACAGCCATCTGAAAGACATCAAGGGAGAAATGGTGGGGGTGGAATTTGCCACGCCCAGCGTCACCTCACCGGGGATGGAAACCTACCTGAAGATGGATGAAAAAGCTGCGCGCGAACTGGCCGCGGGTATGCCGGTACTGGTGGACGATCTGCAGTACTGCAACCTGCACCAGCGCGGCTATATGGCGCTGACCTTGCGCCGCGACGGGGTGGAGGCGGAGTGGAACTTTGTGGATAACATCGACAGCCCCGAGTTTGTCGCTGTGGATAGCCACCGCATCGTGTATCGCGCGCTGTGAATGGATCGCGTGACTCGGGATGTGCATGGCGAGTGACGCAATTTCGACCGCGGCCGTGAGAGGGCCGCGGCCACTGGGCTGCGCGGGGATATCCAGCAGATATACACAGGTCTGTCCCGAGAAGCTGTGGGCAAATAAATTGTGGATAAACCTTTTTTGCCCGCTCGGTTTTGGCGGCCTGTGAATAAGTAAGCCAGCGCAGGAACGCGCTGGCTTACTGTTACCGGGACTGCTCTAAAGAAAAATCAGAACGCTCCGAAGCGCTTGCTGAACTCCACACTCACTGTGCGTGGCGCACCCTGGATATAGGTAGGGTAGCCGAACGAAGCACCGGTATTGCCGGCGTCCATGATGTACTCCTCATCCAGCAGGTTGCTGGCGGCCAGCGTCAGTGCCCAGCTACGGTCGCTGGCGGCAATGCCGGCGCGCAGGTTGAGCAGGTCCACCGCATCCTCTTCAAACTGGTTGGCTATATCGAAGTACACCGAAGAGCGGTAACTCCAGCTGCCACTGCTGGTGAACAGCAGGCTGCTGCTGATCGGCAATTCATAGAGATAGCTGAGGGCACCGGTCAGTTCCGGCTGCAGGCGGAACTGGTTGCCGGCGTAGCTACCGTTACTGGAATCGTCGTCGATCCCGGCATCGATGTAGGCCATGTTCGCCAGCAGTTGCAGGCTGTCGGTGGCACTCCAGCGCAGTTCCGCTTCGAGCCCCGTGTTGGTGGCGGAGCCCGCGTTTTCCGTGCGGGTCTGGCCGCTGTCCTGATCCACCACATTCACCTGGAAATTGTCGTAGTTCTGGTAGAAAGCCGCAACGGCGTAGTCCAGTGGCGTACCCGCAAGGCGGCCCTTGATACCCAGCTCGTAATTGTCGATTTCCTCCGCCGGGATCAGGTTCTCGATCCCGGACGACATGTCGATCACTTCCGCGCGCTCACCCCTGGAGATGGTGCCGTACAGGTTCACGTTGTCATTCAGGGCATACAGCAGGTTGAAGCGCGGCAGCACCGCAGAGTTGTCGGCATCCCCGCGGATCACATCACCTTCGGTATTGGGGGCCAGGCCAAAAAACAGGTCGGTCATCAGGCCTTGGGAGGCCAGAATCTGCGAAACCGGCAGGTTACTGGTGTAGCTGGATTCGCGCTCCTCGCGTATCACGCGGGCACCGACGGTGGCTTCAAGTTGCGGGGTAACCTGGTAGGAAACGTCTGCAAACAGGTTGAGGCTGCTGTTGTCAGCGCCGTTCGCATAATGGCTTTCGTAGGGCAGTGCCGCGAGCATACCGCCGGTGAGCAGCGCGGTGCTGCCCGCGTTACAACCGGCAATGCCGAGGCCGGCCAGTGCGCCGGCGCAACTGAGGAAAGTGCCTTCCTCGCTGGCGAAGCCGACATACTGCTCCGCGTCTTCCGCGAAATAACTCGCACCCACAAAACCATTGATGCGCTCACCGCTGAAGTTCAGGCGCAGCTCGTGGCTTGACTGGTCGCCGGTGGCCAGCTCGGAAAAGTTCAGCATCTCGAAGCCGGTGCCATCTGCATCGAACGCCTCAAGGGAATCATGCTCACGCTGGGCAAAGATATAGGTAACGGACAGACCGTCGTTAATGTCCAGGCTCACGGTGGTATTGAAGTCCTTCACCGTGCGCTCGACACCGATATCGTTCATGCCCAACACGTTGTTGTCCGGCACGCTCAGAGCGGCGTTGTCGGTGAACAGAACGGACTGATTCACAAACGCCGTGCCCGGGTCGGTAGCCTTGTCGTAGTTGTAAACGAAATCAATGGTGAGGTCGTCGCTGGGGGTGATGCGCAGGCTGGGGCGGATCGCCTCGCGCTCGTAGCCGTTCAGGTCGGCCTCACCGCTAGTGTTTTCCACATAGCCTGCACGCTCGCGGGTGACGAACGCCACTCGGCCCTGCACGGTGTCATTGCCGCCGGTCACCATGCCTTCCAGCTTGCGCATATCGTAATCGCCAGCGCCCACAGTGAGGGCTGAGGCAAAGTCTTCCTGCGGCTTGGCAGTGATAAAGCTCATCGCGCCGATGGAAGCGGCGGTACCGAACAGGGTCGCCTGCGGACCCTTCACCACCTCGATACGCTCCATGTCGTACACCTCGAAGTAGGAAGTGCGCGAGCGGGAAACATCGGTGCCGTTGAGGTAAACGGATACCCGCGCCGCACCCGGCGCGCTGCCGTCGTCGGAGGTGATACCGCGGATCACATAGCCGTTGTTGTTCACGCTCTGCTGCTGCACCACAAGGCCCGGTACCAGGTCAGAGAGGCTGTCGAAGCGGTCGATACCAAGTTCATTCAGGGTATCGCCGTCCAGGCTGCTGATGGTCAGCGGTACATCCTGGATCACCTGAGTGCGCTTCTGCGCGGTGACGATCACTTCCTCCAGCTGCGCGTCCTGCTGAGCATGGGTGTGAGTGGCAGTAGTCGAGATGACACAGGCCAGGGTGGCGAGGGGGAAATTCCGTTTCTTGGTCCGGTTCATAAAAGCTCCAGCGTTGATCCTGAGAAGATTTACGCGCTGGATGCTAGTGGGGGATTGATACGGGGCCGTTACGGATTCGTGACAGTATTGCGCGAGGTTTATTGCCTTGCGCAATAGGACTTAAATACGGCGAACTTCTGGCGTCTAACTGCACTGCTATTTTGCGTAATTTCCCATGAGAGCAGTGGGAGGTGTTATATAAAGGCGGGTGGTAGCAAAAAATAAAAGGAAGCGGATCATGACTGGAAGCAACTCAAATCCCGCCGGCCAGTGCCCGGTACTCCACGGCGGCATGACGGAAAGCAGCATGTCGGTTATGCAGTGGTGGCCCAAGGCGCTGAACCTCGATATTTTGCACCAGCACGATCGCAAGACGAATCCGATGGGCGCCGACTTCAACTACCGGGAACTGGTGAAAAGCCTCGACTTCGCGGCGCTCAAGAAAGACCTGCACGCACTGATGACCGACAGCCAGGATTGGTGGCCGGCAGACTGGGGCCACTACGGCGGCTTGATGATCCGCATGACCTGGCACGCCGCCGGCTCCTACCGTGTTGCCGATGGCCGCGGTGGCGCGAGCACCGGCAACCAGCGCTTTGCCCCGCTGAATTCCTGGCCTGACAACGTCAACCTCGACAAGGCGCGCCGGCTGCTGTGGCCGATCAAGAAAAAGTACGGCAACAAACTGAGCTGGGCCGACCTGATCGCCTACGCGGGCACCATCGCCTACGAATCCATGGGGCTGAAAACCTTCGGCTTCGGCTTTGGGCGCGAGGATATCTGGCATCCGGAGATCGATACCTACTGGGGCTCGGAGAAAGAGTGGCTGGCCCCCACCGGCAGCGAGGGCAGTCGCTACTCCGGCGAACGTGACCTAGAGAACCCGCTCGCGGCGGTGATGATGGGGCTGATTTACGTGAACCCGGAAGGGGTGGATGGCAACCCGGATCCGATCAAGACCGCCCACGATGTGCGCGTCACCTTTGCGCGTATGGCCATGAACGATGAGGAAACCGTGGCGCTGACCGCTGGCGGTCATACCGTGGGTAAAACCCATGGCAACGGCGATGCCGAATTGCTGGGGCCGGAGCCGGAAGCGGCGGAACTTGAAGACCAGGGCCTTGGCTGGCTGAACAAGACCAGGCGGGGCATTGGCCGTGACGCCGTGACCAGTGGCCTCGAAGGTGCCTGGACTACGCATCCGACCCGCTGGGATAACGGCTATTTCGAGATGCTGCTCAACCACGAGTGGGAGCCGAGAAAAAGCCCGGCCGGGGCCTGGCAGTGGGAGCCGGTCGACATCAGGGAAGAAGACAAACCCGTCGATGTGGAAGATCCCTCGATCCGCACCACCCCGATCATGACCGACGCCGATATGGCGATGAAGATGGATCCGGAATACCGCAAGATTTCCGAGCGCTTCTACAAAGACCCGGCGGCCCTCGCCGATGCATTCGCGCGGGCCTGGTTCAAGCTCACCCATCGCGACATGGGGCCGCGCGCCCGCTATATCGGCCCGGATGTGCCGCAGGAAGACCTGATCTGGCAAGACCCGGTACCTGCCGGCAGCACCAGTTATGACGTTGACGCGGCGAAGGCCAGGATCGCCGCCAGCGGGCTGAGCATTGCCGAGATGGCCGCCACGGCCTGGGACAGCGCGCGCACCTTCCGCGGGTCTGACATGCGCGGCGGCGCCAACGGCGCGCGCATACGCCTGGCCCCCCAGAAAGACTGGGCGGGCAATGAGCCTGAGCGCCTGGCCAAGGTGCTGGCGGTACTGGAACCCATCGCCACGGAAAGCGGCGCAAGCGTGGCCGATGTCATTGTGCTTGCCGGTAATGTCGCGGTTGAGCAGGCGGCCAAGGCGGCGGGAGTTGATGTCAGTGTGCCGTTTGCACCGGGGCGTGGCGACGCCACCGCTGAAATGACCGATGCCGAGGCATTTGACGTGCTTGAACCGATCCACGATGGCTACCGCAACTGGCTCAAGCAGGACTACGCAGTAACCCCGGAAGAGCTGATGCTCGACCGCACCCAGCTGATGGGCCTGACCGCACCGGAAATGACCGTGCTGGTCGGCGGCATGCGCGTGCTCGGCACCAACCACGGCGGCACCGGGCACGGTGTATTGACCAATCGCGAAGGGCAACTGACCAACGACTTCTTCGTCAACCTGACCGACATGGCCAATACCTGGCACCCGACGGGCACAAACCTGTATGAGATCCGCGATCGCAACACCGGCCAGGTGAAATGGACGGCAACGCGGGTGGATCTGGTGTTCGGTTCCAACTCTATTCTGCGCGCCTATGCAGAGCTGTATGCACAGGACGACAGCAGGGATAAATTTGTGCAGGACTTTGTCGCCGCCTGGGCCAAGGTCATGAATGCGGATCGATTCGATCTGGCGTGATACAGCCCTGCCGATGTTGACAGTATGAATGCTGTACATATACTTGCGGAGTCAACTATCTGTGCAGTTTTTCAATTATGTCCGATTCCAGCTCCAGTCTTATCATCCAGAATGCCCTTCTCGCCGCCAAGCTCGCGCGCAAGGCCGGTAATCGTCTCAGCGTGCACGGCATCAGCCTGAGCGAGTACCTGGCTATGGACTACCTGAGCCAGTGTGCCCAGGAAGTGCCGCGCATTGAACTGGCCGAGTACCTCGGTATGAGCGCCTCTGGGGTCACGCGCCTGCTGCTGCCCATGGAAAAAAATGGCGTGGTGGAAAAAGTCCAGAACCCCCGCGACGCCCGCCAGAGCCTGGTTCGGCTCTCGAAAACCGGGCAATCGCTCTATGGCGATGCCGCTACCAGCTTTGCGCATATTGCCGAGGATCTGACGTCGGTGTTGAGTGAAGCGCAAAAAAGCAAAGCGATCGAGTTGCTTGCCCGGCTGGTTTAATAGCGGGAAAAACGGGTGAAAACGGCCTTCGCGTTACTTGCTGAATCACGCCCAAACTTGCCTTATCGCGCCACGGTCGCTATAACCTGCAACCAGCGGCAGGTAGATCCAAGGCGCACAGGGCAAGCAGTGATTGCCCCGCGCATAAAGGCAAAAGGTAACCGATGGAAGAGTTCTCGCGAGCCTCGTCACTGGCACTGTTTGACGAGTACTGCATGACATGCGGGCTCGATCCGCAGGCGATGCTCACGGACGCCGGCCTTCCCGCCGATACCCTGTCTCACCCGGAAAGCCTGATTTCCTACCAGCGCATGGCGTTACTGCTGGAGAACTGCGCGATCGAGTCCGGCAATCCACTGTTCGGGCTGGAGTTCGGGTTGCACCAGGGCACTGCGGTATTCGGCCAGTTGCTGTACCTGGTCAAGAATGCCCAGACCGTGGGCGAGTCGCTCAAGGAACTGGCCCACTACTACCACCTGCACTCCAGCAGTGGCGCGGTGAAAGTGTCCGTGCACAACAAGCTGGCGATCCTCGAATACAGCCCGATGCTGCGCAAAGGCATACCCGCGCGGCAGGCGATTGAGCTGGCGATGGCGGTGGGCAAGCGCCTGCTGAAAATGCTGCTGGGCAACCAGTGGCAGCCACAGGCCGTGCACTTCCAGACCGCGGCGGGCGCCTCTCCGCAATCCTATGTCCGCCTGCTGGGTACCACGCCCCATTTCAATAGCGCCCACAATGCCTGGGTGTTCGACGCCGCATTGCTGGATGCGCCCCTCAGCAATGCCGACGCGACCCTGCACGAGCTGATGCGCGCGCATATCGAGCAGCTGGATGAGCTGGCACCCAAGGAGCTGCCGGCCTACGTATGCCATCTGCTGCGCAACTTTCTGCCCAACGGCAAGGTGACCATCGATTTCATCGCGGATTACATGATGGTGAGTGCGCGCTCACTGCAGCGCATGCTTATGGAGGAGGGCACGAGCTTTCAGGCCCTGCTCAATGAGACGCGCCAGGCGGTGGCAACACGCTATCTGAAAGAATCGCAGATGAGCCTGACCCAACTCGCGGGGCTGCTTGGCTACGCCGACCTGGCAAGTTTTTCCAAGGCCTTTCAGCGCTGGTTCGGAATGAGCCCGCGGCGGTGGCGGGAGGAAAACGGGAACAGGAAAACGGCCCAGCGCCTGGCCCGGCAGCAGAGGACCCCGGGTTGGCTGCGCCGCTAGGATAAGGCAGCGGGCCGGCGCCACAGTGACGCCGGCGCTGCCTGACAGCCGGTTATTGCTGGCGGTAGTTCGGGTCGATGCACATCAGTACACCGGTGAACTCTTCCAGCGCCTGTACCGGAATCGGGTTGTTGGACATGCACACCAGGCCATCGTCGGTGAACGATACATCCCTGGTGTAAGTGCCGCGCAGCGGTGCAGGGTAAGCGATAAAACGCTCTTCCGCCGGCACGAACCGGTACACGTGATCGGTCATGGTTTCGTTCACCCAGACATCACCGGTATCCGGGGAGATGTTCAGGGAGTAGGGGCCCGGACGCGCGTCCTTGGCGAACTCCGGCATGTCATACACCTTCACATCCATGGTCTTGGTATCGATGCGCGCGATCTGGCCGTGGGCGTAGCCGGTCTGCCACAGGATGCCATCGGGCGCGAAACGCAGGCGGCGGGGGCCAAATACCGGCGACTCGATCTCGGTGACTTCCAGCGTCTTGGCATCGATACGGCCGATCTTGTTGCCCCACAGGCGGCTGTACCAGATTGAGCCGTCGTGACTGCTCACCGCCATGCCGTAAGTCAGTACCGCGGGGGTGATCGCAACTGGCGTTGGTGCCGGCAGGTCGATCAGGGTGACCTTGCCGGATTTTGGCTCCAGGCGCCCGACCTGCTCGGTACCCACAATGCTGAACCACAGGACACCCTCGGCGTCGACGCGGATGGTGTGCGGGTAAATCGCAATACCCGGCAGCGGTACCGACGCTTCCCATTTCTGGGTGGCGGGGTCAAATATCCCGATTGAGCCGGAGAAGGAGTTGGTCACGTACAGCTTGCCGTCCTGGCCTTCCGCCAGTGAGTGCGGGCCGTGGCGCACATTGATCTTGTTCATGGCCGGGGGCACGCCCAGTTTTGTGAACTTGCCGCCGAGAGGCATGCCTTCCTCCGGCTGCGGCACAAAGCGGGTCTGGGCCGTCTTCAGGTCGGTGACGTACATGCCGTCGGCGAACTGATCCACGGTGTACACCAGCCCATCCCGCGAATGCACGTGTGCATCGTGGGGCACACCGGATGCCGGCAGCTGGTATTCGTAAATCTTGGTGTGCGCGAGCGCGTCGTCGGCCGGGAACTGGGGACGCAGTTCGGTAGGCTTGCCGTCAAAGCCTTCGGCAAAAATTTCTGCGCGACGGCGGTCTTTTTCCGTCACATTCACCGCGCCCATGTAGGCATGCATGCGGCGCACCGACTGTTCCCAGGAGTCGGCCGGGCGCACGATGCGGGTAAACGGGTTGCCCAGCTGGTGGCAGGAAAGGCACTCGAGCTGGAACTTGTCGCGGGTAAACGGTGCGTCTTCTTCGGTATCAAATGGCAGGGTATTGAAGTGGTACGAGGCCGCCAGGCTGTCTGAAATCGCCTGGTCGGTTTTCAGTGCTTCCAGTGCCACGGAATGGGCAAGGCGATCCGAATCCCCCTTGATCTGCACCATTTTCTGGTTGTCGGCAAAGTAGTGCCCACGCACCCGCAGGCGCAGCTCACCAGTGAGGCTGGTATCCAGCACATAGTGGCCGTCGCGGTCTGTGTAGACGGACTCTGAACGCCCGGCCTGCACATCGGACAGGCGCACGATGGCGCCGGGCACCGGTTTGCCCTTGCCGTCGGTTACCTTGCCTGAGATGGTCGCGGCGCCGGCGGGCAGTGCGAGCGCAACCGCTATCGCCAGGGTGCCAAGTCGAGAAATCGCAAACTTCTCTCTCATCATTTTTTGCTCCGTCTTATTGTTATCGGGCCTGTGTATTCGGGGTTCGAGCCGGACTGCTGGCGCTGGTTCTCGCCGGTGCGGCCTGGCCTGGGGTTAACCACACAGCGCATTCATCAGCGAACAGGCGGCTCCCGGTCGTGACTGATGGTAATTCGATGCCGGGCAAAAGCTTGTCTGAACCCGAGCCTGACTTGTCAATTCGCGCCAGAGAGCGGCGGCGCACCCGTGTCAACGGTGAATGGAAACCAACGTCTTGGCGCCAATTGCAAAGTTTTGTGCGCAATTGGGCAAGTTTGGGGTGGGGGTAAGGGGGGATACTCGGGGACTTCGGAGACCATGTAATGATCCCGGGCGGCGTTGAGCCGCGGTCAAAAAATAATAACGGAGCAAAACCATGATGTTAGAGAATAAAAAAGCGATTATTACCGGCGCGGCATCCGGTATCGGCGAACAGATTGCGCGCCTGTTCCACGCACAGGGCGCGGCGGTGGTCATTGCCGATATCAATCAGGAAGCCGGCAACCAGCTGGCACAGGAGCTCGGCGAGCGCGCCCATTGCGTGTCCGTGGATCTCAGCCAGCCTGAAGACATCGAGCGCATGATCACTGAGTCCGTGGAAGCCCTCGGCGGGCTGGACATCCTTATTAACAATGCCGGCTTCGGCACCTACGGACGCACGCACCTGGTGGATCCGGCGGTGTGGAGCAAGATCATCGATGTCAATTTGAATGCCCTGTTCCACACGTGCCGTCACGCGTTGCCGCACCTGATGAAACGCGGCGGCAGTATTATCAATACCGCATCCATTTCCGGCGCGGTGGCCGATTACGGCTTCCACGCCTACGCCGCAGCGAAAGGTGGTGTGATCAACTACACGCGCAACCTGGCGCTGGACTACGCGCTGGACAATATCCGTGTGAACAGCGTCAGCCCCGGCCTGATCGAGACCCCGCTGACCAATGTACTCACCAGCAATCCCGATGTGATTGGTGTCTTCGAGCAAAACATTCCCATGAGCCGGCCCGGCAAACCCCACGAAGTGGCCAATGTATTCCTGTTCCTCGCTTCGGACATGGCCAGCTACGTGACCGGACAGAATATTGTTGTCGATGGGGGCATCACCGCCTGGAACGGCCAGCCCAGATACACCCAGATGTTTGGTGATATCACCATTCCCTGATTTCTTATGCAGCAGTAAAGCAAAGAGCGTTCTATGACTTATAAAGCGATCCAACTGACCAAGCGCCCGAGTGGTGACATTACGGCGGATATCTTCGAAACCGTCGAACTGGAAACCCCGGTGTTGGAAGAGGGCCAGTTTCTGGTCAAACAGACCTACATGTCCCTCGACCCGGCAATGCGTACCTGGCTGAACCCACGTGAAGACAGCTACCTGCCTCCGGTTCAGATCGGCGAAGTGATGCGCTCCTACGGCGTTGGTGAGGTGGTTGAGTCCCGCAACGCCAACTACCCGGTCGGTGCGCGGGTGATCGGCACCACCGGCTGGGCGGAATACGTGCTCGGCAACGAGGAAATGCAGGTGGTTGATGCTTCGCTCGACCCGGAAGCCCTGCTCTCCGTATTCTTTGTCACTGGCCTTACGGCCTATGTGGGTCTGATAAAAATCGGCCGCCCGCAAGCTGGCGAGACCATTCTGATCAGCGGTGCGGCCGGTTCCGTGGGCTCCCTGGTAGGCCAGATTGCCAAGGCCGAAGGCCTGCGCGTTGTCGGCACTGCCGGCAGCGATGAGAAATGCCGCTGGCTGGAAGACGAGCTCGGCTTCGACAAGGCGATCAACTACAAGTCTGATGACCTTGCTGCGCAGCTGGATGCGGCCTGCCCGAACGGCATCGACCTGTTTTTCGAAAATACCGGTGGCCCGATCCAGCAGCTGGCCTACGAGCGCATGAATCGTTTTGGGCGCATTGTCGTGTGCGGCATGATTTCCGAGTACAGCCTGGAAAAACCGGCACCGGGTCCGAACTGGATGGACATCAACCTGAAGGGGCTGCGCGTGGAAGGTTTTGTCGTGCCGGATCACTACGACAAAGCCGAGGAGGCCACGGCCGCGCTGGCAAACCTGGTGCAGAGTGGCCAGATCCGCTTCCGCACCCATGTCATCGAGGGCCTGGAAAGCGCGAAGGAAGGCGTCAGCCTGCTGTTCAGCGGTGAAAACCAGGGCAAGTTGCTGGTAAAACTCTAAGCGTTAAGAACACTCACGCGTGAAACGAAAAAGCCTCACCTATCCGGTGGGGCTTTTTTATTGGCTGTTTGGCGTAAATAAACACACACAGGTATATCTTTGCTGCGGATAAGCCTAAATATCAAGCGCCTATATATCCGAGCTTTAACCTAATCCATTGATTTTATTGCGAAGGGAAATGCGCTCGTAAGCCTTGCGCGTGCACTGCCGATGACTGGCTCGGGCTTACTAACTTTGGCGGAAAATCTAATGTTCTGGGTAACCTAATATATTTACAATGGATTTTTATCAAGGTTTGGGTGGTCGCCAGGTAAATAGCGGAAAAAGAGATATAAAGCGATAGGACTTTGAATAAACTGTTAGGGCTATGGGTAATGGCCAATGCATTGCGTACAGTTTTAGCCCGCTCACAAAAGGCTAAGTATCCAGAATACAAGGAAATATATGATGCCAAGGGTCAGCTCTGACAAGCGCATGTTGTCGGACTGGTTTTCCACTGCGATCCAAACCAGTCCGAAATACGAGCGTTAGATTTTTATGAGTACTGAAACTGAAAATATTTTCCATGACGGAAAACTCTTTCTATGGGATCAAAGTGATTATCGTGAAGCTCAACGTAAAGTTGAACCGAGCACAGTTCATTCATTGAGAGTCGGTGCCAAATACTACAGTTGCGTCGGCCTGGAAAAGTTGATTTCAGAACTGGCAATTTACAAGAATATATCTGAGATTGAGTTGGCAGATGATCGTATCCACGATCATGACATGGATCATGTGAAAAGTCAGATTTTGCAGGAATTCCCTTCAGCGAGCTTTAAATGGAGTTATGACTTGTTGGCGGGAGGTAAGCACGGGCGGTAGCGCGGAAATTTTGATAAGGGTAGGCAGTTTGTTCCTGGTCTTCAGCCCTCCACGAGACAGCTTACATTGTGCATGGGTCGCGCCCTCCCATTTGTTAAAACGTGCTCTAGATCAGCAGGCTGTGAACGCGGAATTAGTTCTTCCCGTTGGAGTAAATTTTGATTACGGACATTGATGAGTATTTTGTAAATGGTTGCGGGCGCTGTGAGCGCTATACCACGCCAGACTGTGTTACAAGACGCTGGGAATCCGGGTTGAAAAAATTGCGGCAGATTTGTCGTGACCTGAAACTGGTCGAGAAGGTCAAATGGGCGCATCCCTGTTACATGCATGGGGATCGAAATATTGTGCTTATAGGTGCGGTTCGAAATGACTTTCGACTCATCTTTTTTAACGCTGCTCTTATGAATGACCAGGAAGGTATTCTGGAAAGGCAGGGGCCCAATACCCAACACCCCGACATGATCCGCTTTACCGAAAATGGCCAGGTTGGCGAGATGGAAGTGGTCATTACCTGCTATATAAGGGAAGCTATGGGTTATGCGGAAGCTGGTATCAAGCCAAAACAAGCGCAGAGTGAACTCGATCTTCCCGATGAGCTCATTGAGGCGTTGGATGCAGATACTGAGTTGGCGGAGGCATCTCATAAGCTCACGCCGGGACGTAAGAGAAGCTATGTAATAAACCTCAGTTCAGCAAAGAAACCTGAGACTCGAATCGCGCGGATTGCCAAATTTCGCAGCAAAATTCTCTTGGGCAAAGGTGCAAACGAAAAATGAAGCCCGCCGCTATTTCAATCAGCGTACGGGCGATCTCAACATAAAAGGCTACTCATCCCAATTTTTATCGCAAGTCATCATTTTTATCTCTCCGAAAGTTGCTTTTCGAGCTTCTCCTCCGCTTCCCGCTGTCTCCGAACATTCTTTCCATCAATGCCGCCAATTCTCTGCGCCAGACTTTCAAGGATGGGTGTTACGCATTGTTACAAAGCCAGCAAAGCGCTTGTGACCTGCTGCAATGTATTGCCGGTAGCCAATTGCAACACTAGGTGGGTATGCAATCAGGCTAGGCAGGCAAAGTCGCCGGCCCCGATAAAAAAATAACGAGAGCATTTGCCAAATTCCGGTGGTGGCCAGCGGTCATTGGCCGTCAATCCGGGGCCCCCTGCAAGGCGATCGATGAAAACAATAAATCGAAAATGACGGGTATAAAAAAATGAAGAAATTTCCAAGAGGTCGCCACCTGGCTGCGGCCATTTTTACTCTTTCCGGCGGGCTGTCGGCGACCCATGCTCTTGCGCAAGAGTTACCACAGGAGGTCGCCGCCGGTGAGCGGACGTTTACGCTGATTACCGGCGATAAAGTTTCCGCAGTAGTAAAAAACGACGGCGCGCTTGCCGGGATCCGGCTATTGGGTGAAGACGGCGGCGAAGTGATTACCAGTATTTACAAGTACGGTAATGACACCTACGTCGTGCCGCCAAAAGCGCAGGCGCTGGTGGATGCGAAAGCTGTGGACATGGAGCTGTTCAATATCAGCAAACTGTATCAGGCGGGCTACGACGACGAGTCCACCAGCAAACTGCCGGTGATCGTGGAATACATTGACGGCACGCTGGCAGGCGCTGCGGTTCCCCAGGCCCTCGACGGCATGTCGCTGACTGGTGAAATCGAAGTTATCGACAGTGCGGCATTCGGCATCGACAAGGCGCAGGCCGCGGAACTGTGGACACAGTTGACCGCAGACAGCAGCGTGGAAGGGGTGTGGCTGGATGCGTTTGTGCACGCACACAAAGTGTCTTCGGCCGAGAGCCTGACGCCCACAGTACCCCTGACCGGTGCGCGCGGCGAACACGCGGCAGGTTTCGACGGTGCAGGCGTGACGGTGGCGGTGCTGGATACCGGTTACGATACCGAACACGCGGATCTCAATGGCCGCGTAGTGGCTTCCCGCGACTTTACCTATTCCCGCAATGGCGTCGATGACCTGAATGGCCACGGTACCCATGTGGCCACCACCATTGCCGGCACTGGAGCTGAATCCAGCGGCCTGTGGGCGGGTATGGCGCCGGGCGCTGACCTGGTGATCGGCAAGGTGCTCGGCAACACCGGTGGCGGTTCCACCTACGGCATTATGAACGGCATGATCTGGGCGGTAGAGCAGGGTGCAGACATCGTCAGCATGTCCCTGGGTGGCACCGCCACTTCCTGTGATGGCCCGCTGGTGGATCTGGTGGAAGCACTGAGTGATGAAGCCCTGTTTGTCATTTCTGCGGGTAACAGCTTTACCCGTGAGACGGTCGGCTCACCCGGCTGTGCGCCCAGCGCGCTGACCGTTGGCGCCATCGACCGCAACAACCAAACGGCGGACTTCTCTTCCCGCGGCCCGTCCCCGGATGGGCACTCTTCCAAGCCGGATATTGCCTCCCAGGGTGTTGCCGTGGTCGCAGCTGCGTCCGGTGGCTTTGGCGAAACCGGTTATACCGCACTTTCCGGCACTTCGATGGCCGCCCCCCACGTTTCCGGTGGTGCGGCACTGCTCAAGCAGGCGAGGCCGGAGCTGTCCCCACGCGAGCTGAAAAAAGTACTCACTTCCTCGGTCACGCCCAGCGATGCACACGTGCTCGAACAGGGCGCCGGCCCGATGGACGTCAACCAGGCGATGATTCAGGACGTGGTCGCTGCGCCGAATCCGGAGCTGGGCTTTTTCACTGGCGGACACTACGAGTACACCAAAACCTCGGTGACGCTGGAAAACCTTTCCGGTGAAGACAAAACCTTCAAACTGAAGCTGGATCTCGTCGGTGAAGATGATTCCGTGGAGGTGCCGGCGACGCTGGCCGGCCTCGGAATCAAATCCGTCACTGTGCCGGCCCACGGCAGTGTGGACGTTCCGGTATGGATCGACCCGACAGTTGGCCTGAACAGTGGCGCCTACGGTGCGATTACCGGTCGTATAGAAGGCACCGTTGTCGGCAACAACGATGAGCGGCTCACCGTGCCGGTGTCATTCTGGATCGACCAGCCGAAAGTCACCCTGAGCTTTACGGTGACTGACCACCGCGGCCAGCCGGCGCAGTCTCCGTCGAAACTCTATCTGATGAATGATGAGGATGACTGGGGCCAGTACCTGTCGGTGCGCAACGGATTCGCCACCGCTGACGTGCCCGCGGGCAACTACAGCGTTGTCGCCAACATCATGACCTACGATAACGACAATATCTTTGGCGGCCTGGTGGAAACGGCCGCGCAGATGGCCGTGCTGCGTCGCAAGGTATCCAGTGACTCCCATATCGAATTCGATTCCCGCAATGCAGAGAAAGTGGAGTTTAAGGCAGACAAGCCACTGGCGCCGCAGGGCTATTCTTTTGGCTTTACCTACGCGCTGGACGACGCCAAGTCTGCGAAGCTGGCCGCGATCGAGCTGGCACCGGATTACGTCAAGAATTTCTACGCGTGGTCACAGGGGCAAGACGATCGCTTCCGCTCTTTTGTTACCACCCGGGCAGTAGCGCCGGAAGCGGTAGTGACCCAGGAAAACGGCGAAGTGCTGGATTACACGAACCAGGGCCTGGCGCTCAGCTTCCACGGCGAAGGCAGCGCGGAAATGGTCGCCGTGGGCGATGCCGGTTACAGCACCGACTGGACGCAGTTCGACCTGGACGGCAAGATCGCGCTGATTGCCAACCCCTACTACCTGACCTCTTACATGGTTGGCAATGCCATGAAGCACGGAGCCATCGGCGTGATTGCCTATCGCCCGGGCACCAGCGGCCGCTACAAGGGCATCATTAACGGCACGCCCAAAATTCCGGTGGTGGCGCTGAGTGGCGAGCAGGGCGCGCGCGTCGCCGCTGAGGTCGAGGCGGGTAATAACCGCGTCAGCTGGTCCGGCATAGCGGCGGAGCGCAGCCCCTATGCATACTCCATCAACCACATTACCGACGGCCATATCAATGCCGGCCTGGTGCAAGTGCACGAAAAGAACATGCACAAAATCTCCGCCTCCTACCACGCACAGGACGACGACCGCCCGGCCTGGACCGATGTGATGGCCATGACCAACAGCACCGGTGAATTCTACTCCACCGGCAGCCCGCAGATGGTGATGACGCCGGTAGAGCGGGAAGAGTATTACACCGCGACCAGCAAGAACGCCTGGACCAATATCGTGATGCCCGACCACCAGCTGCGCAGCAACGGCGGCTACTTCGATGGTGCGCGCCTGATGACGGCGGGCGCCGAAGAGGAAACCTCCTGGTTCAAGGGGCCTCGCGGCGGCACCCTGCTGTCCAACGGATCTGCCATCGCCTACCGCGATACCAATGTGTTGCATTTCCGCACACCTTCATTCGGTGATGCGGCTGGCCACGATGGTATTGGGGGCTATAACGGTCGTGCGGCCTATGGCATCAGCGTTGATGGCCAGTCGCAGTACCTGGACAGCGGTATGCTGACCATGCCCGACGGCAACAGTGAGATCACCCTGGAGATTCGCTACTACCCCCGCGGTGTGGGTGAGCGCTCACCGGTTAACGATCATCTGGGTTCCTTCTATCAGGGGCTTTACACCTTCAACAGCAGCGCAGCGCAGCAGGGCGCACAGCCGGTACTCGTACCGGTGATCGATCTGCCCGTCAGCATCGTCAACACCGCGCCCGCGGGTGAGCCGATGCAGGTGAAGTTGTCCGGTGTCATGGATGGTTTGGGTGAAGTGGATCTGTCTTCCGTATCCCTGCAGTACGGCTACGGCCAGGAATGCGTGGTGGATAACGTACCGGCCTTTGTGTACTGCCCGGTTAACGACAAATTCTCCGAGAGCAACTGGGTGGATGCTGAAGTGCAACAGGTGGATGGCGAGTGGATCGCGAATATCCCCAATGCCGCACCGGCTGGTGAGTATGTGCATCTGCGTGTTGAAATGACCGGCCCGCAGGGCAGCCATACCCAGCAGATCACTCTGCGGAATTACATGCTGCTCTAACGCCTCATTGTTAACTTGATTCTCTCTATTGGCCGCTGGTGTGTATGCATCAGCGGCTTTTTTACGACCAAGATGGGCCGCGCTATTTCAGCAGAGTGGCGGTTGCCCGATATTGCTCAAATGGGTGGTTGTTCGAGCGGAATGTATTGCTCTCGGGCAATATCCGCAGCTTTTCAAATTTAGCCAACGCACTGTGTCCTAACACGGTCAGTTCGTAGGTTATTGCTACGGGATGCCCACAAATCACATTTCTAGCCGCCATGTTTCGGAGCTCCAGTTCCTTGAAGATGCACTGTCTATCGAGCTCGAGTGCCTGGGGCCAGTTTCTGGGCACGGTGACGAAGGTATCGTTTCTGGCGAGCCTGCATTAGGGTCGTACTTAGAACCAGTCCCTTGCGCACAGCTACAACTGTCGATGCCGCTGTTTGTCAGGATCCATGTTGCAATAGACTGTGAACGTGCCGAGCTTGCTTTGTCTGCGCTCGGGTACGCACGCCGCTCAGCTAGTACTGCAGTTTCTTAGGCAGGTCGTCGTCGAAGCCGATTAGGTCATCGGTGGTGGTGTTGAGAATCCAGGCAATAAACCGTATAGAGCTAAATGCCCTACCGTTTGTTGGGGCTTTTTTTACTGAAAATGTGCTGTGTTATGCTTTTTTATTTACTCAAGGTATTCTGCTCAGGATGCTTGATCAATCTGCCCAACTTCGGATTTTTGTGCTGCGAGCAAGGAATAAATTCGGCTTAACGCCTTACCCTTTGCGTTCCAGCTAAACTCATTCGCTCTCGTTCGTGCCTGTTCGGAAAGGCGTTGCCTAGCTTCTGGATCATCACGTAAATGGGTGATCGCCTTTGCGAGAGCATTGATAACATGCTTCCTTCCCAACGGCGCAATCTTGATACCATCCTTTTCCGTAACATATTCCCCGATTCCGCCATTATCAACAACGATACACGGGCTGCCGCAGGCCATTGCTTCCATAACCACGGCGCCGCCAAACTCCCTGATTGAAGGGAAGCAGAATAGATCGCTTTGGGATAACTGCTTGGCTACTTCCTGATGCGGAATGTTGCCGGTAAACGTAATAATGTCTTCTAGATCGAGATCTTTACTGGTTTTCTGGAGTTCAGCGCGCTGGGATCCATCTCCTACAACAGTGAGTCGTAGCCTGTGTGCATGGGGGCTTTCCTGCACAATTTTATGGATAGCTTCTAGTAACATATCGCAACCTTTATATGGTTCCAGCCTGCCAACAAAAAGCAGTCTAATGTCATTCTGGAAATCTGATCTTTCACCGTTAACTTCTTGAAGGTCGCTGTAAAAATCGTCTGGAACGCCATTTTCATACATTAGGTTCAATTTGGCTTTTGATACGCCGAGGTTTTTTTCGATCCAGTCTTTGGTATAGGTGGAGCCGGCAAGTATCAAGTCCGCTCGCTTGTATGTGGCATGATATCCGGGGATAAGCCAGCGCCCGATAGATCTGAGAAAATATAACGCGCTAAATTCTTTTCGCCCTGTTTTTTTAAATGCATCCGGAAAAGGTACCCCGCCGTTAACAGGGCCCATTAAAAAAGGGACGTCGTGGCAGTATTTTGAAATACTGTAAGGATACCTTGGCATCATGGGCGTCATGGCATGCACAAGGTCAAATTCTCCATTTTTGATTCTATTGCGGAAAAGTGAAGCAACGGCTTTATCGAAGAAATGATAGATTGGAAACTGTAATGCATGCCTCAAAGGCCAGATTACCTGACCTCTCAAAGTGCTGAGCTTTACTATCACGCGGTAATAGAAGCTCTCGAATGCACCCGGTGTTATATAGACCACCTCTCTCGATCCCCGTACTTTCTCCAGCGCCTCTCGATTCCGGCAGTGGGTTACAAGGGTCACATCACAGAATTTGCTGACCTGTTCGTAAAATTGGTAGCCGACCAATGGAACGGAGCTGAACTCCGGGTTGCAGCTTTCTATAACGAGAAGAGCTTTCATAGCGTGGACAGTCCATTCCTTTGTTTCTAGATTTGTCCGGCATAAGAAACATGTGAGGTTTCCGAAGCGTAGGTGGCCGGATAAATTGCTCGTTTTTAGTTTCAGCGGAGGTGAAGTTTTTTTCCAAGAATACCAGAACAACTTCAGCGTAGATATGACGGTTTACAAAAGGTGGCACATATTTGCAAGCTCTATTTTAGAGCGTATTCGCAAAAAATCAAAGAGATGTGTTAAGGGCGCAGGTAAATGGCGGGGCTCTTCGGGGGGGCTTTAAATAAGAAGCCGGACATTTGCTATGCCCGGCTTCTTAACATTATAGATTAACGGGCGGGGGAAAGTGGAATAGATAGCTCATTGGGAACGGCTGTTACACAGCTTGCTGATGCTGCGTAGATTCGAGATTCGTCATTGAGGCCATCATTAACTTCTCCGGGGTTATAACCACAAGTTGGATTTTTGGGGTTGAACTGAGAGCCTCTTTCGACAACATCCACACCACCCATTTTCAATTGAAACGCGCCGGTGTCTACGTCGTCAAGGAGAAATGAATTGTTGAAAATACCAGAATAAAAGTGCGCGTTGTTTGCTACCATCGCAGCTGAGGCATGGCCGGGATCCTGTGATGTATCGTTAAATATGTTGTCGAATACAAAAACATAGTGAGGGGCCCAGTGTGTAGTTGCGTCCCTAGGACGGATATGGCCGCCCGACTCGAAATCTTCAGCATTGCGATCATTTAATATTATGCTGAAATTAGCAGGCCTGAGTGTTAGGCGGCTCTTTGGTCCGTTCCCGCCAATATGATTACCCCGGAGCCAGCTATTGGAAACCACCAGCCCCCATGTGCCCATGAATCTAATATTGTGTTCATCAGCAGTTTTGGTTTCTACACCGGCAATGCCACTATTAATAAAGTTACATTCGTTAAAGCAACCGATGTTTACCTTGGGCAAATTGTTGGCATTGCTCTTAACTACTGAGTCTGTCAGGAAAATACCATACGGCAGGGGGACAACGCTACAGTCAAGTTCGTCGGGATTATTATTGCAAAAGGAAGTGGCGCTACCAAAATAGAATGAACCATTGTGGGTGGAATCTTTAGACCAATCCAAATCAAGATCATGATAAGTTTGAAGTGTACCGGACATGCCTACGGTGGCTCTACCTACACGCAGCCCCGTCACCGTAATATTGTAGGTCCAGCCTTGGCTAATATAGCCGTTGCTATCACGACCAAGCATTTCCAGTGAATTTGCCGTCGATGTAACTGGCGCAATATCGTTACAACCAGTATCGACACCAGTAACGATGAGAGGAACTATAGGGCGTGAGCCCGCACCGTAGCGATCTACCGTGACGTTCTTTTCGGCATACCCGATGCAAATATCGCCATGTGTCTCACCGGCATGCAGAAGAACCCGTTTCCCACTAAACCCGCCAACGTCAGGCATTCGAGCTCTCTGCTGGGCTCCAGCAGGACAACCGTCATAGTTCCCACTTGGGGAGACGCATAACGTGTTAGCTGGCGTGTAATAGTCCTCCTGGCTTCTGATAGTAACCGTGACAAATTCGTCATTAAAAATGCCATCAGGGTTCTGAACCCTTACGCCAACACGATAGGTACAACGACCATTCTCATAGCGGCTGCTTTCTGGGGTACAGGTAAAAGTATGTATGGCTCTGGGCGCAGGTCCTACCTGGGAATTGCGACTATTGCCGGTCGTTGCGAATTCTCCTGAATCCGGATCGTCAAAATCAAAGTGATAGCTTAGCCATTGTCCTGTGGCGCAGGCTGTTGCGTCATTGCCGCCCTGAAAATCCTTGCAGTTAACGTCGGTTGAGTCTTGAGCCGAAAAGTAAACGGTTTCCGGCGATACGCCTTCCACTCGTGTAAGAACGCGTAGGCTGGCAGCGATATCATCAGACTGAACATCGGAGTTGCTCACATGTACCGTTCGAACAACGGATGCGGTTTCGCCATCGTTATTCGCTACGGAGTAGGTCAGGGGGTAGCTGCCCGCGGTGGAGGTGTCGACGGAGCCGTCTACCTGTATCTGATCGGATACATCCTGGTCACCATCTTTGGCGGTTGCCCCTGGGTCTGCAAATGATTCGCCTATAGGGATAACCAGTGTACGGCTGCCATTCAGCTTAATGACCAGACCCACTGATTCTGGCTCCGTGATTGTCAGCGTGCGGCTTTTCTGTGCGGCAGACTTGCCTTGTCCATCGCTCACGTTATAGCTGATTTGGATTGTGCCAGCGCTCGATGTATCTATGTTCGCGGGCGTGCGAACAACACTGGATGTGAGGTCACCATCTTCTGCGTCATCCGCGGAATAACCTGGATCAACAAAGGCTTCTCCAGTGGTAATCTCGATACTGGTTGACCCTTTAAGGGTAATGACCGGTGCTGTATTGGTAGAGCCCGAGCCGCTACTTGACCCGCCCCCTGACCCGCTACTGCCACCGGGATCTGGCCGCAGGTCGCCTTTATCAGTGCCGCCACCACCGCCACATGCGGCGATGAAGGTGCAGGTTAGTAAGATCAAGGTTTTTCTGAACATCGGTACATCCCCGAGAATTTTGTAGCATGATAAGCACGCCAAGATATGGATACTGTGACTAGTAGCCCAGTTGCTAGAAGCCTATATAGCGAAACGGAATAAATCAGTGAGCCAAATTTATATTTGGCAAGTAACTTTCAAAATTTGGTGACTGAGAATCACCAGCAGTTATTGAGTGATGAAAAATTCTCATGACCATTTACGAAGTTTCTGATTACAGGTATTTGCAACGACTGGTGCCACCCGGATGGTTTTGAAAGCCAAATGAAGGTTCTTGCGCCATTCAGGTCTGAGTAGCAGAAGAATCTTTTAGTTCCATATGATCAGCATGTGCTGGTCTTCAGACTCAGCTAACTTGAGCTGCATGGCTGCGGGGTGGATACAAGCCGATTAGTTGCTACATCAGTATTGATGGTGGTAGTGATTTGACCCCCATTAAAATGATGAAAATCACCTTAGGTTAGGCTGAATGAGAACTCCCTCACAGGGGGAAGAAGGGTTTGGTGAGACTGTGATTGGCCTGCCTTGTGTGGATCCTGTGGCGGCATTGATAGCTACATTACCGGGATTTCCCTGAGTCAATCTTGACGTTTCCATGACGTATTGGGTGGCCATTTGATTGGTGGCGTGCATCGTGCTTACAAAGCAGGTGGCTGATCCAATTAGCTCCGTTTTGTTAGGCGTGAAAAGAATGAAATGGGTATGAGGGTTCGTTCAAAATGAAGGCTTGCAGTACCAAATAACCTCGGTGAAAATTAAGTTGGAATATACTCCCAAAAAAGTTGTCAGGAAAAGGAAGTTCGATATGGCGGGAATTGCTCTCCGGAGAGACCCAGTGTTTATTATAGGTTACAAACGCTCTGGTACCACATTACTGCGCCTGATTCTTAATAGAAGCTCAGGAATTTTCATCCCTGAGGAATCCTCCTATATTCAGCGAATCCCCGTAGTTCTGAAAAAGAATTACTCAAACGTGAAATGCCTCGAAGAGCTTGCGTCGTCTATTCCTGGTAGCTTATACCACCCATACATCGACTGGGAGCTATACAAGTCGACGCTTTCACAAAATCTGCCAGCTACTCATGACAAGATCATTGGAGCTTTATATCAAACTTACGCAGCACTTAGCGGCAAGGAGAACGCCCGATGGGGTGACAAAAAACCCCAGCACTGGCAGTTTATTTATAGGTTGCGCGAATGGTACCCCGATTCACAGTATATCCATATCGTGCGTAATCCCAATGATACTGTAGCCTCTATCATTCAATATACCGCGAATAACGATACCAAACTGACTCAGCATGAGTTTGTTTACAAAATTCCCGGGGTGCCACCTCATATAATACTCGCCTGGCATATCAGCCACGCATATAAAACTTCCTGTACTCAGGGTGAAACCTTGGGGTCTAAACGCTACTTGCAAGTCCGCTACGAAGATCTCGCTCAGGCTCCAAGAGAGGAAATGCTGCAGGTTTGTCGATTCCTAAATGTCGATACAAATGAGATTGACTATATGCTTGGGTTTCAGGAAGACGCAGCAAATTCCCGGATCATGGGTTCCGGCGATGCTAACAGTGCACATATGAAGGAAACACGGAAGGCTGTTAATAGCAGTCGCGTAGGCCGTCACAAAACTTTGCTCACTGCCGATCAAGCAGGAGAGGTTGAATTTATTTGCCGACGCTTATACCGAGAGATGCGATACGAGGCAACTAGCGCTACTCCATCTTTATTGGCAAAGCTTAAGTGCCGGATTATTTGCAATCTGCTGGATATCGTATGGGTGGGGGTGCGTGTATCCCGCCGTTTAAGGGGGAGCTTGTGATAGCTTTTATTTGATCGATTGTCGCCACTGTTGGATTTCTTTGATAGAGAGGGGCAGGGCGCCCTATCTGCAATGATAAATCCTCGTCGCGAGGATTTAAATATTAATATAGAAGTTATTGATTCTTTCTGCTATGAGATGAAGGCTCAGCGAAATGCTTCCGCTAATTTAAAAATTAGAAAACTCTATTTAGGTCGTCAAATAATAAGAATAAGCATAGAAAAAATGGCATCGTAAATACAATTGAGTCAAGCAGAAATATTTTCTTTGTGAAATATTTTCGCGCTGAAAAAGCAGAAAAAATTCCGAATAGTAGCTGGGAATACGATACGCCAAGAATTAGTCCGCTCACTCCAAATAAGCTATAGCCGATAATTATACCTATGCCCATTAAAATTGATTGAATTATTCGTATTCTAAACAGAGCTCTTGAGTTTGCGTGTGCTTTAAAAATTGGCAGATAACAATTGGCAACAATGAGTCCTATCGATCCAGCAGAGATTGTGGCAAGGATCGGGCCAATCGATGCGTATTCGTCCTCGTATACCAGATTGACGATTGTGTCAGAGCCTATACATAAAATCGCAATACCAATCCCCGATCCCGTAAGAATAATTGACCTTATTTTAAGTGCGATAATATCTATATTCTCGTTTTTGCGATACTTCGCGTATACGGGGAAAAGCCACTTATCACTTAGGTTTTGTGCAATCCCACAAAAGACTAAACCGATATTTGATGCGACGGAGAAGAATCCTAATGTTGTCGTTGTAAGAATAAAGGACAATGTCAGCTTGTTGCCTTCCCTGGTAAGCCAGGTAATGCCAGTTGTTGGTAAAATCCATTTTCCATAATTGAAGACCTGTTTGAATGAATTTATGTCGAGATGAATCCGATTGCGCGTTCCATGACGAATCCTGTGCGAGAGGATGGCAAAACAGAATGTGGCGATCAAGTCTGCAAAAATAATCGAACTTGCTGATGGCCATGAGTAACACAGCAATATTGCTAAAGACAGCCCGAAAACTCTTTTTCCCACTATAAATAGACATGGGATTGTCATATCGAGCTGCTTTTCTAGTTGGAATATTTTGGTGGAGTGAAATCCGGAAGCTAATGCAACAACAGCTGAAATTTGTAGGTAAAAAGATAAATTTTGAACGTTGGGATAAATTTTTTCGCCGAAATAAGAGGTTAGAAGCAGCACAGCGGCAATAACGATGTGTTGGATAATATACAGTGTCCAGATCGTATTTATGTACTCTGGATCCGAGTCACCGCGATTGCTATTGATGATGCTGCCCCTGAGGCCAATTTCAGAAAATAATACAATGGCGCTCGAAATGGTGGTGACAATAAGTATTTCACCGAAGGCTGAAGGGGAAAGCAGCCGGGTGAGGATAATTGTGGATACCAGGCGCAGAAAAATCTCTATGCCTCTTGTTCCAATCACCAACATGGCACTCGAGAGTTCGGGCTTTTGGACAAACTGCCGAATACTCTGGTATCGAGTTGAGGAAATAAAGGTATTCATCCGTGAACTTTATTCTAAAAAAGGTTGGTATTGACTGGCCTTCAAAGCATGCAACTTATTCCATAAAGTTGGTCATGTTTGCTCCCTGAAGGGCCTTCCATTTAGATTTGCAATATCCGTTCCCCACAGCATATGGTGGCGTATGGTTTTGCGCAAGGGGACAAACCGGCGCTGGTGCTTTAGAGCGGTTGTTAGAGTTCGGCAGGTTTAGCGCGATATGCGAACTGCAAGCACCCGAGAGGATTAGCTCCCTGTGGTCGCTGGTTTCGGGCGCTTTGCGCCTGCGGCTCGAACCTGGGCGTTGGGCAAAGCCCTGGGGCTTGGGACGATATACAAAAAAGGCCACCCGATGGGTGGCCTTTTTTTGTATATGGCCCGCCCGAGAGGATTCGAACCTCTGACCTTTGCCTCCGGAGGGCAACGCTCTATCCAGCTGAGCTACGGGCGGTTTGTGCGCTGGCGGTGTGGCTGGCGCGGAGGCGGATTATACAGAAGCACCCGGATGGGGCAAAGCACGGATTTGGTTTTTCGCGCCGGCTAGCGATAGTTCGGGGCATTTGGCCCGGGTACCGCAGGGGGATGGTTGGCGTGCCCTGCACCAGGTAGTGCGACACAACCGTGCACTTTGTCGGCTCGGTTGCTTGCCGGGCACGGTTTTGGTGCTGTTCTGGCGTCCGCGGTGGCACAGAGGGCCGGCCTGCCCCCCCTGCCTTGTTTCCCGGGCTTTCCTGTTGTCGCTATTAGTTGAAAAAATCCTTAAATATCAATGAGTTGTTGGTTATCGGCGGTTTCCTCATCAACTCGGGGCTATTTGCGTTGCAAGTGGCATGTTCGTTGCTCTCCTGAGAGTGCGCCTGCAGCGCTTGCCCGCTGCGGGCGATGCACGCAAAGAGAACAAAATAAGAGAACCGACGGCTTCCGGACTGAAGGTCACGGGCCCGCTCAAAGGATACTGACCAGATGACCAAGGCTATTACCCCGACTCTCCTCGCCAGCGCTATTGCCGCGTCCCTGCCGATGGCTGCCTTCAGTGCGGAAGGTTCTGATGCCGGTATTACGCAACGCAAGTCCGCGGTGCTTGAAGAAGTGACGGTTACCGCGCAGAAGCGCGCGGAAGGCCTGCAGGAAGTGCCAATCTCGGTCGCGGCGCTGTCCGGTGAACGGTTCGACAGTATTTTCTCGGCTGGCGACGACATTCTTGCGCTGGCGGCGCGGGTACCTAACCTGTATGCGGAGTCCTCCAACGGCCGCGCGGCGCCGCGTTTCTATATCCGCGGTCTCGGCAACGCCGACTTTGACCTTGCCGCCTCGCAGCCGGTATCCATCATCTTCGACGATGTGGTGCAGGAGAGCGTGGTACTGAAAAGCTTCCCGATCTTTGACGTGGAGCAGGTGGAAGTGGTGCGCGGCCCGCAGGGCACTCTGTTCGGACGCAACACCACCGCCGGTATCGTCAAGTTCGACAGCCGTAAACCCACCATGGATAACGATGGCTATGTGAAAGTGGGTGCCGGTGAACTGGGTACCGCCAATGTGGAGGGTGCCTTCGGCGGTGCCCTGATCGACGACAAGCTCGCGGGCCGGGTTTCCATCCTGCGCCAGGAGCGCGGCGACTGGATTGATAACACCTATACCGGCGAGCAGGACGCGATGGGAGGATTTACTGAACTGGCGGTGCGCGGGCAGTTGCTGTGGACCCCCAGCGACGATTTCTCGGCATTGCTGAATGTGCACCAGCGCGATCTCGACGGCACTGCCAGCGTGTTCCGCGCAAATATTTATGAACAGGGCGAACAGGGCCAACTGAACCAGACGTTTGACCGCGATGCGGTCTACTACGATGACGGCGACAATAACCCGCAGAAGTACGAGAGCGCCGGGGCTTCCCTGAAACTGGAGTGGGATCTGGACGGCATGCTGCTGAGCAGCATTTCCGCCTATGAAAGCGCCGACGGTTCCAGCAAGGGTGATATCGACGGCGGTGTCGCCGGCGATGGCCCCGGCTTTATTCCTTTCGGTGCGGTGACCGAAGACCAGGCGGATGTGTCCCAGTTGACCCAGGAAATCCGTCTCGCCAGTAATACGCCAGATCCGCTGCAGTGGCAGCTGGGCGGTTTCTATTACGATTCGGATCTGGACGTGACCAGTATCGATGGCTTCTTCGGCGCCACCACCGTGAGCCACGCCAACACTTCCTGGGCGCTGTTCGGCCAGACCTCCTATGACTTCACCGAAGCCCTGACCGGCACCGTGGGCCTGCGTTACACCTACGACGAAAAATCCCTGGTGGTGGGTGAGCAGAACGTGGATGGCTTCGCGTTGGTGATCGGCGCTGCCAGTGTCCAGGACTACGCGCCGGTCAAGATCGACGATGACCAGCTGAGCTGGGAAACCAGCCTGAACTACGCACTGAGTGATTCCGCCAGCGTGTATGTGCGCCTCGCCGAAGGCTTCCGCGCGCAGTCCATCCAGGCCCGCGACGTGGCCTTCGAGGGCAGCCCGTCAGTGGCGGACTCGGAAACCATCACGTCGTTCGAGGTGGGCTACAAGGCCGACCTGCTGGAAAACACCCTGCGCCTCAACACCGCGCTGTTCTACTACCAGATCGACGATATCCAGCTTACCGCCGTCGGCGGTGGTGGTAACTTCAACCGCCTGCTGAATGCTGACAAAGGTGTGGGCGCGGGCTTTGAGGTGGATCTGGAGTGGGTGGTCAACGAGAACCTGCTGGTGACGGCCGGTGCCGGCTTTGCCGATACCGAAATCCAGGATGCAGATCTGAGCACCGCACCCTGTGGCTCCGGTCAGTGCACGGTCACTAACCCCTTGACCGCCGATGGCCTCGCCATGATCGACGGCAACCCCTTCCAGTCCGCGCCGGAAAGCGTATTCAACTTCACCCTGCGCTACAGCCTGCCGGTGGGCAATGACGGTGAAGCCTTCTTCTACACCGACTGGGCCTACCAGGGCGAGACCCATCTGGCGCTGTACACCGCCGAGGAATACACCATCGACAACCAGTTCGAGGGTGGCCTGCGCGCCGGTTATACCAGCTTCTCTGGTGACTATGAGGTGGCTTTCTTCGGCCGCAACATTACCGACGAGGAAAACATCAAGGGCCAGATCGACTTCAACAACCTGACCGGCTTCGTTAATGACCCGCGTATTCTGGGGGTGGAGTTCCGCAAGAACTTCTGATCACCGCCGAAGGTCCGCACCCGCTGGCGCCGTGCAGGCGGGGTGCGCTCGTCTGTACGGGTGATCATCTGCCTGCCACATTAACCCGGTAGCGTCTTTCTGAAGAAGTGCTCACCGGGTTTATTCTATTTACTGCTGCCGGAGTCTGATCTTGTCTGTTTCCATGCGATCCCCACTTGCCGTTTTTCGTGTCCTGGGTCTCTGTGCGAGCCTGCTGGCGGGTATCGCGAGCCCGACCGCCGCTGCCGTCGAATCCTGGTTTGAGGAATTCAAGTCGTCCGCTGACGATCGCGACCTCTACCGATTCCTCTATGCGCTGCCCAAGGGTGGCGACCTGCACAATCATCTCACCGGGTCGAACTTCAGTGAGTGGTGGTATCAGCTTGCCACCAGCAAAAAGCTGAACGGCGGCTACGAGTATTACACCCGGGTGCGCATCAATAACTGCGTGGGTTACGGGCAGGACATGTTCGGCTTCGCGCCATATTTGATGTATTTCCGCAACCTGCAGGGATCGAGCTATGCGGCGCTTTCCGACTGTGAAAAGCGCGAGTACAAAAAGATCGACGCGCTGGATGCACGGGAAAAAGCCGCGTGGATGAACAGCCTGCGGCTGGATAAAAAACATGAAGGCCGCGAGGAATTTTTCCAGACCCACTGGCAGCGCCTCAATGACCTCGGCCGCAATCCCTACATCAATGCCGAGATGCTGGTGAAGAACATGCAGGCGTTTGCCCGCGAGGGACTCACCTATCTGGAAACCATGGAGGGCACGCGCTTCTATACACGCCCCGATGGCAGCGTGTTTGCGCCGGACGAAGTCGCGGATATTTTCCGCAAGCGTCTGGCGGAGCCGGATGCGGTGGCGACCGGAGTCACCGCGCGCATGCAGTATTACCTGTTGCGGTTTATCGGCAATGCCGAGGATGACCTGGAGTGGATCTACCGTTTCGTCGACCAGAACCGCGACCTGTTCGTGGGCATTAACATGGTCGGGCGCGAGGACAATGACAAGGGCCACCCGCTGCGCTTCCTGCCCACCCTGCGCAAACTGCGCCGGGATATCCCCGGCATACCGCTGTCCATTCACGCCGGCGAAGTGGATGAACCCAACCACCATGTGCGCGACACGCTGTTACTCGGCGCTACCCGCATCGGCCACGGCGTCAACCTGATCAGCGACCCGGATACCATGCTGTTGATGCGCAACAGCAATTATCTGGTGGAGATCAACCTGATCAGTAATCTGCTGCTGGAGTACGTCAACGACTACAGCCAGCACCCGTTTCCGGAATACCTGCGCATGGGCATTCCGGTGGCGCTGTCCACTGATGACCGCGGCATGTGGGATTCCAATATGACCGACGAATACTTTGTCGCGGTGAAGGAATTCAACCTGTCGTGGGGGGAACTGACCGCGCTCGCGCGCAATTCCCTGCAGCACAGTTTTGTCGGCGACGAGACCAGGCAGCAACTGTTGCGGGATTACGAAAACCGTCTCGAAAAATTCAAGCTGCGCTTCCAGCGCCGGGGTATGGCGGCACTGGGAGATGTGGTGCCGCGCAGTCACGGTTTTACCTGCACGCATTACAACCTGTGCGAATTCTCCACGCCGGCACTGGCAGCGAACTGAAAATAAAATCGAAAAACCAAGAGAAACATGATGTTGAAAAAAACTCTCTATCGCCGTGTGGTTTCCTCTGTTCTTCTGTCCCTTGTGGTGCTGGCCGGATGTGACAACAAGACTGCAACACCTCAGGAAAATCTGGGCCCGCACACTGCTTCCCCCATTCCGGTGAAAGTGGTGGTGGTGAACATGTTTGAGATCGGTGAGGACGAGGGCGATACCGCCGGCGAATTCCAGCTTTGGAAAGAGCGTCAGCAACTCAGCCAGCGTTTCCCGTTTCCGCAATCCCACCACGACCTGTTCCTGAACCCGGAAACCGGCGTGCTGGGGATGGTGACGGGCATGGGCACCAACAAGTCCGCGTCGGCGGTGATGGCGCTGGGGCTGGATCCGCGCTTTGACCTGAGCAAGGCGTATTGGCTCGTCGCCGGCATTTCCGGTTTTGATCCCGCCGATGCCTCTATCGGTTCCGCGGCCTGGGCTGAGTGGCTGGTGGACGGCGACCTGATGCACGAGATCGACAGTCGCGAGCTGCCGGAGGACTGGTCCACCGGAATCTTCCCGCTGTTCAGCAAGGGCCCCTATCCGGAGCAGCGCCCGCCGAACCAGGGTGAGGTATTCCGCATCAACGGCGAGCTCACCGAGTGGGCCTACCAGCTGACCAGGGACATCGATCTGGGGGATGACGACACCATTGCCGAGAACCGCAAGGCGTTCACCGGGTTTCCCAACGCGCAGCGCAAGCCGTTTGTACTGAAGGGGGACAACCTTGCCGGCATGACCTTCTGGCACGGCGACCACCTTAATCGCTGGGCGAACGAATGGGTGGATTACTGGAGCGAGGAACGGGGCAGCTTTGTTTCCTCCGCGATGGAAGACACCGGCACCGCGCAATCCCTGCTGTACCTGGATCGCGCCGGCAAGGCGGACTACGAGCGCCTGATGGTGTTGCGCACCGCCAGCAACTTTACCGTGCCGCACCCGGGGATGACCGCGGCGGAGAGCCTGCTGAGCGAGGGGGAGGATTACGCGGGGCTGGCGCTGTCACTGGAGAGCGCCTACCGGGTCGGCAGCCGCGTGGTAGACACCCTGGTAAATGACTGGGATACCTATCGGGATCAGATGCCCTACGCGGTAAGGGACAGGTAACGGAAACGTGCTGTGTGCGGCCACAAAAAGTGTGGCCGCCGGATGGGGACTCAGCGGGCGCTTTTCGCTATGCGATGATCCTTCGCCGGTGCCTGGTAACTTTCCATCAGCCCCAGCAGTTGCGCCGGTTCCTCGGCCTGCAGCAGCATTTGCCGGTACTGCGGAGCTACGAGTGCCTCCGCCACCGTGTGGTCGAGAAACTCGATCAGGCGATCGTAGTAGCCGGCCACGTTCAGCACACCACAGGGTTTGCGGTGGAAGCCCAGTTGTGACCAGGTGAGGATCTCGAACAGCTCCTCAAGCGTGCCGAGTCCGCCCGGCAGGGCGATGAATCCGTCCGAGATGTCTTCCATCAGCGCCTTGCGCTCGTGCATCGAGTCAACCATGCGCAGTTCGCTCAGGCCGCTGTGGACGACCTCCCGGTTGGCGAGAACGTGGGGAATAATGCCGGTGACGTGGCCACCCCGCGCCACCATGGCATCGGCCATTGCGCCCATGATGCCAATGCCGGCCCCACCGTACACCAGGCCGATATTCCGGCTGACCAGCTCATCGGCCAGTGCCTGGGTGGCGGCCAGGTATTCGGGCCGGCGCCCTGGGCTGGAGCCGCAATAAACGCAGATTTTTTTCATGCAGGGGTTTCCATACGCTCGTTCAGACACTGCAGTCTAACTGTTATTTTTGCGCGAATCCCGAGGGGGTATGCCCGGTTGGGGCCAGCGGAATTCGGGTTAAATGCGCACTATTTGTACGCGGGCCTTCGCAGGGCCCGGCGCTATGCTTATAATGCGCGGCTGACTGGTAGAGGTAAGTGGCAACACGCCTGAATCTACGGGCCACAGGGCCTTTAGGGGGAATGGATGAAAGCTGTATTGAATTTCGTAGCGGCCCTGGCCGTGGTAGCGGGCGCGGCAGTAGCTGTGGCCCAGTCTGTGGATGAGCAGATCGCTGAGCGCATCGCGCCGGCGGGCAAGACCTGCATGAAGGGCGACGAGTGCGCGGCGGCAGCGCCGGCGGCGAGCGCCTCTTCCGGTGGCGCGCGCAGCGGTTCTGATGTGTACTCCGGCCACTGCGCGGCCTGTCACAGTACTGGCGCGGCTGGTGCACCCAAGTTCGGCGACGCCGGCGCCTGGGCTCCACGCATCGCGCAGGGCATGGACACGCTCTACACCCACGCCATCAACGGCTTCAACGCGATGCCGGCCAAGGGCCTGTGTATGACCTGCTCCGACGATGAAGTAAAGGCCGCTGTTGACCATATGGTTGAGAACAGCAAGTAAGCGACCGCTTACTATCGCCGATAAAAAAGGCCGCTCAGTGAGCGGCCTTTTTTGTGCCTGGATCCTGGCTCCAGGCCGGGATGACGTGATGTTCTAGTCAAACATGCTCAGCAGCGAGCCCAGCGTCTCTTCGCCCTTGGCCTGATTCTGTTCCGGGGTCGCCTTACCGAAGCCCTCGAATACGCAGTCTTCCTGCGGCAGCTCGTCGAGGAAGCGGCTGGGGGTGGTGTCCTGGTTTTCGCCGAACATCTTGCGCTTGCCGGCCAGTGTCATGGTCAGGGTTTTCTGCGCGCGGGTAATGCCGACGTAGGTCAGGCGCCGCTCCTCCTCGATATTGTCGTCCTCGATGCTGTTGCGATGCGGCAGCAGGTTTTCCTCCATGCCGATCATGAATACGTGCGGGTACTCGAGGCCCTTGGACGCATGCAGGGTCATCAGGCTCACCTTGTCAGTGGCTTCTTCCTCTTCCTGGCGGTCGAGCATGTCGCGCAGGATCAGCTTGGAAATGGCCTGCTCCAGGCGCACGTCCTGCTCCAGCTCGTCGTCGGTGCCCTCCATGGTTTTCATCAGGCTGTCCAGCAGCCAGTAGACGTTTTCCATGCGCTTCTCGGCCACCTTCTCGCTACTGGCGTTCTGGCTCAGCCAGCCGGCGTAGTCGATGTCGTCGAGCATCTCGCGCAGGGCGGTTTCCGGGCTGTTGTCGCGGCAGTTGCGGGCCACGCCTTCGAGCCAGTGGGCGAAGCGGTTCAGGCGCTCGTAGCCCTGCTCGGTGATGTGCTCCTTGAAGCCGATCTCGGAGCAGGCGCGCAGCATCGAGATCTCGCGGCCCTTGGCATAGTTACCCAGCGCCTCCAGGCTGCTGGTACCGATCTGGCGGCGCGGGGTGTTGATGATGCGCAGGAAGGCGTTGTCGTCATCCGGGTTAACTAATAGACGCAGGTAGGCCATCACGTCCTTGATCTCCGCGCGGGCAAAGAAGCTGGTGCCGCCGGACATCTGGTACGGAATCTGGTTTTCCTGCAGCTTCATCTCGATGAGACGCGCCTGGTGGTTGCCGCGGTAGAGCACCGCGAAATCCATAAACCGGGCGCCGCGGCGGGCCTTCTGCAGGAAGATTTCGTTGGCGACCCGCTCGGCCTCCTCGTTCTCGTTGGCGACCTTGAGCACGCGGATCTCGTCGCCGAGGCCTTTGTCGGACCACAGTGCCTTGTCGAATTCGTGCGGGTTGTGCGCGATCAGGTGGTTGGCCACCTTGAGGATGCGGCTGGTGGAGCGGTAGTTCTGCTCCAGCTTGATCAGGCGCAGGTTGGGGTAGTCCTGCTTCAGCTGGCTCATGTTTTCCGGGCGCGCGCCGCGCCAGGCGTAGATTGACTGGTCGTCGTCGCCCACCACGGTGAGGCCGCCGCGGCCGCCCACCAGCAGTTTCACCAGCAGGTACTGGGAGCTGTTGGTGTCCTGGTATTCGTCCACCAGCAGGTAGCGGATCTTCTTGCGCCAGCGCTGCAGCAGCTCTGGGTCCGAATCGAACAGCTGCACCGGGATCATGATCAGGTCGTCGAAATCGACGGAGTTATACGCCTTGAGGGCATCGCAGTAGCGCCCGTAGGCCACCGCCATCGCCTGCTCACCCGGGCTCTGGGCCAGTTCCAGCGCCTTGCGCGGGCTGAGCATGTCGTTCTTCCAGTTGGAGATCTGGTTCTGCACCCGATCCAGCAGGTCGGTGTCCAGGTCGCCGTCGCGCAGCATCAGCTCCTTGATCAGGCCGCGGGCATCCTCGGCGTCGAAGATCGAAAAGCCCGGTTTGAAGCCGGCCGCACGGTACTCCTTGCGCAGGATATTCAGGCCCAGGTTGTGGAAGGTGGACACAGTGAGGCCGTGAGCGGCCTTGGACTTCTTGCCATCCGGGCCCACCACCAGCTTGCCGACGCGCTCCTTCATTTCCCGCGCGGCCTTGTTGGTAAAGGTCAGGGCGGCGATGTTGCGCGCCTGGTAGCCACACTCCTCGATCAGGTAGGCGATCTTGCGGGTGATCACGCTGGTCTTGCCGGAGCCTGCGCCAGCGAGCACCAGGCAGGGGCCGTCGATGTACTTTACCGCTTCCGCCTGGCGGGGATTGAGTTTGGTCATGGGTACAACTGGATCCGGAGAACGGGTTCAACAAGGGGTTAACTGGGCCGCGATTCTATCAGCCGCGGGTGTGCTTGGCTGCGGTTGCGCCCGGTCAAATAGTGACCAGCAGGACTGACTGTGCGCGCCGGCTTTTACCTGGCCGGGCAAATTGTCTATAAAGGCCTGACAATTGAGGTGCCCGTTCTATGTTGCAGCCCATTACCGGCTTCCATCGCGATGAAGACAGTCACTGGGTGGCGCAACTGGCCTGTGGTCACAACCAGCATGTGCGCCACGATCCGCCCTGGCAAAACCGACCCTGGGTGACGACACTGGAAGGCCGCGCCCGCATGCTGGGTGTTACCCTTGCGTGCAAAAAATGCGATCAGGGCGCGCCGCCTGACCAGCAACCGCAAGATAATGTTCAAGAGTAACCGCTGATGTCCCGTATCTGGGTCGATGCCGACGCCTGTCCCGTTGTCATCAAGGAAATCCTGTTTCGCGCCGCCGAACGCACCGAGATTGAAATGACGCTGGTGGCCAACCAGTATATCCGCGTGCCCCCGTCCCGCTTTATCCGCGCGGTGCAGGTCACGGCCGGCTACGATGTGGCGGACAACGAAATTGTGCAGCGCTGCAGCGCGGACGACCTGGTCATCACCGCCGATATCCCGCTCGCCGCTGAAGTGATTGAAAAGGGCGCGAGTGCGCTGAACCCCCGCGGCGAGCGTTACACCAAGGCCAATGTGCGCGCGCGCCTGAATATGCGTGACTTCATGGAAACCATGCGTTCCAGCGGTGTGCACACCGGTGGCCCGCCGCCGCTGGGGCAGCAGGAGCGCAAGGCCTTTGCCGACCAGCTGGATCGCTGGCTGCAGCAGGCCAGGCGCAAAAAATAACGGAAACGGATGATGGAGACCCAGCGACTGACTCTTGCGCCCTGTACGGAACAACACATTGCCGAGCTGATGGGGTGGTTCCTCTCGGCAACCGAGTGCCGGCAGTGGGGTGGGCCGCCGTTCCGCTACCCATTTGATACACGGAGTTTTGCCGAGGACAGTCAGTGGAGTAATCACCCCAGCTTTGTGCTGCTGGATGCGGGCGGCGCGATGCAGGCGTTCGGGCAATACTACAACCGCCTCGACCACTGCCACCTGAGCCGGCTGGTGGTTGCCCCGAGTGCCCGCCGCCGCGGGGTGGGGGAGCAGCTGATCCGGAACCTGGTTGCCCACGGCTGCGACGCCTTGAAGGTCGAGAGGATCTCGCTGTTTGTGCTGCAAAGCAATCCGGCGGCGCGCGCCCTGTATGAAAAAATGGGCTTTCGCCTCGCCGATTACCCGGAACCCGGCGACTGGCTCGCGGGCTGTGATTACCTGACGGTGCCGGCGCGCAAAATACTGTACGGGAACCGACATCCAACAAGGGAACTGGAACGCTGATATGCGAGGGATACTCCGCGGGGGCAGCCTGCTGGCCCTGTTACTGGGCGCTTATGCCGTCTCCGCCGTTGCGCAGCCACCGGCGCCGCTGCCGCAGTTGCAGGCCTACGAAGTGGATGCGTCCTGGCGCACGCCGGTGGCGCCGCTGCAGATTGCCGATCACACCTGGCAGATTGGTACCCGCGGCCTGAGTGCGCTGCTGATCAAAACCGATGCCGGCGCTGTGTTGATTGATGGCGGCATGCCGCAGGTCGCCGATCACCTGCTGGCAAATATGCGCAAGCTGGGGGTGGCACCGGGTCAGTTGCAATGGATCCTTCACAGTCACGCCCACGCCGATCACGCCGGCCCGCTCGCCGCAGTGAAGCGCGCAACCGGTGCCAGAGTTGCGAGCAATGCCGAATCCTCGCACCTGCTGGCCAACGGCGGTGCCGGCGACATCCACTTTGGCGATGGCCTGCTGTTCCCGCCTGTGTCGGTGGATCGCTATCTGCTGGACGGTGAAGTGGTGGAACTGGGGCCAATTCAACTCCAGGTACATTTCATACCGGGCCATACCCCGGGCAGTATGGCCTGGACCTGGCGCGACATGCGCGATGGCCGGGAAGTGGTCATCGCCTACGTAGACAGTCTCACGGCACCGGGCTACACACTGCTGGAAAACCCGCGCTACCCGAAAATCCTGCACGACTTCCGTCTCTCCTTCGCCAAGGTACGCGACCTTCCCTGTGACCTGTTGCTGACACCGCACCCGGGCGCCAGTGGCTGGGAATATGCAGCCAGTGCCGTCCAGGGCAAAAAAATGGATTGCGCCGATTATTCGGCCAACGCGCAGATCCAGCTGGAAAAGCAGATCGAAAAGCAGCGCAGGCACTGATTCATGCCGCGTTTGATCGAGCCGGGCACAACCCGTCTGCAGCTGCGCCAGTGGCGTGACAGCGACCGCGCCCCCTTTGCGCGGATGAATGCCGATCCGCAGGTGATGGAATTTTTTCCGGCGTTACTCAGCCGGGAAGAAAGTGATGCGGGCATCGACCGGCAGATCGCGCATATTGAACAATACGGCTGGGGATTCTGGGCGGTGGAGCGGCTGGATGACCGGCAATTTATCGGGTTTGTGGGCATCAAGCATGTCACCGCCGATATGCCGTTTGCGCCCGCGGTGGAAATTGGCTGGCGGCTGGCAACCGATGCCTGGGGCCAGGGCTTTGCCAGCGAGGCGGCGCGCGCTGCACTGCAGGTCGGCTTCGAGCAGCTGGGGCTGCCGGAAATAGTCTCATTCACTGTTCCCGGAAATTTCCGTTCGCGCGGCGTAATGGAAAAACTCGGTATGCAGCAGGGCGAAAATTTCCTGCACCCGGCGTTGCCGCCCGCGCACCCAATGCAGGAGCACGTGCTCTATCGCCTGGCGAATCCCATGTAAGCGCAGGTTAAGCGGAGACGACCGGCTTTCTGTCCAGGTTGCGATACGCCAGCGCCTCCGCAACCTGCGCCGTGCCGATACGCTGCTCCCCGCACAGATCCGCCAGCGTGCGTGCGACGCGCAACACGCGGTGATAGCTGCGCGCTGACAGGCCGAGTTTTTCCACTGACGCGCGCAGCAGGCTGCTTTCCGCTGCGCCCAGCGCGCAGTGGCGATCGAGCTCGGTGCCCTTTAATTCCGCATTGATTTTCCCCTGCCGGTCCAGCTGGCGTGCGCGCGCCTGCGCCACCCGTTCGCGCACGCTGGCCGACCCTTCTCCGGGTGGTGCCTCCTGCAACTGCGCCGCGCTCATGCTCGCCACTTCCACCTGCATGTCGATGCGATCCAGCAGTGGTCCAGAGAGCTTGTTGCGGTAGCGGTCGATCTGGTCCGGGGTGCAGCGGCAGCGGGATTCACCGAGATAGCCGCAGGGGCAGGGGTTCATTGCGGCTACCAGCTGGAAGTCTGCGGGGAATGTCACCTGCGCGCGGGCGCGGGAAATGCGCACTTCGCCGCTTTCCAGGGGCTCCCGCAGTATCTCCAGCGCCGAGCGCGGGAACTCCGGCATTTCATCCAGGAACAGCACGCCGCGGTGGGCGAGGCTGATTTCGCCGGGCCGCGGCGTGCTGCCGCCGCCCACCAGCGCGGTGGGCGAGGCGGAGTGGTGGGGGGCGCGAAACGGGCGTTGCTGGATCCGGGGCAGGCCGGCGCTGGAATAGAGCGCGGCGACTTCAATCAGCTCGCGCTCGCTCAGTTGCGGGAGTATCCCGGGCAGGCGGCTGGCGAGCATGGTTTTGCCGGTTCCCGGAGGACCGTAAAACAGCAGGTTATGACCGCCGGCGGCGGCTACTTCCAGTGCCCTGCGGGCTCTCAGCTGCCCGCGCACTTCGGCAAGGTCGGCACAATCGCTGTCCGCTTGCGCAATGTCCCGCTCGGCTGTCGGCAGTGGCTCGCGGCCGTGCAACTGCGCGCACACCTGCAGCAGGGAGGACGCCGCTTTTACCGGGGTATCGATGAGAGCGGCTTCGGCGGCAGACTCGGCCGCCACCACCAGTGTGCGGCCGCTGTCTTTGCACGCCATGGCGGCGGGCAGGGCGCCGGGAATCGGGCGCAGGCTGCCAGAGAGGGCTAGCTCGCCGATGAACTCGTAGCTTTCCAGATGCTCGCCGGGCACCTGTCCCGACGCGGCGAGGATCCCCAGAGCGATTGCCAGGTCGTAGCGCCCCCCGGCCTTGGGCAGATCCGCCGGGGCCAGGTTGACGGTAATGCGGCGCTGGGGGAATTCGAAATGGCTGTTGACGATGGCACTGCGCACGCGATCGCGGCTTTCCTTCACCGCCGCTTCCGGCAGGCCGACGATGTTGAACGCGGGCAGGCCATTGGCGAGGTGGGTTTCCACCGTCACCAGCGGCGCATCGATGCCCAGCTGTGCGCGGGCATAGGTAATCGATAGGTTCAAATTTCTTCCCTGAAATTTTCCGTGAGCGATCGAGGGGAAAAGGTCACTACGACCTTTTCAGCATCAGTTAGTCGGCATCGCGATCCAGTTGCGCTTCCATCTCCTTCACCTGGGCCTCAAGCTGCGCGAGTTTTTCTTCCGCGCGCTGCAGCTTCGCGGCCTGAATGTCGAATTCCCGCTGGCTGACCAGGGGCAATTTGCCCAGGGCCACGGCGAGCGCATCCTGCAGATCACTGGTGATCACCGCCCCCTGTTGACGCAGTTCGTTGAGTAACTGTTGCAATTTGTCCGCAGCCAAGCGCAATTCTCCACTAAGAAATCCAAGTTTGATGGCGAGAAATAGTAACGCAGTGGGCTTTTACCACCAAGGTATCTCGCCGTGCCCCTTTCTGGCTCGCGCCGCTGGCCGTGGCGCCTGGTTGATGCGCCCTCGCGGTGCAGGTGCCATTTTGGTGCGCACCGTTTTTGCGCAGATTCGTTGCGCCTCTCCACCTGCGCCTGCTCAGGGGGTGGAAAAATCACCTAACTCTTTGATTTTTAAAGCTGTTCTCATAGTTGGCACTAACTCTGCAAGAGGTTACCTGCAAATCGCACTGACAGTGAAGGACGGGAACCAGCCTTCACCGAGGTACTCAGGCGAGCGCGGCGGGTGCCGGCTCCCCCGGTGTTGTCGAAGCCGCTAATAAAAATAAGTAAGCAGTTTCATGAACAGAGAACCAGGAGAACCAACGTGGGAATCAATACCAATAAAAGTGTGACCACTACTGTCAATGGGCTTGTCGCGGGTAGCGCGCTGGCCATGGCGATTTTCAGCGGCGCAGCTGTTGCCGAAGACGGACCCAGCTTCAGCGCCAATATCGGTGTCGTCAGTGACTACAAATTCCGTGGGGTATCCCAGTCTGATACCGGCCCGGCAGTTCAGGGCGGTGTGGATCTGGATATGGGCAATGGCTTCTATCTGGGTACCTGGGCGTCGCAAGTGGACTTCGCCTACGGCGCAGACGAGACCGAATTCGAACAGGATTTCTACGGCGGTTACGCCGGTGAAACCGCCGGTGGTGTGGGCTACGACGTGGGCTACATCTACTACGCCTACCACGGCAGCGACCAGGACGAGGACTACCAGGAAATCTACGGCAGCCTGAGCTTTGGCGACCTGAGCCTCGGCTTCGCCTACTCCGATGACTACTGGTATCAGGCGGGCGAATTCTACTACCTGAACGCGGGTTACTCCTTCGACCTGGGTAACGACATCGCACTGGGTCTGAGCGCGGGCCTGAACCTGTTTGACGAGGAGATTTTCCTCGATGGATCCGACTCCTACATCGACTACAACGTGTCGCTGAGCAAGGAGTTTGGCGGCCTCGCACTGAGTGCCTCGCTGATTGGCACAGACGCCAGCAAGGCGGAGTGCTACGGCACCGACTGGTGTGAAGCGACGATTGTGGCCGGCGCTACTTACAGCTGGTAATCAAAAGAACCGGGCCCGCCCCAGTGGTGGGCCTTTTTAACAGGGGGAGACCATGAAACTGGTAACCGCAATCATCAAACCTTTCAAGCTGGATGCCGTGCGCGACGCGCTGGCGGAAGCCGGTGTCCGCGGCATCACCGTCAGCGAAGTCAAAGGTTTCGGGCGGCAGAAGGGGCACACGGAACTCTATCGCGGCGCGGAGTATGTGGTGGATTTCCTGCCCAAAACCATGCTGCAGATCGCTGTGGACGACAGCCAGGTGGATGCCGTGCTTGAAGCCATCGGCGCCGCCGCCCAGAGCGGCAAGATCGGCGATGGCAAGATCTTTGTCGCCAACCTGGAACAGGCGATCCGCATCCGTACTGGGGAAAGCGGTACGGCGGCCATTTAATAACGACGAATTCATCTTACGAATGAACAACCGGGGCGACTCGGGAAATTTTGGGTTAAACGGAGCGAAAAATGGAAAATCAAATTTTTCAATTGCAGTACGCAATTGATACATTTTATTTCCTGGTGTGTGGTGCACTGGTCATGTGGATGGCAGCGGGCTTTGCCATGCTGGAAGCGGGCCTGGTGCGTTCCAAGAACACCACGGAAATCCTTACCAAAAACGTGGCACTGTTTGCCATCGCGTGCATCATGTACCTGATCAGCGGCTACGCGATCATGTACGACGGTGGCTGGTTGCTGAGCGGCATTGAGGCATTTGACCTGAATGGCGTACTGGCAAGCTCTGCAGAGAACGGCTTCGAAGGCGATTCCGTTTACTCAGGTGCTTCCGACTTCTTCTTCCAGGTGGTATTCGTGGCCACCGCCATGTCCATCGTTTCCGGTGCCGTGGCCGAGCGCATGAAGCTGTGGAGCTTCCTGGTGTTCGCCGTGGTCATGACCGGTGTGATCTACCCGCTGGAAGGTTCCTGGACCTGGGGCGGTCAAGAAGTCTTCGGCCTGTACAACCTGGGCGACCTGGGCTTCTCCGATTTCGCCGGTTCCGGCATCGTGCACATGGCTGGTGCCGCCGCTGCCCTGGCTGGCGTATTGCTGCTGGGCGCGCGTAAGGGCAAATACGGCCCGAACGGCGAAATCTACGCCATCCCCGGCGCCAACCTGCCGCTGGCCACCCTGGGTACCTTCATCCTGTGGATGGGCTGGTTCGGCTTCAACGGCGGTTCCGTACTGAAACTGGGCGACGCCGCCAACGCACACTCGGTGGCGATGGTGTTCCTGAACACCAATACCGCCGCTGCTGGTGGTGCGGTAGCTGCGCTGATCACCGGTCGCATCCTGTTCGGCAAGGCCGACCTGACCATGCTGCTCAACGGCGCGCTGGCTGGCCTGGTAGCGATCACCGCTGAGCCTTCCACCCCGACCGCCCTGCAGGCGACCCTGTTCGGTGCCATCGGCGGCGTGCTGGTAGTCTTCTCCATCATTACCCTGGACAAGCTGAAAATTGACGACCCGGTTGGTGCCATCTCCGTGCACGGTGTTGTTGGTCTGCTCGGCCTGCTGCTGGTACCGGTCACCAATGCCGACTCCAGCTTCTCCGGCCAGCTGATCGGCGCCGCAACCATCTTCGCCTGGGTATTTGCAGCCTCTATCGCAGTCTGGTTCGCCCTCAAGCTGATCACCGGTATTCGCGTCAGCGAAGAAGAAGAGCAGCAGGGTGTTGACTTGGTTGAGTGCGGAATGGAAGCTTATCCGGAATTCATGAGCAAATAAGCGCTCATTGAGAGGAGCCGCTGGTGTAGTACTGCGCAGCAGGTATCAGCGGCAGCAAGATTTTTCCGGCGCCGGCCAGTAACGGGCCGGTGCCCGAAAGACAAATACAGAGGATAAGTAGATGAAATTGATTACGGCTGTCGTAAAGCCTTTCAAACTTGACGATGTGCGCACCGCGCTGTCTGAAGTCGGCGTGCAGGGCATGACCGTGACCGAAGTCAAAGGCTTCGGCCGTCAGAAGGGACACACCGAACTGTACCGCGGTGCCGAGTACGTTGTGGACTTCCTGCCCAAGGTGAAGCTGGAACTGGCTGTAGACGACAGCATGGTCGACAGCGCGGTTGAGGCCATCACCAAAGCCGCGCAGACCGGCAAGATCGGTGACGGCAAAATCTTCATCACGGCGCTGGAAGAAGTGATTCGCATCCGTACCGGTGAAACCGGCAGCGAAGCGGTCTGATCGAAATCACGATCACAGTGTTTTGCAAAGCCCCGCATGCGGGGCTTTTTTGTGCCCGCTATTCGGCGGTGAGGGGATTTGATTCCGGACTCAGCGCCGATACGTTTCGCGCTGGGGCGATGATTTTTACCTGGCGGGAAAAACAGCATAACCAAGTGCAATAAATCCGGCATGAATTGGTAAAAAATACTCTACTGAAATAAGGAACCTTTTCTGGCAGGCCGCTCAGACACTGCCTATATATATTGCGCCGCAGTAAAGCGGCACAGGGGTTCTTCCTCTGTAACAGGGGTATCAAGTTACAGGGTACAGTGACATGACAGATGAGCAATCCAACACGCGTTTAAACGACTCAGAAGAGTTTGGTGATGAACGCACCGTGACCTCCCGCGAGCGGGCCCGCAGCCAGCTCAGCGCTGAAGTCGAGGCATTTCTTGCCAGCGGCGGCGCGATCAGTGAGATAGCACCAGAGGTCACCGCCGATCCTCCGCGCAAGCCGCAACCGAAGTACGGCAGCAGGCCGATCTGAAGTAGGGCTGGTGAGATTAGCCCTACTTCACCACGGGTCAATGCAAGTTGGCTCGCCGCCCTGGCTTCCGGGGCGATTCCTTGGCTGGCGGGCCGTTGAGCATCTTTTTTCAGCGGCCTGCTAAGCTTTCCGAGCTATACCCCTATCCCTTTCACGATTCATTTTTCCATTCTGTTTGTGAGCCTTTGACGGATCATGTCTACGATTTGGCGCACAAGTAGGCATGGATGTCATCAGAGATCTTCGTCCGCCATGACCAGAGTGCTCGTCTCGATTTTGTTGTTTACGGCGATAAATGGGGCCTTTGCGCAGGATGCGCCGCAGTCTGTGCCCAGTCCAGAAGCAGAGTACGCTCCATACCCCGACCAGAATTTTCCCAACAGGGTCTTCTTTGGCGACACACATTTACACACCAGTTATTCCACTGATGCGGGGATGTTTGGTAATCGCCTGGGACCGGACGAAGCCTATCGGTTTGCCAAGGGTGGGACCGTGACTTCGAGCACCGGGGTAAAGGCACGCCTCAAGCGTCCGCTGGATTTTCTGGTTATCGCCGACCATGCGGAAAACCTGGGCCTGTCGCCAATGATCAGTGAATCGGACAAGCGCTTGCTGGCATCCTCGTGGGGGAAACAAGTCCATGACCTGACGAAGGTGGGTAAGCCTGATGAGGCATATGCCATGTGGGGCAGCGCAGTCGGTGCGCGCAAGGATCCTTTGAGTGGTATTGAAGGCCTGATGGTGTCTATGTGGCAACGCCTGACCAAGGCCGCCGAGAACCACAATACTCCTGGCCTGTTCACTGCCCTGATCGGCTACGAATGGACTTCAAGCCCGGATGGCAACAACCTGCACCGCAACCTGGTGTTCCGCGATGACAAGACGAAAGCCGATCAGGTAGTACCGATGTCCGCTTACGACTCGGAAGACCCAGAGGATCTGTGGAAGTGGATGGAGAGCTATGAAAAGAAAACTGGTGGACGGGTGCTGGCGATACCGCACAACGGCAACCTGTCCAATGGCCTGATGTTTGACAGCGTGACGTTAACTGGCAGGAAACCCCTTGACCGGGATTACGCAGAGCGTCGGGCGAGATGGGAGCCCCTCTATGAAGTCACTCAGATCAAGGGCGATGGCGAGACTCATCCCCTGCTGTCACCCAATGATGAATTCGCGGATTTCGAGACCTGGGACAAGGGCAGCTTTGGCGCGGCAAAGGAAAAGGACATGCTGCCGCGCGAGTATGCGCGCGAGGCCCTGAAGCAGGGCTTGGCTTATGAACAAAAGCTGGGTGCCAACCCCTATCAATTCGGGTTGATCGGCAGTACCGACTCACATACATCACTGGCAACCGCTGCCGAGGACAATTTTTTTGGCAAGGCCACGGCGGTAGAGCCTACCGCTGATCTTATCCGGTTTGAGGAAAAGATTACCGGCTACCTGCCGGATCCCGAGGGCCGCGACTACGCGATACGGCACTATCAGGCCAGCGCCTCTGGGTTGGCAGCCGTCTGGGCGCGGGAGAATACCCGTGAGGCGTTGTGGGATGCCATGGCGCGCAGGGAAGTTTATGCAACCACGGGTACCCGGTTGGTTGTGCGGCTGTTCGCGGGCTTTGATTTCGTGGCTGATGATCTCAACCGCCATGATTTTGCCCGCTACGGCTATGCACAGGGCGTACCCATGGGGGGCGAGCTGCAGCAGTCGGAAACGGCTCCGGCATTTCTGATTCGCGCCATGCGCGATCCAGATGGCGCGAACCTCGACCGCATACAGGTGGTTAAGGGCTGGCTGGATGCGGACGGGAAAACCCACGAGCGGGTTTATGATGTTGCGGTTTCGGATGGGCGGAAGATCAGCCGTGACGGCCGCGCAGGACAGAAAGTCGGCAACACCGTTGATGTGGCCAGTGCTAACTACGACAACAGTATTGGTGATGTATTTCTTCAGGCCTACTGGAAGGATCCGGACTTTCAGCGCACACACAAGGCTTTTTATTATGTGCGGGTGCTGGAAATACCTACGCCTCGCTGGACCACATACGATGCGAAGTATTTCGGCGTGAAACGGCCTGACGGCGTGCCAGCGGCTATTCAGGAGCGCGCCTACACCTCTCCGGTCTGGTATTCGCCCTGAGCGCGCATTGCCCCGCTCGAATAGGGGCGAGTGGTTAAAGCTCTAGATCTTTTTGTGCTTGGCGCGCGGGTGTGCGCTGTCGTAGACCCGGCTCAGGTGCTGGAAGTCCAGGTGAGTGTAAATCTGGGTGGTGCTGATATCCGCATGGCCGAGCAGTTCCTGCACGGCGCGCAGGTCGCCGCTGGACTCCAGCATGTGACTGGCGAAAGAGTGCCGCAGCATGTGCGGGTGCACCCGCTGCTCTGCACCACCGCGCCTGGACCAGTGGCTGAGGCGCGTCTGAACCGCGCGGTTGCTGAGGCGCTTGCCGCGGGCGGTGGTGAACACCGGTTCGCCGCCGCGGTCGTCGCCTTGGGCGGCGGGCGCCTGCCGGCGCCAGTCTTGCAGGGCCTGGCGCGCGTGCCGGCCAATGGGCAGCAGCCGCGTCTTGTTGCCCTTGCCGGTTACGCGAACCTCGCCGGCGCCCAGATCCAGATCCGGCCAGTTGAGGGCGGTAAGTTCCGACAGGCGCAGGCCGCTGCTGTAAAAGAGTTCCAGAATGGCCGCGTCCCGCCGCGCCAGCAGGTCGTCTTCTGCGTCGCTGGCCGGGCTTTCGACAAACTGTGCGGCGCCGTCTACATCCAGCAGCCTGGGCAGCTTCTTATCCGCTTTGGGCGCGCGCAGGCCCTCGGCCACATTGGCGGGCAGCCAGCCCTCGCGCACGCAAAAGCGCAACAGGGTGCGCACCGCAGACAGCCAGCGCTGCAGGCTCTTGGGGCCGAGCCCTTCGCGGTGCAGGTGTGCCAGCCAGCTGCGCAGGCGCATTTCGCCGAGGTCGCGCAGGTCGTCCAGGGATTCCCGGTCTGCCAGTTGCTGCATCTTTTGCAGGTCGCGGCGATAGGCAGACAGGGTGTGCGTGGAGAGGTTCTTGTGCTGCAGGTGCCGCAGGAAGGCGTCCGTCACTGCCGCGAGCTGCATGGTGCTCAGCCCCGCAGCAGGTTTGGCAGCAGGCGCTCGAGGATTTCGCCGATGTAGGACAGGAACAGGGTGCCGAGGCTGGAGCGATAGTGATTCGGGTCACTGGAGCCGACTGCCAGCACACCCAGTTGATCCGCCAGCGGGATCACGGCAGCCGAAGCGACCTGGCTGGCGTCGCTGCCGAACAGGTAGGCGGTTTCCGCCGGGCGCAGGGTGCCGCAGACGGTGCGGCCATTGCGCAGGATGGAGCCAATTGCTGTTTCCGCGCTGGCGCGGGAGCTGCAGCGGACTTCCCCCAGCTTGCTGGCGGATCCGGGCAGGGGGCCGAACAGGGTGAGGGCGGTGAACTCCACGCCAAAATCGTTCTGGAAACTTTTCACCAGCGCACTGCCGGCTTCGGCTACGGTGCGCGCTTCCAGCAGTGACAGCACCAGGCGCCGGCTGCTCATAAACAGCTGGTCGTTCTCGCGGGCGGTTTGCAGCAACTGATCGAGGCGCTGGCGCATCTCGATGTTGCGTTCGCGCAGCAGGTTGGTCTGGTGTGTCATCAGCGACACGGTCTTGCCGTTTTCTTTCGGCAGCTGGATGGTGTCCAGCAGCTCCATATGATCGGCGAAGAAGGCGGGGTTCTGGATCAGGTAGCGGGCCACCTGCCGCGCGAGCAACTTCTTGTTGCGCTGGTTTTCACTGTCCGAGGCTTCCTGTCTTTCCAGGCTGGCCTCGACGGCATTGTCGATCAGAGAGGCATCGCTGTGGTCGGTCATTTGTTCTTTCGCTGATTCCAGGCAATCTTTGTCAGAGCACTATCTGTCCGTGATATACCGCGGTCGCGGGTCCAGTCATGGTAACCGGCGCGCCGGGCCCCGGCCAGTGGATTGTCAGGGTGCCGCCGGGCAGGGTGATTTTCAGTTCTTCATCCACGAGGCCGCGCAGGCGCGCGGACACCATGGCGGCACAGGCTCCGGTGCCGCAGGCGCGGGTTTCACCCACGCCGCGCTCGAATACGCGCAGGCGAGCCTTGTCGCGGGATTCGATCTGCAGGAAACCCACGTTTACCCGCGCCGGGAAGCGCGGGTGCTGCTCAATGGCGGCGCCGAGGGTTTCGACCGGCGCTGTATCCACGTTGTCCACCAGCAGTACCGCATGGGGGTTGCCCATGGAGACGGCGCCTACGTTGTACACCTCGCCATCGACCTCCAGGGGATAGGTTTCCGCCTGGATATCGGCTTCAAAAGGAATCTCCCGGGGCTCGAGAATGGGCGCGCCCATGTCCACGGCTACCTGATCACCTTCCTGCACGTTCAGCTCGAGAACCCCGGCTGCGGTTTCAACCAGGATCTTTTCCTTGGCAGTGAGGCGGCGCTCGCGCACAAAGCGGGCGAAACAGCGCGCGCCGTTGCCGCAGTTTTCCACCTCACTGCCGTCGGCGTTGTAGATCCGGTAGCGGAAATCCATATCAGGATTGCGCGGGGCTTCCACCAGCAGCAGTTGGTCAAAACCGATACCGGTGTGGCGGTCGGAAATAAAACGGATTTTTTCCGGCGACAGTTTGATGCGCTGGGTGATGCCATCGAGCATGACGAAGTCGTTGCCGAGCCCGTGCATTTTGGTGAATTTCAGCCGCATCGATTGGATTCCTAACTGTTTGTTTTTCTTGGTTATCAGTCTTTCGCAGGCACGGTGGTTTCACCGCGCACCAGATCGGCCAGGGACTCGCGCGCCCGCACCAGATAGGTTTTGTCGCCATCCACCAGCACTTCCGCGGCGCGGGTACGGGAATTGTAATTGGAGCTCATGGTGAAGCCGTAGGCTCCGGCCGAGAGCATGGCCAGCAGTTGCCCGGGGGCCAGAGCCAGCTGGCGGTGCTTGCCGAGGAAGTCGCCGGTCTCGCATACGGGGCCGACAATGTCCCAGCTTTCGGTGGCGCCGTTGCCGGGGGTAACCGCGACAATGTCCTGCCAGGCCTGGTACAGCGCCGGGCGCAGGTTGTCGTTCATGGCGGCGTCGACGATGGCAAAGTTGTGTTCCTCGGTGCGCTTGAGGAATTCCACCCGGGTGAGCAGGGCGCCGCCATTGGCGGAAATGGAACGGCCCGGCTCCAGCACCAGCGCGAGGTTGCGCCCGGCCAGCTTGTCTTTCACTGCGCCCAGGTAATCGCTCACTTCCGGCGGCTCCTCACCCCGGTAGCGCACGCCCAGACCGCCGCCCAGATCCAGGTGCTCGAGCACGGTGCCGTCGTCGGCGAGCTGGTCGATCAGTACCAGCAGGCGATCCAGCGCATCCAGGAACGGCGCTATCTCGGTCAGCTGTGAGCCGATATGGCAGTCCACACCGATGGCGTTGAGGTTCGCCGATGCGGCTACCTTGCGGTAGACCTCGGGGGCGCGCTCGATGGCGATGCCGAACTTGTTCTCTTTGAGGCCGGTAGAGATATACGGGTGGGTCTTGGCGTCCACGTCCGGATTCACCCGCAGGGATACCGGCGCAACCACGCCCATTTCCCCGGCCACGGCATCCAGGCGTTCAAGCTCCGCCTCGGATTCCACATTGAAGCAGTGCACACCCACTTCCAGCGCGCGGCGCATTTCCTCCGCGGTTTTGCCCACCCCGGAAAATACCACCTTGGACGGGTCGCCACCGGCCATGAGTACCCGCTCGAGTTCGCCGGCGGAGACGATATCGAAGCCCGCTCCCAGTTGCGCCAGCACCGACAGGATGCCGAGGTTGCTGTTGGCTTTGACCGCGTAGCAGATCAGTCCCGGGTGATCGCCAAGGGCGTCGGCATAGGACTGGTACTGGCGCTCGAAGTGCGCGCGGCTATAAACATAGGTGGGGGTTCCGAACTGTTCGGCGACCTGTTCCAGGCTCACGCCCTCGGCCCACAGGCTTCCTTGCTGATAGTGAAATTCGCTCATTTGGCTACTGCTTCTGCTTCCGTGTGTTGCTGGGAGTTGTCTTTTTCGGCTTCCGTTTTTTCGTTCTCGCTGGTTTCGGCCGCGCTGGTTCCGGCAGGCGTCGTGGCTGCAGCGGGCGCGGGAGACGCTGGCTGCGCAGGATCCTGCGGCAGGTACAGCGGGCCCTTTTGCCCACAGGCGCTGAGCAGCAGAACCAGGGGGATCAACAGTGTGCGCTTCGGTGCGTTCATCAGGGCTTTCATATACGGTTGTCTGCGACGAAAAAGACTGGAAAAGCCTGCTAGTATAGCGACCCATGCCTTCAAGCAACACAGTAACAGAAGTAACCAGATTATGAGCCAGGCCGCCTCTCAAACCGCCTACAACGCCGCTATCGAAGAAACCCTGATTGCGATCGAGGATGCCCTCGATAACTGTGATGTGGATATGGATTACGAGCGCGCGGATGCAGTGCTCACCATAACCCTGGAAGACAATGGCACACAGGTAATCCTGTCGCGCCAGAGTGCGGTGCAGGAACTGTGGGTGGCGGCCCGCTCCGGCGGTTACCACCTCAAGTTCGAGAACCCGGGCTGGAAGTGCACCACCACGGGTGAAGATCTGCCGACACTGCTGGATCGGGTATTGACCGAGCAGCAGGGGACGCCGGTCGCCCTCGGCCTGTAACTTGTCCGTCTACAGCCGGGGCGTCTTTCTTATACGAAGGAACCAGGAAGGAGCCTGCTAGCAGGCTCCTGCGCAAGAGTTGCGTTTATTAGCGCGCGGCAATCAAGGCGCGCGCACGCCCACAGGCCGCGCGCACCTGGTTCGGTGCGGTGCCGCCAATGTGGTCGCGGGCGGCCACAGAACCCTCCAGCGTGAGCACTTCAAACACGTCGTCACCGATCGCGTCGGAGAACTTCTGCAGTTCCGCGAGGCTCAGGTCGGCGAGATCGCAGTCTTTTTCAATCGCGAAGGCCACTGACTGGCCAACGATTTCGTGGGCGTCGCGGAACGCAACGCCCTTGCGCACCAGGTAATCCGCCAGGTCGGTGGCCGTTGAGAAACCCTTGGCGGCGGCCGCGAGCATATTTTCTTTTTTCGGCTTCAGCGCCGGCGCCATGTCGGCGAACGCGCGCAGGCAGTCCAGTACTGTGTCTGCCGCGTCGAACAGGGGCTCCTTGTCTTCCTGGTTGTCCTTGTTGTAGGCCAGCGGCTGGCTCTTCATCAGGGTCAGCAGGGCGATCAGGTGGCCGTTCATGCGACCGGTCTTGCCGCGCACCAGCTCGGGTACATCCGGGTTTTTCTTCTGCGGCATGATCGAGGAGCCGGTGCAGAAGCGGTCGGGCAGGTCGATAAAGTTGAACTGGCTGGAAGTCCACAGCACCAGTTCTTCACTGGCGCGGGACAGGTGCGTCAGCAGCAGGGCGCCAAAGGCACAGAATTCGATGGCGAAGTCGCGATCGCTCACCGAATCGAGGGAGTTTTCGGTGGGTGCATCGAAGCCCAGCAGCTCGGCGGTGCGCGCGCGATTGATCGGGTAGCTGGTGCCGGCCAGGGCGGCAGCACCCAGCGGCGAGCGGTTGACGCGCTTGCGGCAGTCGATCAGGCGCTCGTAGTCGCGGGTCAGCATCTCGTTCCACGCCAGCAGGTGGTGGCCGAAGGTCACCGGTTGTGCGCTCTGCAGGTGGGTGAAGCCGGGCATGATGGTGTCCGCTTCCTTCTCGGCCAGGTCAACCAGGCCGGTCTGCAGGCGGGTGAGCTCGGCGGCGATCAGGTCGATGCGGTTGCGCAGCCACAGGCGGATGTCGGTGGCGACCTGGTCGTTGCGCGAGCGGCCGGTGTGCAGTTTTTTACCGGTGGCGCCAATGCGCTGGGTCAGGCGCGCCTCGATGTTCATGTGCACATCTTCGAGCTCCACGGACCAGGGAAATTCGCCGGCCTGAATCTCTGCGGCGATATCTTTCAGGCCGCCTTCGATCTGGGCGAATTCGTCTGCAGTGAGCACACCCACTTCCGACAGCATCTGCGCGTGCGCCAGGGAGCCCTGGATATCTTCCAGTGCCATGCGCTGGTCGAACATGACCGAAGCGGTGAAACGCTCAACAAAGGCGTCGGTGGCCTCACTGAAACGCCCACCCCAGAGTTTGGCGGCGGGATTCTGGTTGTTGTTTGCGGATGCGTTGTCGTTACTCATGCTGCCTCTGGTCTGAATGGGAAACGGGTCACTGGCTTGCTCACGGACAGTGGAACTGGGCCAGTGATGGCGGTATCTTCACCGCTTGAAGAGCGAGTCCAGAACAAAGATAAAGTGGTATGACATCTTCCCGGCCCGCGCAAGCGGCGGGCATTATAGCGCAGCAAATTCGTAAAACTGCCCCCTCATGCAAAGATTCTGCGTGCCCGGAGGTTGGCGGTGCTGTGCCGTTCCTGCCCGATTTGTGCAGTGTAACGGCAATTGCGGTACTGGTATTGATGGGCGAGCTGCTGGCACTGGTGCTGGTGCTTGCCGTCGACGGGCTCCGTCCCTTCAACTGGGAGCGCCTGGGACTGGTGTCGTTGACCATTCAGTGGGTCATCCTGCCTTCCGCGGCGGTGCTCTGTCGCCTGCGACCGTATCTCGCCCGCCTCGCGCACAAACTTGCCGCCGCGTTGAGCTTTGCGGCGGTTCTGGGGGTGCTGTCCACGGTGCTGTTCGCCCAGCACTGGTGGGTGGCGGATCTCGCCGGTACCGGGGTCGACTACTGGGCGCTGCTCGCGAACCTGCTGGTGGGCGCGATCTGTGCCGGCGTGGTGCTGCGCTACGCCTATGTGCAGCAGCAGTTGCACAACCAGCAGCAGGCGGAGCTGGGGGCGCGTATCGATGCACTGCAATCGCGTATTCGCCCGCACTTCCTGTTCAACAGCATGAACAGCCTCGCCAGCCTGATAGCGGTGGATGCGGAGCGCGCGGAAAAACTGGTGGAAGACCTGTCGGTGTTGTTCCGTGCATCGCTCGCGGACTCAAAGCTGGTTCCGCTGGAGCAGGAAATTACCCTGGCCAAACGCTACCTGGAAATCGAGTCACTGCGGCTCGGTGAGCGCCTGCAGCAGGACTGGGAGATTGGCGAGTTGCCGGAGCAGGCCGAGTTGCCTTCCATGTTGCTGCAGCCGCTGCTGGAAAATGCAGTTTTGCACGGTGTTGCGCGCCTGCGCGCCGGTGGCACCATTCAAATAACCATTCGTCAAAATGTCATTGGCGGCCGCGCAGGCGAGCTGCTATTGTCGATTCAAAATCCTATTGCAGTTTCCGAGACGGAGCGCGGTGCCGCACCCCATAGCGGCAACGGCATGGCGATGGAAAATATTCGCCAGCGTCTCAATGCGTTTTATGGCAATCGCTACCGGTTCTCGGCCGGTGTCCACAATGGTGAGTACCGGGTGGAAATGCTGTTGCCACTGGAAAGCGGATCAACGTTCAAGCCGGCGCGTGCGGCGATCAGAGGGGAGGTTACGCAATGAGTAATATCCCGAGCACCCTTGGTGTGCTGATTGTTGACGACGAACCGCTGGCGCGGGCCAGGCTGGCCCGCCAGTTGCAGGCTATTGATGGTTGCCAACTGCTGGGAGAAGCTGCCGATGGGGAAAGCGCGTTACAACAGCTGGATTCACTCGACCCGGACCTGCTGTTACTGGATATCGAGATGCCCGGAGACAACGGGTTACACCTCGCCGAACAGATTTCCAACCGCCCCAATCCACCCGCCATCATTTTCTGCACCGCCCACGACGAGTTTGCGCTCCCTGCCTTCGCGGTTGCTCCATCGGGTTACCTGCTCAAGCCCGTCAGTCTGGAACAGCTGGCACAGGCGATTGCCAAGGCGCGAAGACTGAGCAAGCCCCAGCTAAAGGCCGGCGGCGGGACACTCCAGGAAGAAGCCGGTACAGGCTCGCAGCCCAGCGGCCGCCGCCAGATCAAGGCAGTGAGCCGCCGCGGGGTGCAGTTGCTGGATGTGGACGATATCCGCTGTTTTATTGCGGAAGACAAATACGTCATTGCCCACCACAGCCGCGGCGAGACGATCCTGGACGAATCCCTGAAAGAACTCGAGAGCGAGTTCAGTGCACGCTTTGTGCGCGTGCACCGCAGTGCGCTGGTCGCGGTGGAGCACATCGTTGGGCTGCGCAAGGTTGCCAGTGGCTACCAGGTACAGCTGGACGGCACTGATGTAGAGCCGCCGGTCAGTCGCAGGTTGCTCGGCCAGGTGAAAGAGTGCATCAGCGAACTCGCCTGAGCGGATCAGCGGCCGTCCAGTAGGGTTTGCACGACTTTGATATCCCGCCACTCGCCGACCGGCGTGGTGAGGGGATTGCGATCCAGTATCACCAGATCTGCGCGTTTGCCCACTTCCAGGCTGCCGATTTCCTTTTCCATACCCAGTTGCCAGGCCGCATTGATGGTCATGGTGCGCAGTGCCTGTTGCGGCCTCAGCGCTTCCGCTTCGCCGACCGGGGTGCCTGCGCGGCTGCGACGGGTAATAGCGGTTTGCATCAGGCTGAACGGCTCCGCTGGGAACATCGGGCTGTCGGAATGCAGGGTGGGGTGCATGCCGAGCGCAAACGCACTTTTTAGCGGCAGCATTTGCTCGCTGCGTTCTGGCCCCAGCAATTGGGAATTCAGGGCATCGCCATAGTAGTAGAGATGGTTGATGTGAAAACTCGGGGATAAACCCAGCCGGGCGAAGACCGGCAGCATGTCTTTGCCGAGCAGAAGCCCGTGTTCGAGGCGGTGACGGCGCGCGATGAACGCCTGCTGTTCCGCTTCGGGCAGGTTTTCATACACCTGCTGCAGGATCTGCAAGAATTCCTGCGCGGCGCGGTCACCCTGCACGTGGGTGGCAATCTGCCATCCGCGCGCATTCAGTGCCTCAATCTGGCTGCGCAGTGCCTCCGGCAGGATTACCGGTTCGCCGTGACTGTCGTGGGCAATACCGAGCTGCCTGGCCAGTTGGCTGTCCGTATAGGGCTGTTCCACCACCATGCTGCCGCTGTAGGGCGAGCCGTCGTACCAAAACTTGGCGCCGCGCACGCGGAAAAAGTCCCCGTCATGATCCGGCGCACCAGCAAGCTTGTTCAGGTTGTCACCGCGGTAATAAAAAAACTGCCTGATACGTGGCTGCAGATTTTCCGACGATGCCCAGCGGGCCAGCCAGGCGGGTACATTGAATCCCAGCGAGGCGACACTGGTATAGCCCGCCTGGCGCAGATCGGTGAGCACGTCGGCGTAGGCCGCGCTGACCTTGAGCGGATTCTTGTGTACGGCGAGAAAAGGTTCCAGTGCCGGCTTCTCCACCAGCGTGCCGTCGAGGCGGCCATCTGTATCGCGACCGTAGTAGGAGCCTTCGCCCGGATCCGGCGACTGTTCATCGATTTCCATCGCCGCCAGCGCGGCGGAATTCACCCACGCGGTGTGCATGCTCTGGGCGAGGATGAATACCGGGTTGTGTGGCGCAATCTCATCGAGCCTGTTCCGATCCGGCAGCTGCAAGCCCTCCAGCAATACCGGATCCAGGCCCATTGCATAGACCCACTCGCCCTCGGGTGTTGTGGCAATCGCGCTGTCCAGGGCCCGCCAGGCTTCTGCGGCGGTGCGATGTCGGAAGCCGCTCATATCCACGAAGTTGCGAAATACAGCGCTGATGGCCGGGTGCTCGTGCACCGCGATAAAACCGGGCAGCACAGCCTTGCCATTCAGGTCGATGGTTTCTGTGCGCGCACCGGCCAGCGCCGAAATTTCCCCATGGGTACCGATGGCGAGGATCTTGCCATCTTTGATGGCGAGTGCACTGGCGACCCGCTCTTGCTCATCAATGGTGAGGATATGGCCATTGGTAAAAACCCGGTCGGCGTGTGGTGATTCGCTGCAGGCAGGGAGCAGCAGGGTCGCGAGCAATGTTGCGGCGGCCGCGCGGATACCTCCGGTAATCAGGGAAGCTCTGGTCAAGGCAATATCAACCCTGCTTTTTCCAGACGATCACGCAGCGCGGCCATGGAATCCCTATATTCCCAGTACATGATGCGGCCGTGCGACCCGGTAACCAGCACGTACTGTTCACTGATGGACTGGATCCGCTCGACGGTGATGAGCTTGGTCATGTATTCCGGGTCATTGACCTCTTCAACGATTTCCCGGTTGTGCTCATCGTAACCGTGCACGATCCGTGCGGTGCGCACGTCCAGCTCGAGGAATCTCACCATTACCCTCCATAGAAATAAAAAAGGCAGGCCGTTACCCGGGCCTGCCTGTGCAGATTTTTGATGATGCGATCAGTAGATGCTCGGCCCGCCACCGCTGTCGGTGTCGCTGGCAATGCTCAGCTCGTCGGCGGCGCTGTTGAGGTACTCGGCGTCGGACTCGGACTTGAGCTTGATCATCAGGCGCAGGTCATTGGCGGAGTCGGCGTGGGCGAGGGCATCTTCGTAAGTGATTTCGCCGCGGTCGTAGAGTTCGTACAGGGCCTGGTCGAAGGTCTGCATGCCCTGTTCGACGGAGCGCTTCATCAGCTCCTTCATTTTGTGCACTTCGCCTTTGCGGATCAGGTCCGACATGAGCGGGGTGTTGATCATGATCTCGAGACAGGCGCGGCGGCCATCGCCGTCCGGGGTGGGTACCAGCTGCTGGGCGACCATGGCCTTGAGGTTCAGTGACAGGTCCATCCACAGCTGCTGGTGCCGGTCGGCGGGGAAGAAGTGGATGATCCGGTCGAGGGCCTGGTTGGCGTTGTTGGCGTGCAGGGTACACAGGCACAGGTGACCAGTTTCGGCGAAGGCGATGGCATGGTCCATGGTTTCGCGCGAGCGCACCTCACCGATGAGGATGACATCGGGGGCCTGACGCAGGGTATTTTTCAGGGCGGTTTCGAAAGAGTCGGTGTCGAGGCCCACTTCCCGCTGGGTGACGATGCAGCCGCGGTGCTGGTGGATGAATTCGATCGGATCCTCGATGGAGATGATGTGGCCTTTGGAGTTTTCGTTGCGGTGGCCAATCATGGACGCGAGCGAAGTGGATTTACCGGTACCGGTGGCGCCCACGAAGATGATCAGGCCGCGTTTGGTCATGGCCAGTTCTTTGAGCTGTTCGGGCAGGCCGAGGCCGTCGATGGTGGGGATCTTGGTTTCGATCCGGCGCAGCACCATGCCGACGAGGTTGCGCTGGAAGAACGCAGATACCCGGAAGCGGCCAACGTTGCGCACGGAAATGGCAAAGTTCAGCTCTTTCTGCTCAACGAATTCGCGCTTCTGGCGCTCGTTCATGATGCCGACGACGAGTTCGCGGGCTTTCTCCGGGGTCAGCGGGGTGGTGCTGACAGGGACGACCTTGCCGTGCAATTTGATCGACGGCGGTACGCCGGCCGTGATGAAGAGGTCGGATGCCCCTTTTTCGGAGACGAGTTGCAGGAGGCGTTCGATTTCCATTTTGTATTACCGCTTTTTTGCGTGCTCTTTTATATGACCCGGAGGGTGTGTCGTTACAGTCCGGTGGCGGCTGGGCACCGGGTGCGGATTTTCAGGACCGCTGTAAACCCGTCCCTGGGCGCTGCGGCGCAAACATCCTGTTTGCGACGCTCCTGAAAATCCGCACCCGGCACCCAGCCTTTTATTCTGAGTTCTTCACTTCGTCAGCTGCTCAGCTCTCTGGTCGAGCCTTTTTCTCAACGATACGTCATCCCGGCCAGGAGCCGGGATCCAGTACCCTGATCCCGGGCTAAACCTTAAAAGTTCTCCGGCATCTTCGCCTTCTCGCGCGCCGATTCACGGCTGATCACGCGGCGCTCCACCAGATCCTGCAGGCACTGATCCATGGTCTGCATGCCGACGCTGGCGCCGGTCTGGATTGCCGAGTACATCTGCGCAACCTTGTCTTCGCGGATCAGGTTCCGGATTGCCGGGGTGCCGCGCATGATTTCGTGGGCGGCGACACGGCCGCCGCCGTTGCGCTTGAGCAGGGTCTGGGAGATTACCGCCTGCAGGGATTCCGACAGCATGGAGCGTACCATGGCCTTTTCCTGCGCCGGGAAGACGTCTACCACACGATCGATGGTCTTGGCGGCGGAGGTGGTGTGCAGGGTGCCGAATACCAGGTGGCCGGTTTCCGCGGCGGTCAGCGCCAGGCGGATGGTTTCCAGGTCCCGCATCTCACCTACGAGGATGATGTCCGGGTCTTCACGCAGTGCGGAGCGCAGGGCTTCGGCGAAGCCGTGGGTATCGCGGTGGACTTCCCGCTGGTTCACCAGGCACTTCTTGGATTCGTGTACGAATTCAATCGGGTCCTCGACGGTGAGGATGTGCTCGTACTTATTGTCGTTGATGTAGTCGATCATCGCCGCCAGCGAGGTGGACTTACCGGAGCCCGTGGGGCCGGTGACCAGTACCAGGCCGCGCGGGGTGTCGGAGATCTGTTTGAACACCTGGCCCATGCCCAGGTCTTCCATGGTCAGTACCTTGGAGGGAATGGTACGGAATACCGCGCCGGCGCCGCGGTTGTGGTTGAACGCGTTCACACGGAAGCGGGCCACACCGGGGACTTCGAAGGAGAAGTCGGTCTCCAGGAACTCTTCGTAATCCTTGCGCTGCTTGTCGTTCATGATCTCGTAGATCAGGCCATGCACCTGCTTGTGCTCCATTGGCGGCAGGTTGATGCGGCGCACATCGCCGTCCACCCGGATCATGGGCGGCAGGCCGGCGGAGAGGTGCAAGTCGGAGGCGTTCTGTTTGGCGCTGAAGGCGAGGAGTTCTGTAATGTCCATACTGCTACCTTATTCTTCTGATATGACTCACAGGCGGTGAATGCATAGAATGCCCGCCGAGCAATAGTTGGGTCCCAGTATATGCGCAAAGGGTCGATCGTCGAAAACCTCAATTCTGTCACTGAGCGGATTATCACAGCCTGCCGCAGTTGCGGGCGCGATCCTGCGGCGGTGACGCTGCTGGCGGTGTCCAAAACCCGGCCAGCGGAAGACATCCGCACCGCGTTTGCCGGCGGGCAGCGTGACTTTGGTGAGAATTACCTGCAGGAGGCGCTGGATAAGCAGGCTGAACTGACCGACCTGAATATCGTGTGGCACTTCATCGGCCCGCTTCAGTCCAATAAGTCCCGCGATGTGGCGGAGCACTTTGACTGGATGCATACGCTGGATCGGTTAAAAATTGCGCGCCGGCTGTCTGAGCAGCGCCCGCAGGGCCTGCCGCCGCTGAAGGTGTGTCTGCAGGTAAATATCGACGGTGAGGATACCAAGTCCGGTGTTACGCCGGAGCAGCTGCCGGCGCTGGCGGCCGCGGTGGCCGCGCTGCCAAACCTGGAACTGCGCGGATTGATGGCGATTCCTGCGCCCAGGGCGGTAACCGAGGATCAGCGGGCTCCGTTTGTTCAGCTTGCGGGGCTTTTGGATGAACTCCGCCGCCAGCTGCCGGAGCAGCCGCTGGATACCCTGTCGATGGGTATGTCCGGCGATATGGAGGCGGCGATTTTCAGTGGCGCTACCATCGTGCGCATTGGCACCGATATTTTTGGGCGGCGCGGCTGAGCGTCAGCACGTGCTGACGCCGGCCGCGCCTCCGGTTCACTGATTCAATTCCGCGGACTGGACGACCTCGCCCGGGGCGGCTTTCCAGCTGGAAACCGGCTCTGCCAACAGGTGCTCGGAGAAGAACAGTGCGGTGGCCTGGGCGAAGATGTCGACGTTCTCTTTCTTGCGATAACCGTGACCTTCGTTGAGCGCGTTCATATACCAAACGGGTTGGTCGGCCTCGCGCAGTGCGGCGACGATCTGCTCCGCCTCGCTGACCGGAACCCGCGGATCGTTTTCCCCCTGTGCGACAAAGATGGGCACGCGGATTTTGTCGACGTTGTTACTGGGGCTTATCTTTTCCAGGAAGCTGCGCATTTCCGGGTCGCGCTCGTCCCCGTATTCAACGCGGCGCAGGTCGCGGCGGTAGTCGCGGGTATTTTCCAGGAAGGTGACAAAGTTGGAGATGCCGACGATGTCCACCGCTGCGCGCAGTCGATCGCTGTAGTGCATCGCACTGGCCAGTACCATGTAACCGCCGTAGCTGCCGCCGAACACGGCTACGCGCTCCGCGTCGAGATCCGGTTGGGTTTCAATCCAGTCCAGCAGGGCGCCGATATCCTGCACAGAATGTTCGCGCTTGAAACCATTATCCAGAGCCAGGTAAGTCTTGCCGTAGCCCGCTGAGCCGCGCACGTTGGGCGCAATCACCGCGACGCCCAGTTTTTCCAGCCACAACTGGTAGGTGCTGCTGAAATAAGGGCGGTACTGGCCCTCGGGGCCTCCGTGGATGGAAATGACCACTGGAACCTTGCCCTTGGCATTGCGCGGGCGGTAGATAAACGCGGGAATTTGGCGCTGTTTGCCGTCCACCTGGTCGAAGGTGGGGTAGTGCACCAGTTGCGGCTCCACGAACTTGTCGGTATCCAGGCCGCCCACTTCACTCGATGTCCAGCGCACCAGGTCACCGGCGCGCAGGGGGTTGCGGCGCAGCTCGAGGACAAACGTGTCCGTGGGTGTTTTTGCCGTGTTGATTGACAGCGCCAGGCGGTCGCCCGCTGCGTCGAACTTGAGGCCGCCAATCACCCCAATGGGCAGCGAGTCCACTTTGCGGTAGCGCAGGCTGCGCGGGTCAAACAGGTACAGCTTGCTAATCCCGTCTTCGTTGACGGTGAATGCGCCGCGGCGTTTGTCGGCACTGAGGGCAAGGTCGCTGACATCCCAGGGTATGTCGGCAGTCACTACCTGATCCTTGCCTGTGGCGATGTCGCGATGGAACAGCTGCGCGAACTCCCCGGAGCGGTCGCTCACATAGAATACGCCCTTGCCATCGGCCGCAAAGCCCATGGCGTAATTGCGCGATTCGCTGTCGGCATTGCCGGCGATGCGCTGCAGCTGTCCGCTCTGCAGGTCGAGCAGGTGCACCAGTGAGTTGGTGGCGGAAATGTACTGCTGTACCAGCAGGGTGCGATTATCCGCATCGAACGCTGCGGGCCCCCACCAGCTGCCGTCTCGTGATTCCAGCGCCAGAGTGCTGGTGTGGCCGCTGCCGGTAAAGTGGGTGATCCACAGGTCGTTTGAGCGGCCGTTGCGGCGCGTGCTCTGGTACGCCAGGAACTGGCCGTCCTCGCTCCACACCAGCGCGCCATTGCGGGATTTACCGTCTGAAAGCATGCGGCTTTCGCCGCTGGCGGGATCGAACAGGAAAATCTGCGCATCTTCACTGCCACCGGCATCCATGGTGAATGCCACATCGGAAAACGCCGGGCGTGGACTGACCTGCCCCACGGGTTCCTGGAAAAATGTCAGCTGTCGCCGCGCACCGCTGGGCTGATCCACGCGGTGCAGCTGGTTTACTTCGCCAAATCGGGTGGAAACGTAAAGTCCCTGCGAGTCGTTTACCCAGCCAACAAAGCCTGCCGAACGTACATTCTGATAGCGGTTCAGGTCATCGGCTACTCGGGTCGGTATTGCCGGAATGTCTTCGAGTACTAAATTGCCGTTGTTGAGGGTGCGGCTTTCCACCGCGGCAAAAGAGAAGCTTGCTGCGCCAACGCCGAGGGCAAGCGCCAGCCAGTTGAGGGTAGGGCGTAAGTTCATGGACTTTCCTTGTTATTCTTAGTGGCGCCCCCATGGTAGGGGTCGATGGCGGTGCTGCCAAGCAGGTGGGAACCTGCGTAGCGATCGGGCAGATCAGCCGCCAATAATTCGGGATGAGTTCGGTAGACTGAAAACCATCGGCAATCTGGCGAAAGAAAACTCATTATTTCCGGTGGAATTTGCGGCGAGAGGTACTCGTGACAGCGTCCAAAATGGTTTTTATCGGCGGTGCGGGCAATATGGCCGGCGCGGTGATCGGTGGGTTGGTGAGCAGTGGCTATCCGGCGGACAATATTGTCGCCACCGGCCGCAACGAACAGAAACTGAAAGACTTTGTTGCCCGCACCGGTGTGCGCGGCAGCACCGACAACCACACGGCGATCAGGAATGCCGATGTGATCGTGCTGTCGGTAAAACCGCAGGTGATGAAAGAACTGTGTGAAAGCATCGCGGCGGAAGTGAGCGCCCGCAAACCCCTGGTGATTACCCTGGCCGCGGGTATCCCGCTGGCTGCCTACCAGCGCTGGCTGGGCGCCGGCGTGCCGATTATCCGCGCCATGCCCAACACCCCGGCGCTTGTCGGTACCGGCGTGACTGGTCTCTATGCCGGGGATGGCGTCACCAGTGAGCACAAATCGGTTGCCACACAGATGGCGGATGCGGTGGGTATTGCGCTGTGGGTCGAGGAGGAGTCCGGCATTGACCAGGTGATCGCGGTTTCCGGTTCCGGCCCCGCCTACTATTTTCAATTCATGGAATCCATGATCGATGCGGCGGAAAAGGCCGGCATGAAGCGCGCGGATGCCGAACGCCTTACCTTGCAAACCGCATTGGGCGCGGCGAAACTGGCGGTAGCCAGCGACGTGGATGTGGCGCAGCTCAAGCGCAATGTTATGTCGCCCAATGGCACCACAGAGCGCGCGGTAAAGCGCTTTCAGGAAGGTGGCCTGCCGCAACTGGTAGAGCAGGCGATGAGCGACTGCGCGGCGCGCGCGGCGGAAATGGCGAAAGAATTGGATAACTAAAAGGACAGTTGATGGTCAGCACTTTCAGTAATATCGGCGTATTCATTCTCGCCACCCTGGGGATACTGTTCCTGTTTGCGGTACTGCTGCGCTTTATGTTGCAGCTGGCGCGGGCCGATTTCTACAACCCCATCTCCCAGGGCATCGTCAAAGTCACCAACCCGTTGCTGCGGCCATTGCGCAAATTGATCCCCGGCCTGTTTGGCCTCGATATGGCCTCACTGGTACTGGCGCTGCTTGTGGGTTGGGCCATGATCATGGGCGCGGGCATGCTGGCTGGGGTCGGGCTCCTGAACCCGCTGGCAGCGCTGCTGTGGTCACTGATCGGCTGTACGATGACCCTGATCGCGATCCTGTTTGTGGGGATGCTGATTTCCATCGTCGTCAGCTGGGTTGCACCTCACAGCTCCCACCCGGCGCTGATGCTGCTGCGGCAGTTGCTGGAGCCGCTGTATGCGCCAGTGCGCAAAATCATCCCGCCACTGGGGGTGATCGATATCAGCCCGATCTTTATCTTTATCCTGCTCACCGTGGCTGACAAGCTGCTGCTCGGTTTTGCCCAGAGCGCGCAGATGCCACAGCTGGTATACAACCTGTTCTGGCACGTCCCGTTTTGAAAGCCAGATTGCCTGGCATTGACTTTACGTTTGGTGGCGTAAAAAATGTGATAAGGGTCGCGTTTCGACCCTCGTGAAGTGCTAAAAATAAGGAATAATTTCTAATGTTGAAAGAAGTAGTAAGTGTCACCGCAGTATTAGCTGTATTGAGTGGAGCCGTAAATGCTCAAGCTGAAGGATTTTATGTAAAAGGCGGAGTAGGCAGCGTTGATTTCGATACCGAGCTCGTTGATAACTCTTTCGGCTTTGAGCTTGGTGGTGGCTATCAGTTGAATAATCACCTAGGTTTTGAGGCTAGCTACTGGAACTCTGGCTCGGCTGATATTGAGTTTTATGATTTTGCAGATGATCGTGTATGGGGGGATGCGGAAGTTTCTGCATTGACTATTGGAGCAGTTCTGTCAACCGATATGGCGCAACCGCTATTTGGTGGTGCAAGGATAGGTCTCAGTGCTTGGGAGCAGACCGGTAGCTTGACCGACGGTTATAGTGGTTATTACGAAGACCTAGACTACGATGCGGATGGTACAGATGCATATTACGGCCTGTTTGCAGGATACAATCTGTCACCGAATGTTGCGGTAGTCTTTGATTACACTAAATTCAGCGGTGATGACGTAGATCCCAGCACCTTTGGTGGCGGTGTTCGTATCAAGTTTTGATCTGCAGTAGGGGGGCCGCTCATGGGCTCCCACTCCGATTGGCTGTTTTTTATCTAGTACTTCCCGTCTTCATTTTTCTGTCTTAGTTGCCAATCTGCGATCTAGTTACAGCTGGCCCACACTGGTTCTCGAAATCACACGAACGTACTTTATCTTGGCGCCGCCATGCTCGAAAATGGCCGGCTCATTGAAGCAAGTACCGAAAACAAGAACTGATAACATGGAAGATGCGACTTTGCGCCAGCACATTGCCGATTACGACCGCTGGAAAAAGACCCTGGATTGCCAGTTTGACTCCTTCAGCAATTGGCTGGAGGAGCACTTTCCCAACTCTGCCGGCGCGCGCCAGGTGGTGCAGCAAGCGCGCCAGCTGCTGGCGGATGACCAGTTCACCGTCGCCCTGGTGGGAGAGTTCTCCCGCGGCAAGACCGAGCTGATCAATGCACTGCTGTCGCATACCTACGGCAAGCGCCTGTTGCCCTCGCGCCCGGGTCGCACCACCATGTGCCCCACCGAAATTTACAGCGATGGCACCGAGCGGGCCTCAGTCAGGCTTCTGCCGATCGAGACACTGGCAACCAATACCAGCCTCGAAAGCTATCGGCGTATTCCCCAGAAATGGGTGAACCACAGTTTCGATCCCGACGACGCCGACGCCACCCGCGATGCCCTGATGAAAGTGGCCGACACCAAAGCGGTCACGCCGGAAGATGCTGCCCGTTACGGCTTTGACCGCCGCCACCTGGATGGCAAGGGCAACCTGGTCCAGATCCCGGCCTGGCGTTACGCACTGATTTCCCTTCCGCACCCGCTGCTGGCACAGGGGCTGCGCATCATCGACACCCCCGGGCTCAACGCACTCGGCAATGAGCCGGAACTGACCCTGTCGACGCTCCCCAGCGCCCAGGCGGTGGCGTTCCTGCTGTCCGCGGACGCGGGTGTGAGTGGCACCGACCTGAATATGTGGGAGACCCACCTGGTGCCCCTGCGCGAGCACCGCGGCACCGCGGTGATGGCGCTGCTGAACAAGATCGACGTCCTGTGGGACGACCCGGATGAAGATCCCGAGCAGATGCAGCACCGCATGCGCGCGGAAGTCAGCAAGCTGCTCGACCTGCCGAAGGAGCACGTCATCGGCGTCTCGGCCAAGAAAGCCCTGCTGGCGCGCGCGCAGCGGGATCCGGTATTGCTCGAGCAGAGCCGCTTTGGCGACTTTGAGCAATTGCTGGTGCAGCGCCTGATGAGCCATCGCGACAAGGTGGCCAATCACCGCTCCCTGCACCAGGCGCTTACCCTGATGGCGGATACCCGCGATCTGCTGAAACGCCGCCTGAACAGTGGCCGCGCGACACTGGAGCACCTGAAGCGCCAGGGTTCCACCAGCGCCGAGCAGCTCGCGGAGCTGAAGCAGCAGCACCAGACCGCCCGTGAGCAGCACAAGTACTGCCACCAGGAGCTGCTCAATCTCAAATCCAGCCAGCGCATGCTCGCCCGCCAGCGCGCATCGCTGCTGGCGCCGGTGTCCAGCCAGCAGCTGCAGCAACTGATCGACGAAACCCGCCGCGCCCTGAATGAGCGCTGGTCACCGCTGGGACTGGCGCGGGCGATCGATGGATTTATGGGGGGCGTGGAACACCAGCTGTCTAACCTCGAGCGGGAAGTGGATCAGGCCAACCGCCTTGTCGACGCTATTTATGAGCGTTCGACCCTGAAGAATATCGTTTCCGCAGAGCAGCACTTTGATATCGACGCGTTCCGCGCCGCATTGCGCGGCCTGCACCGACAGGCGGCACAGCTGCGCCGTTCGCCGCAGCTGTTGCTGGCGCGTCGCAATCGGCTGACCGAGCGCTTTGTGGCCACCCTCGCCAATGAAGTCGGGCGCATGTACAGCCAGATGATCTCCTCTGTGGATGGCTGGCTGGATCAGGCACTGGAACCGCTCAAACAGCATGTGCAGTACCAGAAACACCTGCTGAACCGCCACCTGATCAAGCTCACCGAGCTGAAACAGAAAACCGAAAACAAACGCACGGATCTGCATGCGCTGGAGGAGGAGCTGGTGCGCAACCACAGCGCTCTCGGTTCCCTGGAAGATCTGCTGAAGCAAACCAGTAGCGCGCCACAGCCCATTGCCCCGGCGCCGGTAGCGACGGTCGCGAGTAACGTGACACCGCTGAAGACCCCTGCCGCATCCTGAGGATGCCGTTTCCCGCGGTGAACCCGGCCGGGCTCACCGCGGGGTTTATCCGCTGGCGTGCGGCGATGTCCGTGCAATTGTGGCTTCGAACTCTATGCCGCAGGGCGTGATCATTTTTACGGCGGTGTACTACGCCGCCCACCTTTCGTAAACTTGGCGCCCCGCCAGCCAGACGAACACGCAAGATTTTGACCACGGAAGCGCAATCTCAACGCCCCCGCAAGCCGGCCGAGCTGCCGGCCAATTCGGTTGGGCTCGTCGAACCCCAAAGCCATACCTTTGCCGGGCCATTCAAACTGGCCTGCGGCCGGGCGCTGGATGAATACACCCTTGTGTATGAAACCTACGGCACCCTGAATGCCGACAAGAGCAACGGCGTTTTGATATGCCATGCCCTGTCCGGCCATCACCATGCCGCTGGCTATCACAGCCTCGACGACAAGCGTCCCGGCTGGTGGGATCACTATATCGGTCCCGGCAAGCCCATCGATACCAACAAATTCTTTGTGGTGGCGCTGAACAATCTCGGTGGCTGCCACGGATCCACCGGGCCGGCCTCCATCAACCCGGCGACCGGCAAGCCCTGGGGGCCGGATTTTCCCCCGCTGCGCGCGCGCGACTGGGTGCACAGCCAGGCGCAACTTGCCGATTACCTCGGGATTGGACAGTGGGCCGCCGTTGTCGGTGGCAGCCTGGGCGGCATGCAGGCCATGCGCTGGACGCTGGAATACCCGCAGCGGGTGCGCCACGCGGTGGTGATCGCGTCGGCGATGAAACTCTCTGCGCAGAATATCGCGTTTAATGAGACCGCCCGCCAGTCGATCACCTCGGATCCCAACTTCCGCGATGGCCGCTACCTTGAAGCCAATACCCTGCCGCGCGACGGACTCGCGGTGGCGCGCATGATCGGGCATATAACCTATTTGTCCGACGACGGGCTGGGCAAGAAATTCGGGCGCGAGCTGCGCTCCGGCACCTTTGAGCAGGGCGTGGAGGAACTGGTGGAGTTTCAGGTACAGAGCTACCTGCGTCACCAGGGGGACTCCTTCTCCGGCAGCTTCGACCCCAATACCTATATTTTGATGACCCGCGCACTGGACTATTTTGATCTGGCGCGGGAGTACGACCACGACCCGGTCAAGGCGTTTTCCCACGCGCGCTGCAAATTCCTGCTGGTGTCGTTCACATCCGACTGGCGCTTTGCCCCGGAACGCTCGCGGGAAATCGCCGATGCACTGATGCATGCCAACGTGCCGGTGACCTACGCCGAGGTGGAATCCGCAATGGGCCACGACGCCTTCCTGTTGCCGAATGACCGTTACGAAAAAATATTTGCCGCCTACATGAACAATGTCGCGGCAGAAGTGCAGGGCGGGGTGCAGTGATGTTGCGTAAAGACCTCGACATTATCCACAACTGGATTGTTCCTCAGACCCGCGTGCTCGATCTCGGCTGTGGCGATGGCGCCCTGCTGGAGAGGCTCGCACGGGAAAAGCAGGTGAGTGGCTACGGGCTGGAAATTGACCCGGACGAAATCCAGCGCTGTGTAGAGCGTGGCGTAAACGTGGTGGAGCAGAACCTCGACAAGGGGCTCGGCAACTTTGCCGACCAGAGCTTTGATACCGTGGTGATGACCCAGGCGTTGCAGACCCTGCGTTTCCCGCACCTAGTGGTCGAGGAAATGCTGCGGGTGGGGCGCGAGTGCATCATCACCTTCCCCAACTTCGGGCAGTGGAAGGCGCGCTGGCACCTGGCCTTCTCCGGGCGCATGCCGGTGTCTGACTTATTGCCATACGAATGGTACGACACGCCCAATATTCACTTTTGTACTTTCAAGGATTTTGAGGTGCTGTGCCAGCAGCACAACTGGCAGATTCTGCACCGCCAGGTGGTCTCGGAGTCCGCGGCAGGTAGTCTTTTGAAGGACTTTTTGCCAAATCTGTTCGGGGAGACGGCGATTTACCATCTGACTCGCTAGAATAAAGGTCGGATAGTTGTAATACGCGCCGACGGGATAAGTGCCAGGGGCGCTTGCCGCGCTGGGATCCAGCGACGTTGAGCGAATAAGGTTGAGTGAAAAAGGAGGACGCCGTGAAACGTCTGTTTGCTGCATTTTTTTCCATGGCCCTGTTGTTGTGGGCAGCTGCTGCTGCGGCGCAGGGAGCCAAAATCATTGAAAACTACACGGATTTTGGTGAGTACCGGGTAACCTATTCGGTCTTCAACAGCGACTTCATTTCCCCGGAAATGGCGCGCACCTACAATCTGGTGCGGGCGCGGGATCGCGCTTTTGTGAATATTTCCGTGGCCAGGAAGGGGGAGATGAAAGGCTCTAGTGCCGGCATTTCCGGTACCGCCACCAACCTGATCCAGCAGTCGCGCAATCTCGAGTTCAAGGAAATTCGGGATCAGGACGCGGTGTACTACCTGGCGCCATTCCGGTTTGAGAATGAAGAGAGCCTGACCTTCAATATCGATCTGGTGATGCCCGATGGCAGCAGCCAGCAGCTCACCTTCCGCCGTCAGCTGCACAAGAACTGAAGACGGTTCTTCACAAAACCAGAACAGCGGGCCCTGTGAGCTCGCTGTTTTTGTTTGTGGCGCGTTAGTTTCAAAAGAATTGGAAACTCTTCCATGGAAAAAATTGTTCTCGCCAGCGGCAACGCGGGCAAGCTGAAAGAATTTTCCCAGCTGTTTTCCGGCTGGCAGATCGCCGTGCTGCCCCAGTCTGAATTCGTGCAGGAGGAAGCGGAGGAGACCGGCCTCAGCTTTATCGAAAATGCCCTGATCAAGGCCCGCCACGCCAGCCGCGCCAGCGGTTTGCCGGCGCTGGCGGATGACTCTGGCCTGGCGGTTGATGCACTCGGCGGTGCGCCGGGCATCTATTCCGCGCGCTATGCCGGCGCCGGTGCCAGCGACGCCGACAACAACTGCAAGCTTCTCGAAGCACTCGAGGGGATTCCCGCAGACAGGCGCGGTGCCAGTTTTCACTGTGCGCTGGCTTTTGTGCGCACCCCGGAGGATCCGGTGCCCCTGGTGTGCACCGCGCGCTGGAGTGGCCGCATTCTCGAACACGCGGCGGGAGACCAGGGGTTCGGTTACGACCCGCTGTTTTTTGTCGAATCCGAGAACATGACCTCGGCGCAATTGCCCCGGGAGGTGAAAAACCGGCTGAGTCACCGGGCGCAGGCGGTGAAAAAATTTGAACAGCTGTGGCGGGAGCAGATGCTGGGTGAGTAATCCCGATTCCCATTTCTCAGGTGACAGCGCCAGCAGCCTGATGCAGCTGCCACCGCTGAGTCTCTACGTGCACATTCCCTGGTGTGTGCGCAAATGCCCGTATTGCGACTTCAACTCCCATCAGGTGAGCGATGGCCCGGTGGAGGGGCATGTGGATATCCACCACGCCACCAGCGCGAAAACCGCCCCCGGGCAGCTGCCTGAGCGCGAATATGTGGAGCAGTTGCGCCGAGACCTGGAGAGCCAGCTGCCCTGGGTTCAGGGCCGCAGGCTCGGCTCCATCTTCTTCGGCGGCGGCACCCCGAGCCTGTTTTCACCGGCGGCGATCGGGGAGATCCTGAATATGGCCGACTCCATGGTCGGCTTTACCCCGGATATCGAAATAACCCTGGAGGCCAACCCGGGTACCTTTGAGCAGGCGAAATTCGCCGGCTACCGCAGTGCCGGCGTGAACCGCCTGTCCATTGGTGTGCAAAGCTTCGACCCGCTGCAGTTGCAGAACCTGGGCCGGATTCACTCGGGGCCGGAAGCGGAGACAGCGGCTACCCAGGCGCGCGGTGCCGGCTTCGACAACATCAATATCGACCTGATGCACGGACTGCCGGGGCAGGGCACCATCGACGCCCTGCGGGATCTGCAGCGCGCGGTGGATCTCGGGGCCGAGCACATTTCGTGGTACCAGCTCACCATTGAGCCGAACACCGCGTTTTATTCCGCCCCCCCGGTGACCCCCGGTTCGGAGCAGATCGCCGAGATCCAGCGCGCCGGACGGGCATTTCTGGCAGAGCGGGGTTACCCGCGCTACGAGGTTTCCGCGTACAGCCCGACGGGCCGGGAATCCCGCCACAACCTGAATTACTGGTCCTTTGCGGATTACATCGGCATCGGTGCCGGTGCCCACGGCAAGTTCACCCTGCCACACAGCGGCGAGATCATACGTACCCAGCGCACCCGCATGCCGCGGGACTATTTAGCGCTCGGGTCGCGCGACCCTGGTACCGCGAAGGGCCGGAATGCCTTTCCGCTGCCCAAGTGCACCGGGGTTGCCGTGGCAGAGCGGCCGCTGGAGTTCCTGATGAATGCACTGCGCCTGGAAGCCGGGGTGCCCGCGGAGACCTTTACCGCGTACACCGGGCTGCCGCTGTCGGCGCTGGCTGGCGAGTGGCGCCGGCTGGAGGCGATGGAGCTGGTGGCCCCGCTGGGCCCGCGGATAGCCACCACCGGGTTTGGGTATGACTATGTAGACGAGATACTCCAGCGCTTCCTGCCGGAAGCGTGATGGTGCCGGGGTACTTGAAAACCGGATTGTGGCCCTCATAAAGGGGGGAATGCCGACATACAGGCGGGAACCATTTGCCTTGCGGGGTCAGCTGGCCGTACTTATCATGTGAGCCGGTGCGGCCCGCAGGCCAGAAGTTACAGAACTACAGGAAACCATTATGAGCGCGAACATCGTCAACGTCACAGACGCAGAATTTGAAGCCGAAGTACTCAAGGCGGAAGGCCCGGTACTGGTGGACTTCTGGGCCCAGTGGTGCGGCCCCTGCAAGATGATCGCTCCGGTACTGGAAGATCTGGCTGGTCACTACGGCGACAAGCTGAAGATCGTCAAAGTCGACGTGGACAGCAACAAGGAGTCTGCGGCCAAGTACAACGTACGCGGTATCCCGACCCTGCTGCTGTTCAAGGGCGGCAACGTCGAAGGCACCAAGGTGGGCGCCCTGTCCCGCGCGCAGCTGACCGAGTTCATCGACAGCCAGATCTAAAACGGGTCAGGCTGCCGGCGCCCCCCGGGGCGCCGAAATCTCCCGCAAGGCCGCGAATTAGGCCTTGCAGGTTAGTGAAGTGCCGTTATACTGCCTAGTAATCAAATTAACTGTTCAGTCCAAACCTGAGCCAAGTCGCCAACCCCGCTGTTGACACAGCCTCTCCGGCGCGCAAACTCCTCAAGTTGAACGACCCCCCTGGCGCCTTAGCCAATAAGAGTGCCGGCGTTGCGGTAACCCGTTTCCCGATGAGTTTTCGTGCGGCCAGCTGAACCGTCGACAACGTGTTACGGGCAAGATCAACATCGAACTTTCAGATCCCTCCGCACAAGTTTCCGGCGCGTCCGCGCCATCTGACATAAAGAAACCTTAATAAAGCAATATGAACCTTTCTGAATTAAAAACCAAACCCATTGAAGAGCTGATTGAGATCGCTAAGGGCATGGGCCTTGAGAACCTGGCCCGCTCGCGCAAACAGGACATTATTTTCAATATCCTCAAGCGCCACGCCAAAAGCGGTGAAGACATTTACGGTGAAGGCGTATTGGAAATACTTCAGGACGGGTTCGGATTTCTCCGTTCGGCCGACTCTTCCTACCTCGCCGGCCCCGACGACATCTATGTTTCCCCCAGTCAGATCCGACGCTTCAACCTTCGCACTGGCGACTCCATTTCCGGCAAGATCCGCCCCCCCAAAGAAGGTGAACGCTACTTCGCACTGCTGAAAGTCAGCGATATCAATTTCGACAAGCCGGAAAACGCCCGCAACAAGATCCTGTTCGAAAACCTCACTCCGCTGTTCCCCAATGACCGCCTCACCCTGGAGTGCGGGAACGGCTCTTCCGAAGACCTCATCGGCCGTATCATCGACCTGATTGCCCCAATCGGCAAAGGTCAGCGTGGCCTGATCGTGGCACCGCCGAAGGCTGGTAAAACCATCATGTTGCAGAACATGGCCCAGGCCATCACCCGCAACAACCCGGAATGCCACCTGATCGTCCTGCTGATCGACGAGCGCCCGGAAGAAGTGACCGAAATGCAGCGCTCCGTGCGTGGTGAAGTGGTTGCCTCCACCTTTGACGAGCCGCCGGCGCGTCACGTACAGGTGGCCGAGATGGTGATCGAGAAGGCCAAGCGCCTGGTTGAGCACAAGAAAGACGTAGTGATCCTGCTGGACTCCATTACCCGTCTCGCGCGCGCGTACAACACCACGGTCCCGAGCTCCGGCAAGGTACTGACCGGTGGTGTGGACGCCCACGCCCTGGAGCGCCCGAAGCGCTTCTTTGGTGCGGCGCGTAACATCGAGGAGGGCGGCAGCCTCTCTATTATCGCTACCGCGCTGGTCGACACCGGCTCCAAGATGGACGAAGTGATCTTCGAGGAGTTCAAGGGCACCGGTAACATGGAGCTGCAGCTGGATCGCAAGATCGCTGAGAAGCGTGTCTACCCGGCCATCAACGTGCGCCGCTCCGGCACCCGTCGCGAAGAGCTGCTGATGCCGGAAGGCGAGCTGCAGCGTGTCTGGATCCTGCGCAAGCTGCTGCACGACATGGAAGACCTGGCCGCGACCGAGTTCCTGATCGACAAACTGAAGGACTTCAAGACCAACGACGAGTTCTTCCTGTCCATGAAACGGAAATAATTCCCTTTCACAATTGAGGCTGACATCAAATGTCGGCCTTTTTTGTTGGCCTTGGATCGATTTTGCAACCTGATGAATGAGGCGTGAAATTAAGCCGAATTCAGTTGAAAAGGCATGGCGATAGGCATATAAAGGCCAACATTGAAGCGTTGAGCACTATTTCAACGCTGACCGAATTGGTCCCGCGCGGCTGGGAAGTCGAGCGATTCTGGATCAATCTCAAATGGTGAACTCGGTGGAGCTGGTTGCCATTTGTGAATTGCTCGACAGCCCACTGACTCATGTGAGACTTTTTTGTGAATATCTATATCGGAAATCTGGCCTACGGCGTAACCTCTGACGATCTGCACGAAGCATTTGGTGCGTTCGGTGAAATCTCCCGGGCTACTGTAATCACTGACCGGGAAACTGGCCGTTCTAAAGGTTTTGGTTTCGTAGAAATGCCGAACGACGACGAAGCGCGTAAGGCAATCGAAGAAATGAATGACAAGCCGCTGTCTGGCCGTAACATCCGTGTTAACGAAGCCAAGCCGCGCGAAGACCGCCCGCGTCGTCCCCGCTTCTAAGACAGCTATATCGTCTTGAAGTGAAACAGCCCGCGGCCGGCGCTGCGGGTTGTTGCCCTCCCTGCATTCTGCGATCACGCCCCAATCCTGCGGCGTAAATTCCCCAATTGTCCCGTCTGCTTTACACTGGCCGCTGCCTATTTGTCACCGCCCGGTAAAGCATGAAATACAAAGATTTGCGCGACTTTCTCCGCCTGCTGGAAAAGCGCGGCCTCCTGAAACGCATCAAGCATCCCGTTAGCCCCTTTCTGGAAATGACAGAAATCGCCGACCGCGTACTGCGCGCTGGTGGCCCCGCACTGCTGTTCGAAAACCCCGTGGGTTACGACACCCCGGTACTGGCCAACCTGTTCGGTACCCCGGAGCGCGTCGCCCTGGGCATGGGGCGGGAGAGCATCAGCGAGTTGCGGGAAGTGGGCGAGCTGCTCGCGTTTCTGAAGGAGCCACAGCCGCCGGAAGGGCTCAAAGATGCCTGGCAGAAGCTGCCCATCTTCAAGCAGGTGATGAACATGGGGCCCAAGATCATCAGCAATCCCGACTGCCAGCAGCATGTGCAGAGCGGCGACGACATTGACCTGACCCGCCTGCCGATCCAGACCTGCTGGCCCGGAGACGCCGCGCCCCTCATTACCTGGCCCCTGGTGATCACCCGCGGCCCGGAGAAGAAGCGCCAGAACCTCGGCATCTACCGCATGCAGCTCATCGGCAAAAACCGCCTGATTATGCGCTGGCTCTCCCACCGTGGCGGCGCACTGGATTTCCGCGAGTGGCAGCTCAAGCACCCCGGTGAGCCCTTCCCGGTTGCGGTTGCCCTGGGCGCAGACCCGGCCACGATCCTCGGCGCGGTTACGCCGGTGCCGGATACCCTGTCGGAATACGCCTTTGCCGGCCTGCTGCGTGGCAGCAAGACCGAAGTGGCGGAAGCCAAGCTCAGTAACCTGCAGGTTCCGGCGAGTGCAGAATACGTGCTCGAAGGCCATATCTACCCGGACGACATGGCCGATGAAGGCCCCTATGGCGACCATACCGGCTACTACAACGAAGTCGACAGCTTCCCGGTATTCACCGTCGAGAAAATCACCCACCGCAAAGATCCCATCTATCACAGCACCTACACCGGTCGCCCGCCGGATGAGCCGGCGGTACTCGGTGAGGCGCTGAACGAAGTGTTCGTGCCGATCCTGCGCAAGCAGTTTCCGGAGATCGTCGACTTCTACCTGCCACCGGAAGGCTGCTCCTATCGCCTCGCGGTGGTCACCATGAAAAAGCAGTACCCCGGCCACGCCAAGCGCGTGATGATGGGGGTCTGGTCGTTCCTGCGGCAGTTCATGTATACGAAGTTTGTCATCGTCACCGATGACGACGTGAACGCCCGTGACTGGAACGATGTCATCTGGGCCATGACCACCCGCATGGATCCGGCGCGGGATACCACCATGGTGGAAAATACCCCGATCGATTACCTGGATTTCGCCTCGCCCGTTTCCGGTCTCGGCTCCAAAATTGGGTTTGACGCCACCAACAAATGGGAAGGCGAAACCACGCGCGAATGGGGCCGCCCGATTGTGAAAGACCCGGAAGTGACCCAGAAAGTGGACGAAATCTGGGATAAGCTCGGGCTCTAGCGAATAACCATGCCATGGAGGGCAAATGAAGGTTACCAAAACCTACAAACCGGGGGATGACGGCAGTAAGCGTTACCACGATAAGTACGGCGAACAGCTATGCGCCGTACGCTACCGGCGATCCCCCTGCAGCAAAACCATCTATACCACCGTAGAGATTATTGTCGCCGAGCGCGATGCCTATCCGCGCAAACCCGCCCCGCACTGTGTAACCGCGCCAGCCAGCAATCAGCAAAAATGGGTTGCAGTAAAAATCGCCTTCGATGAACTCGAATTGCGCAATGAAATAAAACGAATCGGCGGAAGATGGAGCAAGTGCGCACAGGCGTGGGTCGCCAGCAGGAACATGGTCGAGCGTTCCAATCTAAGCCACCGCATCGTCGAAGGCCTGATAGACAAATGCCTAGATGTGCCTATTTAACAGCATGCCTATATGTAGGCATTAAGCCTATATATAGAAAAATATGTGTGTATCTAGGCATAATGCCTAGATATGGGGCGTTTGAATAAAACTGTTAGCTTCACTTGAGAATATATGGACTTTGGGATAGCACTCATTCTTTACTTGCTATTACTACCCATGACCTATTTAGGGGTAGTTGGATCAATTTTTGAGAACGATGAAAATGTAGAACCCGGGAAGTTTGGCAGAATCAATCACTACCTCATGGAAAATTTTGGTCGGGTGATGCTGTTTGTATATTTAGCAGCTCTCCCTGTATTCGTACTCGGCTGTATGGTTGGGTTCTTTCAGCGAAGAACTCAAGATCCAGCCAAGAATGTAATGGCAAACATCGTTGCAGTTGTAGGTTGTATCTGGTTCCTTGCATTAGGTTCGTACCTTGGGGGCAGGTTAAGCTAACAAGCTAATGAACTTCGCGCGCGAAAGACGCGCGCCGGACAGCTTACGCTGCGCTCCAGCTGCCGGTTATTAGAACGTTAATGTCTGGGTTCGTCGAGCCGCCGCCCAAAAAATTCAGTGCAGTTTGAGGGTATTCGGCCAGTTCCAGTGTTGCTAAAGCATTATCGGTAGCAGAATTTTATAGGTGGACTTTACGAGCTCCAGTGGCTTCCATTCTTCCTGTTCAGCAATGGCGGCGGGGCGAGCACAGTAGAGTTTTCCTGCCTGGCACTTTAGCCGCTTCAGGAAAAACGTGGTGCGGTATGGCCAAACGTGCCACTCGCAGTACATTAGCAACAAGTGGGTTTTGGGTTTGGTGGTTCTTGCGGTTATAAACCGGTAGAGGGCCGTCACATTAACAAGGCGCTGCAGCCGACGGCTAACTTTGTGCACTTTCTGCGCGGTCGCTGTCGCTCCTATTTTCGCGCATAAAGCGCACAAAGTTAGCCGCGGCTGAGCGCGGCGTTAACTGTAAGTATGAAGAAAGCCCTGTACCTGTTCATAGTCTATTTAATGCCTGTGATTTCGGCTTTAATTCCTTTGGAGCACTTCCAAGATCTATGGATTTGGCTTTATTTACCGTTCGCGGTTGCCTATGGAACTTACATTTGGTTCCAACCAGATTCTCGCATGATGATTCTGGTCAGTTTTACACCAATTGTTTTTCTATGCCTTGTACTGGTGGTTTTTCCATTTTTAGCGGCTATGGATGCAGGTGCAATTGAAGGGTTAAAATTTCTTGCGGTGGTAGCGCTATTCGCTGTTCCGGCTAGTGTTGTAATAGGTTCAGTTTTCGTACTTTTGGCTTTTGCCATTTATGCGCTATTCCGGCGCTACGACCTTTTGCCAGGCAACAGTTAACAAAGCCAGGCAGGATGCTGCGGGCCTTCGGCCCTCCGCGGGACAGCTTACCTTGTGCACCTTTTGCGCTGGTCGCTACGCTCCCATTTTTGCGCAAAACGCGCACAAGGTAAGCTGCCCCTGCTGGCGGCGTTAAGCATCATGAGTGAAATCGAAGAGGCATTGAGGAGATTAAGAGAGCTGGATAAAAAGGTTCCGAAACCACTTCGTCTTCCTACTATTTCCGATGTAAAGGAATACGAAAGAAGATTGAATTATAGTTTTCCAGAACACTATAAGAAATTTCAGCTTGAAGCAGGGAATGTCACTTACGGAACTATCGAACCTGTCGTATGTTTGCCAGATATGGATCCGTATATAAATCCATATATCGTTGCAACTGACGGATGGAATGAAGGGGTTTCTAAAGAATGGCTTCCGTTCTGCTGTGACAATGGATGTTACTACTGTATATCGGGAACTGGAGAAATTAAATTTTGGGACAACGAAGACTGCTCTTTTGGTCTAGAAGCATGGAGTTTCCCAGAGTGGATCAACGACGTCTGGCTGGAGAGCAATGCTTAACAAACAGCGGCAGGGCGACAGCCAACACTACGCGCCTTTTGCGTTACTCGCTGGCGCTCAAACATTAACACAAAAGGCGCTCCGCGCTGGCTGCGCCTGCGCTGGGCGTTATGCGACGTAAAGTATGAAGAAGTTATTACTTTTAGTATTCATGATTTCTTGGATTCCTTTCACATCAGCATGTGACTATGCATTGCCCACAATCATTCCACCTACGTCTCCTAATGGTAATTTTCAATATATTTATCCGGAGATTGGGCCAGACTATGAAGGTATTGCTAGTAACGAAAACGTGGCAGTAGTAAAAATACTTAAAGTTGCCGGTGAGAAAAACTATCCGGACGTTGTAATCGTCGAATTGCTGCATGGTTGGGGTTATCAAAGTGGCCGGTATATGAAGTATCTCAACCCGAGAACTTCCTGTGACAGTACTAGCGTGGCGGAAGTAGGTTGGTATGTTGCAGTAATAGATCGGGGAGAGATAGTTATATTAGTTCCGTATAAAAATGTAGAGAAACACTTGAAAGAGCGTGGAAAACCAGATTACGTGTACTCTGCAATTGGCGTCCGCGCTGGTGGCGCATAACAAAGCGCTGCAGGCCGACAGCTTACTTTGTGCACCTTTTGCGCGGTCGCTGTCGCTCCCATTTTCGCGCAAAATGCGCACAAAGTAAGCTGCGGCTGAGCGCGGCGTTATGAGTCCACATGAATAAAATCGTATTTATCGTATTTTCAGCGCTGTTTCCATGGGGCGCTTTCGCATGCGACGAGGATAAAGTTGATATTCTGAAGTATGTTACTGATTCTCGGTTGGTAGAGTTTCCTGAACATCTGGACGAACCGTCGGAGGGCGGCTGTTATTGGATAAATTTTTTACTGTCACCTAGGTACAGTAACGGATCGTTATACTTGTCGGAGATGACTGTAAAGTTAACGAGTATTGAGGATTCAATAGTTGCAAGTTTGCCAATAGCGATCCTTGATTACTCAGGGTATCGAACCGCTTATGTTTGTCTTTCAGAGAAGGCACTAGAGAAGAGTGAGTTGGAGCTACATTTTTTGCACAAATCCCATGCAGAGTTGCATGGTGATGGATTTCGTGTTTTTGGAAGTATGGCGTGCTCCCACACGGAAACAGTGCGTCTTACCAGCTTGCTAGAAACTCATAACAAAGCCAGGCAATAAAGCTACGGGCCTGCGGCCCTCCGCGGGACAGCTTACCTTGTGCACGTTTCGCGCAGGTCGCTGCGCTCCCATTTTCGCGCAAAAAGCACACAAGGTAAGCTGCCCCTGCTGGCGGCGTTAGCTGCGCGATCAAAATATGAAAACTATCAAGGCGAAAAAAATAGTAAATATATGGGGTGAAAAGAATGCATGGAGCCATGCACCACACCCAGGAACCAATCAGCGTTGTAGCCAATCGTTAACTGAGCTAGAAATTCAAGGCGACGATCAAAGTGGCTACCACTTGGTTATGAGTCCAGTTGGTTACTTTTCCGCGGATTATTGGTATGAGTCCCTGCAAGAAGCCAAGGAATCTGCGGAGAAGTTTTTCGGAGTTACAGACAAAGAGTGGTTGTAAGGCTCAGCGAGAGCCACTGCCAAACAGCAGCTAACAATCACAGGCAGTTTGCTACGGCCCTTCGGGCCTCCGCGGGACGTTTTACCTTGTGCACATTTTGCGCGGGTCGCTTCGCTCCCATTTTCGCGCATAATGCGCACAAGGTAAGCCGCCCCTGCTGTGGGCGTTATGTATAGGACTCACCTAAGAGCGGAAAATGAACGAAAAACAGTTTGAATCCTGGAAGAGGCAAAGAGAAAAAGGTAAGAAAAATTATGTTCTCTACAATGGAGTTCTAGCATACGGACTTCCCATGTTCATCGTAATGACGTTCTTCGTTAATAAGCCTGAGTCTGGCTCAATGCCGTTCTGGCTACTGGCGGCAAACCTTGTTCTTTGGGCAGTAGCTGGCCTAATTTTTGGTCTCGGCACATGGCACGCATTTGAAAAGAAATTTAACAAAGAGCTAGCGCGCCGGCAAAATACATAACAATCGCAGGCAGTTTGCTACGGCCCTTCGGGCCTCCGCCGGACGCCCAACGCTATGCACTTTTTGTGCGGGTCGCTGCACTCCCAGTTTCGCACAAAAAGTGCATAGCATTGGTCGCCCCTGCTGCGGGCGTTAGGCAACCGAGTTACCCACAAAAATTAAAAAAATGAACAAAATTTGCTCTTTCTTATCTGCTGAATTTGTACTGAAGTTCATGCCCAATGGGGGCACTGCAGTAATACTAAGAACGCTTTTCGTAAGCTTGCTAGTCTATTTTTTAGCGATAGGCTTGAAGTCATATACCGAACCAAATGCAGTTCTTAAGTTTAATCTCGATCAAGCCAAAAGAGAGGTTAATTCAACGTTGCATTGGCTAGGAGCGATAGTAGCTATCGTTTATGCCTCACTGTATACAAGGTTTGCATCTCAGTGGTCCTATTTAGCATCGCTTTATAATCAAATTATGTCAGTTCGATGTGCTTTAGATCAGGATACGATAGATCAAAACAAAAATTTAATGCATTGGGAAGCAGCATTTTTAGAAGATGCTTTCGATCTCCATTTGGCTGCAAAACCTATGTTTTCTCTATTTATAAAGCAGTTGCTAGAGGAGTCGGATGTGTATTTCCTATTCTGCGAAGTCACTGATTGTGAAAGAAAAGTAAAAAGCTTTAGAAAACTTACCAGGCTTACAGTTTCAATTCCGAATGAAGGTTCCGAGTCAGAGAAATCTGCCTAACAAACGGTTGTAGTCGCCGCGAAAGACGCGGCTGGGACGGCTTACGCTACGCTCCAGCCGCCCCTAAACCGAGCGTTAGCTATATACTCAAGCTCCGCTTTTCAAAACGATTGGAACACAAAGGAAATTCTATGAAAAAACTAATACTAATTTTATCAATGTGTTTTTCTTCTTTTGTGTGGGCTAACGAATCTGCCGGTGTCACAGCGGCAAAAGAGTGGCTCAGAATTGTCGATTCTGGTGAATACGCTGAAAGTTGGCAAAAGTCTGACTCTTTCTTCAAGTCCCAGCTAACTCAAGAAAATTGGGCTGTTGCTCTGAAAGAGGTGCGCGCTCCACTGGGTACAGTTGTTTCTCGAATGGAGTTGGAGGCTAAAGAGTATTCCACACTGCCAGGTGTACCTGATGGACAGTATCTGGTTATTCAATTTCAAACTGATTTTCAGAACAAAAAGTCGTCTACTGAAACGTTGACACTGAGCAAGAGTAGCGGGGACTGGCTCCCAATTGGCTACTTTATTAAATAAGCCTTGCCCCCGCTACAGCTAACAAGCGACTGTGGTGTCAACCACCCAAAATTTAAGTTGCACACCACGCTTGTTTTTCTCGAATCATCGCATTCA
>NZ_JBLWFL010000020.1:0-86277 GCF_048323715.1 Microbulbifer weihaiensis
GAAGTTGAGCGTGGTCAGGTTCTGGCTAAGCCGGGTTCCATCACTCCGCACACCAAGTTTGAAGCGGAAGTGTACGTGCTGTCCAAGGACGAAGGTGGTCGTCACACCCCGTTCTTCAAAGGCTACCGTCCTCAGTTCTACTTCCGTACCACGGACGTGACTGGTGCGTGTGAGCTGCCGGAAGGTACCGAGATGGTAATGCCGGGCGACAACGTGCAGATGGTTGTAACTCTGATCGCGCCGATCGCGATGGAAGAGGGTCTGCGCTTCGCGATCCGCGAAGGTGGCCGTACCGTTGGTGCTGGCGTGGTTGCCAAGATCATCGAGTAATTTTTTACTTCTGATCTAAAGCCTGAAAAACCGCAGTGGAAACGCTGCGGTTTTTTTATGTGTGGGATAAAAGTATCTGGCTGTTTGCATCCGGAGGCTCGGAATGAAGTGTGATGGGCTGGTGCGCGTCAGGGCAGCTGTAAGCGTCGCAGGGGTGGTTAAAATTTAATCATGGCTGAGTGTCGGGGTGTCCGGTAAATGCCCTGAGGGCTCTCCTGTGCCCATCAGGGGCTGTTTCCGGTTCGTCGGCGTTTACCACCAGTCTTTGCTGAGGTTGCAGTGATGACTGCCTGCCATTATCCGGTCGAAATCCCGCCCGTCCAGGGCAACCAGTGATTCATGATCGCCGGACTCCAGATAGATGGTATCTCGACCTTCAAGGTGGGTGTCGATGAGTGTGGTAAGTCCGTAGGCTGGCCCGATCGGGGGCAGGGCGCCGACTTCGCAGTCACTGAAGATCTTCCTGAGCTCGCTCTCCTCGACCATCTGCAAATGGTTGCGTCCCGTTTCATCGCGAACAGCGGCCATGTCGAGACTGTTGCTGGCAGGAATGATCGCCATCACCATGCCTCGGTCATCTTTCAACAGGATGGCTTTGGCTACGCGATCTTCGCGAACATCCGCCTTGTGGGCGGTTTCGCGACTGGTGGCACTGTGCTCGTGCGGTATGACCCGGTAGTTCACCGAGTGGTTGTCCAGATACTGGCTTACTGTGGAGGCTATGGTCATGGGTAATCCCTCCTTTACTGCGCTTAAGTGGCGTTTGTCCCTAGTGTAGTTTCCGGCGCTTGCCGTCCGAAATCAGGTCGCCTCGGCTCCATACTTGAATGCAGTTGACAGGCCAAAAAATCACCCGTAGACTTCGCGCTCCTTTTCGCCCGCCCTCGGGGCTGCGTAAAAGGACGTTCTTTAGCTTTATACATTGGAGTTTGATTCCATGCAGGGTCAACGCATTCGAATTCGCCTGAAGGCGTTCGATCACAAGCTGATCGACGCGTCTACCCAGGAGATCGTCGAGACGGCCAAGCGCACTGGCGCGCAAGTACGCGGTCCTATCCCGCTGCCGACTCGCAAAGAGAAGTACACCGTACTGATTTCTCCGCACGTCAACAAAGATGCGCGTGACCAGTACGAGATTCGTACTCACAAGCGTTTGCTGGACATCGTAGAGCCCACCGAGAAAACCGTTGACGCGCTGATGAAGCTCGATCTGGCGGCCGGTGTTGAGGTTCAGATTAGTCTCGGCTAACACTTCAAATTAACTACCGAATCCCAGGCGAAAACGGTCTGGGTAGTGTAACGCTCTGAAATTGGGCGGCCGCAGTGGGTTAAAGCCCCGTGCACTGAGAGGTTAAAAAGATGACTATAGGTATTGTCGGCCGCAAGAGCGGCATGACTCGCATCTTCACCGAAGACGGTGTGTCTATCCCGGTAACTGTTATCGAGGTAGCTCCTAACCGTGTTACTCAGGTGAAAACTGTGGAAACTGACGGCTACTCCGCGGTACAGGTGACTGTGGGTGCTCGTAAGGCTTCCCGTGTCTCCAAGCCCGAAGCGGGCCACTTCGCCAAAGCCAACACTGAGGCTGGCTCTGCACTCTTCGAACTGCGCACTGATGGTTCTGAAGAGTCTTTCGAAATCGGTTCTGAAATCACTGTTGCTGGCTTTGAAGCTGGTCAGAAGATTGACGTAACCGGCACTTCCAAAGGTAAAGGTTTCCAGGGTGCTATCAAGCGCTGGAACTTCCGTACCCAAGACGCTACTCACGGTAACTCCCTGTCTCACCGCGCTCCCGGTTCTATCGGTCAGTGTCAGACTCCAGGCCGTGTGTGGAAAGGCAAGAAAATGGCCGGTCACATGGGTGCTGAGCGTGTTACCACGCAAAACCTGGAAGTGGTTCGTGTGGACGCCGAACGCAATCTGCTGCTCGTTAAAGGTGCCGTTCCTGGCGCTCCGGGTGGCAATGTGATCGTTCGTCCGGCAGTTAAAGCCTAAGTCTGAGGGGAAATAGATATGGAACTGAATATCGCTACTCCCGAAGGCGCTAAAGGCACTGTTGCAGTTTCTGAAGTGGCTTTCGGTCGTGAATTCAATCAGGACCTGGTGCACCAGGCAGTTGTCGCCTACATGGCCGGCGCTCGCCAGGGTACCAAGGCTCAGAAAAACCGCGCTGCGGTTTCTGGTGGCGGCAAGAAGCCTTGGCGCCAAAAAGGTACTGGCCGTGCTCGTGCCGGTACTATCCGCAGCCCGCTGTGGCGTTCTGGTGGCGTAACCTTCGCTGCTGAACCGCGTGATCACAGTGTAAAGCTGAACAAGAAAATGTACCGCGCTGCACTGCGCTGCATTCTCTCCGAACTGGCTCGTCAGGAGCGTCTGGTTGTAGTTGAGTCTTTCGACGTTGACGCGCCGAAGACCAAACAGCTGGTAACCAAACTGGCTCAGTACGATCTGTCTGACGCGTTGATCGTGACCGAAGAGGTTAATGAAAACCTCTACCTGGCCGCGCGCAACCTGCACAAGATCGATGTTCGCGATGTACAGGGTATCGATCCGGTAAGCCTGATTCGCTTTGACAAGGTCGTGGTTACCGTTTCTGCACTCAAGAAAATTGATGAGGTGCTGGGATGATCCAAGAGCGACTCTACAAAGTACTGCTGGGCCCGGTAATTTCCGAGAAGGCTGCTGTGCTGGCGGATTCCGCCAACCAGGTAGTGTTCAAGGTAACCACCGACGCTTCCAAAGCCGATATCAAGGCCGCGGTAGAAAAGCTGTTCAACGTTTCTGTTGAGCAGGTTCGCACCGTGAACGTTAAGGGCAAAACCAAGCGCACCCGCTACGGCATGGGCCAGCGCAATGATTGGAAAAAAGCCTACGTTCGTCTGGCCGAAGGCAGCGACATTAACTTCGAAGCTGCTGAGTAAAGGGGAAAGTTGCAATGGCTATTGTAAAAGCAAAACCGACCTCTGCCGGCCGTCGTCACCTGGTCAAGGTTGTTAACTCTGACCTGCACAAAGGTGCGCCTTACGCTCCGCTGGTTGAGAAGAAGTCCAAGACTGGTGGCCGTAACAACAACGGTCGCATTACTACCCGTCACATTGGCGGTGGTCACAAGCACCACTACCGTATGGTGGATTTCAAGCGCAACAAAGATGGCATTCAGGCCACCGTTGAGCGCCTGGAATACGATCCGAACCGCAGCGCACACATCGCACTGGTGTGCTACGCAGACGGCGAGCGTCGTTACATCATTGCACCGAAAGGCCTGAAAGCCGGTGCAAAAATCCAGTCCGGTGACGCTGCGCCGATTGCTGTGGGTAACACCCTGCCGCTGCGCAACATTCCGGTTGGTTCCGTGATTCATGGTATCGAGCTGAAGCCTGGTAAAGGTGCTCAGTTGGCCCGCTCTGCCGGTGCTTCTGTACAGCTGGTTGCCCGTGATGGTCAGTACGCGACTATCCGTCTGCGTTCTGGCGAAATGCGTAAAGTTTTGTCTGAGTGCCGCGCCACCCTGGGTGAAGTGAGTAACTCTGAGCACAGCCTGCGCAAGCTGGGTAAAGCTGGTGCCAAACGCTGGCGCGGTGTTCGTCCTACCGTTCGCGGTGTGGCGATGAACCCGGTCGACCACCCGCATGGTGGTGGTGAAGGTCGTACCTCCGGTGGTCGTCATCCTGTGACGCCTTGGGGTGTTCCGACCAAGGGTAAGAAAACGCGTAAGAACAAGCGCACCGACAACATGATTGTACGTCGTCGCGGCAAATAAGCCGCGCGATGTCTGAGCTGCTAGAGAGGAATCGACAGTGCCACGCTCATTAAAGAAAGGTCCCTTTATTGATCTGCATTTGATCAAGAAGGTGGAGGCAGCGATCGAAGCCAATGATCGCCGGCCGATTAAAACCTGGTCTCGCCGTTCCATGATTATGCCGGAAATGGTGGGCCTGACGATTGCCGTTCACAACGGTCGTCAACACGTGCCTGTGCTGGTCAACGAAGAAATGGTTGGCCATAAGCTGGGCGAGTTTGCTGCTACCCGCACTTACCGTGGCCATGCCGCGGATAAGAAAGCGAAGAAGCGCTAAGCCGAGGTATTAAAGATGGAAGTGCAAGCAAAATTACGCGGTGCTCGTCTTTCGGCACAAAAAGCGCGTCTGGTAGCTGATCAGATTCGCGGTAAAGGTGTCGAGGAAGCCCTGGATATTCTGGCTTTTAGCCACAAGAAAGGTGCTGCGATCGTCAAGAAGGTTCTGGAATCTGCAATTGCCAACGCTGAGCACAACGAAGGTGCTGACGTTGACGAGCTGAAGGTTTCCACTATTTTCGTGGACGAAGGTATGACCATGAAGCGCATTAAGCCGCGTGCAAAAGGTCGTGCTGACCGCATTCTGAAGCGTACTTGTCACATTACTGTGAAAGTGGCCGAGAAATAAGAGACAGGCGAGATAACCATGGGACAAAAAGTACATCCTACCGGCATTCGTCTGGGTATCGTTAAAAAGCATACCTCTGTTTGGTATGCGGGCAGCGACGAGTACGCAGACAAGCTGTACACGGATCTGAAAGTTCGCGAATACATTCGCAAGAAACTGGCCCACGCCTCCGTGAGCCGCATCGAGATCGAACGTCCGGCCAACACCGCTCGTGTGACTATTCACACTGCGCGCCCGGGCATCGTGATCGGTAAAAAAGGTGAAGACGTAGAGCGTCTGCGCAACGAAGTAAGCGCTCAAATGGGCGTTCCGGTGCACATCGATATCGAAGAAGTGCGCAAGCCGGATCTGGACGCAACCCTGGTTGCCCAGAACGTTGCTCAGCAGCTGGAGCGTCGCGTTATGTTCCGTCGCGCTATGAAGCGTGCCGTTCAGAACGCAATGCGCCAGGGTGCCGAAGGTATCAAGATTCAGGTAAGTGGTCGTCTTGGCGGTGCCGAGATTGCTCGTACCGAATGGTACCGTGAAGGCCGTGTGCCGCTGCACACTCTGCGTGCCAACATCGACTACGGCACTTATGAAGCCAGTACTACCTACGGCATCATCGGTGTGAAAGTTTGGATCTTCAAAGGCGAAGTCATCGGTGACGAAATCCCCGAAGAGAAGCCAGCGAAGACTCGCAAAAAAGCTGCTAATTAAGGGGTGCGCAGATGCTACAACCGAAGCGTACAAAATTCCGCAAGGTACAGAAAGGTCGTAACCGCGGTCTTTCCCAGCGCGGCTCTAAAGTGAGCTTTGGCGAGTTCGGCCTCAAGGCCATCGGTCGTGGACGCATTACTGCGCGTCAGATCGAAGCGGCTCGTCGCGCAATGACTCGTCACGTTAAACGTGGCGGTAAGATCTGGATTCGTGTGTTTCCGGACAAGCCCATCACCAACAAGCCTCTCGAGGTTCGGATGGGTAAAGGTAAGGGTGGCGTTGAATACTGGGTTGCCCAGATTCAGCCGGGTAAAGTCCTCTATGAAATGGAGGGTGTTTCCGAAGAACTGGCTCGCGAAGCATTTGAGCTCGCTGCAGCCAAGCTGCCTGTAAAAACAACTTTCGTTAAGCGTTCGGTGATGTAATGAAGACTGCAGATCTACGCTCAAAGTCTGTTGAAGAACTGAACCAGGAACTACTGAGCCAACTTGAAGCACAGTTCAAGCTGCGCATGCAGAAGTCCACCGGTCAGCTGACTCAGACTCATCTGCTGAAGCAGACTCGTCGCGACATTGCTCGCATTAAGACTGTGTTGACCGAGAAGGCAGGTAATTAATCATGGCAGAAGCACAACTGAAGCGGACTCTGACCGGCAAGGTCGTGAGTGACAAGATGGATAAAACCATCACCGTTTTGATCGAGCGCCGTGTTAAGCACCCGATCTACGGCAAAATCGTGAGCAAGTCCACCAAGCTCAAGGCACACGACGAAAACAATGAGTGCGGCATCGGTGATGTCGTAACCATTGAAGAATCTCGTCCGCTGTCCAAGAGCAAATCCTGGTCCTTGCAGAAAATTGTAGAGCGTGCGGCGAAGGTTTAACCCCTAGCGCATTGAAGAGTTTCGGAGAGGAACGATGATTCAAGCGGAATCCTACTTAGAAGTAGCCGATAACAGTGGGGCTCGCCGTGTCATGTGCATCAAGGTGCTGGGCGGCTCCCACCGTCGCTACGCTGGCGTTGGCGACATCATCAAAGTAACCGTAAAGGAAGCAATTCCTCGCGGTAAAGTTAAAAAGGGTCAGGTAATGAACGCCGTTGTGGTGCGCACCAAGAAAGGTGTTCGCCGTACCGATGGCTCCCTGATCAAGTTTGACGATAACGCAGCGGTGTTGCTGAACCAGAACCATGCTCCGGTCGGCACCCGTATTTTTGGCCCGGTAACTCGCGAGCTGCGTAGTGAGAAGTTCATGAAGATCATCTCACTGGCTCCCGAAGTTATTTAAGCCACGAGCGGAGAAGAGTTATGCGCAAGATCAAGCGTGACGACGAAGTGATCGTTATCGCCGGTCGCGACAAGGGCAAGCGTGGCACCGTACGTAAGGTGCTGAACGATGGCCGTCTGATCGTTTCCGGTGTACAGATGATCAAAAAACACCAGAAGCCGAACCCACAGCTGGGCGTTGCCGGTGGCATCGTTGAGAAAGAAGCCGCTATTCAGGCTTCCAACGTAGCCATCTTTAACCAGTCCACGCAAAAAGCTGACCGGGTAGGCTTCAAAGTACTGGAAGATGGCACTAAGATTCGCGTCTTCAAATCCAGCGGCGACGCCGTTGACGCATAAGTCAGGTGGAAAAAATGGCAAGGCTTAAAGAGCTCTACACCAAAGAACTCGCGCCCAAGCTGAAAGAAGAGCTTGGCCTCGAGAACGTGATGTCCGTGCCGCGCATCACCAAGATCACCGTCAACATGGGTGTCGGTGAAGCGATTGGTGACAAGAAGGTACTGGAACACGCTGTCAGTGACATGGCAGCGATTACTGGTCAAAAACCCATCGTGACTAAAGCGCGCAAGTCAATTGCGGGCTTTAAGATCCGTGAAGAATGGCCGATCGGCTGTAAGGTAACTCTGCGCGGCGAGCGCATGTATGAGTTCCTGGAGCGACTGGTTGGTATCGCGATTCCGCGTATCCGCGACTTCCGTGGCATTAGCCCGAAGCAGTTCGACGGTCGTGGTAACTTCTCGATGGGTGTAACAGAACAAATTATCTTCCCGGAAATTGACTACGACAAAGTAGACAAGATTCGTGGTCTGGATATTTGTATCACTACTACAGCAGCCAACGACGACCAAGGTCGCGCACTGCTGAAAGCATTCAACTTCCCTTTCAAGGGTTAAGAGGATTCCATGGCGAAGAAATCCATGATTGCGCGCGAGAACAAGCGCGCTCGAACCGCAGCTAAGTACGCCGAAAAGCGTCAAGAGCTGAAGGCGATCATCGCCAGTGCCAGCGCTTCCGACGAGGAGCGCTGGGAGGCTCAACTCAAGCTGCAACAACTGCCGCGCGATGCAAGCCCGGTACGTCAGCAACGTCGCTGTCGTATCACTGGTCGCCCCCACGCTGTCTACCGTAAGTTCGGCCTATGCCGTAACAAACTGCGTGAAGCAGCTATGCGTGGTGATGTCCCCGGTCTGGTTAAGTCCAGCTGGTAATACGGCAGACTTGAGGAGTCTTTATTAATGAGTATGCAAGATCCGTTGGCAGATATGCTGACCCGCATCCGCAACGCACTGGCGCGCGGAAAGGGTAGCGTTTCTATGCCTTCTTCCAAACTGAAAGTAGCCGTAGCCAAAGTTCTGAAAGACGAAGGTTACGTTACTGAAGTATCCGTCGGCGAAGGCGCCAAGCCTGAACTGACTATCGAACTGAAATACTTCCAGGGCAAGCCGGTAATCGCTGAGCTGGATCGGGTTTCCCGTCCTGGTCTGCGTAACTACGCAGGCAAGAAAGCTCTGCCTTCCGTACGCGGTGGCCTGGGTATTGCGATCGTTTCCACCTCTCAGGGTGTGATGACTGATCGTGCTGCCCGTCAGGCTGGTGTCGGTGGCGAAGTGCTCTGCACCGTATTCTAAGCGGGGGTTGATATGTCTCGAGTAGCTAATAGTCCAGTAAGCATCCCCGCTGGCGTATCCGTTGACCTGAAAGGTCAGGATATCGCCGTGAAAGGTGGTAACGGTAACCTGAACTTCTCTGTTCACAGCGATGTGGAAGTGAAGCAGGAAGAAAACCAGCTGACCTTTGCTGCACGCAACGGTTCCAAGCAGGCACGTGCCCTCGCAGGTACTACCCGCGCGCTGGTTAACAATATGGTGGTCGGTGTCAGTCAGGGTTTCGAAAAGAAACTGCAACTGGTCGGCGTGGGTTATCGTGCGAAAGCCGCCGGTAAGTCCGTCAGCCTGAGCCTCGGCTTCTCCCACCCGGTTGATTACGATCTGCCGGAAGGTGTTTCTGCCGAAACTCCAAGCCAGACTGAAATCGTACTGAAAAGCAGCGATAAGCAGCTGTTGGGTCAAGTAGCCGCAGAGATCCGCGCATTCCGTCCGCCGGAGCCTTACAAAGGTAAGGGTGTCCGCTACGCCGACGAGCGCGTGTATCGCAAAGAGGCTAAGAAGAAGTAAGGCATAGATATGAACGTTAAAAAGCAATCTCGCTTGCGTCGTGCACGTCGTGCCCGCGCCAAAATGCGTGAGCTGGGCGCCGTTCGCCTGACAGTGAACCGCACTCCGCGTCACATTTACGCACAGATCCTGACCGCCGATGGCGACAAGGTATTGGCCTCTGCCTCTACTCTGGATAAGGACCTGCGTGAAAGCAAAACCGGTAACGTCGACGCTGCGAAAGCCGTTGGCACCCTGATCGCTGAGCGTGCCAAGGCCGCTGGTGTTGAAGTGGTAGCTTTCGATCGTAGCGGTTTCAAATACCATGGCCGTGTTAAGGCCCTGGCTGACGCTGCCCGTGAAGCCGGTCTGAAATTCTAAGGGTTGAGTTATGGCTAGAGATAAAGTCGAGAAGAGCAACGACGAAGGCCTCCAGGAGAAGCTGGTCCAGGTCAACCGTGTTGCCAAAACCGTAAAGGGTGGTCGTATCTTCGCGTTCACCGCTCTGACCGTAGTCGGCGACGGCAATGGCCGTGTTGGCTTTGGTCGTGGTAAAGCTCGCGAAGTGCCTGTTGCCATCCAAAAGGCAATGGAAGCTGCGCGTCGCAACATGATCCAGGTAGACCTGAATGGTGACACCATTCAGTACGCTACCAACGGTCGCCACGGCGGTTCCAAGGTATACATGCAGCCCGCTTCCCAGGGTACCGGTGTTATCGCCGGCGGTGCCATGCGCTCCGTACTGGAAATGGCTGGTGTCCACAACGTACTGGCCAAGTGCTACGGCTCTACCAATCCGGTAAACGTCGTACGTGCAACCTTCAGTGCGCTGGGCAAAATGAGTAGCCCAGAAGACGTAGCCGCCAAGCGCGGTAAGTCTGTGGAAGAAATCCTGAACTGATTCGGTTCTGGGTCGCAGCAGCAGAAACGCTGCGGCCCGATCTGAACTTGCTTTGAGTGAATGAGTCATGGCTAAAAAGACCATCAAAGTCACCCAGGTCAAGAGCGTCGCTGGTCGTCTGAAGAATCATCAGGCGTGCGTCGCTGGTCTGGGTCTACGCCGCATTGGTCACACTGTGGAAGTGGAAGACACTCCCTCTGTGCGCGGCATGATCAACAAAGTGAACTACCTCGTAAAAGTAGAGGAGGCGTAACATGCGTTTGAACGAGTTGTCTCCCGCTGAGGGTCACAAGCACAGCGCCAAGCGCGTTGGTCGCGGCATCGGTAGCGGTCTGGGTAAAACTGGTGGCCGCGGTCACAAGGGTCAGAAGTCCCGTTCCGGTGGTAGCGTTCGTCCGGGCTTCGAAGGCGGTCAGATGCCTTTGCAGAAGCGTCTGCCGAAGTACGGTTTCTCCTCTCGCGTTGGCCGCTTTGTTGCGGAAGTGCGTCTGGCGGAGCTGGCGAAGGTAGAAGGCGACACTATTGATTTGGCAGCGCTGAAAAATGCCGATATTATCGGCAGCCACATTAAACGCGCCAAAGTGTTCCTGTCTGGTGAACTGACCAAAGCGGTTACCGTGAAAGGTCTGGGTGTTACCAAGGGCGCTAAAGCAGCCATCGAAGCTGCTGGCGGAAAAGTAGAAGACTAAATCGAGGCCCCAATGGCACGACCAGGATCTGGTGTTAACTCCCTGGGTAACGGTAAGGGATTAGGCGAGCTTTGGGCTCGCCTTCGTTTTCTGTTTCTGGCGATACTTGTTTATCGTATAGGGACTCACATTCCGGTGCCCGGTATTGATCCGGAAAAACTGGCGAACATGTTTAATCAGAACCAGGGCACGATCCTGGGGCTGTTCAACATGTTTTCCGGTGGTGCACTGGAGCGGATGAGTATTCTCGCGCTCGGCATCATGCCTTACATCTCCGCGTCCATCATCATGCAGTTGATGACCGCGGTAACGCCTTCTCTGGAGGCGTTGAAGAAGGAAGGTGATGCAGGCCGGCGTAAGATCAACCAGTACACCCGTTATCTGACGGTGTTGCTGGCGCTGATTCAAGGTATCGGCATGACCTTCGGTCTCGCTGGTCAGAATCTCGCGTATTCCGCTGAACCCGCGTTCGGATTTTACTTCGTTGCCGTTGTGTCACTGGTTACCGGCGCAGTGTTCATGATGTGGCTGGGTGAGCAGATCACCGAGCGGGGTGTCGGCAATGGCATTTCGATGCTGATTTTTGCCGGTATCGTCGCGGGACTGCCTAGCGCCATTGGTCAGGCCTTCGAGCAGGCGCGTCAGGGTGAGTTACATATCCTGATGTTGCTGGCGATCGGCTTCGTTGCGATTGCTGTCGTCTACTTCGTGGTAGTGATGGAGCGCGGTCAGCGTCGAATCACCATTAACCACGCAAGGCGTCAGGCTGGTCGTTACTCTCAGGCGCCGGCGGCTCAATCGAGCCACCTGCCCCTGAAGGTCAACATGGCCGGTGTGATCCCGGTGATTTTCGCCAGCAGTATCCTGCTGTTCCCTGCGACTCTGGCGCAGTGGTTCGGTCAGGGCGGCGAAGGTCTCGGCGCGCAGATCCTGCAATGGATGGCGCTGCAACTTGGTCCAGGTCAGCCGCTGAACATCATTCTGTTCGCGCTGCTGATCGGCTTCTTCTGCTTCTTCTATACGGCGTTGATGTTCAACCCGAATGAAGTGGCGGACAACCTGAAAAAGTCCGGTGCCTATGTGCCCGGTATCCGTCCAGGTGAGCAGACTGCACGTTATATCGATACCGTGCTGACGCGTCTGACTCTGGTGGGTGCTGTCTACATCGCGCTGGTATCCCTGCTGCCGCAGTTCCTGGTAGTCGGGCTGAACATTCCCTTCTATCTGGGGGGTACTTCACTGCTGATCGTTGTGGTTGTGGTGATGGACTTTATGGCGCAGGTGCAGTCGCATTTGTTGTCACACCAGTACGAAGGGTTGATGAAAAAGGCAAATCTGCAAGGCTACGGTCGTCGTTGATCGGCTACCCCGGCAGCAGGATTGAATTGAGGTAAGGTCATGAAAGTACGCGCTTCTGTTAAAAAGATCTGCCGTAACTGCAAAATCGTACGTCGTAAAGGTGTTCTGCGAGTAATCTGCAGCGCCGAACCGCGTCACAAGCAGCGGCAGGGCTAATCAGTTTGCGCAGTGTAACTGCGCGGCTGATTGCGGGTTTGCCAGGGAAGGTAAGCCTGGGTGTCGAAACGAGGGAATGCTCGAGACATCCGTTATTCGTAAAAAATTTGCTTTTTGGTGCAGCCCCGTGCTAAAAGGCAGCGCCACTTCGCGTTGAGCGGGGTGGTGGAGACCCGAAAGTCTGACTTTGGGTCTCAAAAGGGGGCGTTGACTGTCGTCCACAACCTCCAGGGTTCAGGCCCCGGAGAGGGTGGGCTATTGCAATTTGGTGTCTGAAAAGCTATTCTTGCGCGCCTTTTTGGTGGCGTTGCGGGCTTTTTAGTCGCTGTCAGCGCCGAATTAAGAATTGAACCGTGTTTGTCACCAAAGTAAGCCGGTTCACAATACGTGGAGTAAGCCTCTATGGCACGTATTGCTGGTGTCAATGTACCAGACCACAAGCACGCCGTGATCTCCCTGACCCATATCTATGGGGTTGGTCGCACCACGGCTAAGTCTATTCTGGCAGCGGTAGGTATCGCTGAATCCACCAAACTTCGTGATCTGTCTGAAGACCAGATTGAAACCATCCGCGGTGAAGTTGCAAAACTGACCGTTGAGGGTGATCTGCGTCGTGAAGTATCCATGAACATCAAACGTCTGATGGACCTGGGTTGCTTCCGCGGTCTGCGTCATCGTCGCAGCCTGCCGCTTCGCGGTCAGCGCACCAAGACTAACGCCCGTACCCGTAAGGGTCCGCGTAAGCCGATCCGCAAGTAAGCGGTCGCTTAAGTCTTCATAAGTACAGGATTTAGGATACAGGTATGGCTAAGCCAAAAACTACTGTTCGCAAAAAGGTCAAAAAGACCGTTGTCGACGGTGTTGCCCACATCCACGCATCGTTCAACAATACGATCGTGACGATCACTGATCGCCAAGGCAACACCCTGAGCTGGGCTACCGCTGGTGGCTCCGGTTTCCGCGGCTCTCGTAAGAGCACCCCTTTCGCAGCCCAGGTTGCCGCTGAGCGCGCAGGTACTGCTGCTCAGGAATATGGCCTGAAAAACCTTGATGTCGAAGTGAAGGGCCCAGGCCCGGGTCGTGAATCTGCTGTTCGCGCCCTGAACAACTGCGGCTACAAGATCACCAACATCACCGACGTGACGCCGATCCCGCATAACGGTTGTCGTCCGCCCAAGAAACGTCGCGTGTAAGAGGGGGTTGACGAAATGGCACGTTATATTGGACCAAAATGTAAGCTTTCCCGTCGGGAAGGTACCGATCTTCAGCTGAAAAGTGGCGTTCGCCCGCACGAGTCAAAGTGCCGCGCGGAATCCAAGCCAGGCGTTCATGGCGCCGGTCGCGGTCGCCTGTCCGACTACGGCGTTCAGCTGCGTGAAAAGCAAAAAGTACGCCGTATCTACGGTGTGCTGGAAAAGCAGTTCCGTAACTACTATAAGGAAGCGGCGCGCCTGAAAGGTGCAACCGGTGAGAACCTGCTGCAACTGCTGGAAAAGCGCCTCGACAACGTGGTTTACCGCATGGGCTTCGGCTCCACTCGTGCAGAAGCACGTCAGCTGGTTTCCCACAAAGCGATCTTGGTAAACGGTAGCGCTGTTAACATTCCTTCCTACCAGGTGAAGGAAGGCGACGTAATCGCTATCCGTGAGAAAGCCAAAAAGCAGATGCGTATCCAGAACTCCGTTGCCCTCGCTGCACAGCGTGGTGACGTAGAGTGGGTAGACGTTAACGCGACCAAACTGGAAGGCACTTTCAAGCGTGTTCCGGATCGTGTTGATCTGCCGGCAGAGATCAATGAAAACCTTATCGTGGAACTCTACTCCAAGTAAGGCTCTGTTCCATTTAAGGAATAAAACTGTAATACAGGTATGGCTATGCAGACTGCTGTCAACGAGTTTTTGACACCTCGTCGTATTGACGTCACCGAGTACAACCAGAATCACGCTAAAGTGGTTCTGGAACCGCTGGAGCGTGGTTTCGGCCACACTCTCGGCAATGCACTGCGCCGCATCTTGCTGTCCTCCATGCCGGGCTGCGCCGTCACTGAAGTGGAAATCGACGGTGTTGAGCACGAGTACAGCGCGATTGAAGGTGTGCAGGAAGACGTAATCGAAATCCTGCTCAACCTGAAGGAAATTGCGGTGGTGATGCACGGCAAGGACCAGACAGTGCTGAGCCTGAGCAAGAAAGGCCCGGGTGCGGTAACGGCGGGTGACATTCAGGTGGATCACGACATCGAAATCGTGAACCCTGAGCATGTGATCGCCAACATCACTGGTGATGTTGAACTCAACCTGCGTCTGACCGTTGCGCGCGGCCGTGGCTACCAGCCCGCCGATGCCCGTCGTGATGACGAGGAAGAGACTCGGTCAATTGGTCGCCTGCAGCTGGACGCCTCTTTTGGCCCGGTTCGTCGTGTGTCCTACAGCGTGGAATCCGCGCGTGTAGAACAGCGTACTGACCTGGACAAGCTGGTTCTGGACCTGGAAACCAATGGTACCCTGGATCCGGAAGAAGCGATTCGTCGCGCCGCTACCATTCTGCAGCAGCAGCTTGCTGTGTTCGTAGATCTGGAAGGCGAGAAGGATGCCCAGCCTGAAGCGAAGGAAGAGGAAGTTGATCCGGTGCTGTTGCGTCCGGTAGACGACCTGGAACTGACCGTGCGTTCGGCGAACTGTCTGAAAGCAGAAAACATCTACTACATCGGCGACCTGATTCAGCGTACCGAAGTAGAGCTGCTGAAGACCCCGAACCTGGGTAAGAAGTCCCTGACTGAGATCAAGGACGTTCTGGCTTCCCGTGGTCTGTCCCTGGGTATGCGTCTTGAGAACTGGCCGCCGGCCAGCCTTAAAGGCGACAGCAAGCTGAGCTCCCTGTAAAGCGTTTGTGGTGCGGGCATTCGCCCGCCCAGTGTGAAGAAAACCCGAGTGGTGCCCGCTTCGGCAAACATCACTCACAAACGACTTGCTGTGAAAGCAATTAAAGTCGTGAGGAATTGAGTTATGCGTCATCGCTATAGTGGCCGTAAATTCAGTCGTACCAGCTCTCACCGTAAAGCCATGTTCAAGAACATGACCGCTTCTCTGGTAGAGCACGAACTGATCAAAACCACACTGCCGAAAGCCAAGGAGCTGCGTCGCGTCGCTGAGCCGCTGATCACCCTGGCTAAGAAAGACAGTGTTGCCAACCGTCGTCTGGCTTTTGCCCGTATCCGTGACAAGGATGCTGTGCGTAAGTTGTTCGATGAGCTGGGTCCCCGTTACGAAGCCCGCCCGGGCGGTTACATCCGCATTATGAAATGCGGTTTCCGTGCAGGCGACAAGGCTCCGATGGCTTACGTAGAGCTGGTGGATCGTCCGGTTGCGGACGAGACTGCTGAAGCTGCAGAAGCCTAAGACCTCGCGTTTTGGGAAGATCGGTGCCCTCGTGGCACTGAGCTAGGGAAAGCCGGTCATTGACCGGCTTTTCTGTTTTCCGGATTCTGGTTTTTAGCGGAATTGAATATGTTCCAATCTCTTGAAGACTTGCTGAAGCTCCTCAACCCTCAGGTCGTGGGCAGTCTCAAGCGCGCCATCGAGCTGGGAAAATGGCCGAATGGTGTTTCCCTTACTGATGAACAGAAGGCCCTTTGTGGGGAGGCCGTGGCTCACTGGGAGATGCGTCATACGGATCCGCAGTCGCGGGTGGGCTATGTGCCACCTAAGTCCACGCCCTGTGCCGACAAAGAAGAGCAGAAGGTGACCTGGGTAGACTCCTGATCGGTTGCTATCGGTTCCTTTGCCTGCTGAACCCGAAAGCCGGAATTGGGTCAACTGCCAGTGGGATGAAATAAGTGGCGGCGAATGCTTCTCGGCTAGTTCGCTCCGCGCATCGCGGTGGTTAGACTGCATCTCTGTCATTAATGTGCGGAGGTGCAATGCGTCATAGAATTCTTCTGGCCTCTGCGGTTTGCATTGCCGCCAGTGTCGCCGTGATCCGTTATCTCCCCTCTCATCTCGCGATACCCAATACCGTGTCTGCGAGTGATTTGCCTGCAAGACAAGGCCAGCACGGGGATACGTCTGTCCCGTCCGGTAGCGATATGGGGCAGTCCCTGAGCGCAGTGATGTCACACCCCAATGTTAAGCGCTACCTTGCGCGGGAAGCCCGCAAGGAAGCGCTGCGGGATTACTTTGAGAGTGTCTCTGGGAACCAGGATAAAGCCCCAGTCTGGCAATTGATCGACGAAATCGAGCGCGATGGCGGGATACTCGCCTACGAAGGGCTGGCACTGAAGCTCGCCTGGCTGGAGCGGCACAGCGAAAGCACGGAAGCGTTTGCCAAGGCGTCTGAAGAGGTGCTGGGGGAGTATCGTGCGCGGGCGGAAAAAAGCACCGGTGAATATGACCCCTATAAAGAATTGCCGGGCTTCGCTCACTACAAGGCGCGTGAAAGGCAGATCGTTGCGGAGGTCGCCGGGATGGAGGCGTTTCCAGGTGGGGTCAGCCGGCAGCAGTATTTGCGGCAGCGGTTGCAGGAAGCGAGAGAGGAGGCTTTTGCCGGGGAGTGAGCGCACTAGCCCCAAAAAAGGGGCTAGTGCAAAAGGCGTCGTGCGGCGCTATAGAAGGCCGCCTACCAGGTCGTAAAACCAGTTGTGGTTGTTTTCAAAGTCGGACACCTCGTCGCTTTCATAAGCGCGCAGGGGTGGGCCGCCGCGGTAGTTCACCACGTTGTTGAGGAAATCCCTCAGCACCAGTCCATGTTCTGCAATTTCCCCGTATTCAAGATCAAGAATCGTGGTGCAGTGGCTTTCATTGAAGTCCCTGTACATGGGGAAGTAGTAACTCCAGTTATGGGTTTCATCCAGCAGTGGTATCAGGTTATTTCTGGTGTCCTGTTGCCACTTCGTGCGCAGCTTGTTTAACCGTGATTCTGCATCGGGGTCGGTGTAAATATCGGGATGGAAGCGCTCGTAGGAATATGAAGAAAAATTGCCGTCTGCAAGAAAATGGGTCATCCCCAGGCGATCATTGGGGAATTTTTGCGAGAGTCCCTGGTAAAGACTGGCAAGCTCATTGCGGTTAAATCCCGGGGTGATGCTGGCGAGCAGGTTGATGGGGTTTTCCGCGGTGTTGTTGCCTGCGGTGAACGAGGTCCAAACGTTCAGAACCTCATTGTGCAGTGGTATAGATGGGTAAGCGTCGAGATCGGAGCTGTTTAATGGCGCTTTGTACAAAGGACCTGAATCGTCAATGAGATAGCCGTATTCAACGTCCATATCCTGGCGAAGTTTGGAGTAATTCAGCAGGGCGCCGATACTTCCTGCGCTACAGCCCGCGGCGACCATTTGCCGTGGTTTCTGCAGATTGTTTTTGACCCAGGAAACGACCGCCTGCACATTGCGCAAGCCGTTGTGGTGCCAGATCAGTTGCTGCGAAGAGTCATCCGGATTTGTGTAAATTTCCGTTTTATCTCCGACATAGATATCGCCGGTGCAATAGGGAACATATACCAGGTTCCACTCTCCAGTTTTGAACTGGTTGTAGGGGTGGTGGGTATAGATCAGCGGGGACACCGCGGCGGTTGCCAGGTTGGACGAATTCTGGAAATCCAGCAGGTTAATGTTCTGTACGTAATTTTCCGGAATGCCATTCGGGTTTCGCGCGCCGCGGATACCCGCCTGCCCTGAGCAGCTGGCATAGTCCCAGCAGGCACCACCGCCCTCGAAGTAAAAGAGGGTGTTGCGGGTATCCGGAACCCGGTACACAAAAAATTTGTAAGGGGAGCCGTTGCCGCACATGGCGCCGCTGCTGATTGGTACATCCACTTTTTGCCAGTTGTCGTAATCGGCCGGATCGAAGTCGTCGTTAAATGCCGGGTCATCGAGGGTTAGCGGGTACATCCCCGCTGCCTGGTCGGCGCTTACCGGGTTGTTGGCTGAAGGAGGTGATATCAGGTTGCCGAGGGTTGCCCAAAAGCCATAGTCACCCGGCTCGGCGAGTGTGCTGCTACTCGCAGAAAAAATCATCGCTAAGGAAATAAAGCGGATACTTCTTATCATTGTTGAATCCCCTGTATCCAGAGTTGGAAATAACAGAGCGAAGCCACTGCCGTACTGCGGGGATACGAAAACTGCACTGATGCCCATGGCGGCGAAAACTGCGGGCTTACGCCCTTCGTCTTATTAATGCGCCCTGAAGATTAGTTGTTGCCGAATTGTCGGTCTACTCAAAACACTGCTAAAACCGCATGGTCAACATAGGCGTACCAGTCAGGTTTTTTGAGTGAGCCTTTGGCGGGAAAAATGCCGGGAAAAGGTGCGTGACTTCTCAAGCTCGCGGCTAATAGGGAATACAAAGCAAGGAATACAGAGCAGGGAATAGAGAATAAAAAAATGGCCGGAAACATCCGGCCATTTTTTCGATACGCTTTTGCCTGAGCGCGGGGTCAGCGGGAGTAATCGATATTCACATCGAAGAAATGATCCACACAGCGTACATAGTCGCCCTCAATGAAAGCTGAGAAACGGGTCTGGTAACCCACCAGTTTGCACGCGTAGCTTTGTCCGTTAGGGTATTGGGGATCCCAACTCCAGTCCTGTTCCCAATAGATGTCCATCGCACCGGCACCGCCCACGGCGAAGCGATCCATGCCGGCGCAACCAAGCACTTCACTACTTTCGATCGGTACCGCGAGGTGGTCGGCGAAATTGCGATAGTAGTCGATGCGGTTTTGGGACTGTGCGTGTTCGTTAGTACCGCCGCATTCGATACCACCATTGATGATCATTGTGGTTACCCCGAAGCCCGGAACCAGGCCGCTGGCGAGATCCTGCCCGTTGGGCTGCCAGGTCCCGTCAATCACGTGCAGCATGCTCGGTTTGGGTGGCTGTGGATAAACAAAGAAGAACACCGCGCTGGCCAGGTTGAGCCAGGTGTCGGCAACCAGCTCAGGCTGCTCCAGCAGCACGCTGACGTCGCCGAACATGGCGGCTGAGAACGGGCCGTAGTTGTAGTTATAACTCAGCTGCTTGGCACCGCGGCCGAAATAACTCTTGTAGCTGCCATCGGCAAATGTCGCACAGGGCCACTGTTGCGCCTGCCAGGTGGATGGATCGCAAATGCCGTAGCCATTGGGCATGGTTTCGCTCCAGCCCTGCTCACGAATGAAGTACAGCCCCTGGCGCCACTCCGGCTGCTCCCAGTGCGCCGTGTGGCCGCCAGTCTCTTGGGTGAAGTGGGCAAACATGGTGGCGAGGGATTTACGGCAGATCGCTTCGGCATCGCGGCCGTCATTGTAGTCACCGCAGAACGCCGGGAATTTTGCAACGGCGCGCAGGAAGTTGGTGTAGGAGTATTGTGCGGCGCGCACCGGGAACAGGTATTCCCAGTCCGAATCGCTGACCAGTGATTCCACCCGCAGTACGTTGCTCGGGTTTTGTGTGCGCCCTGGTACCACGGCTTCCACGGCGTCATTGTCGAGGGTGGCGATCGAAGCTTTGACCTGGGCGAAGAGTTCGCTGGAGGTAAGCTCCGCTTCCCGCGCCTGGAGCGCACTCAGTGGCAGTGTGAAGCCGCCGCCACCGCACTGCTGGTTGATCGCGACGGTGGCGGTATCGGATAGCTCGCCATCGGTGACGCGCAACTCGAAGGAATATGTGGTATCAGCAGCCGCATCTGGCAGATCAACCGCGGTTTGCAGGTTGTTGGGTGTGGCGATGGCCGCCTGTGGGCCGCTCAGCTGTCGCCACTGGGCGCTGAGGATGTCGCCGTCAGGGTCGCTGGAGTTGGCGCCACTCAGGGTGACATTGGCTGGGCAGCCGACATTCGCCTGCGAACTGGTGGCGGCTGCCAGCGGGGCCTGATTGCCGCCGGTGGCTGCTGCGCGCTGCAATACCGTCACGGTCGTCTGCGAGGAAAGTGCAGAGTCCGCCACGGTCAGCCGGAACTGATAGGTGGTATCGACGCTGACGGAAGGTAAATCCACTTGTGTCGTTGAGGCATCGGGCGCCTGGATAGCGGCCAGGGGCGAGGTGGGCGCAATTTGTGTCCAGGCGTAAGAAAGGGCGTCTCCATCGGGGTCGGATGACAGGCTGCCGTCCAGAGCGATGGCGCCGGCACCAATGAGTTCAGCGGGGGTGGCGCTGGCCTCGGCGACTGGGGCCAGGTTTCCACCGGCCGACTGGCAGGCGCCAGGGTTGTCGAGCACCCAGGGGCTCTGCCAGCTGTTGGTGGCACCATAGACGACCTCTGGGGAGTCACCGGCACCGGCCCACCACTGGGCCCGGAACAGATCCTGCTGGTAGCAGACCTTGCTGCCGCCCGGATAGCTGCGGCTGGCGTCATACTCCTCGGCGGGCAGTGCCGCCTGCGCAAGACCGGCGTACAGGCCTAGAAACGGCACCAGGGTTGCGCCGAGTCTGCAGGTGGTTTTTGACCGGGTGAAGTTGCGGCAGATGGCTGGCGGGGGCGTGAAAGTATCGCGCATGGGGTCTCCAGATTATTGTTATTGGTTGAGGTGGATCATCGCTGTGGACAAGACTTCTGACAGCGTTGTCATTTGTGTGGCCGGAACTTAGCCAATAGCGGGGTGCACTGGAAGGGGAAGGCGCGCCAGTCGGACAAAGTCGGGTGTGATTCTCGCCCGCAAGATGAACCAGTCGACTTTTACGGCGGTTGGAGAGTGTCTAGGTACGCGTGAGCTCGTCTGGGAGCGCACTCAGCAGATGCGCCTTATCGCGGAGTATTCTGTGGGCCTGCGTCAGGGAAACCGTCTCAAAGTCGATTCTGTCGCGGGCCTGGAGCTGTCCCAGCAAGTGCAGATCCGCGCTGATGACATGGGCGATACGCGGATACCCGCCGATGGTCTGACCTTCCACGAAGCTGATAATTGGCTGGCCACCGGGTGGAACCTGTACGGTGCCGGGGCACAGCCCGGAGGAGATCATCTGCGGCAGGTCACTGGTTTCCAGTGGGGTACCTTCGAGGCGAATCCCCATGCGGTTGCTCTGGGGGGAAACCGCATAGTGTCCATCGTTAAATGCATCCAGCGCCGCCTGCGGAAAGAGGTGCGATTCGGCACCGGCAAGCACGCGCAGCAATGGTCGGCCGGAGTAGCGCAGGCGATACCGATCCGGTAGCGCCCGTTCCGGCACGCGGCGGCAATCGCGCAGGTGAAGAGTGTTGCCAGCGCCGACCGCACGGCCATCCAGGCCGCCAAAGGCAGACTGCAAATGCGTGGCCTGGCTGTGAAACACTTCCGGGAGTTCGAATTCGGCACTCAGCGCGAGGTATGCCCGGCAGCCATTTAACCGTTTGCCGAAACTCAACTGGTCTCCCGGGGCGATGGCTATTACCCGGTCGTTTTCCACTTTGGTGCCATTCAGTTCCAGCTCGAAGTGAGCGCCACAAATGGCAATGCAAAGTGATGCCGAAAACTCGATCACCGGTCCGCTCAAGGTAACTTCAAGGCAGGGCTGAGTGGGCACATTGCCGAGCAGCAGGTTAGCCAGTGCCATCGCAAAGGGGTCTGCTGCCCCGCCCGGAGGTACGCCCCAGCGCAACATCCCGGGGCGCCCCCCATCCTGGATACTGGTCTGCAGGCCCGGACTGATAAAGTGCAGGCTCATCGTGCATGCTCCGCGGTACCCGACTGCGAAATCGCCCCGGCTTCCGGGGTGGCCAGGGGATTCCAGTCGGCAAACGCCTGCGGGGATATGGGGACGAATTCAATGCGATCCAGGGGCCGCGCGATAAAAGGCTCTGCGTCGCCGGGCCGAAACAGGCACAGGGGAGTGCGGCCGATTATCTGCCAGCCACCGGGTGTGGCCTGTGGATAAATGCCGGTCTGGCTGCCGCCGATACCCACGGAACCGGCCGGCACCTGCAGTGCAGGCCGGCCTTTGCGGGGGGTGTGCAAGCGCGCGTCGAGGCCCCCCAGGTACAGGAAGCCGGGGGTAAACCCCAGCATGTGAACCAAATAGTGCGGCCTGGTGTGGCGGGCGATGACCTCGTTTGCAGTCAGCCCGGTATGCGCACACAGCGCGTCCATGTCGGGGGCAAACTCGCGCTCGTAACAGACCGGGATACGGATCAGGCGGCGTTCGCCGGCAACACGGGCGGGGTGTGAAAGGTTGTTGTCGATCAGCGCACTCAGGCGTTGCTTCAACGAGGAGATGGTCTCCGTATCGCGGGGCGCGACCGGCAGGCGCAGCGGGTCGTAGCACACGGTAAGGCATTGGTAGGCCGGAATCAGCTCGCGCACTTCCGGCAGCCTCGCGGCTTCGATGGCATCGGCGAGGGCGATAATCCGCTCACTGAGCGCTTCGCTGGGGGCCGCACCGAAGCGTATATCCAGAGCAGAATCGCCGTTTTGCAGCACCGAGTAATCGAGGTTCATCGCTTGATCTCGTAGCCGGCGCGCGACAGTGCCGCGGCAAGGTCGCGGGCAATTTTTTCCGCGTCGGTATTGTCACCGTGCAGGCAGATACTGTCGGCGGTAATTTGCAGTGGATCGCCATGGATGGACGGAAAGGGCGTACCGGCGCAGAGACTGATGACCTGTTGCAGGCAGGCGTCGAACGAGTTGATCACAGCGCCTGGCATATTACGTGGAGCCAGTTGATGTGCGCTCAGGTAGCGGCGATCCATGAACCCCTCGCGGATGACGGGCTGACCGATTTTTCTGGCAGCGCGCTCCATGGCGCCATTGGCGAGGCCGAGGATGCGGAGTTCTGGAAACTCGCGGGCAAACAGCCCGACAATTTTTTCCGCGAGCGCGTCGTCGGCTTCGGCATCGTTGTACAGGGCGCCGTGCAGTTTTACATGATCGAGCGCGAGGGTTCGGGCGTCGGCGATATGTTTCAGGCTGTGCACCTGCTCGCACAGTGACTGCAGCAACTGGTCGGTTTCCAGCGACATGGAAGCGCGACCGAAGTGCTCGCGATCCGGGTAAGACGGGTGTGCGCCAATGGCCAGGTTATGCAGTGCCGCATTTTCCAGTGACAGCGCCATGGTGGTGGCGCTGCCAGCGTGTCCCCCGCAGGCGATATTGCAGCGGGAGATGAATGGCATCAGGCGCGCGTCCCGCTGGCAGTCTGCACGCGTGCGGCCTTCGCCAAGGTCGCAATTGATATCCACAGAGTGCATCGCGGTTTTCGTCATTTCGTCATTCCGTTGACTTGCCCTGGCGGTTACTTGAGCTTGAGCATCGGCTTCAGGAAGCGCCCGGTGTGGGAGCCTTTTACCCTGGCCACTTGCTCCGGCGTGCCGGTGGCAATGATCTGGCCACCGCCGGAACCGCCTTCCGGGCCGAGATCCACGATCCAGTCTGCGGTTTTGATGACATCCAGGTTGTGCTCGATCACCACAATGGTATTGCCGTGGTCGCGCAGGCGGTGCAGTACGTCCAGCAACAGCTGGATGTCGGCAAAGTGCAGGCCGGTGGTGGGCTCGTCGAGAATGTAGAGTGTCTTGCCGGTGTCGCGCTTGGACAGCTCCCGCGACAGTTTCACCCGCTGGGCTTCACCGCCGGACAGGGTGGTGGCGGCCTGGCCGAGCTTGATGTACGACAGGCCGACATCGATCAGCGTCTGCAGCTTTTTCGCAATCGCCGGCACCGGGTCAAAGAATTCCCGCGCGTCTTCCACGGTCATTTCCAGCACTTCGTGGATGCTCTTGCCCTTGTACTGCACCTCAAGGGTTTCCCGGTTGTAGCGTTTGCCTTTGCAGGTGTCGCAGGGCACGTAGATATCGGGCAGGAAGTGCATTTCCACCTTGATCACGCCATCGCCCTGGCAGGCCTCACAGCGCCCGCCCTTGACGTTGAAGCTGAAACGGCCGGGCTTGTAGCCGCGGGAACGCGCTTCCTGGGTGCCGGCAAACAGATCCCGGATCGGGGTGAAAATGCCGGTATAGGTGGCGGGGTTGGAGCGCGGGGTGCGGCCGATCGGGCTCTGGTCGATGTCCACGCATTTGTCGAAGTGATCCAGCCCCTTGATCGCCTTGTGCGGCGATGCCTTCAGGGTAGTGGCCTTGTTGAGCGCGGTGGCGGCGAGCGGGTACAGGGTGGTGTTGATCAGGGTGGACTTGCCGGATCCGGATACGCCGGTCACACAGGTGAACAGCCCCACTGGGATTTCCAGGTCTACATTCTGCAGGTTGTTGCCGGTGGCCCCCTCGATGCGCAGTACCTCGTCAGTCGCGGGATGGCGGGTTTCCGGTACCTTGATCTGTTTGACACCGGACAGGTACTGGCCGGTAAGCGAGCGCTCGCAAGCCGCTACCTGCTCATGGGTGCCTGCCGCCACCACTTCGCCGCCGTGAACCCCGGCTCCGGGGCCGATATCGATCAGGAAGTCGGCCGCGCGAATGGCATCCTCGTCGTGCTCCACCACGATCACGGTGTTGCCGATATCCCGCAGGTGGGTGAGGGTATTCAGCAGGCGCTCGTTGTCCCGCTGGTGCAGGCCGATGGACGGCTCGTCGAGAATGTACATCACGCCTACCAGGCCGGCGCCGATCTGGCTGGCCAGGCGGATACGCTGGGCCTCGCCGCCGGAGAGGGTCTCGGCGCTGCGGTTCAGGGTCAGGTAATTGAGGCCCACATCCACCAGGAAGCGGAACCGGTCGCGCAGCTCCTTCAGGATCTTGTCGGCGATTTCTTTCTGCGCGCCCTTGAACTTGAGCCGGTTGGCGAAGTAGTCGAACGCATCGCCCACGGGCAGTTCGGTGATCTGGGCCAGGGTGCGGTCGTCGACGAACACATGGCGGGCTTCCCGGCGCAGGCGCGTGCCGTGACAATCCGGGCACTTCTGGGTGCTCAGGTACTTGGCCAGTTCCTCGCGCACGGACTGGGATTCGGTGTCCCGGTAGCGGCGTTGGAAGTTGGGGATGATGCCCTCGAAGGTGTGGCGGCGGATGGTGACATCGCCGCGGTCATTCACATAGCTGAAGTCGATGGCGGTGTCGCCACTGCCGTGCAGGATGGCTTCGCGGTCGCGTTTGCGCAGCTTCTGCCAGGGCTTGTCGAGGTCAAAGTCGTAGTGCTCCGCCAGCGAGGTGAGCATGTGGTAGTAGTAGATGTTGCGCCGGTCCCAGCCGCGGATGGCGCCTTCGGAAATACTGCTCTCCGGGTCGAGGATGACCTTGTCCTCGTCGAAGAACTGCTTTACCCCGAGGCCGTCACAGCCCGGGCAGGCGCCGGCCGGGTTGTTGAATGAGAACAGGCGCGGTTCCAGTTCGTCCAGTGAGTAATCACAGACCGGGCAGGCGTGGCGGGCGGAGAACAGCCGCTCGTCCTGATCGCCATCCATGAAGCTGATGGAGGCGATGCCGTCGGTGAGGTTGATTGCGGTCTCGAAGGATTCCGCCAGCCGCAACTGCAGGTCGTCGCGCACCTTGAAGCGGTCGACTACGACTTCGATGGTATGTTTCTTGCGTTTGTCGAGCTTGGGGGTGTCATCCAGGTCGCACACCAGGCCATCGATGCGCGCGCGCACGAAACCATCGCGGCGCAGTTGCTCGAACACATGCAGGTGTTCGCCTTTGCGGTCGCGAATCACCGGTGCCAGCAGCATGACCTTGGTGCCTTCCGGCAGCGCCAGTACCTGATCCACCATCTGGCTGATGGTCTGGGCCTGCAGTGGTTCATTGTGGTCGGGGCAGCGGGGCTCGCCTACACGGGCAAACAGCAGGCGCAGGTAGTCGTAGATTTCAGTAATGGTGCCGACGGTGGAGCGCGGGTTGTGGGATGTGGACTTCTGTTCGATGGAAATGGCCGGCGACAGTCCCTCCACGTGATCCACGTCGGGTTTTTCCATCATCGACAGGAACTGGCGCGCGTAGGTGGACAGCGACTCCACATAGCGGCGCTGCCCCTCGGCATACAGGGTGTCAAAGGCGAGTGAGGACTTACCAGAGCCGGAGAGCCCGGTGATCACGATAAGTTTGTCGCGGGGAATATCCAGATCGATATTCTTCAGATTGTGGGTGCGAGCACCCCGTACGTAAATCGTGTCCACACTCTATCCTGTGTTGTCGCTGGATTCTCCGGTATTGAACCGGGCGGCAGAAAACGGTCAAGTATAATCCGGCGCTTGAGTGTGCCAAAATCTCTGCCTGTCAATAATCGAGTATGGATACGGAAATTATGATTCCTGTGATTCTCTGTGGCGGCACCGGGTCGCGCCTGTGGCCGCTGTCCCGCGAGGCTTACCCGAAGCAGTTCCTGACCCTGGCGGGCAGCAATACCATGCTGCAGGCCACGGCTTTGCGCCTTAACGGCCTCGAGAATGTCGAGGCGCCGATACTGGTCTGTAACGAGAATCATCGCTTTGCCGCCGCTGAGCAGCTGCAGGAGATCAATCGCGCTGCACAAGCCATATTACTGGAACCCTGCGCGCGCAACACCGCTCCGGCTATCGCCCTGGCGGCACTGGCAGCAGTCGAGTCCGGTGAAGACCCGCTGTTGCTGGTGCTGCCCGCGGATCACGTCGTGGCGGATACGGCGGCGTTCCAGGCCGCTGTTGCCGCCGCCCGCCCGCTCGCCGAAGATGGAAACCTGGTGACATTCGGGATAGTGCCGACCTGCGCGGAAACCGGTTACGGCTATATCCGCAGTGGCGATGCGGTTGATGGTGGCTGGAAGGTGGCAGAATTCGTGGAAAAGCCGGACCTGGCCACAGCGGAGCGCTACCTTGCCAGCGGGGAGTACAACTGGAACAGCGGGATGTTCCTGTTTCGGGCCTCCCGTTACCTGGAGGAGTTGGGGCATCACCATCCGGCGATGCTCGAGGCCTGTCGCGCTGCTTTTGCCGGTGCTGCCCGGGATCTGGACTTTACCCGTATCGACGCTGATGCCTTTGCGCGCTGTCCGTCCGACTCCGTTGACTATGCCGTAATGGAAAAAACCGAGTCGGCCGCCGTGGTGCCGATGCAGGCGGGCTGGAGTGATGTCGGCTCCTGGTCTGCGCTGTGGGAGCTGGCCGAGCGGGATGAGAACGACAACCTGCTGCGGGGGGATGTGATCGCCGAGGGGGCCTCCGGCTGCCTGGTACATGGTGGCGAGCGTCTCGTGGGTATTCTCGGGGTGCAGGATCTGGTGGTGGTCGATACCGATGACGCGCTGATGGTAGCTCACAAGGATCGCGTGCAGGAGGTGAAAACCATTGTGCAGCGCCTGAAGCAGGACGCGCGCAGTGAGGCGGAATGCCACCGCAAAGTCTATCGCCCCTGGGGTTACTACGACTCCATTGACGCCGGCCCGCGCTTCCAGGTCAAGCGCATCGTGGTGAAGCCTGGCTGCCAGCTTTCCCTGCAGATGCACCATCACCGCGCTGAGCACTGGATTGTGGTGCGCGGCACCGCGATGGTGACCCGCGGGGATGACAGGCTGCTGCTGACCGAAAACGAGTCCACCTATATTCCTCTGGGCGTTGTGCACCGCCTTGAAAATCCCGGCGCAATCCCGCTGGAACTGATCGAAGTGCAGTCCGGCAGTTACCTGGGCGAGGACGATATCGTCCGTATCGAGGATCAATACGGGCGCAATTGATCCTGCAATCAAGATAGTTTCACGCTATATGTTTATTAGGCGGCAGGGGATCAATCTCTGCCGCCGCGGCTGCTACAATGCGCGCCCTGTTTTGCCGTGTCCGGAACCTGTTGATGAATCCCACTGAACGCCGCGCGCTAGCCGGTCTCGCCTCCCTCTACGTTTTCCGCATGCTGGGCCTGTTTATGGTACTGCCGGTGCTGTCCCTGTATGGGGCGGACTATCGAGGCAGCACCCCGGCCCTGCTGGGGCTGGCGCTGGGCGCCTACGGACTGAGCCAGGCCATCCTGCAGATACCTTTGGGGATGCTGAGTGACCGCTGGGGCCGAAAGCCGGTGATTTTCGCCGGTTTGCTCGTGTTTGCGCTAGGCAGTGTCGTGGCCGCACTAACCGACTCGGTCTATGGGCTGATCGCCGGGCGCATCTTGCAGGGGGCGGGCGCTATCGCGGCGGCGACCATGGCGCTGGCGGCTGACCTGACCCGGGATGAAAACCGGGGCAAGGCCATGGCTGTGATTGGCGCTTCCATAGGTGTGGCCTTTGTTCTGGCGGTGGTACTGGGGCCATTGCTTGCCGGCGTTGGCGGGCTGCCAGCGATATTCTGGCTGACGGCGCTGTTGGCACTGCTGGGGATGCTTCTCGTCTGGAAGCTGGTGCCCAATCCCGACCGGGCAGAGCGCCGGGCGCCGCAGCCGGGCGACTTCCGCAAGCTTCTGGGGCAGGCGCCTGTATGGCGGCTCGTGGGCGGGGTCTTTTCCCTGCACCTGTTGCTGACCATGATGTTCGTACCACTGCCACTGCTGCTGGTGGATGAACTGGCACTCCCCAGTGAGCAGCACTGGAAGCTCTACGCGCCCCTGATGCTGGGTGCTTTTGTCGTTATGCTGCCGTTGATGCGGATGGCGGAAACACGCGGCAAGGTGCCCGCAGCCATGCGGCTGGCCCTGCTGGGGCTTATTTTTGGCGGTGTAGCGTTGATGCCCCAGGTGCACGGAGCCTGGATCGTTGTTTCTCTGGGGGTGTTTTTCCTCGCCTTCAACTTGCTCGAGGCCCTGCTGCCGGCACAGTTGACCCGTGTGGCGCCGGCGGAGTGCCGCGGCGCGGCGACGGGGCTCTACGCGACTTTCCAGTTCCTGGGCGCTTTCGTTGGTGGCAGCCTTGGCGGTGTGGTCTTTGGTCACGGTGGTGCCGGCGCTGTGGCAACCCTGGCGCTGGGGGTCTTGCTGATCTGGTCTCTGGGGTGGTGGCAGATGCGCGGCACCCGGGCGCCAGCGGTCAGTAGTTGAGCAAATTGAATATTCGATCTACCGAACGGAGGCCAGTGACGCCTCCGGGGCGAGTGTTGTATCCTGCTGGATAAAAATACACTGTTGGAAGTATGCACGGGCCTGTGGCGCTGGCACTTCCAGATACCGTAATTGATTTTGTAATTTCACTGTGTCGTTTACCGGCACATCGATAGGAGAGGCATATGGCCAGGGGCGTTAACAAAGTAATTCTGATTGGTAATCTGGGCGGTGACCCGGAAACCCGCTATTTGCCCAGTGGCGGTGCCGTCACCAATGTGACCCTGGCGACGTCCGAGACCTGGAAGGACAAGCAGACCGGCCAGCAACAGGAGCGTACCGAGTGGCACCGTGTAGTATTTTTCAATCGCCTGGCAGAAATTGCCGGTGAATACCTGCGCAAAGGCAGCAAGGTATACCTGGAAGGCTCCCTGCGCACCCGCAAGTGGCAGGACAAGCAGTCTGGCCAGGATCGCTACACTACTGAAATCGTAGCCAGCGAAATGCAAATGCTGGACGGTCGCGGAGAGCAGGGCGGCGGTGGCTACCCGCAGGGTGGCCAGGGCGGATACGGCCAGCAGCAGGGCGGTGGCCAGGGCGGTTACAACCAGGGCTATCAGGACGAATACGCCCAGGGGCGCTCAGCACCTTCGCCCATGGCGCCTTCCCAGCCGCAGGGGCAGCAGAACAACCCTATGGGTAACCAGAATCAGAGCCAGAACCAGCCGCCTGCCGGTGGTTTTGATAACAGCTTCGACGACGACATCCCCTTCTAAGGCACAGGGTCGCGCATGCCCATGCTCCATACCGGCTATCAGCCGGACACCGTTGCGCTGATCGGGGCCGGTAATGCCATCGACAGCGCGCTGCAAAAAGGGCTCCAGCGGGTCGGCTTTCGGGTGCAATTGCTCGCGGAGGACCAACTGGGCGAACTGCGCCATGGCACGCTGGTCGTCAATGCCGCCGCTTGCGGCGGCAGCGCCAACAGGGAGCGGGCAGAGGCCATTTGCCGTGCCTTGCCGGCCCTTCCATATAGTGCCCTGTTACACCTGTCTTCATACTGCGTGTTTGCCGGTGGCACTGCGCGCAAGAAAATTGACGAAGATGAGCCGCCGGCACCGGTATCCGATAGCGGCAGGCGCTGGCAGGCCTGCGAAGAGGCGCTGGCTGGCGCCGAGAATGTCAGTATTCTGCGGCTCGGCTGGCTGGTGGATCGCAGTGATAAAGCGCTCCTTGGCCGGATCATTCGGGCCATGCTGGCTGGAAGGCCGGTGTCGCTGGATGAGGCGTGTCGCGGTAACCCGGTTACCGTGTCCGATTTGGTGCGTGTGGTTACCGCCATTGTCCAGCAGCTGGCCAGTGGGGCGCCCCGCCGTGGCATTTATCACTATGGTTCTGCGGATACCTGTACGGCGATGGAGTTCGGCCGTGAGGTGCTGGATCGGGTGAAGTCGCTCTATGGCGAGGATTTTTCCGCGGAGCTGGTGCCCCTGGAGATTGAGACCGGTACCGGGGAGAATGCGCAGGCCGCGGCGAGTCGTTCGGTAGTGCTCAGTTGCCTGAAGCTGCGGGATGTGTTCGGAATTCAGCAGCGCAGCTGGCGCCAGGGACTGACCCGCCAGGTTGAGCTGTGGTTGGAGCGGCTTCAGAAAGCGGATGACTGACAAGTTCAGGTAAACAAAAAAGGGCGAACCCGTGAGGGTTCGCCCTTTTTTGTTTTTAGCGTGGCTGATCTCAGATTTTGTCGAAGATCAGGCTCGCATTGGTACCGCCAAAGCCGAAGCTGTTGGAGAGCGCGCGGCGGACTTCCGTCTCGCGCAGTTCGGTCACCAGGTCGAGCCCTTCTGCCGCTTCGTCGATGGTTTCCACATTGGCAGATGCTGCGATAAAGCCGTTCTGCATCATCAGCAGGGTGTAGATGGCTTCCTGTACGCCAGCGGCGCCCAATGAGTGGCCGGTGAGGGATTTGGTCGACGCAAACGCCGGAACCTCATTCCCGAAAACCTCTTTCATTGCGCGCAGCTCAGCGACGTCGCCAACCGGTGTGGAAGTGCCGTGGGTGTTGATATAGTCCACGCTGCCTTCCAGTCCGCGGCCATCCATGCCCGCCAGAGCCTGTTGCATGCAGCGCGCAGCGCCTTCACCGCTCGGTGCTACCATGTCGTAGCCATCGGAGGTCGCGCCGTAACCGACCAGCTCGGCAATGATGTTGGCTCCGCGGGCTTTCGCGTGCTCATACTCTTCCAGCACTACACAGCCGCCGCCACCGGCGATGACAAATCCATCGCGGTTGGCATCGTATGGGCGGGATGCTTTGGTTGGTGTGTCGTTGTACTTGGAGGACAGGGCTCCCATCGCGTCGAACAAATGGGTGAGGCTCCAGGCCAGCTCTTCACCGCCACCGGCAAAAACGATGTCCTGCTTACCCATCTGAATCAATTCGGCACCGTTGCCGATGCAGTGGGCGGAAGTAGCGCAGGCGGACGAAATGGAATAGTTCACGCCCTTGATCTTGAACGGCGTCGCCAGGCAGGCGGACACCGTGCTGCCCATTACCTGGGGAACGCGGTAGGCTCCCACGCGGCGCACGCCCTTGGTTTTGAGGATCTCCGCGGATTCGATGATCGCAGCAGTTGAGGTGCCACCAGAACCCATGACCAGTCCGGTACGCGGGTTGGAAACGTCGCTCTCTTCAAGGCCTGCCATGGCGATGGCCTCGGCCATGGAAATGTAGGCATAGGCAGCAGAGTCGCCCATAAAGCGCAGGTGTTTGCGGTCGATATGCTCTTTGAAATCGATATCGACCACGCCCGCCACATGGCTGCGCAGCCCCAGCTCTGCGTATTCATCCATGTAGCGGATGCCGCTGCGGCCGGCTTTCAGGGAGGCCAGCACTTCCTGGGTGTTGGTACCTATACAGGAAGTGATGCCCATTCCGGTAATGACTACCCGGCGCATAGTGATCTCCAGTAAAACTTGTCTAGTAAATCGTTATTGTTGTGTTTGACCCGCTGCCAACTTAAAAGTTGTCGGTGCGGGTGAAAAGGCCTACGCGCAGGTCTTTTGCGGTGTAGATCTCACGGCCGTCGACGGACACAGAGCCGTTGCCGATGCCCATGACCAGCTTGCGCTCTACCAGGCGGCTCATTTCGATATGGTAAGTGACCTTCTTGTTGGTCGGAAGAATCTGACCGGTGAACTTCACTTCGCCACAACCGAGGGCGCGCCCGCGGCCGGGGTTGCCTTTCCAGGCCAGGAAGTAACCGAGCAGCTGCCACATGGCGTCGAGGCCCAGGCAACCGGGCATTACCGGGTCGCCGGGAAAGTGACAGTCAAAGAACCAGAGATCCGGGGTGATATCCAGTTCTGCAATCAGCTCTCCTTTGCCAAACTCTCCGCCGTCCTTGGAGATATGCGTGATGCGATCGAGCATCAGCATGTTGGGAGCTGGAAGCTGGGCGTTACCCGGGCCGAACATTTCTCCTTGGCTGCAGGCCAGGAGTTCTTCACGGGTGTAGCTGCTTTTTTGAACGAAATTACTCATTGGGTCCCCGATTCTGGGCATTTTATACACGTGCCGGCATTCTAAGGGCTAAGGATGTCTTGTCCAGTCGGTCATAAACCTTTTTGTGACCGGATTTGTCTCAATTAACCCTTGACGTGTGTTGGTGGCCCCGGGGCGCGGCGTTCTCTGGTGGGTGGTGCCGGCCTCTGTTGGGCTAATCCCTGACTGTTTTTTATGGTAACTTGCCGGCAGTTGGTGCGGGAGTGCGCTGACGGCCCAACCCAAAATAGTCAGGGGGAAAAATGCTCAAGAAGTGTCTGTTTCCGGTGGCCGGGTACGGTACGCGCTTCCTGCCGGCAACCAAGGCCATGCCCAAGGAGATGCTGCCGCTGGTCAACAAGCCGCTGGTGCAATATGGGGTAGAAGAGGCGATTCAGGCCGGCCTTACGGAAATTGGTTTTGTGACGGGGCGCGGCAAGCGCGCCATCGAGGATCATTTCGATACCAGCTTCGAGCTGGAGCACCAGATTGCCGGCACCGGCAAAGAGCATTATCTCGACAGCGTCCGCTCTGTCATCAGTGAAGCCAGTTTTTCCTACACCCGTCAGGGGGAGATGCGCGGCCTTGGGGACGCGATCCTGCAGGGGCAGCGCCTGATCGGGGATGAGGCATTTGCGGTTGTACTTGCGGATGACCTCTGCCTCAACGATGGCGATGGCGTGCTGGCACAGATGGTGCAACTGTATAACCAGTTTCGCTGCAGCATTGTTGCCGTGGATGAGGTTCCGAAAGATCAGATCCACAAGTTCGGTGTGATTGCCGGCAATGAGATCAAGCCGGGGCTGTTTCAGGTCACCGATATGGTGGAAAAGCCCGCGGCGGAGGATGCGCCGAGCAATATGGCGATTATCGGCCGCTACATCCTGACACCGGATATCTTCGATATTATTCGCGAAACACCGCCTGGTAAAAATGGCGAGGTTCAGATTACTGATGCCCTGCTGGCGCAAGCCCGCAAGGGGTGTGTATTGGCCTATCGATTCAAAGGCCGTCGCTTTGATTGCGGCTCTGTTGACGGCTTTATCGAGGCCACCAATTTTGTTTATGAAAATATTTATTTGTCCGAGGGGGAAGGACAGAAATGACAGAATTAACCTGTTTTAAAGCGTATGACCTGCGCGGCCGAGTGCCGGATGAGCTCAATACCGATGTGGCTTACCGGGTGGGGCGTGCCTTCGCCCAGTTTCTTGGGGCGCGGCGTGTCGTGGTGGGGCACGATATCCGTCTTACCAGCGGCGAGCTGACCGATGCGCTGGCAAATGGCCTGCGCGATGCCGGCACCGATGTCTATCACATCGGCGAGTGTGGTACGGAAGAGGTGTATTTCTCCACTTTCCACGGGGATTTTGATGGTGGTATCTGTGTGACGGCCAGCCACAATCCGATGGATTACAACGGGATGAAATTCGTGCGTTCTGGTTCCCGCCCAATCAGCGGTGATACTGGCCTGCTGGATATCAAACGCCTCGCGGAAGAAAACGATTTCGCACCGGTAGAAAAACGTGGAGAAATGCACACCTTCGCCCATCGTGCGGACTTCGTGAAGCACCTGCTGGGCTACGTAGATGTGGCGGAACTCAAGCCGTTGAAGCTGGTGGTCAACGCGGGTAACGGTGGTGCTGGTGCCGTTGTTGACGCGCTGGCTCCGCATTTGCCGTTCGAGTTCGTGCGCGTTAATCACGAGCCCGATGGCAACTTCCCCAATGGCATCCCCAATCCGATCCTGCCGGAAAACCGGGCGTCGACCGCAGAAGCGGTGAAAGCCAGTGGTGCCGATTTTGGCATTGCCTGGGATGGCGACTTCGATCGCTGCTTCTTCTTTGATGAAAGCGGTGAGTTTATCGAAGGCTATTACGTGGTGGGCCTTCTGGCGGAAGCCTTCCTGGGCAAGAACCCCGGTGCCAAAGTGGTGCACGACCCGCGTCTTACCTGGAACACCGAGGACATCGTGCGCAGTGCGGGTGGCGAGCCGGTGGAAAGCAAGACTGGTCACGCGTTTATCAAAGAGCGTATGCGCAAGGAAGATGCGATTTACGGCGGCGAGATGAGTGCGCACCACTACTTCCGCGATTTTGCCTACTGTGACAGCGGTATGATTCCGTGGCTGCTGGTGGCTGAGCTGGTGAGCCGCAGCGGCAAGTCCCTGTCGCAGCTGGTGGGCGAGCGCATGAAGGCATTCCCGTGCAGTGGTGAGATCAACTCCAAGGTCGAAGATCCGAAAGCACTGCTGCTGGCGGCGGAAGACAAATACGGGGCTGACGCCAACAGCGTTGAGCACGTAGATGGCCTGAGCGTTGCCTTTGACGAATGGCGATTCAACCTGCGTATGTCCAATACCGAGCCGGTGGTTCGTCTGAACGTTGAATCCCGTGGGGATGAGGCGTTGATGAAGGCCAAGACGGAAGAATTGCTCGGCCTGATTCGTGGTTAAGTTGTTAGGTTTGTAGCAGGGGGCGGTGGCGCGCCACCACCAGGCCAGCTTCAGGTGCGCAAACAAAAAGCCCCGGCATTGCCGGGGCTTTTTGCATTACACAGTTCGTTCGATGGAAAAGCTTGCAAGTTGCTGTAGGGCTGTTTTGTATTCGCCGTCTGGCAAAAATTCGAGCTTCTCGAGCGCCAGTTCCACCTCTTTCTGTGCGCGTTCAAAAGTGTAGTCCAGCGCGCCACAGGCCTCGATAGCCGCAACGATCTCGGTGAGCTTGTCCGCGCTCTTTTTCTCGATGGCTTCCGTCACCAGCGCTGCCTGCTCAGCGGTGCCATTGGCCATCGCGTAAATCAGCGGCAGGGTAGGTTTGCCCTCCGCCAGATCATCGCCCACGTTCTTGCCGAGCTCTTCCGAATTGCCGCGGTAATCCAGGGCATCGTCCACCAATTGGAATGCCGAACCCAGATGGCGGCCATAGAGCTTCAGGGATTCCCGCTCTTCTGCGCTGCAGCCGGCCAGTACGGCCGCCGTTTCACAGGCCGCCTCGAACAGGGCGCCGGTCTTCTTGTGGATAACTTTCAGGTAGTTTTCTTCGGTAACCGCCGGGTCGCCCGCATTCACCAACTGCTGTACTTCGCCCTCGGCGATGGTATTGGTGGTGTCGGACAGGATCGCCATGATGTCCATGTCCCGCAGGGCCACCATCATCTGGAAAGCGCGGGAATAGAGGAAGTCGCCCACGAGAACCGCCGGGGCGTTGCCCCACTGGGCGTTGGCGGTGATGCGGCCGCGGCGCATGTTGGAGGTGTCCACCACGTCATCGTGCAGGAGGGTGGCGGTGTGGATAAACTCAATGATGGCTGCCAGGTCGATGTGACTTTGCCCCTGGTAACCGGCCGCGCGGCTGCAGAGAAGTACCAGTAGCGGGCGCAGGCGCTTGCCTCCTGCCTCGACCAGGTAGTGGCCGATGTTCTCCACGAGCGGGACATCCGAGTGCAGTTGATCGATGATGCGTTGATTGACCGCGCTAAAGTCGTCTGCGGCCACCCGGTGGAAAGGCAGCATGGGCATGTATCCTTGTTGTACTCCGTTAAAGACCCGCGGCAAGGTAATAGGAACCTCCGCATAAGTCCATGACCTCTTTTCCTGAGTTGGCCATTGCCGGTCGGAACTGATCACTATTGTATCAATCGGGCGAATTGATTAGAATCTGCGCCCCGCTCGATCCGGGTGTCTCTCTTTGGGGGGCTCTGCGAGCCGGGAAGACGTTTTAAACAACACGGCGCAAGCTCCCAAAATGCTGGCTGCCCGGTCATCTGGCCCAGTCGCTGCTTCGTGTCGTCCATTTTGTTGGAGCATAGAAATATGTACGCTGTTATTGAGAGCGGTGGTAAACAGCACCGTGTAGAAGAAGGCGAAGTTCTGCGCCTGGAAAAAATTGAAGTGGCTACCGGTGAATCTGTCGATTTCGACAAGGTTCTGATGGTAGTTGACGGCGACGCCATCAACATCGGTGCGCCGGTTGTGGAAGGCGCCAAGGTGACTGCAGAAGTGCTGAGCCATGGTCGCGGCGAGAAGGTGAAAATCATCAAGTTCCGTCGTCGTAAGCACTCCATGAAGCGTCAAGGTCACCGTCAGTGGTACACCGAAGTTAAAATCACTGGCATCAAGGCATAAGCAGAGGAGTAACGACTCATGGCACACAAGAAAGCTGGCGGTAGTACGCGAAATGGTCGCGATTCCGAAAGTAAACGCCTGGGCGTGAAGCGCTTTGGCGGCCAGGCTGTCTCCGCAGGCAGCATCATCGTTCGTCAGCGCGGAACCAAGTTCCACGCAGGTGTTAACGTTGGTATGGGCAAAGATCACACCCTGTTCGCTACCGCTGATGGCGTAGTGAAGTTTGAGGTGAAAGGCGCCAACAACCGCAAGTTCGTTTCTATCGAAACAGCCTAAGCGGTCACGACGCCCGATAAAAAGCCCCGCAATCGCGGGGCTTTTTTGTATCTTGCCCGTTTTTCTGTATTTATCCTGGGCAAATTACACTGAAGACCGGGTAACCGGTAAGTAGAGTCATGAAATTTGTAGATGAGGCGCCGATCAAGGTGCAGGCCGGCAACGGCGGTAAAGGGTGTTGTAGTTTTTGGCGCGAAAAATTTGTTGCCAAGGGCGGGCCCGATGGCGGAGACGGCGGTGACGGCGGCTCTGTATATCTGATGGCTGACGATTCACTGAACACACTGGTGGATTATCGCTACCAGCCCAATTACCAGGCCCAGAACGGCGAAGCCGGGCGCGGGCGTAACTGCACGGGTGCCAAAGGTGAAGACCTGGTGCTGAAGGTGCCAGTGGGTACCACCGCCATTGACGTGGATACCGGGGAAACCCTGGGGGATCTGCTGGAAGCGGGGCAGAAGCTGTTGGTAGCCCAGGGTGGCTTCCACGGCATTGGCAATACCCGCTTCAAGTCCAGTACCAATCGCACGCCCCGCCAGACCACGCCGGGCTATCCGGGTGAGTGCCGCAACCTCAAGCTCGAGCTCAAGGTGCTGGCGGACGTGGGTATGCTGGGGTTGCCGAATGCGGGCAAGTCCACCTTCATTCGCGCGGTATCGGCGGCGAAGCCGAAAGTGGCCAACTACCCGTTCACGACCCTGGTGCCAAACCTTGGGGTGGTGAAGGTGCAGAAATATCGCAGCTTTGTTATTGCTGATATTCCGGGCCTGATCGAGGGTGCATCCGAGGGGGCGGGGCTGGGTATTCGCTTCCTCAAGCACCTGACCCGCTGCCGGGTGCTGTTGCACCTTGTGGATCTGGCGCCGTTCGACGGTTCGGATCCTGTGCAGAACGCGCTGGCCATTGAGCGCGAACTCGAGGCCTTCAGCCCGACCCTGGCGGGTCGCGAGCGCTGGCTGGTGCTGAACAAAACCGATCTGGTGCCAGCGGAGGAGCTGGAGGATCGCTGCCAGGGCATCGTCAATGCGCTGGGGTGGCAGGGGCCGGTATTCCGTGTTGCCGCCATCCGCGGTGAGGGTACCGATGTGCTCTGTGGTCAGCTGATGGATCACCTGGAGCATATTCGTCAGCAGGAAGAGCTGGATGGCGACCTGTTCGAGGCTGAGCAGGAAGCACAGCGGCAGATGCAGCGCGAGGCGCGTGAGCGCATCGAGGAAGTGCGTCTCGCCCAGCGTGCCAAGCGCAAGGCTGGTGAAGAATCCGATGAGGATGATGAAGATTGGGACGACGATGACTATGACGTCGATATAGAATACCGGCAATAAGTCATCTGCTGCGCCCCGCCAATGGCTGCGGGGTGCTGTTCACATCACGAGGAAGAAATGGATTCCATCTCGGCACGCCAGCAGTTGCCCGCCAGCAAGCGCTGGGTTGTAAAAATCGGCAGTGCATTACTTACGGATAATGGCCGCGGCGTCAATCGCGCGGCCATTCACAACTGGGCCGGGCAGATTGCAGCCCTGCGCCGCCAGGGAATCGAAGTGCTGCTGGTGTCCTCTGGCGCGGTTGCTGCGGGCATGGATCGCCTCGGGTGGCGCAAGCGCCCGGAATCCATTCACCAGCTGCAGGCGGCCGCTGCCGTCGGCCAGAGCCACCTGGTGCAAGTCTACGAGCACGCCTTCGGCCAGTATGACTGCCGCACTGCGCAGATCCTGCTGGATCACGATGACCTCTCCAATCGCACACGCTATCTCAATGCCCGCAGTACCCTGAAAACTCTGCTTTCTTTGGGGGCGGTGCCGATCATCAATGAAAACGACACCGTGGTGACCGACGAAATCCGGTTCGGCGACAACGACACCCTGGGTGCCCTGGTGGCCAACCTGGTGGAGGCGGATGTGCTGCTGATCCTGACCGATGCAGACGGCCTGTTCACCGAGGATCCGCGGGATAATCCGGCGGCCGAGCTGGTGGCTGAGGCGGTGGCGACCGACCCTCGTCTGGTCGCCATGGCGGGCGGTTCGCGCAGTGGCCTGGGGCGAGGAGGCATGGCCACCAAAGTGCGCGCCGCGCAGCTGGCCGCCCGTTCCGGTGCGCGTACGGTGATCGTAGGTGGCAGTGCGGAATCGGTGATCGAGCGGGTGGCCGCCGGAGAGTCACTGGGAACCCTGCTGTTGCCCGAGGCAGATCCGCTGACCGCGCGTAAGCGCTGGCTTGCAGGCCAGTTGCAGGTGCGCGGACGCCTGTTTCTCGATGCCGGTGCGCAGCAGGCGTTGCGGACGCAAGGCAAGAGTCTGCTGGCGGTCGGAGTTACCGCGGTCGATGGGCGCTTCCAGCGCGGTGACCTGGTGAGCTGTTGCGGGGCCGACGGGGTGGAAGTTGCCCGCGGGCTGGTCAATTACGACAGTTCCGAGGCCCACAAAATTCAGGGGCAGCCGTCAGAAAAATTTGTCGAGTTACTCGGGTATCGCGATGACGACGAGCTGATCCACCGCGACAACCTGATCCTGATCTAGCGTTCACCGCGCAAGGGGCCCGTTCGGGCGAGGTGGGGCATGATCGGAATCGTGCCCTTGCGGGGGCGGTAAGCCGCTGAAGGTAAAGTTTGCCTTTTTCAGGGCAATAAAAAACCCCGCCGTGGCGGGGTTTTTCTGCTCAGCGAGCGGGCTGTCGGATAAATCAGGCAGCCAGCTTCTTGATCTGGGCATTCAGGCGGCTCTTGTGACGAGCTGCCTTGTTCTTGTGAATGATGCCTTTGTCGGCCATGCGGTCAATGACCGGCACAGCAGCTGCGTACGCAGTCTTGGCTTTTTCCGCATCACCTGCATCGATGGCCGCAACTACCTTTTTGATGTAGGTGCGCACCATGGAGCGCAGGCTGGCGTTGTGATTGCGGCGCTTTTCGTTCTGGCGCGCGCGTTTCTTCGCTTGAGGTGAGTTGGCCACCGGTTGCTCCTGTCTGGAATCTGTAAAACTCTAACATCGGGCCGGGGGCCCGTTTGGGACGCGACATTATCCCCAGCGTTGGTTGTTTGTCAACCGCTCACGGCAGTAGATTGTGACTACTCCGTGATCAATGTCCCGGCACGGAGCGCAGGGCGGCTCAGCGGGGTAAGGTCAGGCTGATCGTGACGCCCTGGCCGCTGTCCTGGTTGCGGGCCTCCAGGTGGCCGTGATGGAAATCGGCGATCAGGCGCGCAATGTGGAGCCCGAGTCCAAGGTGGCCGGATTTGCCGCCGTCGTCACGCACCGATACCAGTGAGTCGAACAGCTTTTGCCCAAATCCCCCTGGTAGCGGCGGCCCGATATTGCTCACGGCAATCTCGAAGGTCTCACTGGTCTCGGTGAGCGCTATGGTGATCTCGCTGTCTGCGGGCGCAAAGCTCACCGCATTGTCCACCAGTTTGTCGAGTAACTGCGCCAGAAGCTCCGGGGCACCAATGTAGGGTTTGGGGCCCTCTGGGCTGTGCAGTTGGAACCGGTGCGCGGGATGCGCGTCGGCGTAGCACTGGGTCAACACCTGGAGCAGGTCGATGAGGTCGAATTCTTCCCTGTCGGCCTGGCTGATGCTGGCCTCAAGGTGGGTGGCTGCGGACAGGGCGTTCAGGATCGATGACAGGCGTGCGCTGCCATCTGTGGCCCGTTCCGCATAACGGCGGCTGTCGGCGTCGAGCTCACCGGCATTCAGGTTGTCGAGGGATGAGCGCACCACCGCCAGCGGCGTGCGCAATTCATGGGACAGCTTGCTCGCGAGGCTGCGGAGGTACTGGTGGTAGTGATCCAGTTCTGCCAGCAGGCTGGCAAAAGCGCGGTTGAGTGCACCCAGCTCGTCTTTAACCAGAGGGCGGGGGAAGTCGCCGCGCAGTCGCCCGCTGGCGTCCACCGCGTTGCGGGCCGCCCGGTGCAAGGTGCGGATGCGCCACGAGAGCCAGCTGGCGTAGCCCAGCAGTAACAGCAGCACCAAGCCGGTGGCGCCCGCTGTTGACAGCCACAGGCGCTGGGCGGCGGATTCGGTCAGCGACTGCACCGCGCTTGCCGACTGGGCCGAGATCACCCGCCCCAGCAGGGGGCGTTCAATGATGTCGTCGGCGCGGGTAATCACTGGCACGCTGACGGCACCAATCCGCTCATCGCTGCTGCCTTCTCCACTGCGGGGGGAGCTAAACCACTGACCGGCGGTCTCGCGGTTGTGGGTCAGGCTCGCGGGGTAGCGGTCTTCCGGCAGTGGTGGCAGCTTGCCGGTGCCGAGAATCTGGCGGTAGAGCCAGGCCTTCAGCCAGTGCCGCCCGGAATCCCCGGCTGTGTCTGCAACAGGCGCCGGGGTGTCACCCGGTTTATTGTCTTGCCCGCTGTCGGCGATAACGAATCCTTCCTGATCCACCACCGTCAGGCGCAGGTGTGGGCGCGCGAAATGTTCCAGCTCCTGCTGCAGGGTCGGGATCGGCTCGATGAGGGCCCCGGGTCGGCCGTCGGCGGGCAGGGTGCTGGCCTGGCGTTGCGGTGTGCCGCCGCGGCTGTTTTCCCTGTCGGCAATGGTTAGGGCAAGTTCGCCGCCAGTGAGCGCAAACGGGAGCGCCAGTTCCAGCTGGTAGCCCTGAGGGGAAGACGTCCAGCGGCCGCGTAACCTGAGCTCCCGCTCATAAAAACCGCTGCGCGCGTTGTGCTCCATGGCCGAAGCGGGGCCCTGGCTGGCTACTGGCAGCGTGTAGCGGTGGTTGGCCGTGAACAGCTCGACGGTGTCGCCACTGGAAACCATACCAGTGCGTGGGTCGTGGTAGCTCGGGCTGCGATCGCTGACGGTCAGCAGCAGGTAAATCTGGCGGTCGTGGCGCCCGAGGGTAATCTGGGCGAGTGGCTCCCCGTCGTCGCCTGGCAGCTGTCTGGGAGTGAGCTGTTGCAGGCGCCACTCCTCCCCATAACCGTCGAGCAGTGGCGCCTGCTGCAGAGGGTTGAGGTACAGCTGGGCACCGGCCGGGCGGCTGCTGCGGTCGGGATCCGGGGCTATCAGGTGCGGGGCGCTGGCGAGGCGCGCGGCAATGGCGCTGCCGGTGGCCTCGAGTGTCTGCATCTGCCCCTGGGCCAGGGCTTTATCGACCTGGCGAAGGTACTGGCAGCCTGCCCAGGGCAGCGCCAGGGTAAACAGGCTGAGCAATACCAGTTGGCGGCGGAGATTCAATTGTTCTTCCCGGTTGTGTTCTTGGTCAGGCCTGCCAGCGATATCCCATGCCGTAGGCGGTGCTGATGGCATTGAAATCGCTGTCCAGGCTCTGGAATTTGCGGCGAATACGCTTTACGTGAGACGTGATGGTGTTGTCGTCCAGTACCACTCGAGCGGCCTCCATCAGTTGGCTGCGGGATTTCACATGTCCCGGACGCTTGGCCAGCGCGTGGACGATCCAGAACTCGGTGACGGTGAGGTCGACGGGCGTCCCTTTCCAGTGGCAGTGCAGCCTGGATATATCGAGGGTGAGGTCGCCCTGGGTAATCAGGTCGCTGTCGTCACTCTGGGATTGCATCATGCTGACCCGGCGCAGCAGCGCGCTGATGCGGGCCTGCATGTGCGGCAGGGAAATGTCTTTGGTCAGGTAGTCGTCGGCGCCGAGGCGCAGCCCGGAGATGATGTCGAGCTCTGAGTCACGAGCGGTCAGAAACAGGATCGGCAGGGTTGGCGCCATTGCGCGCAACTCGCGGCACAGGTCAAACCCACCCTCAATTTCTGCGCCCAGCCCGACGTCAATGACAGCGAGATCTGGCAGCCGCTGTCGGAATGCCTCCAGTGCCTGCGGCCGGGTGTGGTACAGATTGACCTGGTATCCCGTGCGGCGCAGGGCATCGCGGTAGTTTTCGGCGATCGCAATTTCGTCTTCGATGATGGCAATGGTGGGGCTGCTCATAGTGGGTTGGCACCAGTTATTTACAGTTATTGGCGCAAAATCATGCCCGATTGCTGGGGGCAATGGCAAAAGTCTCGGGGTAAGGGGCAGCCGAAGACATAAAAAAAGCGCGCAGCAAGGCGGCGCGCAAGGTTACATCTTACAGGGTTGCACTGTAGGAGAGCGGTCTAGCCGCGACGCGGGCTTTTGCAGAGCGCCGCGCTGCGGGGGTGTGGCGCTTAGAAGTTACCGGCCATGGATTCCGGGGCGGCAAAATGGATGTCTACTCGTCGCTCGAGCGCGTAGGCATCGGCATCGCCCTTCGCCGCCCTGGACTGGCTGGCGCCAAGCGCGCGCCGGCTGATGCGCTCGGGGGCAACCCCGTACGCTTCCAGGGCGCGTTGGACACTGAGGGCGCGCTGGTCGGACAGGACATTGTTGTAGCCGTCGCTGCCGCGGGGATCGGAATGTCCTTCCAGTTGAATCTGCAGCTGTGGATGGCGAATCAGGAAGTCGGCCATAGCGGCGACCTGGCGTTCCTGTGCTTCCTGAAGCTGGTCGTCACCGGTGGTGAACAGCATCTGGAATTGCAGGCTGTCCAGGGCGACCTTCTGGGCGTCGTTGGCTGACAGGCGCGCTGCATCCAGTTGTTGTGCAAGGTTACCCAGTTCTGCGCGGCTTTCGGTCAGTTGAGTTGCGAGCATGTCAGCCTCTTCTGCTTGCTTGATCTGTTCGCCGAGCCAGGCTCCGCCCAGGGCACCCGCGATAAAACCGACCGGGCCACCTACGGCAGCGCCCGCTACTGCGGCGCCGGTAAATACAGTGGCCTGTTTGGCCGGGGTCAGGGCTGAGCCCTGGTGTTTGTTCTCGGTGTCAGTGGCTGCCACGGCATTCAGGGTCAGACTGCTCAGGGTTACTGCCATCAACATCTTTTTCATGATCGATTTCCTTGCGAAATAGTGGTTTGAATGGACTGCTCTTTTCCGGGTGGGCTGTGTCCTGCCCGGTTGAGAGTCATTTAAACCTCGCAAGGAGGCGCTGGCGTGGCGCCAGCGGGGCGAATTCCGCAACAATTATGGCGAATTGTGGCGACGCGCCCTGTGATTCAGTTCCGCCTCCGGTTAATTAACGCGGACGATTTTGCTGGCGGTGGTAGCGCCGGTCCCGCGGTGTGTCGATGCGCACACGTACCCGTTGGGGGCGGGGACCCATGGCGACGACGGCATACAACAGGATCGCCAGAACCAGCGCGATAATCAGTGCATTCAAAGTCATTCCGTTTCTCCTGTGTTACCGCAATTCCCTGCGGCCCGCTCGCTGCTTATCCTGAGTATAGTTCCGGTTGGCGCCAAAAGTAGGCTCGCGCACTGCAATACTTCGATACCCGCGGGGGCGCTGGCTCAGAACCGGTATTGCGGTAGACTTGCCGGCCAGAGCGGGCACTTTTGTCCTCGCTATCTTATGTAACAGGAATTCAGGGACGTGACAGAAACCCCGTCGGAACAGCAGCCGCGCGAACAAAACGTGCGAGTCAGGAAAGATAGCCCTCATCGCGGCTTGTTGCGGGGATCATCCGTAGTCGGGGGCGCCACCTTGTTATCCCGGGTTATGGGGTTGGCGCGGGATATCGTATTTGCCCGTTTCACGGGCGCCGGTGACGCGGCCGATGCCTTTTTTGTGGCGTTCAAGATCCCGAATTTCTTCCGGCGCCTGTTTGCCGAGGGCGCATTCTCCCAGGCGTTTGTGCCGGTGCTTGCCGAGTATCGCCAGAATGGCGGGATCGCGGCGGTGCGGGAGCTGAACGACCGTGTGGCCGGGGCTCTCGGGGGCACCCTGTTGCTTGTCACCTTGTTTGGCGTTCTCTGTGCACCGCTGGTCGCAGGATTGTTCGCATTCGGTTGGTGGTGGGGTGGCAATGAGCCGGAAAAGTTCGCCATGGCCACTGACATGCTGCGGATTACCTTTCCCTATCTGATGCTGATTTCGCTGACCGGGTTTTCCGGCGCGATTTTGAATAGCTTTGATCGATTCGCCATCCCGGCGCTGACCCCGATATTCCTGAATCTGGTGCTTATTGCCGCCGCTACGGTGGCCACCGGCTGGTTTGAGCCATCGATTATGGCCCTGGCCTGGGGGGTGCTTGCCGCCGGCGTGGTACAGCTGCTGTTCCAGATTCCGTTTCTGATGGGCCAGGGGCTGCTTCCGCGGCCGCGCTGGGACTGGCAGCACCCGGGGGTACGCAAGATCCTGCGCTTGATGGCGCCGGCGATTTTCGGGGTCTCGGTGACCCAGATCAGCCTGGTACTGGATACGGTGCTGGCGTCTTTCCTGCCCACCGGGTCGGTGACCTGGCTGTATTTTTCCGACCGTCTCACCGAGCTGCCGCTGGGGGTGTTTGGAGTGGCCGTGGCCACGGTGATTCTGCCGAACCTGTCGCGCCAACATGCCGGTGGCGACCCGCGGCGTTTCCGCCACACCATCGACTGGGCCCTGCGCAGCGTCACCCTGATTGCCCTGCCGGCAGCGGTGGCACTGTTCGTGCTGGCGGAGCCACTGCTGACCGTGCTGTTCCAGTACGGCAACATGACCCCTCGCGACATGCAGATGGCGGCATGGTCACTGCGCGCCTATACCTTCGGCCTGCTGGCCTTCATGCTGATCAAGGTCTTGGCCCCGGGTTACTTTGCCCGGCAGGACACCGCTACGCCGGTGCGCTTCGGTTTGATCGCCATCGGATCCAAAATGATATTGAGCCTGCTGTTTGTGGTGCCGCTGCATCTGTATTTCCAGCTCGGGCATATGGGGTTGGCAATGGCCACTGCGGGGCAGGCAGCGATCAATGCCTGGCTGCTGTATCGCGGGTTGCGCCAGGGCGGTGTATACAGCCCTGAGGCTGGGTGGGGGGCTTACCTGCTGCGGCTGCTGTTGGCGAACCTGGCCATGGCCGCGGTACTGCTGGGTCTTCTGTACCTCTGGCCGCACTGGAACGAATGGGGCTGGTGGCAGCGCGCGCTGCGCATGGGGGCCGTTGTGGCGGCGGGGGGCGCGACCTATGGCCTGGTGTTGTTGGCCAGCGGTCTGCGTCCGCGGCATTTCCGGGCCACATCATGAGCGCAAATCCGTTATACTGCGCCGCTTGATTTTGCAAGGGTGAGTGAAGCACTGTGACCGAGCAGCGGGAGCTGATTCGCGGGTTGCACAACCTGCGGCCGAACCACCGGGGATGTGTGGCGACCATTGGGTCATTTGATGGCGTCCATCTCGGGCACCAGGCCATCATCAGTCAGTTGCAGGCCAAGGCCGCTGCAGCCGGCTTGCCGTCGGTGGCGATCATCTTCGAGCCCCAGCCGCACGAGTACTTCTCGGGCGAGCGGGCACCGGCAAGACTGATGCGTTTCAAGGAAAAAGTCCTGGCGCTGTTTGATGCCGGTGTGGATCGGGTACTCTGCCTGCAGTTCAATGAACGCCTGCGCAGCCTGAGTGCTGAGGCCTTTATCCAGCAGGTGCTGGTGGATGGACTGGGAATCAGACATCTGGTGGTCGGCGATGATTTTCGCTTCGGCTGTGATCGCAGTGGCGATTATCAGCTGTTGCAGAAGGCCGGGGCCGAATCCGGCTTTACGGTAGAGGATACTGCAACCCTGGAAATCGCTGGCGAGCGCGTCAGCAGTACCCGAATCCGCGCGGCGTTACAGGATGCGGATTTTGAGCTGGCGGAGCGCCTGCTCGGCAAACCATACCGGATTACCGGCCTGGTAGCCCGGGGCCGTGCGCTGGGGCGCCAGCTCGGCGCGCCGACTGCCAATGTGCGCCTGCACCGCTACCGTTCCCCACTGGTTGGTGTGTATACGGTGACTGCGAGCCGCACTGATGGCCAGCCGATGCAGGTGGGCTGTATGGAGGTTGCCGGCGTGGCGAATGTGGGTTTCCGCCCTACTGTTGAGGGCGAGGGTGCCAAACCATTGCTGGAAGTGCACCTGTTTGATTTCAGTGGTGATCTTTATGGGCGGGAAATCGCGGTAACGTTTTGCCACAAGCTGCGCGATGAAGAGAAGTTTGCGTCGCTGGAAATCCTTAAGCAGAAAATCGCCGAAGATATTGAAAATGCGAAAAGTTGGTTTGCGAACCGCAAGCCTGCTTAAACGAATTACCTCTTCGCATCTGAGAGTTACCTGACAACGTCATGTACTCAGAAGCGAAGGCAGAGTGCCGGGGCGGGTTTTCAGGATCGTCGCAAACAGGATGTTTGCGCCGAAGCGCCCAGGGATGGGTTCACAGCGGTCCTGAAAACCCGCCCCGGCACTCTGCCGCCACCGGACCAGCTTCGAAGGTACCCCCGAAGCCTGGCAACGGCACTTTTTCGTGAGTCCGGTGGCGCCGGAGCACTGGGTATCAGGTTTCAAAAACGCTGCAAGTACATCCCTGTAAGCTCCGTCGGCGACGTCCCGGTCGCCGACGGTTTTGAAACCTGATACCCAGCACTCCGGCTTGGATTCTCAGTTTCGTACTTCGTAAGCCTTAGACGCTTGAACGGAGTTTGAAGCACTCTGGAATGATGAATTATTTTCGAGCTACAACCGAAGTAGATAACCAATGACCGATTACAAAGCGACCCTGAATCTGCCCGAAACCGACTTCCCCATGCGTGGCAATCTGCCCCAGCGGGAGCCGGCGATTCTGAAGAAATGGCAAGAAGGCAAGCTGTACGAAAAAATCCGTGCAGCCCGTGCCGGTCGCGAGCAGTTCATCCTGCACGATGGCCCTCCCTACGCCAACGGTGATATCCATATCGGTCACTCGGTTAACAAGATCCTCAAGGACATCATCGTCAAGTCGAAAACCCTGAGTGGCTACGATGCTCCCTACGTGCCCGGCTGGGACTGCCACGGCCTGCCCATCGAGCACAAGGTGGAGCAGAAAGTCGGCAAGGCCGGAGTAAAGGTGGATCACAAAACATTCCGCCAGAAGTGCCGTGAATACGCTGCCAAGCAGGTCGAAGGTCAGAAGAAAGACTTCATCCGCCTCGGCGTGTTCGGCGAGTGGGACAATCCCTATCGTACCATGGACTTCCAGTTTGAGGCCGACATCATCCGCGCCCTCGGCCGCGTAGTGAAAAACGGCCACCTGGCGCGCGGCTTCAAGCCGGTTTACTGGAGTGTTGTTGGCGGTTCCGCGCTGGCGGAAGCGGAAGTGGAATACCAGGATAAAACTTCCTTCTCCATCGATGTCTGCTACCCGGCGACCGAGGAAACCGCGCTGGCGATTGCCGATGCCGCAGGCGGCCACGCCGGCGACGGTCAATTGTCCGTCGTGATCTGGACTACCACCCCCTGGACCCTGCCTTCCTCACAGGCGGTCTCCGTCAATGCGGAGCTGGAGTATGTGGTGGTACAAGTCGGCAATAAGCGTCTGTTGGTGGCGGAAGCGCTGAAAGATGCAGTGCTTGCCCGCGCAGGGCTGGAAGGCGCGGTTGTTGGCCATATCCGCGGCGCCGCGCTCGAGCACCTGAAAATCAAGCACCCGTTCTACGACAAAGAGCTGCCCATCATTCTCGGTGATCACGTGACCACCGACGCGGGTACCGGCTGTGTGCATACCGCACCGGATCACGGCCCCGACGACTTCAATGTGGGCAAGCGCTACGGTATCGATACCCTGAACTATGTCGACGACAACGGCGTTTACCGCGAGAGCGTGCCGCTGTTTGCCGGCGAGCACGTCTACAAAGTGGATGGCAAGATTGTCGAGCTGCTGAAAGAAAAAGACGTGCTGCTGCACGAAGACAAGCTGGTGCACAGCTACCCGCACTGCTGGCGTACCAAAACCCCGCTGATCTACCGCGCGACCCCGCAGTGGTTTATCAGCATGCAGCAGAATGACCTGTTGGATCACGCCCAGAAAGCCGCCGATGAAGTCGAGTGGATTCCGGGCTGGGGCAAGGCGCGTATCGATTCCATGCTGAATGCGAGCCCTGACTGGTGTATCTCCCGTCAGCGCACCTGGGGTGTGCCCATCGCGCTGTTCGTGCACAAGGAAACCCACGAGATCCACCCGCAAACCCCGGCGCTGATGGACAAGGTTGCGGAGCTGGTGGAAAAAGGCGGAATGGATGTCTGGTTCGACCTGGACGCCAAAGAGCTGCTGGGTGACGACGCGGACAACTACCAGAAAGTTACCGATACCCTCGACGTGTGGTTCGATTCCGGTGTGACCCACTATGCGGTACTGGAGCGCCGCGACGGCCTGCGTTTCCCCGCGGATCTGTACCTGGAAGGCTCTGACCAGCACCGCGGCTGGTTCCAGTCCTCCCTGAAAACGTCCATCGCCATCAACGACTGCGCGCCGTACAAGCAGGTGCTTACCCACGGCTTCACCGTGGACGCCCAGGGCCGCAAGATGTCGAAGTCCATCGGCAATACCGTGGCGCCGCAGGATGTGATCAACAAGCTGGGCGCCGATGTGCTGCGCCTGTGGGTTTCCGCCACCGATTTCAGCGGTGAGATGGCGGTATCGGATGAGATCCTGAAGCGCACGGCAGACTCCTATCGCCGCCTGCGCAACACCGCGCGCTTCTTCCTGTCGAATCTGGCCGGTTTTGAGCCCGAGAGGGACCTGTTGCCGGTCGATGAACTGCTCGCGCTGGATCGCTGGGCGCTGGAGCAGGCGGCCAAACTGCAGGAAGAAATTATCGCGGCCTACGACCGCTACCAGTTCCACCAGATTTACCAGAAGCTGCATAACTTCTGCGTGGTCGAGATGGGTGGTTTCTACCTGGATATCATCAAGGATCGCCAGTACACCACCCAGGCCGACAGCGTTGCCCGCCGTTCCGCGCAAACCGCGCTGTACCACATCGTGCAGGCTTTCGTGCGCTGGGTTGCGCCAATCCTGAGCTTCACCGCCGAAGAGCTGTGGCAGTTTGTGCCGGGTGCTGGCAGCGAGAGTGTGTTGCTGGAAGAGTGGTACCAGTTCCCGGAACTGCCGGCAGAAAATCTGATGGATGCCGATTTCTGGGATGCCATTGCAGACGTCAAGACTGCGGTGAACAAGGTGCTCGAAGCACAGCGCGGTGCCGGTAACATCGGTGGTTCACTGCAGGCATCTGTGACCCTGTTCGCGGATCCCGCGCTGCAGGAAAAGCTGGATGCGCTCAAAGACGAGTTGCGCTTTGTCCTGATCTGCTCTTCCACCTCCGTGCAGCCACTGTCTGATGCGGCCGGCGCCGGAGAAACCGAACTGGCGGGGCTGCGCGTGTCGGTGCACAAAGTGGATGCGCCCAAGTGTGGCCGCTGCTGGCACTACCGCGAAGATGTCGGCAGCAACAGTGAGCATCCGGAACTCTGCGGACGCTGTGTTGAAAACGTGAGCGGCACCGGCGAGGTTCGCCAATATGCTTAATGTGTTGCGCGCACCCTGGCGCTGGTACCTGCTGGCGATTGTTGTGATTCTTCTGGATATTGCGACCAAGGTTTGGGCGGTTGACAAGTTTATGTACGGCCCGGCAATGCAAATCATTCCGGGGTTGCTGCAATTTACCTATGCCGAGAACTACGGCGCGGCGTTCAGTTTTCTGGCAGACGCGGGAGGCTGGCAGCGCTGGTTTTTTGGCGCAGTGGCCTTGGGGTTTAGTACGGTAGTAGTGATGTGGCTGTGGCGGTTGCCGGCGGCCAAACGCTGGGAGCCTGCCGCGCTGGCGTTGATCCTGGGGGGGGCGGTTGGCAACCTTTGGGATCGGGTGGTGCTCGGTTATGTGCGGGATTTTATCTCGGTGTACTACGGCAGCTGGCATTTCCCGGTATTCAATGTAGCGGATATGGCAATTACGGTTGGCGCAGCCATGCTGGTGATTGAGCTGCTGTTTTTCAGCGATCGCGCAGACAAATCATCAGAAAACAGTGCAGAAGTTTAAAGGCAGTAGTCATGAGCAATAACGTGATCGGCGAACACAGTCGCGTAACCCTGCACTTCAGTCTCAAGCTGGATGATGGTTCCGTGGTGGATTCCAACTTTGACCGCGATCCGGCGACGTTTATCGTTGGCGATGGCAATTTATTGCCCGGTTTCGAACGCGCGCTGTTTGGCCTCAAGGCCGGCGATGAAGCGGAAATAGAAATTCCGCCGGAAGCGGGGTTCGGCCAGCGCAATCCAGCCAACATCCAGACTGTTCGCCGGGATCATTTCTCGCCGGATATGGAGCTGGAGGAAGGACTGGTGGTTTCTTTCGATAACGGTAGTGGCGAGTTGCCCGGAGTCATTCGCAATATTGGCGAAGATGAGGTCGAAGTGGATTTCAACCATCCGCTCTCAGGCCAGACCGTTTTCTTTCACGTGAAAATTCTCGAAGTGGCCTCGGTCAACTAGACCGTCCACCAACAAGGGCTGCAACAGCATGCAAATTCGCCTCGCCAATCCACGCGGTTTCTGTGCCGGTGTTGACCGGGCTATCGATATCGTCAATCGCGCACTGGATGTGTTTGGTGCGCCGATTTATGTCCGTCACGAAGTTGTGCACAATAAATTTGTGGTCGACAGCCTGCGCGAGCGCGGCGCGGTGTTTGTGGATGAACTCGAAGAAGTCCCGGATGACGTGATTGTCATTTTCAGCGCACATGGCGTGTCAAAGGCGGTACAGAAAGAAGCCGAGGATCGCGGGCTGAAAGTTTTTGATGCAACCTGCCCGCTGGTAACCAAAGTGCATATGGAAGTCAGCAAGTTCAGTAGTGACGGCAGTGAGTGTATCCTGATCGGCCACGAAGGGCATCCAGAGGTAGAGGGCACCATGGGCCAGTATGATACGGCCAACGGTGGTGCTATCTATCTGGTGGAGGACGAGGAGGATGTATCCAAACTGGAAGTGCGCGATCCGACCAATCTCACCTATGTCACCCAGACCACTCTGTCTGTGGACGATACCTCCAGGGTGATCGATGCGCTGCGCGCTAAATTTCCGCATATTCGTGGTCCGCGCAAAGATGATATCTGTTATGCAACCCAGAACCGGCAGGATGCCGTGCGGCAGCTGGCATTGGAGTGTGATTTTGTCTTGGTTGTGGGTAGCCCCAACAGCTCCAATTCGAACCGGTTGCGCGAGCTGGCAGAGCGCTGCGGTGCGAAGGCCAAGCTGATTGATGGTGCCGAAGATATCGTTGAGGAATGGTTTGGCGGCTGTCGGACAATCGGTATTTCTGCCGGCGCTTCTGCTCCCGAAGTGCTGGTGCAGGGCGTTATCGAACGCCTGAGGCAGTTCGGGGCTGAATTGCCGGAAGAAATGTCCGGCCGCGCCGAAAATATCAGCTTTTCCCTGCCCAAAGAGCTGCGCTGAGTCTGCTCCTCTTCCCGCTTTCCATTTCCCCTCTCTAATGTCTTTCCGGGTCGACCGCTGGTCGGCCCAGATAAGCCGGTCGTCGAATCAAGCGCCATATCCATTTATGGCAGGTATTATGGTAGCCCTTTGTGGCCCCTGTTGGGCCGAGTTTAATAACTACAACATCGGGCAACCTAATCATGAAAGTCCCAAGCCGTTCCGCGGGCTTCACCCTGGTAGAACTGATGGTGGTAATGGCGATCCTCGCCATCGTTATCAGTATTGGGGTTCCGTCGTTCAATACCCTGATCAAAAACAACCGGTTGTCGGCCGCCTCCAATGATATTGCCGGTGCGCTGCAATTCGCGCGCGCAGAAGCTGTCCGACGTGGTCGCACGGTACAGGTTCAGGCGTTGGCAAATGATATCGCCAATGGCCTGCAAGTCTGGTTTGACGAGAATAGCGACGGTAATTACGACGCCGGGGAAGAAATCCGGGTAGTAGCACTGGCCGATGTGTCAGGCCTTGCGGTCACCGCCGACATCACCAACCTGGATATGGCGTACAGCCCTCGCGGCGCAGTCAACGGTGCCGGCAATGCCTTGAACATCACATTGTGCGACGACCGCACCGGAAACCACGGCAAGCAGCTCCGACTGCTCGCTTCCGGTGTGCTGCGTCTGACATCGCAAATCTCATGCAGTTAGGGAGCGATATGAACAAGCAAACTGGTGCCACGATGATCGAGGTACTCATCACGATCCTGATCCTGGCGATCGGTCTCCTCGGCCTTTCGGCCACCCAGATGATGAGCCTCAAGAACGGAAACAACGCGCACAACCGCTATATGGCTGCTCTTGCCGCGCACGAGATGGCCGAACGTCTGCGTGCAAACTCCGATGGGCTGGAGCTCGCTAGCTACGATGGCCAGACGGCCGACGGTACTGAAACCAGTGTGGACTGCAGTGTTAAATGCTCTCCCACCAATCTCGCCCGCCTGGATCTTTACGAGTGGGGGCAGGTGATCTCCACCAATCTCCCCGGCGGGGTTGGGCTTATCGAGCGAGATGGCCGCCAGGTAACGCTCTCGGTGACCTGGGATGAACAGAACACGGGGCAGAATCGCAGCAGCGCAGAAAGTGGAACCGAGAAATCTACGTTCAAAATGGTGGTTGAGCTGTGAATACGAAAACTTTTGCCGGGCAGCGTGGCTTGTCCCTAATCGAATTGATGATCGGCCTGGTATTGAGCGCCGTGCTGTTGTTGGGCGTTCTGCAAATTTTTGACAGCAACCGCAATACCATGCAAATGCAGACTGCGTTTGCCCGCCTGCAGGAAAGTGGCCGCTTCGCCATGGATCTTCTCACCAAGGAAATCCGCATGGCTGACTACTGGGGCTGCGCACCGGACAAAGACAGCATACGCAATCACCTGGATCCGACTGACAGTGACTACGCCACTTCTTCGGCCAAAGACCTTTACGACCAGATCGGCGCCGATGGTGTTGGTGGTGTCGATAATGCCACCGGTCTGACGCTGGGTACCATGACGGTTATTGATGGCACTGACACCCTGACGCTTCGCGGTGCCGATGACGCCTGTGGCGGCACCGGCCGTATGGTCCCATCCAATACCGCTGCGGCTCTCCACGTCAGCCCCCAGTGCGATGTAACCCCGGGGGATATCGTGCTGCTGGCGAACTGCCAGAGTGGCGAGTTGATGACGATTACCGATGTACAGGGCGGCACCGGTGGTAACTCAGGTAAGCAGACCGTTGTACACAATACCGGTAAAGACGCAGATAACTGGGTGTCCAATGCCACCAAAATCCTGCAGCGCGAGTACGGCGCAGATGCGCGTATCCTCAAGCCCTACAAGCGCACCTATTTTATTGCCAACAGCGATGCAACCGGAGAACCGGCGCTGCACGTTATCGATACCGGTGGCGCTGCGTTCGAGATAGTACCGGGTGTGGAAGACATGCAGATCCTGTATGGACGTGACATTGATGACGATGATGTCGTGGATACCTGGAGTTCTTCTGCCGGCCTGACGCCGGCACAGATGGAACAGGCCCTGGTGATCAAGGTCCAGCTGGTGGCTGCCAGTGATACGAGCATCGGGGCCAAGGATCTTGATGTAACCGATCTGGATGGCGCGACGACCACTTACGACGACGGCAAGCTGAGGAAGGTCTACCTGACGACATCGAAGATTCGCAACCGGGGGACCATGTAATGCATAGGAACTTATCGCCAGCGTTGGCTGGGCAGCGGGGCGCCGTACTCGCGATCAGCATGATTGTGCTGCTGGTGCTGACATTGATCGGCGTCTCCGCGGCGCGGACGGTGCTGCTTGAAGAAAAAATGACGTTCGCATCCCGCGACGCGAAGGTGGCGCTGGAGGTTGCGGAAGCTTTGGTGAAGGCGGCGGAAGTCGAAATCGAAAACATGTCGACGACCGGCGATTTTGGCGTGGCTAATCATCTGCACCCGGAAGGAGAGGGGCCGAACAATCTCATGGATTCCGCCAGCTGGGCTACCAATAATGCGGTAACCAAGGCAGTAAAAATGGAAAAGCCGGACGGGACAGCGCTTTCCGGCCGCTATTACATTGAACTCGCGGGGAATGCGAATAAAGAGGATCCCGCAGATAACATCACTGTTGGCGGCTATGGCCAGACCACTGGCGGCGGCGAGATTCAGGTGTTTCGCATCGTCGCCCAGGGGCAGGGGCTTTCAGAGGGCACCACCCGCACCATCATCAGTCACTTCGGAAAGCGCTTCTAGGATAGGAAAATGAATAACAAACTGCTCAAGAAATTCCTGCCAAGCCCAATATTACTCGGCGTGCTCGGCTTTTCGTTTACGTATTCAACCTGCGTCAGTGCCGAAGCACTGACAATGGCCAATACGCCACTTCAGGCCACCGGCAAGGTAGAGCCAAACCTGATGATCCTGATGGACTCATCCGGCTCCATGGCCTGGTATCTTGATCGGAATGTTACCGCAACAGATGCCGCTGACAGCCGACTGTATATTGCCAAGGAGGCAGCAAAGACTGTCGTGCGCGGACTGGGGGATTTGCGCGTGGGCCTTGCCCAGTTCAATGGCGGTGACGGTGCTGAAATACTGGTTGGTTTGCGCAGTATTTCCGAGACCGGCGCCCGGGATACCCTGCTCACCAAGATTGACGCGATTGAGGCTGATGGAACTACACCCCTGGCCGAAGCATTGACGGATATTGGTTATTACTTTGTCGAAGGTTATAACGGCGCTACTGACAAGGTGACCATTCACCCGGGCGATGCCGACAACCAGGACGATGTGCTAGCGAGAGCTGTCTTGGGCGCTGCCACCAATCCCGGGCCGGTATATGCAAATGGCGTCGTGAAGCCCACGAGAGCAAACCCTGCCATCCAGGAGTACTGCCAGGCAAACTTTGTCATGGCCCTGACCGATGGCCTGCCCAACAATGATTCTGCTTACACCAGCTACCTGCAGAATTATGATTTGGATACGAACACGGACGATGGCGACGCATTGGATGATGTGGCCAAGGCATTGAATGAGATTGACTGGCGTCCGGATCTCAAGGACCTCAATAACCAGCCGTACAAAAATAATATTGTCAGTTATTTTATTGGCTTTGCCGATGAGAACCTGGCCGATAATGCTTTGCTGAAATCGGCAGGGGCCCAAGGGGGAGGGAGTTACCAGTTTGCCAGCAGTGCCAGCACACTGGTGGCTTCGCTCAGCGACACCGTAAATGCCATTTCCAACACAGTTGGTACCCAGGCATCGGTTGCCTTTAACTCCACCTCATTGGATGTCGGTTCCGTCATCTATTCCGCTAAATTTGATACGTCGGATTTCAGTGGCCGCCTGTTTGCTCGTTCTCTGGATCCGGACACCGGCAGGGTAGCAAGTACACGGTGGGAAGCGTCAGAGAAGCTGGCGAATGAGTCCTCTGCAACACGGCAAATAATTACCTACCTTAATGGTAAGGGTGTGCCCTTTACCGCAAACGCGACGGGCGTGGATAGCACTTCGCCGGACTCTGCACACGAAAACGACCTCAATAAGAACGCGAGTACAGGCCTGGCCGATGGCAAATGGGCCGATCGACTGGCCTATATCCGCGGTGATACGACCAATGATGGCACCGGCGATTTCCGTCAGCGGGGGGCCTTCTCCGCGCTGGTGGATAAAATCACCGGACCCAAGCTGCTGGGGGATATTGTGCACTCTACCCCCGTCTATGTCGGTAAGCCGGAGCTGAACTGGCCCGCAACCTTTGGTGACAATGGACGATCACCTTACGAGCAGTATCGCATTGATAACGCCAATCGTACGCCGATGGTTTACGTCGGTGCGAATGACGGGATGTTGCACGCCTTCAATGCCGATAGCGGTGAAGAGGTTTTCGCCTACATACCGTCCCTGGTACTGAACGATGAGCGTTACGAGGGGCTGCACAGCTTCACCGACGACAGCTATTCGCACAAATATTATGTCGACCTCACCCCAACCGTCTCTGATATCTATATTGACCCGGCCGGGGGCAATCGCGAGAAGTGGATGACCGTGCTGGTTGGCGGTTTGCGCGGCGGCGGTAAGGGATACTTTGCCCTTAACATCTCCGGCGCGGGCACGACGGGCTCCAGTGGCAGCGTGGTGGCAGCCGATGATTTTGATGAGTCGGATGCCGCTAGCATCGCCATGTGGGAATTCGATGGCGCCTCGGATGCGGATAACCTCGGTGATTCCTATTCGGAAGCACAGATCGCCAAATTGAATAACGACAAGTGGGCGGTTATTTTCGGCAATGGCTATAACAGCGTCAACGGCGTGGCCGGCCTGTTTGTGGTCTACATCGAAGAGGGCGTCGATGGTTCCTGGGACAGTGGCGACTGGAAGTTTATTCCAACCGGCGCAGGCGCGATCAACGAGCGCAAGAATGGCCTGTCCTCGCCGCGCCTGATTGACCTGGATGGAGACCGCGTTGTGGATCGCGTTTACGCGGGCGACGTAATGGGCAACATGTGGTCTTTCGACCTGTCCTCCACGTCTGACAGCAGCTGGGGTGTGTATGGCAACGAACCCATTTTCAAAGCCGGTGCCAGAGCAGGGCAGCCTGATGCGGCCATTCTTGCGGCACCGCTGGTTGCCCGTAATACGGATGCAGAGGGGGCGGATAACGGGGCCAATGTACTGGTGATGTTCGGTACCGGGCAGTACCTGAACAGTGGCGACCTTTCAGACAACAACCCCGGCGGCTTCTACGCCGTGTGGGACAACGGTGCAAGCCTTACTGACGGCGCCGCTACGGCAACGGATCTGGCGAAGCAGGTACTGTCGGATAGCGGTAATAATCGCACCATCAATGAAGACAGCAGCACCGAAGTGGACTGGACCACTCACCGCGGCTGGTGGATGGAGCTGGCCCGGGGCAACGTCGCAGCCACCGGCTTCGCGGGCGAACGGGTGATTACCTCCCCATCACTGCGACGCAACACCCTGTTTTTCAGCACGATCAGCCCGAACCCACAGCCCTGTGCGTCCAGTGGAACCGGATATCTGATGAGTCTTGATTTCCGCACGGGCCGTGCCGGCAGCGACGCTGTCGCCGACTTCAACAATGATGGCAAGATCGATGCGCAGGACGAGGGTTACGTGGGCAAGCAGTTCGCGGCCTGCACCAAAAACTGTGGTCAGGGCGGTAGCTCTGGAGATCCGGGAATGCCGGGGCAGTCCGGTTTTATCGGCGATGTGCGCTGTACCCCGGGAAGCAGTGGAGATGTAATCTGTGACGACATCGATGTCGGCGACGAAGAGCGTGAGGGGCGGCTTTCATGGGAGGAGTTTTCCCCCAGGTAGTCCTCTCAGCGCTAACCATAGAAACCATCGGGCCGCATTCGCGGCCCGATGCATATTTAGTACCCTGATATCCCGGTAGTGACTTATCAACACGTGTCGGGTACTAATCGTGAGGGTGGTGGGGTTCATATCGGTGTTTAATGACAGGGCTTAAGAAAGCAAAGAATCGCAGTTTTTTTAGATAAGAAACCAAAGTGGTACGGTGAGAGCATAATTGCCGACCTCTGGTACTTATTGGCTAACGCTTCCAGATAATGTTTTTTGCGTCACGGGGTGGAGTGTGTGGCGTAATTTTCGTTTATTGCATTTTTAATACATAAACTGGCGATCTGTAAAAATAAGGGTAACTGAACTTTATGATCATTCTGTAGCTGTACTTGTAACGACGGTGCCACTTTTGGCTATTGGTGGTATAGGTGCACGATTTTTTTGCGCATACTAAATAGTGTTGTTTAAAGTTCTCAATTCTCTACGGATTATTCATTTCCAGATTTGCAGGCAACGTTCGAAAGCCTTTCGTAAATAAAACGCCTACCGCTAGTCGGTTTATTTTTGCCGTATATCGGCTTGTTATAAAAATACCGACTGTTGCACTTCTTCCATGACGCCGAATTGGTATAAATAGCGCGTCAGCCGATTTCCCAATGATGGGTTAATTCACAGTAAGGATTACACGTGAAAGTTATGGCACCTGCACGGATGTCTGCCGGTTTTACGCTGGTGGAACTCATGATAACGCTCTCCATTCTGGCCATTGTTACCTCTCTGGCCGTTCCCTCCTTTAACGACATGATCCGGCGTAACAAGCGGGTTGCCTGCGGCAATGAGCTGGTCGGCGCACTGCAATTTGGGCGTACCGAGGCGGTGCGTGTCGGCCGACCGGTTACCGTGACTGCGCCCAATGGGATTGAACAGGGCGTCGTCGTCTATCGAGACGATAACGGCGATGGAAATGTCGACAACGACGAAATCCTGCAGCAAACCGCCGCCTGTGACGTTGCATCTCTTGAAGTGACTACAGGTGATATAGAGTTTTCCTATCTGGCCGATGGGCAGACAAATATGGCTGATAACTTCGTGCTTGAGATCTGCGACGCGACGGCTGTCGGCGAGCAGGGAAGAAACATCAGGATCCTGACGAGTGGCGTGCTTCGCACCGCGCGTCTGGAATGCGATTGATAGGAAGGATATGCAGGATGCAAAACTTATCCATAAGCAGGCAACGGGGCGCAACCCTGATTGAAGTGCTGATAACGGTATTGATTCTTTCAGTGGGATTGTTGGGTTTAGGTGCAACCCAGATGCTCAGCCTGAAAAATGGCAACAATGCCAGCCAGAGTTATTTTGCCAGCCTGGCTGCATACGAAATTGCCGAGCGGATGCGGATAAACCCCATTGGCCGGACTAGTTACAACGCTTCCGTCGTTAATGACACTCTAACGCTTCAGGATTGCTCTCAAGCTATTTGTTCCGCCGCGGATCTGGCCAAAATGGATCTCTATGAGTGGGGGCAGCTGTTGTCGAGCAATTTGCCCGAGGGATCCGGGGCCATCGAGATAACGAATGATCTAGCCACTGGCATTGCCAGCGCCACCATTACGGTGAACTGGGCGGGCCAGCATACCGGTGCGAATACCGGCACCGCGGATGGTGGTGCCGAAGTGAAAACCTTTGTTCTGGTGGTGAATCTGTGAATATTTCAACGTTTAGCAGGCAAAAAGGCCTGTCACTTATCGAGCTGATGGTTGGCCTGGCACTAGCATCGGTACTTTTGTTGGGCGTACTGCAGATTTTTGACGCTAATCGCCGAACACATCTGCTACAGGAATCTCTGTCGCGCATTCAGGAGTCGGGCCGTATCGCAACCGATATGCTGGCCAAAGAACTGCGCAATGCGGCATTTACCGGGTGTGTAGTGGACAATGAATTCCTAATAGATCACCTGGGAACTGTTGGCGATTACATTTCCGGTATTGATAACGCGACGGCGCAGACGGCGGCGATTGGTGGCGCTGAGGTATTGGTTGGAACTGATGTTCTGACTGTCAAGGGGGCATTTGACGCCTGCGGGGGCAAGGGTCGGATTTCTACGAACCTTGGTGGCAATGTCATAGAGCTGACCGAAAGCTGCGGTCTGGTCGTAGGGCAAGAAGTATTAATCGCCAACTGCAATGCAGGCGATTACACCCGTGTACAGGAAATCAGCGGATCTGCCCCCATGGTAATGTTAACGGCGGAGCATGGGCTTGGAGCAGATTATGGGCCTGAAGCCAAGGTATACCGCTACTATGCCCGGACGTATTTCATCAGTCGCAGCGGCAATTTGCCCGGGCTTTATGTCAGTGAAAATGGCGGTGCGGCTCGAGAGTTGGTACCTGGTATTGAAGATCTGCAGGTGCGCTACGGGCGGGCGTCCCAGACCCCTGAAATCGTGGACATCTGGGGTGAGCCGCCGATCAATTCGGCAGAAAGTGAACAAGTGGCCGCGGTGCGCGTGCAGTTACTGGTGGCAGCCGATGAACGCATAGGAGCCAATCAATTTGAATATACCCCGCTTGGTGGCGAATTGACGCAGTCGGCTGATGATGGACGGCTACGTAAAGTCTATTCGGTACTGAGCAAAGTGCGTAACAGGGGGAATATTAAATGATGACTTCCAGCGTAAAAGCTCAAAAGGGAGCGGTTTTGGTTGTCTGCATGATTATATTGCTCATGCTGACAGTCATCGGTATTTCCGGAGCGAGAAATATCATTCTTCAGGAAAAAATGACGTTTGCCTCCAGGGATGCACAGATCGCATTGCAGGTGGCGGAAGCTGCTGCCCGGGCAGCGGAAGTGGAAATCAATAATCTGGAAGATGTCTCGGCGTCTTCGCTGGAAACAATAACAGGTCTTTATTCTTTCGGTGCTGCCCCTTCCGATATTTTTGATCCTGACAATTGGACGGATGCTAATTCTGGAAAGGTTGAAGTTACCATGGGCGGCAAGGTCTTTACTGGTCGCTACTTTATAGAATTACTCGGCGAGCCCGATCCCGTGCATACCAATGTCGAGGTGTCTGGATCCAGTGATGTAATACCTTTAGGCACCTATCATATTTTCCGTATCGTCGCGCTAGGTCGGGGTCTGGGCTCTACAGAGCGCGTTGTTGTTACTCATCAAGGGTTACGAGTAGAACAATATGAGAATAATTAAAATGAAAATAAATAAGTATTTTTCTGTGCGCAGAATCAGGAATGTTTTGAGTGTATTTTTTACAGTATTTTCAACAGCTATTTCTGCTGAGACGGCCCCGGGCCCGATTTCTAGTGTTCCGCTTGCGATGCAGGGTGGGGCAAAACCTAATCTGATGATCATGCTCGATTCTTCAGGTTCGATGGGTACAAATGTGCCGGATACTGATCCTGTCCAGACGCGCTCACAGGTAATGAAGGCTGCAGCGCAGAACCTGATCAACAGCCTTGATGATGAGTCGATGCGCGTGGGGGTAGCTAGGTTCAATGGTGGTAACGGCGCGACAATCCTGCACAATTTGTCTCTATTGTCCGCCTCCGAGAAAACGGCGATCAATAGTATTATTGGTGATATTCCTGCGAGTGGTGTTACACCGTTGGCTGAGGCGGCGTCAGATATTGGCCGATACTTTACATATGGCTATGCCTCAGATCGCAACCTCGAATTGCATCCTGGAAATTCATTTAATGTGCAGGCAGAATTCAAGCCGGTTTCTGATATCTTTAAAAGAAACCCTTCGTTTGCCAATTCATTGGATACGACTCCGGAAGTTGTTCAGTACTACTGTCAGAAAAACTTTTTCATGTTGCTTACCGATGGTGAGCCAAATGGTGACTTTAATGTCAGTGATGTATTGAAAGATTATGATGGTGATTGCCTATCGCAAGATGGTGATCCCTTAGAGGACGATAATTCTTGTCGTACGCATTTAGGTGGCGATGGGTCGGATTACCTGGATGATGTAACCACGGCAATGTATGACATGGACTTGCGGCCAGACCTGGATGGCCCGGATGCCAGTGCGCCCGTGAAAAACAATGTTTCCACCTATATGGTCGGGTTTGCTGAGGCATCACTGGCCAATAATCCCTTGATGTCCAGTGCTGCTTCGCAAGCGGGGGGGCAATATCTTTATGCTTCAGACGGGCAAGCCTTGCAGGCCGCATTCCGATCCATCCTCACGGATATTTTCTCCAAAGTCAGCTCCTCATCCTCTGCGTCCTTCAGCGCGACTTCGCTGAACAATGGCGCCAACGTCTTTCTTGCGCGATTCAATAGCGAAAGCTGGTCAGGAGATCTGGTGGCTCGCACAATAAGTTCCGAAGGGGAAATTTCCGAAAGCGATCTCTGGAGTGCTCGGAATCAATTTCCTGCACCGGCAAACCGATTGATTCTAACCAGCGTGGATGGCGTTGGGGAGGGGTTTACCAATGGCTTGATCGGTCGGGCAACCGAGACGGCACAGGAAGCCGACCTGAATATCAACACCGGTGCGGTTACCCCGAATGATGGCGGGGCTACCGATAGGTTGGCCTACCTGCGGGGATCCCGCGCAAAAGAGGGGGATGCGGCAACCGATTACCGACGTCGAGATGGTCTTCTTGGCGATATAGTACATTCTACGCCCACTTATGTCGGTGCCCCCAGTATCGTGAATGCGGGCTACGAAGCTTATGGCGATGGCGACTATTCTGCGTTTGTTGACGACAATGCAAGTAGAACAGGCGTTGTGTATGTCGGAGCCAATGATGGGATGCTGCACGGGTTCAACGCCGATACTGGTGAAGAACTGATCGCGTATGCTCCAGAATCCCTGTTTTCCCCCGAAAGCACCGAAGGACTGCACTACCTCACCAGCCAGGATTATGCGCATCGATATTATGTCGATTTGACGCCCACCGTTGCCGAAGCCTACTTTGATGACGAGTGGCACAGTGTTCTCATCGGTGGTTACGGCGGTGGTGGCAAAGGGTATTTCTTTCTCGATGTGACCGACCCCGATGATTTTACCCTGAATAACGCCAGCAGCATTGTACTGGGTGAGCTCAATGCCGATTCTGATGATGATCTCGGCCTTTCTTACAGCCGACCCAAAGTCGCCCGTCTGAACAATGGGCGCTGGGCAGTGATTTTCGGCAACGGCTATAACAGCGTGAATGGCGAAGCGGTGCTTTATCTGTACTACCTGGATGATGGATCGTTACAGAAAATACATACCGGCGTCGGTACTACAGATGAAAAAAATGGCCTCTCAACTCCGTCCCTCGCAGATCTGAATGGCGATGGGATCGTTGACTGGGTGTATGCCGGGGACGTCCAGGGCAATATGTGGTCTTTTGACCTGTGTAACCGACAGGACGAAACTTTATGTGACTCCGGCGATAATGCAGATGCGGGCTGGGGGCTGGCCTACGGCTCTGGCAACCCGCTGTTCACGACCGGAACTGCCAACGCGCGGGAGCCCATCACCACCGCGCCCCGGATTGCCAGAAATACCGATAATACTGTTGCGGCCAATGGCGGTTTCCCTAATCTCCTGGTGTTTTTTGGCAGCGGCCAATACCTGAATACCACTGATTTACAGGATACGCAGGGTACTGCCTATTACGCAGTTTGGGACAAGGGGAGTTTTAATCTGGATTCGGAAAACCTGGCCATCAGGACACTGGGCGTGGAGAGAGGGCTGAGAACCATCGATGGTCTACCGGTAAATTGGAGTGCGGATTACGGCTGGAAGATAGAACTGGCGGACGGCTCTGCAGGCGTCACGTCCACGGTCGGTGGCGAGCGAGTGATTGTAGAGTCGCACCTGATGGGCAGTGTTGCCTTCTTCAACACTGCAATCCCCAGTACCGCCACGTGTTCTTCTGGCGGCACCGGGTGGCTGATGAGCGTGGATTTGTTTTCTGGGCTCGCGCCCAAAATTCCGGTATTTGACGCGAACAATGATGGCGAGATCGACTCTACCGATTTGGGTTATGTCGGTGAGATGCCGTCTGATCTGAACAATAATTCCGGTACTTCCAATGGTGGTAGCGAAGAAGGACTGCTGGATAGCGGCACATTTATTACCCGTGATGGGGGCGCTATCTCCGGTGAAGGCAAGTTCTGTATTAATCTCAATGGCAACCTGGTGTGTACGGATCGCCAGTGGTCCGCGGATTCGTTGCAGGGGCGCCTTTCCTGGGAAGAGCTGGTAAGATACTGATCGTCCTGAACTTAGTGACCGGAGTAGAGTGATTTATGCGTGTTCCATGCTCAAAGAATAAAGGGTTTACGCTGATTGAACTGATGATCGTGGTGGCGATTGTGGCGATTTTGGCTGCGGTTGCGATTCCGTCTTACCAAAACCAGGTGCGTTCTTCCAATCGTGCTGATGCGCAGGGTGCGTTGATGAGCTTTGCCCAGGCTATGGAGCGTCATTTTACCGAGAATGGCTCCTATGAGGGAGCAGCGACTGGAGGTGGCGATACTGGTGCACCAGCAATTTTCCCGACGGAAGCGCCTTTGGATGGTGCTGCCAAGCATTATGATCTGGCTATCACTCAGGCGACGGCGAGCAGTTACCTTCTGACTGCGACGCCGAAGGGCTCAGTACAGGCTAATGATGGCAGTATGACATTGAGCTCGTCCGGCCAGAGGCTCTGGGACAAGGGCGCCACTGGTACCCCTCACAAGCCCTGGTAAAACTCCTCAAACGCGCTGGAAGCGGCACTATAAGATGTTCGCTTTCAGCAACTCAAGTTATCTCCCTGTCCATTTTCCGCAATGCCATCTCCATTGCCGTCTCTGCCAAAATAGGGGCGTCCGCTCCAGTAGTAAACAATAATCCAGCCATCGCTTGCTTCACCGTTGCGTGGGCAGTATCTGAAGTGCCCGCCACTCGTCAGGGTGCCATCGGGCTTGTAGCGCAGGTGAGGGAACAGCCCCCCGCGAAGAAAGAGGCTGCTGTTCTCCGGTGCCGCAGGAATGGTTTGCAGTACCTGCTCGTCAGCAGTGCGGGAGCCATCTTTATTCTCATCGAGAAATATGATGCCGCCATAGCTGAAATTGTTTCTTTGATTACAGCTCGCTGCATCGCTGGAGGCGCATAACACGACGTGCTTTTGGCGGGAAACGGCGATGGTTCTGGCAAGGTTGATGCTGGAGAAAAGCTCGCGACCTATGGCTTTGTTGCGAATATTTTCGCTCATGTTGGTAAAGGCGGGGATCGCCAATGTCGCTACTATGCCCAGAACGGCCAGTGTTACCAGCAATTCGACCAGCGTGAAACCATAATGGCCGACGATATCGGATGGATGCCTGCTATTCATTTGCACGTCCTTTTGCAAATGAATACAGCATATCAAGCTGAGAGCCTCAGCCAATCACGAGGCATTACAGCACTGTTGTTCCACTTGTTGCTACGCTTCCAGCCCCAGTTTTTTCAGGCGGTAGCGCAGAGAGCGGAAGGTGATCCCCAATTTTTCCGCGGCTGCTGTTTTATTCCATCCGGTCTCGGCAAGCGCGTCCTCGATTGACTGGCGCTCAATATTCTCCAGTAGCTCATCCAGTGAATTTATCGGAGAGATGGTGAGTTTCTCGGGGTGGATTACCGGTGTATAACGGGAAGTCTCGGGTGAGACAGCCGCATTGTGTTGGGCATCGTCAGCTGTCGCGGAACAGGCGTACGAATCGAGTTGAAGGTGCTCGGCCTTGATTGTGTTGCTGTCGCAAAGCACGTGGGCGCGTTCGAGAATGTTTTCCAGCTGCGGAAGGTTTCCCGGAAAGGGATACCCCTGCAGCGCCGCCAGTGCCTCTTGCGAGATCCTCGGCGTAGGATGGCCGGTGCGTGCGGCAATTCCGCGCATTGTGCTGCGGGCGAGCAGCGGAATATCTTCCGGACGATTTCGCAGGGCGGGAACGGCGAGCTCTATGACGCTGATACGGTAGTAGAGATCACTGCGAAAGCGCCCGGATGATACTTCGTGGGCGAGTAACGTACTGGTGGTGCTCAGTATACGGGTATCGAATGGTATCTCGTCTGCGGAGTTAACCGGGCGCACGCATTTTTCCTGCAGCGCCTGTAGTAACTTGAGCTGGATATCCAGTGGCAGTTCGGTAATGTCCTCCAGCAGCAGGCTGCCGCCATTGGCCTGTTCAATTAGCCCTGTTTTTATTTCGCCAGGCTCTCGCGAGCCAAATAAAACAGCGTCCAATTGTTCTTGGGGGATCGTACTGCAGGTCGCTGTGATAAATGGGCGTTCGGCTCGGGGGCTGCGCGAGTGAATGGTTCTGGCTGTTAATTCCTTGCCGGAGCCCGATTCTCCGTAGACAAGAATTGGCGCATTGCTATGCGCAACTTTTTCGATTTGCGCCCGCAGGTTTTGTATTGCCGAGGACTGCCCCAGTAACGCGGCGGGGAACTCTGCTGGTGGCGCTGTGTTCTCTTGCCGAAGTTTCAGGGCGAGCTGTACCAGTGAGCGCAGACGCTCCAGATTAACCGGCTTGCTGACAAAATCGAATGCGCCGAGTTTCAGTGCCGTGATCGCGGTGTCCATATTGCCGTGGGCCGTCAATACCGCGACGGGGAGGGCGCGATCGGGCGCGCGCCTTTGAATTTCCTCGACCAGTTGCAGGCCATCACCGTCCGGCAGCTTCATATCCGTCAGGCAGAAATCATACTGTTTTTCCTGCAGTCGCCGGCTGGCTTCAGCGACGGACATGGCAATGTCAGCCCGCACTTTCATACGATGCAGCGTCATGGACAGCAGATCGCAGATGTCCGGTTCGTCATCGACAACCAAGGCTAGGGGTTGGCGTTCTGGCATGGCTTACAGCTTATGTATTGGAATTATTTTGATTACGTGAAGACTTAAAACACCTGGTCGGCGCTGGAAAATTCTACCCGGAAGCAGCTGCGTTTGTCGTCGCTGCGGCAATAGTAAATATTCGCGCGAACGGCTTCACACAGCTCGCGGGCAATGTACAGGCCGAGGCCGGCACCATTGGCTTCCGTGGTGAAGAATGGCTCAAAGATCTGGTCTCTGTGCTCCTCCGCAACCCCCCGGCCTTTGTCGAGGACTTCCAGTCGTGCACATGCCCGCTGCGGCAAATATTCCACACGCAGTTCCACCTCGCGCCTGCCGGTGGTCGAGCGCGAATGGTGCAGGGCATTGTTACACAGGTTTGTGAGAACCTGTGCAAGCTGATCCGGTGCAAAGCGGGCCATCACCGGTCCACTCCCGAGGGAAACGGTGATCTGTGCATCCTCCGGTGCCCCCCGGCGGTAGTCTTCAATAAACTGAGGCAGCCAATGGCACAGGTCGAGCCGCTGTGTGCTGGCTTCTTTTCTGCGGGAAAGCTGCATGACATTTTCAATAATCTGGTTTACGCGTTGACTGTGGCGGCAGATTATCTCGGTGAGTCGCCGATCCTCATCGGAGATTTGTTCCGATTCGGCGAGTAGCTGCGCAGCGTGACTGATTGCTCCCAGGGGGTTGCGAACCTCGTGGGCGATGGAACCCGTGAGGCGGCCAAGTGAGGCGAGTTTTAGCTGTTGGGCCTGTTGCGTCAGTTTTCGGTTGTCTTCGATAAAGACCAGTGTGCTGGAACCGGGGCCGGGAGGGAGTTTCGTGTGGCTCAGTTTAAGTTCGCTATTACCGGCGCCGCGAACCAGTCGGTGCTTTTGGCTGGTGTCGCTGCGCAGGACATCAATTTCTCTGCGTAATGGTTGCTCGATGGTATCGCCGGCGTGTTGCTGATTGCCCAGTAACTGCTGGGCGGCGCGGTTGACCAGTTCGATTTTGTCGTGCCGGTCGAGCACCAGTACACCGGTACGCATTTGGGCAACAATCTGTTGGGTAAGGCGCTGCAGGTGAGCCGCTTGCTGGCGAACCCGCTCCGCTTTCCGGTTCGCGAGGCGAATATGGCCAGACAGGTATTGCAGGGCGCTGACCGAGGTGAACAGCAGTACACCCAGGCTGCCGGCAGATACAACATCCCGGGTTTCAGCCGTGCCCAACACCATGCCCGCCACCTGCTGTCCGATGACAGCAATACTCACGATGGCCGCGAGGAAGGCCCCCATTCGCCGATCCAGTAGCAGCGATCCCACTGCGCAGGTAGTGAGCAGCAGGTAGCCGACGCCGGAGCCGAGTCCCCCGCTGGCCTGAATCAGGAGCAGGAAAGTGATCACGTCGCAGCCGAGAATACTGCCAATGCGTCGCGGCGAGGCGTGGAAGCCAGTGCGGAACAGGTAGGCCAGCCACAGTATATTGAGCACCGAATAGGTGACGGCGGTATTCAGGTACAGTGCCGGAAAAAGGGTGCCTACTGTGCCGCGGCTTACACCGCTGATAAACAATGTGAGCAGAATCAGGGCGATGGCAACGCGATACCAGGCATAAATACGCAGGAGATCTCTCTGGCGCAGGTGCAGGTTACCGCCGCCAAAGCCAGAACTCGTGGGTGTCGACGGCAGAATAGGGATTGGGGCGTCTTGCGCTGATTGGCTGGAGCTCGCGCTGGTCAAAATTTATTCTCGTTATACGATGTCTGGGAGTGCTGTTGTTGTGCACCCGACTGGCGCGGCTACAATAGCCGCCTCAGTTCAATGGGGTAAAAAGATGTCTACTTTGCAGCTAGTACTGGCGCAAATCAATCTGCTGGTGGGGGATATCCCCGGCAATACTGACCAAGTGGTCGAAGTCGCCCGGCGCGCCCATCGGGAGCACGGCGCAGATCTGGTGCTGTTCCCAGAGCTGACGCTGTGCGGCTATCCGCCGGAGGATCTGCTGCTGCGCCCGAGTATGCAAAAACGGATAGACGCGGCACTGGCACAGCTGAAGCAGGCGGATTTGCCCTGCGCGGTGCTGATCGGTTATCCACGGGTGGTGGCTGGTGCAGTATTGAACATGGCCGGTCTTATCCAGGATGGCGAGTTGGTCGCGGAATACGCAAAGCAGAAGCTGCCCAATTACCAGGTATTCGACGAGCTGCGCTATTTCGTGCCCGGCGACCAGCCGTGTGTGGTGGATATCAAGGGCATTCCCACCGCGATCACGATTTGCGAAGACATCTGGCACCCGGAGCCGGTGATGCAGGCCGAGCGAGCCGGCGCCCGGCTGATGCTCAATATCAATGCCTCCCCATTCCATCGTGGCAAAGCCCAGCAGCGCCTTGCACTGCTGGGGCGCCAGGCGCAAGCGGGCAATATGCCGATCGTTTACGTGAACTCTGTCGGTGGTCAGGATGAACTGGTGTTTGACGGAGGATCCTTTGCCGTCGACGCCAACGGCGACCTGCGCGCGCGCGCGCCGGAGTTTATCGAAAGCCTGTTGCCGGTCACTGTCGTCGCTGAAGAGGGCGGCGTGCGCCTGCAACCGGGCAACGATGCCCGACCATTGGAAGACCTGGCCTCGGTCTACCAGGCGCTGGTGCTCGGGGTGCGGGATTACGTGAATAAAAACGGCTTTAAGGGGGTGGTGCTTGGGCTGTCCGGCGGCATCGACTCGGCATTGACGCTGGCAATAGCGGTTGATGCGCTGGGGCCCGACCGGGTGGAGGCGGTGATGATGCCCTTCCGCTACACTTCGGACCTGTCCAAAAATGATGCCGAGGATCAGGCGCGCCGCCTGGGGATCCATTACCGTGTCATCAGTATCGAAGGTATCTTCGATGCCGCCATGACGGCGCTGGAGAGCGAGTTTGCCGGCAGCGAGCGGGACACCACCGAGGAAAACCTGCAGGCGCGTGCGCGCGGCATGCTGCTGATGGCCATCTCCAACAAGAAAGGCTTCATGGTGCTGACCACAGGCAACAAGAGTGAGATGTCGGTGGGTTACGCCACGCTCTACGGGGACATGGTGGGTGGCTACAACGCGCTCAAGGATGTGCCCAAGGTGCTTGTGTTCGCGTTGTCCCGGTACCGCAATACCATTTCTGAAGTGATCCCGGAAACCGTGATTACCCGCCCGCCCAGCGCTGAACTGGCGCCGGATCAGGTGGATTCTGACAGTTTGCCGCCCTACGAAATCCTCGACCAGATTCTGAGCCTGTACATCGATCACGACCACAGCGCGGCGTATATCATCGCACAGGGCTTCGACGAGGAGACCGTGATGCGGGTGGTGCGACTGGTGGATCGCAATGAATACAAGCGCCGCCAGGCGCCCGTCGGTGTGCGGATCTCAGAGCGGGGCTTCGGGCGCGACCGCCGTTACCCGATCACCAATGGCTGGAAGGCTGGGGAGTAACCGGGCGAGCGCGGTGGAAGCCGGCTTGCGAGAGTCGGCAACCAACCTAAAGCGGCACCCACAGTACCGCCAGATACAAAAAAGCCCCGCATTGCGGGGCTTTTTTGTTCGCCTGCTGACCGGGCCTTATAGCTCCGGTGGCAGCGGCGCGTCTTCCTGACGGTATTCGGCGTTGTACAGCTCGCGGCTGTCGAAACCGCGGGGGTCTGATTTCTCGAACAGACCCAGGGTGACCCAGTGAATGAGGCTGCGGTCACTGGCGCCGGCATAGTACTTGTAGTTAAACGTGCCATCGTTTTCAAAGGCCGGGTGATGCGGGTAGTTGGTGCGCAGCACGGCGAGTGAATTGGCTTCCAGTTGCGGCATTTCGAGCAGGTGGTATGCCTGCACCATCACTGCCAGCGCATCCGGAACCGCGGGGGTCTGCTGGAAGTTCTCGACCACAAAGCGTCCGCGATTCGCCGCTGCCAGGTAGGCACCGCGCTTGAAGTAGTAGTTGGCTACGTGGATTTCATAGCGCGCCAGCAGGTTGCGCAGGTGGATCATGCGCTTCTGCGCGTCCGGCGCATAGCGGCTATCCGGGTAGCGAGCCATCAGCTGGGAAAAGTACGCGAAAGACTCGCGCGCAGAACCCGGATCACGGCGGGTCATGTCGGTAGGCAGAAAACGCTCAAACAGGCCGCTGCCCTCGGTGAAGGAGGCCAGCCCCTTCATGTAATAGGCGTAATCCACATTGCGATGCTGCGGGTGCAGGCGGATAAAGCGATCCGCCGCGGAGATGGCTGCGTCGTTCTGATAGTCGCGGTAGTAGGCGTAGATCAGTTCGAGTTGCGCCTGTTCGGCGTAGTTACCGAACGGAAAGTTGTCCTCCAGGGCACGCAGATTCTTGATGGCCAGCTCCCACTGGCTGGATTTCAGCTGGCGCTGGGCCGCTTCGTAAAATGCCTGTTCGGTACGGTTACCAGAGGGCAGGCCCTCTTGCTCTTCGTCCGTGCTGGCGCAGGCTGTCATCAGTACCGCCAGCAGTGCCAGCCACAGAGTTTTCCAGGCCTGCATAGCCCCTCGCTCTATCATTATTTGTCTCAACCTTATTAAACTAGCCGCCCTTTTAAATTCACCGGGGGCTGAAGGGCAGCTATTTAACCATAGTGCCAGTCCAGCCCAAAGTATTAGACCGCGTCTGATGAGCAATCAAATACATATCGATATCCAGGTGCCGGCAGAGTATGCCGGCCAGAGGTTTGACCAGATCGCAGCCGATTTGATCCCTGACTACTCCCGTGCCCGCCTGCAGGCGTGGATAAAGGGGGGGCAGCTCACCGTCGATGGGCGCACCGCCAAGCCCAAAGACAAGCTGTATGGCGGCGAACAGCTCCAGTTGCGGGCCGAGCTGGAACCGCAGGGGGAATGGCAGGCGCAGGAGATGGCCCTGGACATCGTCTACGAAGATGACGACCTGCTGGTGATCAACAAGCCCGCCGGCCTTGTTGTGCACCCCGCGGCCGGCAATCCGGATGGAACTCTGCTGAATGGCCTCCTGGCGCACTGTCCCGGGCAACAGAACATCCCTCGAGCGGGTATCGTCCACCGCCTGGACAAAGACACCACCGGCCTGATGGTGGTCGCCAAGACCCTGCCGGCACAGGTGGATCTTGTGGATCAGCTGAAGGAGCGCACGGTCAGCCGCCAGTACGATGCCATTGTCCAGGGCAACCTGAGTGGCGGCGGTACGGTAGAGGCACCCATCGGCAGGCACCGTACCAACCGCCTGAAGATGGCCGTGCTGGATTTTGGCGGTAAGGAAGCGATTACTCACTACCGTCTGCAGGAGCGTTACCGGGCGCAAACCCTGGTTCGCTGCCAACTGGAGACCGGGCGCACGCACCAGATTCGGGTACATATGGCGCATATTCACCACCCCCTGGTGGGCGATCCGCTCTACGGCGGCCGCAGCAAGGTTCCGCCCGGCGCTTACCCGGAGCTGATTTCTGCTCTGCAACAGTTCCCCCGGCAGGCCCTGCACGCAGCGGAACTGGCGCTGTACCATCCCGTGACTGGTGAGCCGATGCACTGGTCGGCGCCCATGCCCGAGGATATGCTGCAACTTATCCAGTTGCTGCGGGACGACAATCACTGATCGAAACCGGGCTGCTTCCCGATAACAGGACAAAACATGGCTGCCGAACACTATCTGATTCCCGACTGGCCAGTACCGGCCAATGTGCGCGCTTACTTTACCCTGCGCAATGACGGCCACAGCAGGGGCGCCTATGCAGCGTTCAATCTTGCCGATCATGTGGGGGATGACCAAGACGCGGTCGCTGCCAACCGTGCGCAGCTGGCCGATGAGCTGGGCTTGCCGAATCCTCCGCAGTGGCTGGAGCAGATTCACAGTGACAAGGCGGTAGTCGCAAAGTCCGATGGCAAAGTGCGTACCGCGGATGCGAGTTTCACCGCTGATGCGGGCGTGGTGTGTGCCGTGCTTACGGCCGATTGCCTGCCGCTTTTGATCAGCAACCGCGCTGGCACCGAAGTCGCCGCCATTCACGCCGGTTGGCGTGGTCTTACCGGTGGTGTGATCCGGGAGACCGTGAATGCGATGAAGAGCGCTCCCGAGGATCTGCTGGTGTGGCTTGGCCCGGCGATTGGCCCGGAGGCATTCGAATGTGGCGTGGATGTATTGGAAGCGGCGTTTGAGTCGTCAATGAGTGCGGAGCATGCGGAGGCGATTGCCAGGTGCTTCGTTCCTCACGCGCAAAAGCCTTTGCATTTCCTCGCTGATATTTACGCGCTTGGTCGCGCCGAGCTCGCCGAACTGGGTGTCAGCGACATCTATGGTGGTGACCGCTGCACCGTCAGTGATGAGAACGCTTTTTTTTCCTACCGTCGCGATGGCGACACCGGGCGCATGGCATCACTCATCTGGTTTGAATGATGTCGCTTTTTTCTTCTTGTGGCAGGATCCGAAACCCTGCCCGCGTGATTGTCTACCTGCCTCCCTCCCAAGGTCGGGTGAATATGTCGACGCCCGCCGAATAAATACCCCTTCTTTTCGAGGGGGTATTGAAAACCCTCCGTCCGCCCGCAAATAACTGATCAGCACTAGACTGTATTCGTCATTGCGTTACCGCGCGTCGCCTACTTTTATGTCCGGCGCGCCAATGATCAGGAGAGGGTAAGAAAAAATGCGCATAGACCGGATGACCAACCCGTTGCAGGCCGCGATTGCCGACGCGCAATCGATTGCCGTGGGCCGTGACCACAATCAGATTTACCCCGAACACCTGCTGCAGGCGCTGCTCGATCAGTCCAACGGCAGCACCACCGCGTTTCTGTCCCAGGCCGGCTTCAATATCAACGGTCTGCGCAATGATCTCGCCAAGCGCCTCGACAGCCTGCCGACGGTTGGCACGCCGACCGGCGATGTGGGCATGTCGCAGGAGCTGATGCGGCTGTTCAACCTTGCAGACAAAAAAGCGCAGAAAAATGGCGACAGCTTTATCGCCAGTGAAACCGTATTGCTGGCGGCGTTTGATCCGGCGGCGGGTGAGGTCTCCAGAATCCTCAACGCCCACGGAGACCTGAAGCACCTGCAAGATGCGATAACCAAGATTCGCGGTGACGAAAAGGTCAATGACCCACAGGCAGAGGAGGCCCGCCAGGCGCTGGACAAATACACGCTCGACCTCACCGCGCGCGCCGAGGCGGGCAAGCTGGATCCGGTGATCGGCCGCGATGATGAAATCCGCCGCACTATCCAGGTGTTGCAGCGCCGCACCAAAAACAACCCTGTGTTAATTGGTGAGCCCGGTGTGGGCAAGACTGCCATTGTTGAGGGGCTGGCCCAGCGTATTGTAAACGGCGAGGTACCGGAGGGGCTGAAGGACAAGCGCCTGCTGTCACTGGATCTCGGTTCATTACTCGCCGGAGCCAAGTTCCGCGGTGAATTTGAAGAGCGACTGAAAGCGGTACTGAATGAGCTTTCCAAGCAGGAAGGCCGCGTAATCCTCTTTATCGATGAGTTGCACACCATGGTCGGCGCCGGCAAGGCCGAGGGCGCGATGGATGCGGGCAATATGCTGAAGCCCGCGCTGGCCCGCGGTGAGCTGCATTGCGTGGGTGCCACCACGCTGGACGAATATCGCAAGTACATCGAGAAAGACGCTGCGCTGGAGCGACGCTTCCAGAAAGTGCTGGTGGATGAACCCAGCGAGGAAGACACCATCGCGATTCTGCGCGGCCTCAAAGAGCGCTATGAAGTACACCACGGTGTGGATATCACCGACTCGGCCATTATTGCCGCCACCAAACTGTCCCAGCGCTACATCACCGACCGCCAGCTGCCGGACAAGGCGATTGACCTGATCGACGAGGCCGCCAGCCGCATCCGTATGGAAATTGATTCCAAGCCGGAAGAAATGGACAAACTGGAGCGTCGCCTGATCCAGCTCAAGATCGAACGTGAGGCGGTGAAAAAAGACAAGGACGACGAAGCCGCGAAAAAGCGTTTGGACAAGCTGGAACAGGATATCGACAAGATCGAAAAAGAATACGCCGATCTGGAAGAAATCTGGAAAGCGGAAAAGGCCAAGCTCGCCGGCAGTGCCGACATCAAGAACAAACTGGAGCAGGCCAAGCTGGATATGGACGCGGCGCGCCGCGCTGGCGACCTGACCCGCATGTCGGAACTCCAGTACGGTGTTATTCCGCAGCTGGAAGAACAGCTCAGGCTGGCATCGGAAAGCAAGGACACCAGTGACAATCAGCTGTTGCGCAACCGCGTCACCGACGAGGAAGTGGCGGAAGTGGTTTCGCGCTGGACCGGTATTCCTGTGTCCAAAATGCTCGAAGGCGAGCGGGAAAAACTGCTGAAAATGGAAGGCGCCCTGCACAACCGGGTGATCGGCCAGGACGAAGCGGTCGAGGCCGTGGCCAATGCGGTGCGGCGTTCCCGCGCCGGGCTTGCAGATCCCAACCGACCCAATGGCTCCTTCCTGTTCCTCGGCCCCACCGGTGTGGGCAAGACCGAGTTGTGCAAGGCGCTGGCGCAATTCCTGTTCGATACGGAAGATGCCATGGTGCGCATCGACATGTCGGAGTTTATGGAGAAGCACTCGGTCGCCCGACTCATCGGCGCGCCTCCCGGTTATGTGGGTTACGAAGAGGGGGGGTACCTGACCGAGGCGGTACGCCGCAAGCCCTACTCGGTGTTGCTGCTCGATGAAGTCGAGAAGGCGCATCCGGATGTGTTCAATATCCTGCTGCAGGTGCTTGAAGATGGTCGCCTGACGGATGGCCAGGGGCGCACAGTGGATTTCCGCAACACGGTGGTGGTGATGACCTCCAATCTGGGGTCGGATCTGATTCAGAAATACGCCAGCGCGCGCGATGACGACGAGGTCGATAGCGAAATTCACTACCGGCAGATGAAAGCGGCGGTCATGGATGTGGTGGGGCAGCATTTCCGCCCGGAATTCATCAACCGTATCGATGAGGTCGTGGTATTCCACCCGTTGAATCGGGCTGAAGTACGCTCCATTGCAGAAATCCAGCTGCAGAACCTGCGCAAGCGCCTGGCGGACCGGGATCTGAAACTGGAGGTGGCGGAGCCGCTGCTGAACAAACTGGCGGATGTGGGTTTCGATCCGGTCTACGGTGCGCGGCCGCTCAAGCGCGCCATACAGATGTGGTTGGAAAACCCGCTGGCCCAGGATGTGCTTTCCGGCAAGTTCGGACCGGGGGATACCATCCACGCAGAGCTGGAAGGCGACAAGGCCGTTTTCCATAAATAGCGGGTCTTCCCGATTTGCACAGGGACGTGCGGGGATCAATGGAACTGATGTATGACACTGGCACGGCAGATATTTAACCGGCGCATGCTGTGGATGCTGCTGGGTTGCCTGCTGGTGTTCGGCGGTATTTTCGGCTTCAAGCTGTTCGGCAAGTACATGATGAACAAGGTGTTCGACAACATGTCCCTGCCGCCCGCCACGATTACCGCGTCCCCTGTCGAGCGCCAGCGCTGGCAGGTCATCCTGAGCGCGGTTGGCAGCCTGCGGGCGGTCAACGGCGTGGATGTCACCACCCAGGCCCAGGGTGAGGTCAAGGCGATTTATTTTGAGTCCGGTCAGCAGGTCAACAAAGGTGACCTGCTGATGGAGCTTACCGCGGCACCGGAAACGGCGCAGATTGAAGTGCTGGAAGCTGAGCGCCGGCTTGCGGAGCGGGATTTCAAGCGTATATCCGCCCTGTATAAAAAAGGCGTGGCAACCCTGCAGGAACTGGATCGCGCCCAGGCTACCCAGGATCAGGTGATTGCCAACCTGGCGGTGCAGCGCGCGACGATCAATGAGCGCAGTATTCGCGCGCCCTTTTCCGGGCAGCTGGGTATCCGTCAGGTCGATCTGGGGCAGAATGTCTCGCCTGGGGATGCGGTGGTTTCACTGCAACAGCTGCACCCGATTTATGTGGACTTCTCCCTTGCCGAGCAGGATTTTTCCCGCGTGCGGGAGGGGATGTCGATCACTGTTTCCGCACCGGCCATACCCGGTCAGCAGTTTGATGGCCGTATCACTGCCATTAATCCCGCCGTCGACCCCCGCAATCGCACATTCCTGCTGCAGGCGACACTGGAAAACGCCGAACGCCGCCTGCGCCCGGGTATGTTTGCCGATGTGGTCGTGAAAGTGGAGAAAGCCCGCGACGTACTGGTGGTACCGCGGACGGCGATCAGTTTTGCACCTTACGGCAATGCCGTTTTCGTGATCCAGAAGCCCGCGGCCGCCACCGGTGGTGCTTCATCGGAGCTGCCTGAGCTGGTAGCCATGAAGCGGTTTGTAAAAACCGGTGAAGAGCGCGGAGACCTGATTGAAATTGTCGAGGGGCTCAAAGGTGGTGAATTGGTGGCGACCAGTGGGTTGCTGAAGCTGCGCAATGAGGGCGCAGTGATCGTCAACAACGAAAACCCGCCGCCCCGGCAAAAGGATCCGCAACCGGATAACAGTTAGTGCGCCCGAGCTGGAGCCTGACCCACTTTGGGCAATGCTGACAGGGATGTCTGCGTGAACTTTACCGAAATATTCATTCGCAAGCCGGTGCTGGCCAGCGTGGTCAGCCTGTTTATCTTTTTGCTCGGGCTGCGTTCGGCCTTTGAGCTGAATGTGCGCCAGTACCCCGAGCTGGAAAATGCGGTAATTACGGTGAGCACCGTATACGTTGGTGCTGACGCGGATCTGGTACAGGGGTTTATCACTACACCACTGGAGCAGGAAATTGCCAGCGCCGATGGTCTCGATTACCTGGTATCGACCACCGTGCAGGGGATTTCGGTAATCCAGGCGTATGTGCGCCTGGATTATGATCCCAACGAGGTGCTGACGCAGGTCGTGGCCAAGGTAAACAAGCTGCGCAGCGAATTGCCGATAGAATCCGAGGATCCTACCGTCGACCTGGCCGTTGGTGAAACGATTGCGGCCATGTACCTGTCGTTTTCTTCCGACCTTCTCGACAACAATCAGATCACGGATTACATCACCCGTGTTGTACAACCCAAGCTTTCTACCGTGGCGGGGGTGCAGCGCGCGGAATTGCTGGGCAATCGCACCTTTGCCATGCGGATCTGGCTCAAGCCGGCGGAGATGGCGGCGCTCGGGGTTACTCCCGGGGATGTGAGCAGTGCGCTGCGCCAGAACAATGTGTTGGCTGCTGTGGGCAGCACCAAGGGTACCCGGGTGGCGATGGATATCCGGGCGGATACGGATATCGCCTCCGAACAGCAGTTTCGGGATCTGGTGGTGCGAGCCGAGGGTGACCAGCTGGTGCGCCTGCAGGATGTTGCCGAGGTTGAGCTGGGGTCTGAATCCTACGATACCTCGGTCACCTTTAACGGGCGATCTGCCACCTTTGTTGCCGTACAGGTGGCACCGGATGCCAATGCGCTGGATGTGATCGCCGTTGTGCGGGACTTGCTGGACAATGAAATTTTTCCCCAGCTGCCGCAAGGAATGCTGGGAGAGATTCCTTACGACAGCACCGAGTACATTCAGGACTCCATTGATGAAGTCGTGAAGACCATCGCGGAAGCAGTGGTAATCGTAATTGTCGTGATCTACCTGTTTCTCGGTTCCCTGCGCAGTGTGATCATCCCCGCAATAGCGGTTCCTCTCTCGCTGGTAGGAGCGCTGTTCCTGATGCTGTTGATGGGCTTTACCATCAATCTGCTGACGTTACTGGCGATGGTGCTGGCCATCGGCATAGTGGTGGACGATGCCATCATTGTGCTGGAAAACGTGCATCGGCATATCGAGGAGGGTATGTCCCCGCAGGATGCCGCCATCAAGGGGGCGCGGGAACTGGCGTGGCCGGTGGTCGCCATGACCACCACCCTGATCGCGGTATACCTGCCGATCGGCTTTCTCGGCGGCCTCACCGGCACGCTGTTTATCGAATTTGCATTTTCGCTGGCTGGGGCGGTGTTGCTGTCGGGGGTGGTCGCGCTCACCCTGTCGCCGATGATGGCTGCAAAAGTGTTGCGCGCCCGCGATGGTAAACGGGGCAACCGGTTTGAGGCCTGGTTGCAGCAGCGTCTCGACGGCATGCAGGCCGGTTATCGCCACTGGTTACACGGCGCCTTGAATGAACGGCTCGTCATTCTGGTGTTTGGCCTGATTGTGCTGGCCAGCTGTTACTTCCTGTTTGTTTCCTCACCTTCCGAACTGGAACCCAAAGAAGATCGCGGATTCGTTCTGGGCATTGCCAGCGCAGATTCTTTTGCCACGATCGATTACGTGGAGCAGTACACGAACCAGATCAACGGGATCAAGGACAGGCACCCGGAGGTTGAAAACCTTTTCCTGCTGAATGGCGTTGGAGGTGCGGGCAACAGTAGCAGCAGCGCCATCGCCGGATTTGTGCTTTCCTCCTGGACGCACAGGGATAAAAGTACTCAGGAAATGCAGCAGCTGATCGCCGGCGAAGTGGCGCAAATAGCCGGTTTGAAAGTGGCTACTGTGGTGCCGCCCAGCCTGCCCACGGTGGGGGGGCGTCTGCCGGTGGAGTTTGTCATCGGCTCCACTGAACCCCTTGCCAACCTAGCCGGGTTTTCCTCCGAAATTCTCGGTCGTGCCCTCGCCAGCAAGAAATTTATTTTTCTCGATACCGATCTGAAACTCGACAAACCCGGCCTCTCGGTCGTGATTGATCGCGACAAGGCCGCGTCCATTGGTGTGAGTATGGCGGATCTCGCGCGCGAGCTCGGCGCCATGTTGTCCGGAGCCTATACCAACCGCTTTTCTCTCGAAAACCGCAGCTACAAGGTCATTCCGCAGGTGGAGCGGGTGGAGCGGCTTACGGGGGATCAGCTGGAGCAGTATTACATTCGCGCCGGTGATGGCAAACTGGTACCGCTTGCTACCCTGGTGCGGATCAGAGAGTCCGTGGAGCCGCAACAGCTAAAGCGTTTCCAGCAATTGAATGCTGTAACCATATCCGGGGTTCCGCGCCCGGGGATTACCTTGGGGGAGGCGCTGGGGGTACTTGAATCTGCCGCACGCGAAGTGCTGCCCCGGGAATACTCCACTGACTATTCCGGCCAATCGCGCCAGTTTAAGAACGAGGGCTCGGAGCTGGTGCTCACGTTTTTCTTTGCCCTGGTCATTATCTACCTGGTGCTCGCCGCGCAGTTTGAATCCTGGCGTGACCCCCTGATTATGCTGATTACTGTCCCCATGAGTGTGTGCGGGGCGATGATTTTCGTCAGCCTGGGCCTGACTACCCTGAATATATACACGCAGGTCGGGCTGGTGACACTGATCGGGGTGATTTCCAAGCACGGTATCCTGATCGTGGAGTTTGCCAACCAGTTGCAATTGCAGGGCAGGAGCAAACGTGAGGCCATCGAGGAGGCGGCTTCCATTCGCCTGCGCCCAATCCTGATGACCACCGCTTCTCTGGTTCTGGCTATGGTTCCGCTGCTGGTTGCCGCTGGCCCTGGGGGGGGGGCGCGTTTTGCCATGGGCTTGGTGGTGGCCACCGGAATGACCATAGGCACGCTGTTTACGCTTTTTGTGGTACCTGCGATGTATCTGTATCTGGGGCGGGATTACGCGTTGGGTGAACGAGGCACCGATAGGGAATTCGATGCGGGCGAGGGGCAAAGGTGAAGTCGCGGTTCAGCGCAAAGGTCTGGTAGGCCTTTGCGCTTTGCACCGGGCCGGGGTCAGCAGTTGTCTTGCATGATCTGCTTGGCCTGCCGAATACGCTGCTGGCGTTCCTCCTCGGGCAACACCCGGTAGTTGCCACTGGCATCAACTTCCCGCACTCGGGCGTGGCTGTGCAGTTCCTGCAAGCGCTGCTGGGCAGAGTTGCAGCGGTGCGCGCGAGCGGCCAGTTCGGCCTTGTTCTCTTCCGGTTCCTGCTGCGCTTTGGATTTTGCCGCTTGGGCCGGGGCCTTCTGTTCCGGGCTCTCGGGGGCTGGCTGGTCTTTCGCCGCCAGTGCTTCCTGGGCCTGCTGCCACTGTTTGTAGCGAGCGGACTTGGGAGCCTTGACCACTTCTACCTGTTTTTCCTTTGGTGGCTGCGAGCCGAAATGCACCACGCCATTCTCGTCTACCCATTTGTAAATACCGTCTGCCTGGGTCGCTGCGGACAGGCCGAGCCCCAGTAGCAGGGTTGCGAACAGGATACGCATGGAAACTACCTTGTGTTGTCGTGATTCTTTTATTCGTTGACGGACTTTGCCATGTTGGCATTGTAACGGTGGAGGGTGGGCATCTAGCAACCCAGTTAACAGTTTACGTGGCCACAGCCGGAAATTTTCCCGGGGATCCCGCTGATTTTGGATTGTGACTGCTCAGACTATTGACAGCTTGGGTACATGCTGCACAATTTGCCGTTCGCTCGGCGAAGTAGATGTCACCGCAACACCCCGCGAGTCGCACCCTTTCCGGTGGGTTAACCGCCCACCTTCTCCTGCCGAGGAGGCCCTCCCCATCTGGAGGCCCTGGATCCCGGTTTTGTACCGACCCTGCTGTCGGGCGGGATCCGCGCAGTTTGCTGTCACCGTGAAGTTATCCTAAAAAACGGACTAAATCTGCGTTAAAGGCTGATATTTATCCCGCTTTTCCTTTAGAATCGCCGTCTGGCTTTCGCGTCACGGCGCTGATTTGTAGTTATAGGATGATGCGGATCCTAAAAAATGGAAGATATTGAGGGGGCTCAAGTGGAATTACTCTCCGGCGGCGATATGTTGGTTCGCGCGCTGCAGGATGAAGGGGTAGACCTGATATTCGGTTACCCTGGCGGTTCGGCGCTTCATATTTACGATGCCATCTTTCGGCAGAAGGGCATCAAGCATGTTCTGGTGCGTCACGAGCAGGGGGCAACCCATGCCGCAGACGGTTACGCGCGTGCTACCGGCAAGACCGGTGTGGTGCTGGTGACCTCCGGTCCCGGAGCCACCAATGCGATTACCGGGATTGCCACCGCGTATATGGACTCCATCCCGATGGTGGTGATTTCCGGTCAGGTGCCCACCGATAAAATTGGCGAAGATGCATTTCAGGAAACTGACATGGTGGGCTGCTCGCGGCCGATCGTGAAGCACAGCTTCCTGGTCAAGAACGCGGAAGAAATTCCCGCGATCGTGAAAAAGGCGTTTTACATCGCGTCCACCGGCCGTCCCGGACCGGTCGTTATTGATATTCCCAAGGATGTCACTAACCCGGTTGACCGCTTTCCGTACAAGTTTCCGGAAAAGCTGCGTATGCGCTCTTACACACCTGCAGGCAAGGGGCATACCGGACAGATCCGCAAGGCGGTGGCTCTTCTGTTATCGGCCAAGCGCCCGGTGATCTATGCCGGCGGCGGTGTAGTGCAGGGCAATGGGTCTGAGCTCCTTACTGAGCTGGCGCAGCGCCTGAATTATCCGGTGACCAACACCCTGATGGGCCTGGGGGCCTACCCGGGTACCGACAAACGCTTCCTGGGCATGCTCGGCATGCACGGTACTTTTGAAGCCAATACCGCGATGCACCATGCGGATGTGATCCTCGCGGTGGGCGCGCGCTTCGATGACCGCGTGACCAATACCCCGGGCAAATTCTGTCCCAGTGCGAAGGTTATCCATATCGATGTGGATCCGGCTTCCATCTCCAAGACGATCACGGCTGACGTGCCGATCGTAGGTACGGTGCAGTCCGTCCTGAGCGATATGCTGGAAATGCTCAAGGCCTCAGACGAGATGCCTGACCAGTCCGCGATTGTGGACTGGTGGCGCCAGATTGATGACTGGCGTGAGCGTCACGGCCTTTATACCGCGCCGCGTTTCCGTACCGATGGCGACATGATCATGCCGCAGGAAGTTATTCGTGCTGTGCATGAGATTACCGGGGGGGACGCCTATGTGACCTCTGATGTCGGCCAGCACCAGATGTTTGCTGCCCAGTACTATCTGTTTGACAAGCCCCGCCGCTGGATCAACTCGGGAGGCCTCGGCACCATGGGCTTCGGCCTGCCTGCGGCGCTGGGGGTGAAGATGGCATACCCCGATGCCGAGGTGGTCTGTGTCACCGGTGAGGGCAGCATCCAGATGTGTATCCAGGAGTTGTCTACTGCGACCCAGTATCACCTGCCGGTAAAAATCCTGTGCCTCAATAACCAGGCTCTCGGCATGGTGAAACAGTGGCAGGAAATGCAGTACGAAGGCCGCCTGTCCAACAGTGTATATGAGGAGTCGCTTCCGGACTTCATCAAACTGGCGGAGGCCTACGGTCACCTTGGAATGAAGATTGAGCATCGCGACGAGCTTCACGGCAAGCTGTCGGAAGCATTTGCGATCAAGGATCGCACCGTGTTTATCGATGTTTATGTCGACCCGTCCGAGCACGTGTATCCCATGCAGGTCATGCCGAATGGCTCCATGCGGGATATGTGGCTGAGCAAGACGGAACGGACGTAAAGGAAGGTAAACAGTATGCGCAGAATCATTTCAGTTCTGATGGAGAACGAACCCGGTGCATTGTCGCGGGTGGTGGGCCTGTTTTCCCAGCGGGGCTACAACATTGAAAGCCTCACCGTGGCGCCAACCGAGGATGCGACACTGTCGCGCCTGACGCTGACCACCATCGGGGATGACCACAAGATCGAACAGATCACCAAGAACCTGAACAAGTTGATCGATGTGGTGAAGCTCGTGGACCTGACAGAAGGTTCACATATTGAGCGGGAACTTTTACTGGTGAAGGTGCGTGCAACTGGCGCCCAGCGTGACGAGGTCAAACGCAGCGTTGACATCTTCCGTGGCCAGATCGTTGATGTCACCAGCAACATGTACACCGTACAGGTATCCGGTACCAGCGAGAAGCTCGACGCTTTTTTACAGGCACTGGGCGAGCACACCATTATGGAAGTGGTGCGTTCTGGGGTGTCGGGTATTGCCCGGGGTGAAAAAGTACTCAGTATCTGATTGCCAATGAATCAATCGCTGCTCGGTGAGCAGCAAATACTTTATTTAGCACACATACGTAGGAAGTAAGTTATGCACGTTTATTACGATAAAGATTGTGACCTTTCCCTGATCAAATCCAAGACGGTTGCCATCATCGGTTACGGTTCCCAGGGCCATGCCCATGCCAACAACCTGAAGGATTCCGGTGTAGCCAACGTGGTAGTTGGTCTGCGCAAAGGCTCCGCTTCCTGGGCCAAGGCAGAAAAGGCTGGCCTGCGCGTTGCCGAAGTGACCGATGCAGTAAAAGACGCCGATGTGGTCATGATTCTGACCCCGGACGAGTACCAGGCGGCGGTATACCGCGAGCAGGTAGCTCCGAACCTGAAGGCTGGTGCTGCATTGGCGTTCGCCCACGGTTTTAACGTGCATTTTGAATTGATTGAGCCGCCGAAGGACGTTGATGTAATCATGATCGCGCCGAAAGGGCCGGGTCACACCGTACGTTCCACCTATCTGGAGGGGGGCGGTGTTCCTACTCTGATCGCGGTATATCAGAACGCGTCCGGTAGTGCGAAGGAGCTGGCCCTGTCGTATGCCTCTGCAAATGGTGGTGGTCGCTCCGGCATCATTGAAACCAACTTCCGTGAAGAGACTGAAACGGATCTTTTCGGTGAGCAGGCAGTATTGTGTGGTGGTGTATCTGCACTGGTTCAGGCTGGTTTTGAAACCCTGGTTGAAGCGGGCTACGCGCCGGAAATGGCCTACTTCGAGTGTCTGCATGAATTGAAGCTGATCGTCGACCTGATGTATCAGGGCGGTATCGCGGATATGCGCTACTCTATCTCCAACACTGCGGAGTATGGCGACTACGTAACCGGCCCGCGCATCGTGACTTCTGAAACCAAAGCTGAAATGAAGCGCGTGTTGACTGACATCCAGACCGGCAAGTTCGCCAAAGACTTCATGCTGGAGTCCCTTGCCGGCCAGCCGCGCCTGAAAGCGGAGCGCCGTATTGGCAGTGAGCACCAGATTGAAGAAGTCGGTGCCAAGCTGCGTGCAATGATGCCCTGGATCAAGGCCAACAAAATCATCGACAAGACCGAAGGCAATAACTGATTCGGATCTGATGTAAAAGCGGCGGGGTTTTGCGAAAGCAGGGCCCCGCCGCTTTTTTTTTGCCTCGCGGCCACTGTACACTCGCTGGCATAACAACCTGATACGGAGCCTCTATGAGCGACAACAAGGGCGCGCAGGCAGCTGAAAGCCCGCGTACTGATGAAGAAATTCGCCTGCCGGTGGATGAACATATTGAAGAAGAGGTCTCTGCCAGCGGCAAGAAAGTGCGCGCAAGAGGGGTCTACCTGCTTCCCAACCTGATCACCACGGGCGCACTGTTCAGTGGCTTCTATGCCATCATTGCCGGAATGAATGGCAACTTCGAGGCTGCCGCCATTGCTATTTTTGCCGCCATGATTCTCGACGGCCTGGATGGGCGGGTGGCCCGATTGACCGACACTCAAAGTGCATTTGGGGTTCAGTATGACTCCCTGTCGGATATGGTCTCGTTTGGCCTGGCCCCCGCACTGGTTGTCTTCAACTGGGGACTGGGCCCGTTGGGTAAGCTGGGCTGGGCGGCTGCGTTCCTCTACGCGGCCTGCGCAGCTCTGCGCCTGGCCCGGTTCAACACGCAGGTGGATACCGTCGATAAAGGGGTTTTCATTGGCCTGGCGAGTCCGACTGCCGCGGCTATTGTTGCGAGTATGGTTTGGGCTGGGCACGAAATTGAGGCCGGTGCCGGTCTCGGCATCGTTGCGGCACTGGTTACTGTGGCAGCGGGCTTACTGATGGTGTCAAACTTCCACTATACGAGCTTCAAGAAACTCGATTTCAAGGGTCGGGTTCCCTTTGTCATGATGCTGGCGATCATTTTGGTCTTCAGTCTTGTGACTATTGATCCACCCAGGGTCCTGCTGGTTCTCGCAGTGCTCTATACTTTTTCGGGTCCGGCGTACTGGGTTTGGCAGCGTATGCGCGAGCGCAAAGCGGTTGCGGTTGCCGCGTCCGATACTGTCGAGGTCGAGCCGGATGAAACCGTGGGTAAGGCGGCTGATGTCGATCGTAATCAGAGTGGTAAAGACTGATACCCTAAAACCGGTCGGACACTCTCTCTGGCCGGTTAATCTTCCCCGGGCACTTGGTACTTGCCCCAGCCGATACTACTCTTAAGAAATCCCCTGATGATTCTTCGGGTCGGGCGATCCAGACCTGAGGAGAGGGCGCGCAAAGACTTTTGTGACTTTCTTGAAAAAAGTTCTTGCCGCAGACGGGAGGGGGTCGTATAGTTCGCGCCCTCACCGCTGCAGAGGCGGCGAGGTTGGCGGGATAAGTTGCTGATTTTCAAAGAGTTTTGCCTCGAAAAGAAAATCAAGAAACAGCTTGCCAAGGTCGGATCGGTCGCTATAATGCGCGCCACTTCGACGGGGTCGCCAAGCGGCGCCGAGAAGTCGACCGGGGCTCCGGCAGCCCATCAGGATTGAGGATCAACGCTTTTGGAGCCTGGTTTTCAAGCCTGAAAAAAGCTCTCAAAAAGAGCTTGCCAGGCGATAAGAGCTCGATATAATGCGCGCCCTTATCGAGATCGCCGAGAGGTGGTTGAGAGTTCTGAAACACCTTGATTTACAAGGGTTTCAGAGCAAAAAAGTCTGCGAAAAAGCGCTTGCTAAAGCAGATCGGATGTGTAGAATACGCGTCCCACAGTGAGGGCCTGGCGC
>NZ_JBLWFL010000021.1:0-82987 GCF_048323715.1 Microbulbifer weihaiensis
GCGCTCGGGAGGATTCGAACCTCCGACCGCCTGGTTCGTAGCCAGGTACTCTATCCAGCTGAGCTACGAGCGCGTTGGGGGGCGAACAATAGGGAAAGTGGACATTCGCGTCAAGGACTTAATGAGATTTCGGTTAAATTTTTTAGCGGGCAGGCTATTTCCTGAGCAGTGTGCAGGTCGCCATGCGGTCGATGCCGTCCAATTCCCGGTAGGCACGCCGGGCATGCTCGTCGCCATTGAGGAAGCAGCGCAGGAACAGGCAGATCGCCTGGCCGATGACGTGGCGAGCCCTTTCCGAGGTGACGGGGAAATCGATGAATCCACGGCCACAGGTGGTATCGTCTGGGGCACAGATGGAGAAGTGGTTGGCATCCTTGAGCAGGAGCAGGGTATTACTGCCGTCGCGGTCTGGCAGGGCTTCATCAAAGGTCTGCTTGAGGCGGGCGGTGGTGCTTGGGTTGTCGGAACCATAGCAATGCGCGCTGTGGGCGATACAGCCATCCTGCTCGCCGCCAATCAACAGTACAGGCGCGTCGCTGCCAATTGGCAGCACGGTCTCCGCCGGCCAGCCCAGCATGGTGGAGGCGCCGGAATGGGCACCATAGGAGAATACGGCTTTCAATGCCGGAAACCAGGAGGTGCGGGCATTGAGCAGCGCGGCGGTGCCACCGGCGCTGTGTCCGCCGAACGCCAGTCGCCCGAGATCCAGCTTGCCGGCCAGGGTACCTTGCGCGTTTACCCGTTCCAGCATGGACAGGATTGACGGTACCGCGATGGCCGAGAGGCGGCTGCCGAACTGCTCCGGTGTCAGCGCGTCAGCATCGATACCGGGGGTCGCCGTGATTACTCCCGGGCCTTCGCTGGTGATCAACTGATAGGTAACGGTGGCGATACCGAAAGGCGCGAGCAGTTCCGCCAGCCAGCGATAGCAGGACGGATCCGTATTCATGCCGGGCAGCAGGATCAGAACCGGGCAGGGGGCGAGTGTTTCGTCTACCGGGACTGCCCCGGTATTACGTTCCGCAGGGGTATCGCCAAATTGCCCGGGGTAGTAAATTCTTGCGATGCCCGTGTCGTAAGGCGGGTTGAGCGTGTCCACCTTGAAAGCATCGAAGATACAGCGTGTCATATACATGGAAATTCGCCTGGTACTTCTTTGGATTGAGGATAGGCGCGAGTCTTCACGTGAGGATTGATAATTGTCAATTCAGGCGAGCTTGAGTTGGGGTATCCATCATCCATCGTCGCCTTTAATCCGTATGGGTTAAGGCTGTGACAGAGCGATATAAAAATCTCCCCTTCAGCGAGGAAGCAAGAGTGAAAAAATTACAAGAGTTAGTGCGCTTTCCGCGCCTGATGGTGCTGGCGTTCGGCCTGCAGTCGACCGCAACCCTGGCCTATCCATTGTCCACCGACGAGGCGTTTTGCGCGCGAGTGCAGCAGTTTATCGCCGGTACCGATATGACCGTGGACAATGTGGTGTATGAAGAGGACACCTACTGGACCACCTTCAAGAAATCCAAGCCGCAGGCACAGCCGCTCACCACCCACCAGTATGTAGGCTACCAGTTGGCCAACGGCGAACGCGCGGATTACCCGGTGACTGTAGCGTGCAAAATGAAAACCGCTGAACGCATCCGCACCGCGAATGCGGATTCGGGGGAGATCACGGTTGCCGAGGAAGATCGCGCGTGCCAGACCTGGCAGGCGCTGATGCTGGATGATGTCTACAAGGCGCTGGAGCAGCAGGGTGATTCAGCGTTGATGTCCAGGGAGCGCATTGCGCTGGCCGAAGAAAACAACGTGTATATCGGGCCACTGTGGCTGCGTCCGGAGCTGTACCAGGTCGCCTATACCGAAGACGATACCCTGAAGTTGCGCAGCAAGGCGCTGCATGTGGAGTACCGGCGTTTTATGCCGGTGCCGGACAGCTTTATGGGCACGCACTACTGCACCATGATCGCGCCGGAATATCTGGCCAAACTCCTGCAGGGCGAAGCGGAAGCACCACCGCTGCAGGAATAGCAGTCATAGGAGGCCGGGATATTTTCCCGGCCTCCCGTTCCTTGATCCAGCCTCAGGCCTCAACCACGCGGCGCATCTGCTCTTCACCCATCCGCAGGGTCAGCATCTGCTTGACACCTTCCTCACCGAATACCTTGGTAGCCAGTTTGTTCATCGGATCGCGCTCGTAGCACAGGCGGCGCAGCTGGTGGTCGTCACGGCGCAGTGCGACACGCTCGCTCTCTGCCAGCGGCTGGGCTTCGTCGTACCAGCGCAGCCAGTGGGACAGCATGCTGCGGGCGTAATTCTCGAGAATATCGATGTTCTCGTCGTTCAGGTCACCCATCAGGCTCTGGGTGGACGGGTTGATCAGCGCGCGCATGTAGGGGCCGTGGCTCACGGACCACTGGAAGTTGCTGTGGCCGCGCAGTGCCAGGTACTCCTCGTTGATGGGGGCGTAGTACTTGTCGAGGTACTCGCTGTCCGTCAGCAGGTTGCGGCGCGGCATGAAGTCGAAATAGAAAAACAGTTTCGGAATGGTGCCGAAAACCATGACGAAATGCGGCACGTCGGTTTTCTGGCCGAGGTAGGCGGTGGCATTCATGTCGAGGATGCTGGCCTTGCGGTTGCCCAGCCAGGAGTTCACCAGCCACTCGCAGTCGCCGCCACTCCAGGCCTGGAACGAGCCTTCGAATTCGCCGTTGGGCGAGGTGTAGTACTCGCGGTCGGCACAGGCCGGTTCCAGCTCAAGGCCGGTAAAGCGGCTGGCGATGGTTTGCTTCACGTCGGTGAGGATGCCCCAGCAGCGCTCCCACGCTTTGCTCACGTCCACATTGGGGTTTTCTGACAGAAACTGGTCGATGGTTTTTGTATCGGAATGCATGGTTCGCCTCATTGATCACTTTGGTGGTGATTGCGTTGTTGTTCTCGAATGGTGTGCAGGCCTGTCAGGCCGGGGTGCTTTCCTGCAGGAATGCTGCGTTGGGATCGCCGTGGGCGACGCGGTAACCGGTAGCATAGATTTTCTCCGCCGAGATCCGGCGGTTGGGTGCCTTGATCTGGTTGAGGAACTCCAGCCGGGTCAGCCCCTCGGCGTCACAGATGGCATCGAATACGCGGGCGTTGGTGGCCGGCGTGCGCTCGTTGTCGCACACATTGAAGATGCCGCTGAGGCCGTGTTCGATGGCGTGGGCCACCGCGCTCACCACGTCTTCGAAGTGGATGGCGTAGAGCAGGGCGTCGGCGCCGAACAGTGCCTTGCCACCGAAATAGGAGTGCGCCAGCTTGACCCGCTCCGGGAAACTCAGGTCGCCCGGTGCGCCGTACATGTCGGGGAAGCGCAGTACGCAGCCGCCGGCGCGGGAGAGGATTTCCTGTTCTGCCTGCTGGTAGTACAGCGAGGAGGGTTCCTCGTGGTTGCTGGTTGGGGTTTCCTCGGTGATGGGGGTGCTGCCTTCGCCGCCGTCTCCATACACGGAGAACGACGAGAGGAAAATCAGCTTGTCGCAGCAGGCCGCGGCGCTCGCACAGGTTTCCACCAGGGTCTGCTTGTAATGCTGGTGGCGCTCTTCCGGCGTGCGGGTATTTTTCACGTTGGGGGCAACGGTTACCACGATCATGTCCACACCGGCGGCGGCCGCGGCAACTTTGTCGGATTCGTGGCCCTTGAGCACCACGACCTCGTCGGCAAAGCCTTTCAGGGTTTCGGTTTTTTCCGGGGTGGTGGTGGTGCCAATTACCCGATGCCCTTGCTCGCGCAGCCGGCTGCCGAGGGCCTTGCCCACGTGCCCCATACCCAGTATCAGTATTTTCATTATTTTCTCCCGCCGGGGGTCTGTTGAATATCGCACTGATACTAGGTGAGGCGGGGTGGGCCGCATTGACCATTGTCAATTCCGGCCCGGGGGATGGGGGATCAGATAGCGGGCTCTGTCGCTGGCTCCTGTGCGCTGGTCACGCCCTCGTGGGATTCGAAATACTGTACCTCTGCCAGTTCGTAGCGAGTCTGCATATACCCCTCCACCTCGGCGCGCAGCAGCAGGTAGTCGTCGTCGGCAGTACACCAGACGTTGTAGGGCGGATGCTCTTCCGGCAAATCCGCGGCGGTATCGGTTACCTGGAAGTGTCGCGCGCGGAAGGTGCCGGCCTCCACCGTGATTTCGGTTTCGCCCACATACACCAGAGAGAAGCCCATTTTGAACAGTAGAGGGCCGGTTGCGCCGCGGTGATCCGGTGAAGACAGCATCATGTGCGGGAAGTGCTGTTTGCCCGGCCCTTTGGACAGGTCGTAGAGTCGCATCAGAAGGCTATCGCCGGCGATCGGGTGGCACTGCATCCACTGTACCGGCGCGGCCAGTTCGATGCGCTGGCTGATGCGCCCATCGCGCTGGTTGAAGGTTTCGCACTCGGCGACTTTGTCGGTAAACCGGAACCAGCCGCTGCCCTCAAATTTATCCCCTACGGTCAGGCGCACCGAACAGTCCAGCGGTGCGGAATCGCTGTGGCGCAGTGCCTGTACGATATCCCGGGTGACGCTGGGGGCGTCGTCGATTTCGCAGTGTGCCTGCAGTACATCGGTGCCGTCGGCCTGCTGGCTGATGTTGAAGAACTCGCGGCCCCGTTCGTGGCCGAGACGCTCGGGTTTGCGGCTGGTGTAGCGGATGTGTCCTCGAATGCTGCGGTAGGGCATGGGCTTCTCTTGTTATTGGCTTGTCTTTGTTAATTATTTTTGAGTTGCGGTGATCGCTGTGGTCGTTCAGCGCTCGATCAGTTCAATCCGTTCGCCATCGTGACCGTGCAGGGTGCAGCTGCGGCGCCCGTGGTAGGGGGCGGCTTCGTGGCAATGTGTTTCAGCCTGCTCCGGAATCCGGTCGATATAAAAAGTGACCATGGCGATACCTCCGCCCAGGGTGTGGGTCTCGCCGGGGGCAATGGCGAGATTGTCCAGCTGGTCAATTTCAATCAGGGTGCTGCCGGCCAGTTGCAGCGTTGCCAGTGGGTGCTGTTGCTCCATGGGCAGGTTGCGCAACTGGTTGATGACAGTCACCTTGGTATCAAAGCTGAGACCGCTGAGCTGGGCCAGTGATTCGTAACGGGCCAGGGAGGCTGCGCGGTCTGTGCTCGCGAGCACTGGAATAAACAGATGGTCTACCGCGCAGCTGGCCTGGGGGAGCTGGAAGGGGGGCACTTCCCCGGAAATTTGCGTCAGATAAAGGAGTTCACCGGCGGGGCCCTGTACCTGCACCGCACGGATCTTGTCGCTGAGCTCCAGGTTGGCCACCGGACGCAGTACCCGGAAAGGCGAGTCCGCCAGGGAGGCCGCGAGTCCGTCCACATCATCCACGAGTATTTCCATCGCCATCCAGCCGGCGCAGGCAAGCGGCGTGGCCGGCGTTGCGGTCGGGTCTTCGACAATGCGCAGCCAGGGGCGGCCGAGAATGTTGCCGAGCAGCCAATACCGTGCGCCGGCCAGTTTCGGGCATCCCCACTGTGTGGCCATCGGCTGGGTAAGGGATTCGCTGGCGAGTACCTGGCAGTGCAGGTCGCTGCAATAGTCGTCCACCAGACGCGCGGCGTCGTCGCTTGCCAGGGTGGCGATGCTGCAGGGGCCGAGTGCCGGGCCGGGTTCAGTTGTGCTCATTGGGGAAATCCGCTGTTCTCAAAGTTCTAATGTTATAATAATATATCAAATATTGAGAAAAAAGATCTTATCTGACCCGAGGGTACAGGAGGGCAGGGAATATGGCGATATCGGGAGTGAGTACACTGTTCGACAAGCTGTGGTCGGCGCACACCGTTTGCGATCTCGACAGCGGGGAAACCCTGCTTTACATCGACCGCGTGTTTTTGCACGAGCGCACAGGATCCATTGCCCTGCAGAGTCTGCACAGTGCCGGGTACGGCGTGCGGGACGCGCGCAGGGTGTTCTGCACCATGGATCATATTGTCGACACCTTTCCGGGGCGCGGCGACAAAACACTGATGCCTTCCGGTTCGGAATTTATTGTGGCAACGCGCCATGAAACCCGCGCTGCCGACATTCGCCTGTTTGATGTGGATGATCCGGATCAGGGTATCGTGCATGTGATCTCCCCGGAGCAGGGTTTGGTTCTGCCGGGGCTTACACTCGTGTGTCCGGATAGTCACACCTGCACCCAGGGCGCAATCGGCGCGCTGGCCTGGGGCATCGGCTCCAGCGAAGCCGAACATGCACTGGCGACGGGTACCCTGCGGGTGCGCAAACCGAAAAACATGCGCGTCGTAGTCGATGGGACATTGTCCCCGGGCGTGACCGCCAAGGATCTGGTGTTGCACCTGATCGCACAGTTTGGTGCCAACGGCGGTGCTGGGTACGCGGTGGAGTTTTCCGGTTCCGCCATCCGGCAGCTGGACGTTGAGGCCCGGTTCACCCTGTGCAATATGGCGGTGGAGTTTTCCGCTTTTACCGCGGTGATTGCCCCTGACGAAAAAGTGGAAAGCTATCTGGAGGGGCGGGATTTTGCTCCCAAGGGTGAGCACTGGCAGGAAGCGGTTGAATACTGGCGCAGCCTGCACAGTGACGACGGGGCGGCGTTTGATCGCGAACTGCATGTGGATGCGGCGGCAGTCGGTACTGCCGTGACTTGGGGCACTAGTCCGGAGCAGGTGGCTGGAATTAACGGCCGAATCCCGGATCCGGCAAGTTTTGCAGAGCCCCACCGTCGCGAGGCGGCAGTGCGGGCGCTGGAATATCAGGGGCTGAAGGCCGGGGACTCTATTGCGGATATTGCGGTCGATGCGGCGTTTATCGGCTCGTGTACCAACAGTCGCCTCAGCGACCTGCGTGCTGCGGCGGCCGTGGTGAGGGGGCAGCGCATTGCCCCGGGGGTGCGCGGCGTTGTGGTGCCCGGCTCACGGCGGGTAAAAAAGGCGGCGGAGCGCGAAGGGCTCGACCGGATTTTTGTCGAGGCCGGGTTTGAATGGCGAGACTCCGGCTGTTCCATGTGCTTCTACGCCGGGGGGGAAACCTTCGGTGAATTCCAGCGCGTCATCTCCACCACCAACCGAAATTTCGAGGGGCGTCAGGGGCCGAATACGCGCACGCACCTTGCCAGCCCCACAACGGTAGCCGCCTCGGCGATTACCGGGTCAATCACCTCAGCGGAAATGCTGGCAGCGAGCGAGTCACTGATTGCATGAAACCGTTTATCTGTCATACCGGGATCGCGGCACCGCTGCTGCGCCGCAATATCGATACCGACGCAATCATTCCATCACGGGAAATGAAACGCGTATCCAAACGCGGGCTGGGAGAGGGCCTGTTTGCGGGCTGGCGCTATACCCTGCCGGGCAGTCGCGAGCCCAACCCGGCGTTTGTGCTGAACCGTCCCGAGTACCAGCACACTTCCATTCTGTTGGCCGGTGACAACTTCGGCTGCGGCTCATCCCGTGAACACGCGGTATGGGCCCTGGCAGAGTACGGTATCCGCGCGGTGATTGCCTCGGGCTTCGGTGCGATTTTCCACACCAACTGCATTCGCAATGGCGTATTGCCAGTTTGCCTTGGCGAGGACGCAATCAGCGCGCTGGCAGAGCGGGTACAGCAGGATCCGCAAAACAACACGGTGACGATCGATCTCCAGCAATGCCAGATCCGGTGCGGTGACTTTGCGTGCACCTTTGCCCTGGACGAGGGCGCGCGTGACATGTTGCTGAATGGGCTCGATCCCATTGCACTGACACTGAAGCAGCGAAAATTGATCGACAGTTTCGAACAGGCGCGTCGCACGGAACACGCCTGGGCGTTTGCCCCATTGGAAGATTGTGTGGAAGGAGTACTGCCGTAATGCAACCCGTAACGCTACTGCAGCAGCTGGTTCTCCTGCTGGACCGGGACATCGATGAGCCGACTCTGGCGCGCGCGCAACTGCACCTGCTCGACTGGCTGGGTTGTGCCGTTTACGGCGCGCAGGGTGAGCTGGCCGGAAAACTGAAAAACTATCTCACGCAGTGGGGCACCGCCGGAGAGCTCTGGAATCTCTCGGGCCGCACTAGTTGCTGGCAGGATGCGCTGCAGCTCCACGGTGCACTTGGCAGCGTCTCCGAGATGGACGACCTGCATCGCACTTCCACATTGCACCCGGGGCCGGTGATTATCCCGGCCGCGCTCGCCGTCGCCGAGTTGGTCGAGGCGGAGCCGCGGGCATTGCTCGAAGCCATTGTGGTCGGCTACGAGGCGATGATCCGGATCGGACGGGCGCTGGGGCGGGATCACTATGCGCTGTATCACAGCACCTCCACCTGCGGCAGTTTTGGTGCCGCGGCCGCCGCTGGGCGTTTGCTCGGACTCAATCATGACGAGATGGTCTGGGCGCTGGCCAATGCCGGCAGTCGCACCGGTGGTTTCTGGCAGATGCGGCACGAGGCGGTAGAAACCAAGCACCTGCACAATGCGGGAGCGGCCCACAGCGGCGTACAGGCGGCGCTGCTGGCGTCACAGCAATTGCGCGGTCCGGCCAGCCTGCTTGAAGGCACCCAGGGATTTTTTGCGGCGACGTCTTCCCAGGCGATGCCGCTGGCGGTCATCGATAACGCAGCCGACGGTTGGCTGCTGTACCAGTGCAGCTTCAAGCCCTGGCCGGCCTGTCGCCACACCCACCCGGCGATTGATGCGGTGCGCGCACTGGGGGAAATTTCCAGTGATGCCATCAGCGCGGTGCACATCAGCACCTATGCCGATGCGCTGATCTTCTGCGATCGGCCAGTGCCGGAATCGCCTGCGCAAGCGCGCTTCAGTCTGCAGCACTGTGCCGCGGTGGCGATTCTCTGCGGCGCACCCGAGATCCAGCATTTCGAACAGGATTTCCTGCAGCGTGACGATGTGGCGACACTGCGATCCAAGGTCACCCTGCATGTGGACGAAGAGCACCAGCGTGCGTATCCCGGCCGCTTCAGTGCAACCGTGCGCATCGTGTTGTGCGATGGCAGCGAGCGCGAAGCGGTGCTGCGGGATGCCTGGGGTGACCCCGAGTGGCCGCTTACCGGCGAGGATATTGTCCGCAAGGCGCGCACGCTTTTCGCCGCGGGCGGTGTCGCTGCCGAGCCGGCCGCAGACATACTGGAAGTCGTATTGAATCTGCGCGACCAGCAGGATCTCGGTGGTCTGTTTGCCGCACTGCGTGCTCTGGGAGGCCAGGGTGCATAGCTATGAACAGCGGCTGGTCAAGCACGTAGCTGAGACCCGGTTCGAGCAGCTCGACCGGGCCGCGGTGGACGCCTGCAAGACCTTCATTCTCGATTCGATCGGTGTGGGTATCAGCGGTTCACGCCTGCCCCTTGCTGCGGATCTGCTGGAGACGGCGATTGGCTGGGGCAGGGCGGAAGCGGGGCGGTCGGCGACGGTATGGGGTACCGGTAGACAGTTACCAACCGCACATGCGGCGATGGTCAATGCCTATCAGATTCACTGTCAGGAATTTGACTGCGTCCACGAGCAGGCGGTTGTTCACCCCATGGCGGTGATCCTTTCGGCACTGCTGGCGGAGGCGGAAGCGCTCCAGGCGGATGGTCGCGCTCTGCTGTTGGCGCTGGCGCTGGCGGTGGATGTTGCCACTGTGCTGGGTATGAGTGCCGACAAGCCAATGCGTTTTTTCCGCCCCGGTACCGCGGGCTGTATTGGTGCAGCGGCAGGGCTCGCGCGCCTGCGCGGCTATGCCCCTGAGCGCATCCAGCAGGCCATGTCTATCGCCTACAGCCAGACCGGCGGCACCATGCAGGCGCACACGGAAGGTGTGGCGGTACTGCCGATGCAGGTGGCGTTCAATGCGCGCAATGCGATTACCGCGGTGGACATGGCCGGCTTTGGCCTGGTGGGTCCGGATCAGTTTTTGAGTGGCGATTACGGCTATTTCGCCATCATGGAATCCGCTGGCAATGCGCCTGAGGCATTCGCTCTCCTTGGGGAGGAATGGCAGATCGGTCGCGTCAGCCACAAGCCGTTTCCCACTGGACGCGCGGCGCACGGCACGCTTGATGCGTTGATGCAGTTGCGCGCCGAACATGGATTCACAGCGCAGGAAATCGAATCTGTGCGCATCGAAGCGCCGCCGCTGGTACGGCGGCTGGTGGATCGCCCAGTCGTGCCAGGGATGAGCGTGAACTACGCGCGGCTGTGTATCGGATACGTGGCTGCCACCCTGCTGATTACCGGCGACGTGGGGGTGCATGATTTTGATCGCGGCGCTTTGAGCGATTCGGCGCGCCAGGATCTCGCCACACGCATTCGCATGTATCCGTCTGCCTGTGAGGATCCGAATGCGCTTGCGCCGCAGTCGGTAACCGTTTGCCTGAAGGACGGCACTGAGTATCGGCAGGATATGCGGGCGATCCTCGGGCACCCGGGAAATCCGCTGAGTCGCACGCGGCAGCTGGAAAAATTTTCCCGCTGCCTCGCATCGGCGCGTTACCCCATGGACGAGGAATATGCCGGCGAAATTATCGCGCAGATCGACCAGCTGGAGCAGCTGGCGAGTATTACCCAATTGACCGAGCTGCTGGCGCCCGAGCGGCAGCCCGAGCATGTCATTACCTGAAGAGAGTGTGGATTTTTCATGCCTTACCCAAGCTATTTCGAGAGTTTTGATGTACAGCAGGCGCTGGCGGACTACCCCCTCGGCGATGCCTTCCTGAAGCGTTATACGGGCATGTCCCGCGATGCACTGCGCGACCTGCAAAACCAGCGGTTTCTCAAGTTAATGGCGCGAGGCTGGGAAATTCCGTTCTACCAGCGCCTGTGGGGCGCGGCTGGCATTGAACCAGGTGACATCCGCAGCATCGATGACATCGAAAAACTGCCGGTATTCTCCAAGTCGGACATCATGCAGAGTGTCGAGCAGTTTCCGCCCATCGGTGATTTCAGCGGGCTGGAAGGATTGGCGCCGGAGCAGCGGCCGCCGGTTGTGTTCCACACCACCAGCGGTACCACGGGAAGACCGCAACCGATTATTTTCGGCCCGCGCGGGCGCGAGATTCAGGCCATGCTGGTGGCCCGGGCCTATCGCTTTATGGGGCTGAAACCCGGTGCCACAGTGCAGTCCACCTACGGACACGGCATGATCAACGGTGGCCACTACATTCGCGAGGCCGTTACCCGCTACACCAACGCACTGTTCCTTTCCGCCGGCACCGGGCTGGAAACCCGTTCTGCCCAGCAGGTACAGCTGATGCAGGATTTCGGTGTGAACGTGCTGGTTGGATTTGCGGATTACATCAAGAAGCTGGCCAGTGTGGCGGAAGAGCAGGGACTGAAACCGGGTGAAGACCTGCGTATCGACATGATCATTGGTCACCTGGGGCAGGAGACCCGTGCAGCGCTCAGCGAAGCCTGGGGTGGTGCCGCACTTTACGACTGGTACGGCGTCGCCGATACCGGTTGTATCGCCGCAGAAGGGCCGGATCAGAACGGGCTTTATGTGTGGGAGGATGCGCACTATCTGGAGTTGCTGGATGTGGACAGTGGTCAGGCGGTTGCCCCCGGTGATACCGGCAACATGGTTGTGACCTGTTTGTACAAAGACGATATCTACCCGGTGATCCGTTTCAATACCTGCGATATCACTTCGGAGATTCCCGGGGAAAATCCGTTCAGTTTGCCGTTCAAGCGCATCCGGGGTTTCCTTGGCCGCTCCGATAACATGGTCAAGCTGCGCGGTATCAATGTCTATCCCCACGGTATCGGTGGCATGCTGGCGGAGCTGGAAAGTTTTACCGGAGAATATGTGTGTATTGCCGAGCGGGACGATGCCGGCCGTGAGACGCTCACGGTGATGGTGGAAGTGAGCGAGCCGGTGGCGAAACACCCCGCGATCGCCGAGCAGTGCGGTGCCTTGTTGAAGCGCAAGCTGGGCCTGGAAGTCGGGGTGGAGCCGGTTGCGGCAGGTGCCACTGCCCAGTGGACGGAGATCGACCGCCGGCAGAAACCCCTGCGTTTGATCGATCGGCGATTCAGTTAACACTGTGCGCATTCTGCCCTGGAAAAAGCCCATGTCCCAGAATCTTCACCGCGGTATCAGTGACGAAACTCTTGCCAAGGATGCCACGGCGCTGGCGGCCCGCCTGGAGCGCGGGGAGCTCAGTAGCCAGGCGCTGACGGCGCGCACGCTGGCCGCTATCACACGTAGTCAGGACAGCATCAATGCCTTTGTGCACGTGGATCGCGAGGGCGCGATGCGCGCGGCACTCGAAGCGGATGTGCGCATGCGACAGGGGCAGCGCCTGTCTGCGTTCGATGGGCTGACCTGCGCAGTCAAAGACAATATCGACGTCGCCGGTATGCCGACCGCAAATGGTTTGGGTTATCGCGACAGCGCCCCGGTTGCAGTGGAGGATGCGCCGGTGGTGGCACGCTTGCGTGCGGCCGGGGTGATCGTGCTCGGCAAGCTGAACATGCACGAAATTGCCCTCGGTGCGACCAATGACAATCCCCACTGGGGACGCTGCGAAAACCCCCTGCGGGCTGGATTTACCCCGGGGGGATCCAGTGGTGGCTCGGGCGCAGCGGTGGCCGCGGGCCTGTGCGCATTTGCCCTCGGTACCGATACCATGGGCTCGGTGCGCATCCCCGCCAGTTACTGTGGTGTCGCCGGCCTGAAGCCCGGGCGGGATCAGATCAGCATGGCCGGCGTTACGCGCCTGTGTCGGCAGCTGGATACGGTAGGGCCGCTGGCGCGATCCGCCCGCGACCTGCGGGCACTGTGGCCACTGCTCAGTGAGGTGACGGCCACTGAGCTGCAGCCCCCGCAAGAAGTTGACCTGACGAGCGTGCGCTGGGCTGTGATGCGCGACTGCGCCGAGGCCGGTGTGGAAGGTGAAATCGCCGAGGCTTTCCAGAGCCTGAGCGAATCCCTGCCCGGAACCGAGCCGTTGTCGCGGTCTTTTGCCGCCATTGATTTTTCAGCCATTCGCCGCGCCGGTTTGTTGCTGTGCGAGGCGGAAGCCAACGTCACCTTCGCCGCTGAATTGCAGCAGCAACCGCACCTGTTTTCCGAGCAGTTGCAGGGGCTTTTGCAGTGGGGCGCACAGCGCTCCGCGCCGGATCTGGTGCGTGCGACGGATGTGGTGGAAGCGGCGGGCAGCTGGTTGCGCCGGCAGTTGCAGGGGGCTGACTTCCTGTTGACGCCCACCGCCCCGCAAACCGCTTTTGCCTTTGCAGATCGGGCGCCGGTGAATCAGGCAAACCTCACCAGCGTCGCGAACATGGCAGGCTTCGCGGCGGCGAGTATCCCACTCGGTATTTCCGCGGGAGGATTGCCGTTTGGTGTTCAGGTTATCGGTCGGCCCGGTGCAGAGTCCGCCCTGTTGAACGTCCTGGTGGCGCTGCAGGCGTGGCTGGCGGAACATAGGCTCGCAGTGACGGCATGAAGTTTTTGACGGACTTTTTTCTACGTGCGGCCCAGTGCCGGGGAATTGGAAAATGACTTTGGATACACCATGGCAAGAGGCGACGGATACCGGCGTTGCAAATCCGCGGATTGATTTCAGCGTCGACGGTGCACTCGCACGGATTACTATTGCCAATCCGGCCCAGCGCAATGCCATGACGGTGGCGATGTGGGAACAGTTGTCTGTGTTGCTCGATCGCGTGGCGGCTGACGACGGAATAAGAGCGGTGCTGCTCAGCGGAGTCGGGGAGCGGGCTTTCTGTTCGGGGGCCAATATTGATGAGCTGACCCAGGCAATGGGTGACCCGGCGGAGATGCGCCGACAGAATATCTTGATTCGCGACGTACAGCTCAAACTGCAGCAGCTGGCGCGCCCGACCATCGCGGTGATTCGCGGTGCCTGTTACGGCGGCGGTTGTGGCCTGGCGCTGGCGTGTGACATCCGCCTGGCGGACGCCTCGGCGAAATTCGCCATTACGCCAGCAAAGCTCGGCATTCTTTACAGCCTGGTCGACACGCGGAGACTGGTGCGGGCGGTGGGGGATGCGAATGCGAGGGATATGCTGCTTACCGGGCTGCCGGTGTCTGCCGCACGCGCGCAGCAAATTGGCCTGGTACAACACGTGGCGGAAAGCGATGCACTCGGGGATAAGACCCGTGAGCTGGTGGGAAGCCTGCTGAACAATTCCCAATACTCCCTGCGCTGGACCAAGGCGACCCTGGACTACCTCGCTGATGGGGCGCTTGTGGAGGACGGGGAGGGTGTGGAGGCGCAAAGTGCGCTGACACAGGCGTTCGATGCGGCGTTTGCCGGAGGGGATTTTGAAGAGGGCTGTGCTGCGTTCCTGTCCGGGCGCAAGCCGCAGTTTCGCTGGCCGCAAAACTAGCGGCGAAGAAGGATGCAGTGCACTTGCCGGAAAAGAGACCGGCGCACTGCATACCCGGGCTGGCCCTAGCTGTTGGCCAGTTCCTCGATCAGGTCGTCGAGCTCAGTGGTCGCGCTCACTTTCTCTTTGCGGGCCTGCTGGCGCGCCTCGCGATCTTCATCGAACTGTTCGATTTCCTGCTGTACCACGCGCAGTATCCGCGCAATAAAATCCTGGTGCCATAAGCCCCTTTCACGCGCAGCCGCGGAGTCCGGCGCGTAGCCTTCTATGGCTTCGCGCTCAAGCAGTCCCCGCGCGTCGAGCAGGCGCTCGAGGGTGTCGATGCGCTCGCGGGTCACTGCCAGCTCACCGCTCACCGCCATCAGGATCGACATCAGGCGATCGACATCCGAATCCTTGAAATACGTTGGGCGTTTGCCCCGGGCCTTGTTGCCCGCCATGGTGATTGGATCCAACGTCATGGCATCACTCCCGATAACTGGTTAATCGCATAAATGGTTACTTGCTCGCGATGTAGGCGTGCCAGGCCGGTTTGCGGCCATAGTCTTCACTGTCGCTGTCCGCTTTCGCGGCGCTGGGAAACAGTGTCTCGTCGACGACTGCATACAGGCCGAGGGTGGATATGTTTTCCCGCGTAAATCCGGCGTGCTCTATTGCTTCGAACAGGTCCAGGTCATGCAGGGTGCCCCAGAAGGGCTCATTGTTATTGCGGGTGTCCCAGTCGCGCATGAACTGCTCGTAAGGGGGCATCTCCGGCGTAAACTGGGGTTGTTCGATGTGCACCACCTTGCCGCCCTCTGCCAGCAGGCGGTGGGTTTCCGCCAGAATGCGCGGCAGTGCGCGGCTCGAGGTTTCATGCAGAAACATGCAGGTGATGATCAGGTCAAAGCTGCCGTCTTCTGCATCGATGGCTTCGGCGTTTTCCTGACGGAACGTAATGTTGTCGATACCCAGGGATTTGGCCCGCGCGTGGGCATAGCGCAGCACCGGTGGTGCAACGTCGATGGCGAGGATTTCCGTCTCCGGGAAGGCCTGGGCCAGCGGCACGATGTTGTGGCCGACGGTGCAGCCGATATCCAGAATCCGCTTCGGCCGGTAGCCGGCCTTGGCCTGTTCCCGTAGCCACTCCACCAGTGCCTGGCCGCCACCGTCGCTGTAGCGACCCAGCATCCCGGCGGTGGTGATAAAAATACCGCTGTCGTAGTTGGCACCTGCGGCGATGTCGTCTTCGCAGTATTCGGTGTGGTAGCCGCCGGGCATACAGTGAATGTCCACCGCGCTCACATAGCGCGGTACGTTCACAGCGGGGTTCAACTGCAGGGATTCGCTGCCCTCGTTAAACTGTTTGGCCCTGGCGACCAGATCAGGCAGCTGTCGAAATACCATGGCGCGGCTATTTTGCTGGCGCATTTCCATGGTGTTGCGGCGCAGGCAGCTCCACAACTGGTAGAGGGGCTCGCGCTTCAGGAGTTCGCCGACTTCGCGCCGGTTTGCTGGAGTGGCTCCGTCTTCAACGCGACGGTCGAAGGCCTTGCGGACACCGGGTAGCACCTGCGAAGCGAGGTGCATATTGAGATTGGTGAGAAAGTTGAACCGCGCTACTTCATCGTGGTTTGCATGCGGAAACACACCGTGTCTTCCTACCGCATTCCAGGCGGGCGGCGCCAGCCGATCTGCACTTGCCATGGGAAACTCCGCAATTTGCGAGGATTTTCCCGTAGTCTAGCGGCATGCAAAACAATGCCTATGACAATTGTCAACTAGAACAGATGGTGCGGATGTGGGTACCGGGAACACGGGTTGAACCCGCTGTTCCCGGTGCCGTCAGTGCACGCTGGCCAGCTCCTCAAGTACGCTGCGATCGAGTACACGAATGCGGTGGGCACTCACGATTTCAATCAACTGCATGGATTTGAGGCGTGCGAAGGCCCGGCTCACGGTTTCAATGGTAAGCCCGAGATAGTCGGCGATATCCTGCCGGCTCATGATCAATTCGATATCCGCATTCTGGGTGCCGCACTGGCGCCTTCCGATCTGCGCGAGCAGGAAGCACAGCCGCTCATGCGCTTTCTTCTGTCCAAGGGCGAACAGCTGATCCAGCGTTTGCGCCAGTACATTGCCGCCGATCTGGCGGGCGTTTGTTTTGAGAGCGGTTGATTTATCGACGAGGCTGAGAAAATCCCGGCGTAGGAAACACTGCAACTCGGTCTCGCGCAGTGCGACCACGCTGTATTCATAGTCGTCCGTGTTAGTGAAGCCGATGTAGTCGCCGGAGTAGGCGAAGGCAATAACCTGTCTGCGCCCGGAGCGGGACAGCCGTTCGATCATCAGCGTACCGGACACGATCACGTATACATTCTGTGCAGTGCTGTGCTGCTTGATCAGTTGTTCACCGGCGGAGATGCGCCGGCGCTGGCAGATAGCGGTCAGCTCTGCCAGCTCCTCATTACCAAGGCCGCGAAATAACCGTGAATGGAAAAACGTCTCTGGCGGTTTTAATGCGGGGTTGTTCACCGTCACCCTTCCTCATAATTATTATGCCCGCAGCCTAAACCCAATACGCATTTCTGTCCATGTCGCGCAGGGTCAGCTGGTAGGAACCAGCTGGTCAGCTCCCTTTAGCACCCCGTGTGCGACCAGCGCATCGATCTGCTCGTCGCTTAACCCCAGGGAGCGCGCCACTTCCAGGCTGTGCTCGCCGGCTGCCGGCAGATCCCGGCGGACACCGAGGCGTTGGCCGGCGAACTCGACGGGCAGGGCGGGCAGGCGGGTCTGCTGGCCGTTCTCCAGTGTGACCGACACCAGGCCGCCGGACGCATTCAGGTGCGGGTCGTCAAACAGATCCGCGGGCTTGTTGATCGGGGCAAAGGGGATACCGGCGCGGTCGAGTTTCGCCATCAGCTCTGTTTTCGGCAGGCTGGCAAAGAGGGCACTGATGCGGGGAATCAATTGCTCCCGTGCAGCCACGCGGCCGGCATTAGTGGCCAGGGCGGGATCTGCAGCCAGGTCGTCGAGTGCAAATTCTTTGCAGAAGGCGCGCCACAGCGTATCGCTCACCACACCGACAAACACCCGTTCATCGCCTGCGCTATGGAAAATATCGTAGATCGACCAGGCGCTGCGGCGCACCGACATCGGAGGGGGCTCTTCGCCGGTGACCGCCTGTTGTGCCATATGCTGGCCCACCAGATAGGCGGTGGTCTCGAACAGGGAACTGGTCACCTGCTGACCGCGGCCGGTGCTTTGGCGCTGCTGCAGGGCGGCGAGAATGGCGATGACCCCGAACATGCCGCCGGTAATGTCGACCACCGAGGTGCCGGCGCGCAGCGGACGATCCGGCAGGCCGGTCATATACGCGAGGCCACCCATCATCTGGGTCACTTCATCCAATGCCGTGCGGTGTTCGTATGGACCGCTGAGGAAGCCCTTGAGTGAGCAGTACACCAGGCGCGGATTGCGCGCGCTGAGGTCTGCGTAGCCGAACCCCAGTCGATCCATGGCGCCGTGGCGAAAATTCTCGATGACCACATCGGCCCCGTCTACGAGGCGCAGTGCGATGTCCTTGCCTTCGGGAGACTTGAGATCCAGGGCCAGACTGCGCTTGTTTCTGTTGTACATCGCGAAGTAGCCGGCTCCGGAACCCTGCAGCCGGCGGGTGTTGTCCCCCTGACAGGGTTCGACTTTGGTGACCTCGGCACCAAGATCCGCGAGGATGCCACCCGCAGCCGGGCCCATCACCATATGGGTAAACTCGACTACCTTGATGCCGGCGAGCGGCAAGTCTTCCCGTTGTGCCATGCGAGGCTCTCCAGTGTCATGCATTGTTTATATCGCTATTGCGGGGATATGTTATAATAATATAACAATATATCAAGAGCGGCATGTACAGAGTGCGGTCGCACAGGTTCAATCTATGGTTCGGGGGTGATGAAAGCATGAGCAGAGCAGATATCGAAATCAGTGAAGTCGGGCCGCGCGACGGCCTGCAGAGCATTGCCGCGATCATGGCGACGGAAGACAAGAAGCGCTGGATTGCCGCGCTAGCCGCTTCCGGGCTGCGCGAGATCGAAGTGGGCTCCTTTGTGCCGGCCAGTGTATTGCCGCAATTGGCGGATACCGCGGAAATCGTGCGCTATGCCAGAACAATCCCCGGGCTGACGGTGGCCGTACTGGTGCCCAACCTGCGGGGTGCGCAGGATGCGATCGCGGCCGGTGCCCACAAGCTCACCATACCGCTGTCCGTGAGCGAAACCCACAGCCTGAAAAACCTGCGCAGGACACACGAACAGGTGTTGCAGGAAGTGCGTGGAATTCGCGCGCTCCTGGACCAGCTGCCGCCGGAGCAGCGCCCGAGCTTTGAGGGCAGTCTCTCCACCTGCTTCGGGTGCACGCTGGAGGGCCCGGTTGCGGAGGATTCGGTGCTGCGGTTGGGTGAAGCGCTGCTGGCGTCCGGATGCGATGAAATCGGGTTATCGGATACGACCGGCTACGGAAATCCGGTGCAGGTGCGCAGGCTGATCCGCAAGGTCTGGTCGCATCTGGGCCGGGATTCCCTGCACGGTATCCACCTGCACAACACCCGCGGCCAGGGCCTGGCCAATGTGCTCGCGGCGGTGGAAGCGGGCATTACCACGGTGGATTCTTCCATGGGCGGGATTGGGGGTTGCCCCTTCGCCCCCGGTGCCAGCGGCAATATTGTTACCGAAGACCTGGTTTTCCTGCTGGAGGCCATGGGTTATTCAACCGGTGTCGACATTGACCGCCTGATGCAGGCCCGCGAGGTTCTCGCCGCCGCACTGCCGGATGAGCCGCTGTTCGGTTTTGTTCCGGATGCCGGCGTACCCAAGGGTTTTCAGTATGCCGGGAGTGAATCGCCAGTCCTCGCCTAATCAGAGCGGTTATTTCAAAAGGGGGGCAGATTTCTGTCCCCCTTTTTTTATATGTGTTTTGGGCGGCGTTTTACATGGTTCATGTATCGGCGGCACAAAAAAGCCGGCAGTCAGGCTGCCGGCAACAATGATGTACAACGTTGGGAATGGATTCAGGCGATGCGCGCGTACTGGCCGCGATGGAAAATCAGTGGGGCACGATCCTGGGTGTGCATGGCGTCTACCCGGCCCACCATGATCAGGTGGTCGCCGCCCTCATAGCGGGCGGTGAGGGTGCATTGCAGGCGCGCGCAGTATTCGTGCAGTAGCGGGACACCCCGATCATTCAGGTGGTAATCCAACCCTGAAAACTTGTCCACACCGCGGCGGGCAAACAGGCTCGACAGGTTGTCCTGCTGTTCGCTCAGCACGTGGATGGCGAAGTGCTCGCAGTGGTTGAAGGCGTCAAAGCACCCGGTTTTTTTATCGATACACCAGAGGATCAGCGGTGGCTCCAGCGAGACGGTGTTGAAACTGCTCACGGTCATGCCTACGGCTTCACCGGTGTCGCTGCCGGTGGTGACAATGGTCACGCCGGTGGCGAACTGTCCGAATACCTGTCGCAGCTGCATTGGCTCAAGCGCGTGTTTGCGTTCTGCGATGGTGGGGATGGCCGGGGCCAGAAGTTCTGCTTCACTCGACATGGTTTGCTCCCAGTTTCAGGTCACCCTGTTCCCAGCGCAGGACGCCGAAGGTGGTGTATTTTTCTTTCTGAGACTGCATAAACTGCCAGGCGCAGACGAAGGTGTAATCCTCATCCACCTGGGTTTCCCGCGACCACAGCTTGAACGCCTCGCCGTACACATGGCGCACCGAGTAGAGGTAGCGGCCATAGGACATGCCGTTGCCGTACATATCGGGGCCGTGGTACTGGTGGTGGTTGCCATTGCGGGTGCGCATGGCTTTCCAGCGGGCATTCACTACGCCGCTGACTTCGATCGTCTGCTCTGAATGCAGCAGGTTGAGCGGGTTGTGGTGAATGACCACGTCGTTGTGGCCGACCAGCTCCTGCTTATCGTTGTAGACCTCGAAGCGCCCGGTGAATTTCCCGGCGTGCTTCACCGGCAGGTTGAACGGGCGCTTGCCGTCGAGCTTTTCTTTTTCCAGAAATGCGTTGACGCGTTTCTGTGTAGCCGGGTTGGTTTCGTGGTCGTGTGTCACGACGTAGAGACCGTTAAACACGCCTACCAGGGTGTCGGCCTCGAACAGCTGCGAGGAATACACCTGAATGCCAAGTTCCGGCACCACGTGATTCATTGTGCGCAGGTTGACGTTCCAGCCCGGGGAGAAGTAATTGGAGTCGACCAGAAGCCCATAGGGGCGGCCGCTGCCAAAAAAGTCCGGGCCGGTATAAATGCGATCCTGATCCGAATCGATAACCCCGAAGCGGAAGGCGGAGCCGATTTCAAAGCGGTCGTTGAGGGGCCCGGTTGCGTCGAAACGGGTATTCATCCAGTAAGTCGTGCGCCCGTCTTCGAATTCGCTGGCCCGGCTTACCTTGTTGTAGCCAACGTGGGTGCCGTCGGCCTCGAACAGTGAGGGCAGGCCGTGCCATTCACCTTCAATGGCCTGTTGCCAGTTGCTGGGTTTGTTGTCGTTGCTCATAGTGCTGCTACCGGTTATGCGCGAAGTGTGTGCGCAATGTCTTTATTCGGTGGATCTTGTGCCATCCTAATCGACGGGCGGGGTTCCGCCTTGGCAAAAATCAATTCTGCATCATTGGTGGCGCCTGTTCGCTGAAGTCTGCGACTTGTTGGCAGGCGTCACCGACCAGGGCAAAACCGAGCAGTTGCCCGCTGGCATCGGTAAAGCGGGCGGCCACACCCTGGGTGTCGGCACGCTGAACCTGCCACTCGCCGTTCGCGCCCTGGGGGGGCGGGGATGCGATTACCGGGCACAGGGTGGTTTTGATATGTACCGGCATATTGTCGTAGTGCACTGGTGTGGGTGTGCCGGAGAGCGTGCGTGCCAGAGCGCGTGCACCGGCCAGCAGGGGGGCGACATAGCACAGGTTGTGGCCGTCCACTTCCGCGCAGTCGCCAAGGGCGTAGACGTGCTCGATTTGGGTGGCCAGCAGGCGGTCGGTCACAATCCCGCGATTGCAGGGGATGCCACTGTCCCGGGCCAGTTGGGTGCGCGGACGTACACCGATGGCGCTGATTACGCGATCGACCTGGATGCAGGTGCCGTTTTTCAGTACGGCCTGTACCCCGGCGCCGCTGTAGTCGAGGGAGTCTACGGTAGTGCCGAGGTGGAATTGAACCCCGGCCTCCCCGAGCGCTTTCTCGACCAGCGCGCTGGCGGTCGGTGGCAGCAGGTTGCCGAGAGCGCGTGGCTGCGGTTCGACCACGTGGACCTGGAAGCCGGACTGGATAAGGTCGTTGGCGTATTCGCAGCCGATCAGGCCGCCGCCAATCACCAGCGCAGATTTGGCCCCGCTGGCGGCGGTGTAAAACCGCTGGAAGTCCTGCAGGTCGTTGATGCGGTAGGCGCAGCCTGCCGCGTTGCCGCTCACCGCGACTTCGACCGGATCCGAGCCCAGCGCCAGTACCAGCTTGCCGTAGGGCAGCCGCTGGCTCTGCAGCCCGCTTTCCAGTGTCAGGGTGCGGGTATCGGTATCGATGGCGGATACCCGGGTAAAGGTGAGAATCTGGGCGTTGAGGGTCTCGGCCATTTCCCGGGCGCTTTGGCTGACGAGCTGCTCGGGGGAGCGGCGCTTGTGAAAGGCGGTGCTCAGCTGCGGCTTTGAATAGCTGCTGCCGTCGTCGGCGGAGATGAGTATCAGCGGCGTGCTCTGGTCGAGCTTGCGCAGCTCCCTGGCGAAGTGATAGCCGCCGAGCCCGGTACCAATGACCACGATGGGCGCGCGCTGGTAATCAATTGCGTCACGGCTGGCCTCGGCATTTTCTGTGGCTGGTGCCTGGGCGGGGGCCTCATTTTCACTTGCGGGTTGCCCGGCGGCGCTGATGGTGCGCACCTCGATCATTTCAAAATCGTCTTTGCCCACGCCGCACTCCGGGCATTGCCAATCGTCAGGCACGTCTTCCCAGCGGGTTTCCGGTGGGATGCCGTCTTCCGGCGCGCCTTTGGATTCATCGTATACCCAGCCGCAAACCAGGCATTCCCAGATTCGATACTCCTGCATGTGCTACTTCCCGATCATTTTTGTTGTATTCGGTCTGCCGGAGGATAAATCCTGTGGCAGGTATGCGCAGCATAAGGAGGTGTTTTTTGTCGGTGGATGACAATTGTCAAGCGACGGGAAAAATGCCCGCGCCGGTGTGCACGGGCCGGTGAGGTCGGGGTTCAGGCGAGATGTTTCCAGATGGAAGCACAGAAGGGTTCCTCGTGAACGGGGCCTTCGCTGCCGCGGGGATCCAGCTCGTGGCGGCGGTCACAGGTGGGTGAAAGCCGAACCCCGCGCGCGGTCAGGGTGCGGGTGGCGACGCCTTCGCGGTACAGCACCGTATGGCGCACCCGCTGGCCGGGGGCGGTCAGCATGATGAAATCCGGTTCCATATACACATTGCAGGCCGCATTCAGGGTTAACGCGTTGAAGGTCAGTATGCCAACCCCGCCGGAAACCCCGACATTTTCGTAGGCGCCGGGCCCCAGGGGGTCAAATACCAGGAGGTCGTCACGCAGCTGCCCGGTAAAGGTTTTCGCGGTCGGTTTGCGCCCACGAAAATGCACATTGGTAAGCTGCAGCCGCTGCCCGTCGAAATCCAGGTAGACGAGGTTGTCGAAAGGGCTGGGCCCCGGGGTGCCGCTGCCGGCTGCGGTGTCGTCTTCCAGTGGGCGGCCGTCCAGGTGAAACAGTTCGACCTGGTCGTGCCAGGTGCCCCGCATCAGCATCAGATTGTAGCCAACGGAGCCGATGGGGAAGGTTGGGTAGCTGGTGGCACTAGTGTTGTTTTGGTCGGGAAAGCGCTCTGACATTTTATAAGCATCTTGTATTAAACATAATAATGATATAACAATAACTCAAAATAATCGCGGCGGCCAGAGCTGTTGTCGGTGCGTCGAACCAGCCAAAACAACCAACACAGGAGCAGTGCCATGAAGACCGTGGTGATCACAGGGAGTACCCGTGGAATAGGGCGGGGACTGGCAGAAAACTTTCTGGCGAGCGGGTGCCGGGTCATCATCAGTGCCCGTTCCCAGCAGCAAGTGGATGAAACCGTGCAGGCGTTACAGGCTGCGCATGGAGAGGGCGCCGTGGCGGGGATTGCCTGTGACATCACGTCCGAGCAGGATCTCGCGGGTCTCTGGGCGTTTGCCAGTAAATTGGCGCCGGTGGATATCTGGATCAATAACGCCGGCATGAGCATTGTGCGCAAACCCCTGTGGGAGCAGTCGGCGGATGACCTGCGCCGAATCGTGGATACGAATTTGACCGGCCTGTTACTGGCCTGCAAGGTGGCGCTGGCGGGGATGCGCGAGCAGGGACACGGTCAGATCTGGAATATGGAAGGCTTTGGCAGTACCGGCCAGACCAACACCGGTATGGCGGCCTATGGGGCGACCAAGCGCGGCCTCAATTACCTCACTGCATCCCTGCAGAAAGAAGTGAAGGGCACAGGAGTACAGGTCAACACCCTCAGTCCTGGCATTGTGGTGACGGACCTTCTGGTTGGCGATTACGATTTTTCATCGGCGGAATGGCAGAAGACCCGCAAGATCCTGAATATCCTCGGTGACACCGTCGAGACGGTAACCCCATACCTGGTGCGCGGCATACTGGGTGCGCAGAAGTCTGGTACCCGGGTCGCCTGGCTTACCGGGCGCAAGGCGTTCTGGCGCTTCCTGACTGCGGGCTTTAACAAGCGCGACCTGTTTGCCGGCTACGATTCTCGCCCCGCCTGAGCCTCCTAATTTCTGGCTCTCCCATGCCGTTTCCGGCGGAGTAGGGGAGAGCCAGCAACTCCCTCTCGACTTCGCGCGCGTTTTTCTTTGTGGTGACAAGTGATGGGGTTGGCGAACGACCGTGATCACACCACCGGCGGTGTGCGATGACGTGCGCGCCATAGTTCCGCCTGGCGCTATCTTGCCTATTGTCGTCCGGCGACATTCACCGTATAAATTAAAAGCTTTAATGATATATAGACATAATGTTATGCAAATAATTCTATATGGAAAGTGGTAACCGTTGTGTAGTCCAGCTGGCAATAGAGTTTTTTTGTCCGTGCGTGCTGCCCATTGGGTATTGATTGGGATTTTATGCGCGTGAATGCCAGCGGGCTGAAAGTAGTTTGCGATGTCTCCACCCTCAAATAAAACTAAATTGGGAGAGAGCCATGAGGCTTGCCAGATTTGCACAAATTTTCGGGCTTGTTTCAGCCCTGTTTGCTTTTCATGCGGTTGTATTTGCGGATGCTCAGGCGGAAGTCGATGCGGCGATGACGTCGTCATCGTCGGTTAAGGTGTTCCAGAAGCGCGACTGGACCGGGGTCTCGCTGTTTTTCGGATTTGAACCTGCTCAACCCGTTTCCTCCAAAGGGTTCATCATCTACCCGGGCGGTTTTGTGGATCCGCGCGCTTATGCACCAATCGCCCGTCACTTTGCTGACCTTGGGTATCACGCGGCAGTGGTAACTTCGCCTTTTAACCTCGGGGTGCTCGGTACTCATTACGCGGATTATGTGAAACACCACTGGAGAAATGAGGTAAGCGGATGGGTGATCGGCGGCCACTCTCTGGGCGGTGTCGTCGCTGCTGACTATGTCAATCTCAACCGCGCATCGTGGGATAAGGTGGATGCGCTGTTCCTGCTTGCAGCCTATCCCAATGACCTGGCCTACCTGAACACGCTGGAAATTCCCGTGGTTTCCATCTGGGGGGCAGTCGATGGACTGACCACCGCACAGGATATTGAAGACAGCAAGGCGCGACTTCCTGCCCACACAAAATATGTGCGCATCGAAGGTGGTAACCACACGCAGTTTTATTACACCGACACGCTGCAGGATGGGGATAACCCGGCTCAGATTTCCCGGGCACAACAGCAGGCTATGGTTGAGCAGGAAATCGGATTGCTGTTGCATTGATTTGGTACCTGATACCTGAATGGCGCCGCGCCGGCCGCACTCGTGGTTGGCGCGGCGTTTTTATTTTCAGGATGCTATAAACGGGGTTTGCGGGCGAGGATGATCTAATGCTGAGTGTTGTGTTTTTTCTTCTGTTTTTCTCTCACCTGGCGCTGTTCGTCTGGACTCTCAGGTTGAGGCGCGCGGGCTTGCCGGTGTTGATTCTGCGCTGTCTGTTACTGGCACTGGCATTCGATAACCTGGTTATCGCCTTGGGGCCATTCCTGATGCCGTCGGGCTTATACGTCAGTCTCAGCATGCTGCGCTTCTGGGTGCATGCGATCCTGCTGCCGTTGTTGCTGGTGTTTGTCGCCGGTGTTGTGCAGGGCTTTTCCAACAGGTTGCGCCCCTGGTTATTCGGTATTGCCTGGGCGCTGGCCGGTCTGGCGATTGCCTACGGCTACCTGTTCGACCTGGCACCCCTGAAACTGGTGCCGGCGGACTATTACCCCCGTCTGGTGGCGGCCGATGGGCAGCCGCCATTCGCGACTATTGCCGTCAATCTTTGCGTTGTGCTGGCGGGTGTCTGGGTGTGGCGCTGTGGGCGCTGGCCGTGGCTGTTTCTCGGCGCCCTGCAGATATTCGTGATCAACGGTGCTGCAGCGGGGCGCGAGTGGGGGTTCATTTTCGGCAATATCGCCGAGCTGGTATTCGTGGTGAGTTTGCTGGCGACGCTAATACGGGTGCTGGCACTGCAGGATGGTCGCAGTGATTTGGGCGATGCCGGGCGAGGTTTGGCCGGGAAACTGTAGCCTGCGATTGCGCGGTTCTGAACTTGATGGTGATTGAAGGAAAAAAAGCCCGCGGTTGCGGGCTTTTTGGTTCGGGTGGTTTGCTCTGGTTGAGCTGGGTGGGCGAGGTTACGCGGAGGCGTCACCCGCCATGGCGACAGTGGGCGTCTTGCTCGAGGTGCGTAGTTCCAGTGCGATGGCCCACACCAGTACGAGCAGTGCAACCCCGCTGAAAAATACAAACGGTCCGGATTCGCGCCAGGTGTCAAACAGGTAGCCACCGGCAACGCTGGCTACCAGGATGCCGACGGCGCCGGAAAGCGTGAAGAACCCGATCACCGCGCCGCGATGGGATTCGGGGGCCTGTTGGGCAACCAGTACGCCGCTGGTAATGATGCAACCGATTTCGCCAAGGCCGATCATGACGGCACAGACGATCATGCCGGTGGAGAAGGGATCCGTGACGAAAATAGTGGATCCGTAGCCGATGGCGGACACCGCCAGGGCGATAATCAGGGCGCGCACCCGGGTGATCTTGTCGGCGAGGATGCCAAACAGCGGTGCACCGAGCAGTGCGCAACCCTGGGCGATACCAACAATCATGCCGGCGCTGGCGAGGGCGTCCGCGCGGCTCATTCCCAACTCCGCCGTACCGTAGTTTGTGACCCACAGTGTGAAAAACGTCCCCACAATCATCAGGTTGCCGCGCGCCACGAAAGACGCACCGTAGGCGAGTGCGATGCCGGGATCCTGTGCGGCGCGCAGGCCATTGCGCGTAATGCTGAGCAGGCTTTCGCTGTGTTCGCTCTTGGTGCGTGCACCGGGCTTGAGGCCGATCAGCATCAGTACGCCGGTTATGAAGGAAATGATGGCGACAAGGCTGTAGGTCTGGATGCCGGCTTCCTGGGCGGTTGCGCCTGAATTTTGCAGGATCGAGGGCAACTTGAGCAGCAGAAACACGCAGATCATGGCGCCAACGCCGTTCATCACGCCCTGCAGGCCGGTAGCGCGACCGCGACTCTGGTCTCGCACATAGTCCGCTACCAGTGCAACGATGGTGGTGGTGACTGCCGCCAGTCCGATCGAGTAGCCGAGTCGCACCAGCAGTAGTTCCGACACATCACGCGCGTGTGGGTAGAGCGCGATACCACCGGACATGACCAGAAAGCCAAACCCGGTAATCGGGCGGCGCCCGAAGCGGTCAGACAGTGGGCCAAAGATGGCCACTGCGATGATGATGGCGATTTCTGCCCAGAAGTTCAGCATCCCGCTGACCATGCCATGGCGCTCCGGGGGTATCCCCAGGAATTCCGTAAGCAGGAATGGTTGGCCCTGCGGGATGAAAGAGGCGAACATGATGGTCGCCAGGCAGGCGAAATAGAAGGTCAGTACATTGGTGCCGGATACTTCTTTCTCGAGTTCGAGACCGAGAAACCGGCGTTCCTGTAGTTGGGCCATAGTGACGTCTCTTTATTTTATTGTGAGCGAAGGAGTTGTTTTCGTTTACGTTCTGGTCACATGTTACGTTTTCTCATCTTATTTGGATTCACGCACAAAAGATATAATGTTAATGTTTTATAACAATTGGTAGTAACTGGTCGGTAAATACCCTGTTGCCGGCGTTACGGGCAAGCAGGCATTGGTAGAGGCAGGTCGCAAAATGAACAATAAAACTATTCGCGTCGCAGCGGCGCAGTTCCACGTGGGCACCGACGTAGACAAAAACCTGGGTACGGTGTTGCGTATGCTGGATCGGGCGGCAGAGGTGCACCCCGACCTCGTGGTGCTCCCGGAATTCTGTAACCACCTTTCCTGGTACGACGACCAGGCGCACTGCGCAGCGGTGTCGGTGACTCTGGACGGGCCTTTTTTGCAGGCGGTGGCGGAAAAGGCGCGCAGCTTGCAGATCCATGTTGTGATCAACTGCACCGTGCTGCGGGAGGACGGTACGGTAACCGGATCCAGCCTGCTGTACTCGCCAGAAGGTGAGCTGCTTGCCGACAATACCAAGCAGATCTATATCGGTCACGAAAACGATTTTCTCGAGCCCGCGCACGAGCCCGGGCCGGTGGTGGAAACGCCGCTGGGGCGGATCGGGCTTTACGCCTGCATGGATGGGGTGATCAATGAGCCTCCGCGCACACTTGCGCTGCGCGGCGCCCAGATTCTGTGTAACAGCTACAACTCCTTCGCCAGCGACGAGGGCTCCCTGCATGTGCCGGTCAGGGCGCCAGAAAACCATGTATTTATTGTTGCGGCCAACAAGGTTGGCCCGCTGGTACCGGAGGAAATACTGGTGCCGGTGAGCGAGGCAACCGGTATTCCACAGAAGTTCCTGCACGGGGCAGGTGAGAGCCAGATTGTTGCGCCAGATGGCGAAGTGCTGGTCTGCGCTTCGATGGATCAGGAAGAGGTGGTTTTTGCGGACATCGAGCCCGCACAGGCCGACAACAAGCTTCGCAGCGATGGCACTGATATTTTCGCCAGTCGTCGGCCGGAACTGTACGCGGCTATTGGCCAGGATCCGGCAGCGCAGCTGTACCCGAAGTGGTGCGGAGCGGAGTCTGTTGCAGCTGCAGTGGTCGACCCGAAGGTCGGCGGCCGCGACGGTCTGCGCGAGGCTGTGGCGCTGGTGCGGAAAGCGCTGGCGGGTGGTGCCCAACTGGTGGCCGTACCGCCGTTGTTGAATGCTGAGTCGATAGCTGCGGATCTGCCGGCGGCACTGGATTTTGCCGGCGAAGTGGTGGAGTCGTTGCGCCAGTGCTGCGATGACGGCGGCTATGTATCGACTGCGCTGCCCATGCGCTGTGACGACGGGCAGAGCCGCTACTGTGCAGTGGTGATTGGTGCCGGTGGCGTGGCGCTGAGTCAGGGGCAGGTTCACCGCAGTGCGCGGTTTGCGTGGTCGGCGCCGGCCGCGGGCTTTGTCAGCGTCGAGTTGCCGTTCGGGCGCGTTGCGGCGGTAACGTCTGATGACAGTATCTACCCCGAGAGTTTCCGCCTGCTGGCCATGGCCGGTGTGGACACTGCGGTAGTGCCGCTGGAGCCGCTGGAGGCCTGGGAGTTGCGCACCGGGTTGCTGGAGCGGTCGGCGGAAAATCGCATCAACCTGCTGGCGGCCGCGATCGATTCACCGCTGGGGCAGGGCTTTGCGACATCACTGCAGCGGGACTTTACCGTGCTCACGCCCTGGGAGGAGCGGCCATTTGATGGTCTCCTCAGCCAGCCAGAACTTCACCGCATGGAAAGTGGCCAGCAATATCTTGCGGTTACCCTGTTCCCTGCCGTGGCCGAAAACAAAGAAGTTTCCCGCAATACGGACCTGGTAACCAATCGCCCGTGGAAGCTGTGCGGCGCGATCACTGCAATCTGAACGGCGGTAAACATGGCGCAGCGTCTTATTGAGAATTATCAATGTGACGCTGTGTCGACTTGCCCAAAATCCCTCACTAACAAGCGATAAAAACCGGAGTCATTTATGAGTGCTGCTTCATTGCCAGAAGCGCTGGCCACGAAAACCCGCGACCGGGTCATCGAAACCCTGGGGCTTACTGAAGTACACGGCGATGACAAAGGTCCGTATATGACTTTGCAAAGCCACGCGCCGATGGCGCAGGGCAAGGTGGGTGAAGTGCGTGTCTACGAGGGTGGATCACTGCAGAAAATGGTCACCTGCGCGCTGGTCGTGCCGCAAATCGGCCTCGACTCTCACATGCTGTTCGCATTCACTCCTGGCGAGAGCGCGGTACCCCATTTCACCCTGGATTCTGTTGGTGCAGGCCCGCACTGCGCATTCCACCTCGACCTTGTTCCCCGCCTCGATCTGGGCGCAAACCTTGCCTACATGGATGAGGTGTATACCCCGTTGACGGAGGCCTGCAAGGCCGCGCGCGGGATGGAAGGATTGAGTGCGGCTCAGCTGGATATCCGGCAGCTGGCAGTGATGTCGCCCTGGATGCTGGTGCATCGCGCCACGCTGGAAGCATTTGCGGATATCGATGGCACCGTCGATGCGTATCTGGACCACTGGTTCGCCCTGCTGGAAAAGGGCGTGAGCGACAAGGCGCTGGAAGCTGTAGACAGCGCGATGCTGGCAGAGAGGGATCGTCGCAATCGCGAAATCATTTTCGATCCGGATGTCGACAAGGTTTGGAACCAGATAGGTGGGCTGATCGGTAAGGAGAGTAGCGAGGCGCTGCGGTCCCTGCTGAAAAACAACACCTGAAGATCGTATTCAGAAAGTCGATGCCCGGCGCGAGTGTCGCGGCGTTGTAGTGAGCGGAAAGAATAAGAAAGGTAGGGGATACCAATGAAGCTGACCGGTGAAATATTACTTGAAGATATGTGCGAGGCCGAGCGCGCCCGTGCGGAGGTTGTGGAGTCTGTGTTGCCTGCGGTGCGCGAAGCGGCCCGGGAGGTGGATGCCAGTGCACAGTTCCACATGCCCCATGTGCGCCACTTCAGTGAGGCCGGTCTGCTGGGGCTGATTATCCCCACCGAGTATGGCGGTCTTGGCGGCGGGCTCCGGGATCTGGCGGCAGCCTGCTTTGCCCTGGGTTCTGCCTGTCCTTCTACCGCGTTGGCGTTCTTTTTCCACTGCAGTGCGGCATCCCGCGGGCTGTTGGCGATGGAAGCACTGGAAGCCGGGCTGTTTAGTGAGGAAGAAGCTCCCCAGGTGCGCCAGTTCGCCGAACAGGTGCTTTACGGAATGGGGCGTGACGGTTTCTGGTTTGCGAACTTTGCCAGCGAGTCGGTGAAGTCCGAAAAGGCTGCGGTCACGATCAGTACCGAGGCCCGCAAGGTAGACGGCGGCTATATCCTCAACGGGGTCAAGTCTTTCGGTACCGGCACCGGTGTTGCCGACAAGTACCTGGTGACTGCGAGCCTCGAAGGTTTCGACACCGCAGAAGGGCTGTGTACCTTCTTTGTGGATCGTGACGGTGAGGGTGTGCGCCCGCGTGCCCCCTGGGATGCCATTGGCATGCGGGGTACCAGTTCCGGCGGCATTGTGCTGGAAAACTGTTTTGTCCCGGACGATAAGTCCCTCGCCATTCCCGGTGCCTTTACCCGCTGCATGCAGATGAGTCGGGGTAGCTTCGTGGGCAACCAGATGGCGGCGGTATGTGGTTATGCCGGTGCGGCCCACACGGCGTACCAGAACGTACTCAAGCACCTGACCGAGAAAAAATTCGCCGATACCGGCAAGCCCATTGGCACCGCACCGTATCAGCAGGAGCTGATTGGCAACATGATGGTGGACTTGCAGACATCCCTGCTGTGGCTGCGTCGCCAGCTGCAGCTCGAGTCCAGCGAACCGCCAATTGCCAGCAAGCACGAAGTGGTGAAACAGTGGCGGCTGTGCAAAGGGGTGGTTGCCGAGTCAGGTTTCCGCATTGCCGCCAATGCGCTGAAGGCCAGTGGTACTTCCGGCACCATGGGCGATCCGGCGCGCTTCCTGCGCGAGCTGACCATGGGCATTGTGCAGGCGTTTCCGGCCGAGCGCGGTCGCCTGATGGCTGCGCAGATGGAAGTGGAAGGTGCCGAGCAGAATCTGTTCGGTGTCGGCGACAAGCTTCCGGAGCAAAAAGCCGCGGAAGAAAAAGTAGCAGAGCAACAGGCCTGAGCGGAGTCACGATGCAAATTCAGGACATGCTGATAGGGGGAGAGGCGGTGGCCGCTGTCGGCGGCACTAGCTTCGCGGTGACGGCGCCGGCAACCGGTGAGGTTCTCGCACAGGTGCCTCGTGCCGGCGCCACGGATGTGGATCGCGCGGTAAAAGCTGCAGGGCGCGGGTTTGAGGCCTGGTTCCGCCTGCGCCCGGCCGAGCGCGAAGCGGCGCTATTACGGGCGGCCGAGCTTGTCGCAGCGGAAGGGCAGGCGCGCTTCCTCGATACACTGATCGACGAAAGTGGTTCCACCATTGCCAAGGCCCGTGGGGAAATTGCTTACACCGTTGATCTCCTGCGCACGGCTGCAGGTGAGGCCCGTCGTCTCTATGGCGAAACTTTTCCCAATGATGATCCGCGCCGCATGTCGCTGGTCATTCGCGAACCGCTGGGTGTGGTTGGCGTGGTATCTCCGTATAACGCGCCGCTTTCGTTGCTGACGAAGATGTGCGCTTTCCCGCTGGCGGCCGGTAATAGTCTGGTCATCAAGCCTTCGGAGGAAACCCCTTTAACCGCCATCGCCTTTGGACGCTTGCTCCTTGATGCGGGTGTGCCAGCGGAGGCGATCAGCGTGGTTACCGGATTTGGCAGTGAGTGTGGTGCCGAGCTGGTCAATCATCCCGGAGTGCGCTGCATAGCTTTGACCGGATCGACAAATACCGGCATTGCCGTGGGGCAGGCCGGCCTGAGCAAAATGCGTCGCATGCAGCTCGAGCTGGGAGGCAAAAGCGCGCTGCTGGTGCTGCGCGATGCGGATCCACAGCAGGCGGCGAAAATCGCTGCACAGGGTATCTTCACCCACAGCGGCCAGATCTGCATGGCGAACTCCCGCATTGTGGTTGCGCGGGAGATTTATCAGCCATTCATTGCCGCGCTCAAATCTGAAGCGGAAGCGCTGTATCTCGGCGACCTGCGCGATGAGCGCACAGCCTACGGCCCACTCATCAATGGCCGCGCGGTTGAGAAGGTGTTGGAGCATGTGCACGAGGCCGTTGCCGGTGGCGCAGAGGTATTGACTGGCGGCGAGATTTTGCATGGACTGGTGGTGAAGCCCACAGTGCTGTTGAATCCTCCCCGCACCAGTCGTGCCTGGCGCGAGGAAAGCTTCGGCCCGGTGGCCAGCGTAGTGGCGGCGGACGATCTGGAGCAGGCGATAGAGATTGCCAACGACAGTGATTACGGACTTTCTGCTGCTGTGCTGACCAACAATATTCAGTGGGGGCTGCACGCGGCGCGGCGCATTGCCTCCGGTGCCGTACACATCGGCATGCATGCGTTTCAGAGTAATGCGCTGGCACCGATTGGCGGCGTGGGTCTTTCCGGAATGGGGCGCAGCGGCGGTCATTACAGCACTGAGGAATTCACTGAAGTGAAATGGATCAGTGTCGATGTCGGGAGCTTGCCCCGTTGATGACAAACAGCGCTGACGTCATCCGTCGGGGATACCTCGATCACGCGGCCGGGCAGCTGCATTACCACTACTGTGGTCGCGCAGCATCACCATTACTGCTGCTGTTGCATCAGACCCCCAGTTCGTCGGCTATGTATTTGCGTTTGATGCCGCTGCTGTCGCAGCAGTTTTTTGTTGTCGCCGTCGATACACCGGGTTTTGGCAACAGTGACCGGTTGCCCGGTGCTGTTTCCATCGCTGCTTTTGCGGATGCGATCTATCAATCCGTCAGCGCGCATTTTGATCGTCCCGCCCTGGTGTTCGGTCACCACACCGGCGCGGCAATTGCGGTTCAGCTGGCATTTGACCACCCGGAATTTGTGCGCGCGCTGGCCCTGAGTGGGCCGACGCTGTTGACGGATGCACAGAAACAGGCGCTGCCGTCGGCGGCCGGGACCGTCCCGGTTGATCCCGAAGGTGCCCACTGGCAAGTCATGTGGCAGCGGCTGAGAGCCAAGGATCCGGAAGCGGAACTGGCGCTCAGCCAGCGCGAAACCCTGTTGGCGTTCGCCTGCGGCGAATATTACCAGGCGTCTTATCGCGCAGTAGTGGAGCAGGATGTCGCCACGCAGCTGGCGGCCATTGATTGTCCCGCACTGGTTTTTGCCGGGGGACGGGATCTGTTGCGCTCTGCGGTGGCGCCCACTGTACGCCTGCTGCAGCGGGGGATGGCTGCGGCATTGCCGGAAGAGGCCGGCACCTACGTGTGCGAACGTCAGCCGGCAGCTGTTGCCGACCTGTTGCGGCGTTTTTTTCTCGAAGTTGTGGAAACAGACTGACGGCCGATGCCGTTCGGTTATTCAACAACGTTCGGTTGCCCAACAACAAAAATAGAGGGTAAGCATACCGATGGATCTGCAAAGAAACAGTCTCGGGTTGGGTCGCCGACCAGCGCTATTGCTGGTGGACATGATTGTGGGATTTACCAGCAGTCGCTGTCCGCTGGGTACTGATTGCCCGGATGTGGTGGAAGCCAACCGGCAGTTGCTGGAGCGTTTTCGTGCACTGAGCCTGCCGGTGGTGTTCACCACCGTCGTGTACCACCACGACGGGGAAGCGCGGGTGTTTCGCGACCGCATTCCCCATCTCAATGTTTTGAAGCCTGACTCAGAATGGGTGCATGTGGATCCCAGACTGGCGCCACAGGCCGGGGAGCCGGTCATACCCAAGCAGTGGGCCAGCAGCTTTCACCGTACCGGCCTGGACGCGTGGTTGCGGGAGCAGGGCGCAGATTCGCTGGTGGTCACCGGCCTCACAACCAGTGGTTGTGTGCGCGCGACTGTCGTTGACGGTTTGCAGTACGACTACCCGGTGGTGGTGCCACAGGAGGCAGTAGGGGATCGCAACCCGGAGGCGCATCAGGCCAACCTGTTCGACATGCATGCCAAATATGCGGATGTGATGTCGCTTGCCGATGTTCTGGCGCAATTGCCTCTGCCGCAGACCGTTTAATTCCCCCGGCGCGCGCCGCCGCGGCGCGCACGGTCGAAAACAAAAAGTAAAATTGGCGAGTAGTTATGTTTTTAAATTCTCCCGTGATTATCGCCGGTGCCGGCCCCAGCGGCTGCGTGTTGGCATTGTCGCTGGCCAAACGGGGCATTCCCGTGCGGCTGCTGGAAAAATGCAAGCGTCTTCCCATTGATTTGCGTGCGTCCACATTCCATCCGCCATCCCTTGAGATGATCGCGGATCTGGACGAGGCGGTTATCGGCAAAATGCTGGAGCGCGGATTGCGTGCAGACCGCTATCAATACCGCGATCGCAGTACCGGGGAAGTGGCGACCTTCGATATGGCAATGATCGCTGACCAAACCCGCTTTCCTTTCCGCCTGCAGTTGGAACAGTACGAACTCACCCACTTCATCTGCGAAGCACTTGCCGACTACCCCTGCGCGGAAGTGCACTTCGGTTGTGAGCTGGTGGATTACAAGCAGGATGAGACCGGTGTGACCGCCGTGGTGCGCACCGCATCCGGGGAAGACAACCTGCGGGGTTCCTACCTCGTCGGTGCTGAAGGTGCGCGCAGCGTGGTGCGCAAGCGCTCTGAAATCGGCTTTATGGGCTTCACCTATGACGAAAAATTCCTGGTGGTCAGCACCAGTTTCCCCTTCGAGGATGTCTTTGAGGATTTCTCCTACGTCAATTACGTGTCGGATCCGGACGAGTGGTGTGTGATCCTGCGGACGGACAAACTCTGGCGCGTACTCGTGCCGGTGTTCCCGGCCAGCGAGGAAGAGGAAGCCTATTACCTGTCCGATGACTTTGTGCAGTCGCGGCTCAAGCGCCTGTATGACCGCGGTGAAGACTACGATGTCCACCATCGCAGTATTTATGCGGTCAATCAGCGGGTTGCTGAAACCTATCACCTGGGGCGTGCGCTGCTGGTCGGTGATGCCTGTCATATCAATAATCCCCTGGGTGGGATGGGTATGAACGGTGGCCTGCACGATGCCTTCAATCTCGCGGACAAATTACAGCGCGTCATTCTTGATGGCGCGGACGCCGAAGCCGCGTTCTCGCTTTACGATCGCCAGCGCCGTGAACTGGCCGTGCAGTTTGTCCAGCGCCATACCATCGAGAATAAAAAACTGATGGAGGCGCGTGACCCGGAAGTACAGCGCAAACGCCAGCAAATGCTGATGGAGACTGCGGCGGATCCGGAGCGGGCGAAGGCGTTCCTGCTGGAGCGGTCAATGATCAACTGCGTGCGTGACAGCCTGGCAGTGCAGTAAACAATCCGAACGAGCATGGCAATAACAGCTGCGCGGACGGAACTCCGCGCATGGAGAGAGCCCGAATGAATTTTCCAACCGAGATCGACCTGTCGAAGACCCGCGAGCGCTCACAGCTCACCAACGGACATCGCGATAACTACATCGGCCACCGCGCCAAGATCGGTGTAGTGATACCCTCCACCAACACATCCGTGGAGTACGACTGTCAGCGCCTGTTGCCGCGCGGGGTTACCTGGCACACCACGCGTTTTATGATCGATCACCCGGATCTCAGTGACGACGCAAACTTTATGCGTTTTCTCGAGCGTTTGCGCGAAACCATCGGCGACTCGATCGAGAGCCTGATGACCTGCAAGCCGGATCACGTGATGATGGGCATGTCCGCAGAGACTTTTTGGGGCGGCATCAAGGGCAACGACGGTTTTGTTGACCGGATCCAGCAGCTGGTCGGGGAGGATGTCGGACTCACTACTGGTGCCAATGCCGTGATCTCTGCGCTTGAGGCTTTGGGCGTGCCGGAGGGTTCCGGCAAGACGCTGTCAATCATCACCCCGTACCAGCCGGTGGGTGACAAGAACGTTCGCCTGTTTTTTGAGGATGCCGGCTACCGCATCAAGCACCTTGTGGGACTGCGCTGTGCCAATGCCCACGATGCCATCGCGCTGGTACCGGAGCATCAGGTGCTCGACATTGTGCGCGAAATCGACGGGGACGACGTGGATGCGATTGTGCAGGTGGGCACCAACCTTTCCACGCTCGGTGTCTTCCCGGCGATGGAGAAGATGCTGCAGAAGCCGGTGTTGCCGATCAATGTGGCCACCTGCTGGCACGCGCTGCGCAGCTGCGGCATCCATGATCGTTTTGACAATATGGGCTGGTTGCTGGAAGAGCACTGACCGCGCCACAGATCGCCCGGAGGCGAAGCGACCATGTATATCGCTGTATTTATTGTCCTGCTGGATATGATCGGCTTTGCCATTATGCTGCCGATTCTCGCTTACTACGCCCTGCAGCTCGGGGCCAGCCCCGGGGTGGCGACACTTTGCATGGCGCTGTATGTGATCGGGATGTTCTTTGCAACGCCGGTGTGGGGCCGGCTTAGCGACCGCTTTGGCCGCAAGCCGATCCTTCTGGTGAGCCTGGTTGGTGCGGTGTTGGGTTACATCCTGCTGGGCTTTGCCACGGCTGTGTGGATGGTCGCTTTGTCGCGGCTGTTCAGTGGGCTTATGGCCGGTAACCTGTCGGTTGCCCAGGCCTATGTCGCTGATGTCACCACTGATCAGGACCGCGCAAAAGCCATGGGCATGTTGGGGGCCGCGTTCGGGATCAGCTTCATCGTGGGGCCTGCGCTTGGCGGTTACCTCGCAGGTGACAGTTTTGCTGATGCGAATTTGCAGCTGCCGGCCATGGTCTCGGCTTGCCTGTCCCTGGCCGCTTTGCTCGTGGTGATTTTTTTCCTCAAGGAAAGCCTGCCCGACGCCCGAAATGAGAAGGTGGAGCGAACTTCCTTTGTGCAGTTGCTGGCCTGGGTCGGAGAGCGACGCAGCCTGTGTCTGCTGCTGGCATCGGTGGCGGTATATAACCTGGCCGCGGGTTTTGTCGAATCGGTATTTCCAATCTGGGCCGATGCTACCGATATTGCCCACGGCCCAAGGGATCTGGTGCCGGTGCTGATCGCTGCCGGCATTGCCATGGTGATCGTGCAGGGTGGGCTTATCGGTCCGCTTTCCCGGCGATTTGGCGAGCGCCGCCTGATGCGTGTCGGGGCGGTTCTGTTCGGTATATCCGCGCTCCTGGTTACCGTCGCCGGTGGGTTTGCCAGTGTGCCGGCGGTATCCGCAGCGCTGGTGGGGCAGGGGATAGGTGCGGCGTTCGTACTGACTTCCATGCAATCCCTGACATCCAAGGAATCCGGAGCCCATAACCGGGGCGCGGTGATGGGTCTCTACAATGCACTGGGTACACTCGGCCGCGGTACGGGCACGGCGATTACCGGCAGTGCATTTGCCGGAATCGGTGTACATGCCCCTTACTACATCGGAGCCGGACTGATGAGTCTGTTGCTCCTGCTTGCCCTGGCGCTGCGCGCGCCGCAAACCGCTGAACCAATGGCCGCAGAGGCGGTCGCTGGAAATTCTTGATAATTGTCATGCCGGCCCCCGCGGGTGGCCGGTATAACTCCATGTAAGTATTTCCTGGAGTTCCTATGGACAACTATCAAATCGCCCGCCGCGCACAGATCGGCGTAATCATTCCTTCCACCAACACCGGTGTCGAGTACGACCTGCAGCAGATCAGGCTGGATGGAGTCACCTGGCACCCGTCCCGGTTCTGGATCGAGTTGCGCAACTGGTCCGACGAAGTCTCCCGCAGCGGTGACGATGAAAACACCGTATTTGAGCGCTTTCTGGACATCATGCGCGGTGAGATTCCTACTTCCATCCGCAATGTATTGTCAGCCAAGGTTTCCCACATCATGCTGGGCATGTCTGCGGAAACCTTCTGGGGTGGCCTGGAAGGCAATATTGCGTTCGAGCGGGAGATCCGTGACCAGATCGGTGACCTTGGTCTGACCACCGGTGCCGGTGCCACTAAAGATGCGCTCAACTGTTTCGGAGCCAAACGGATCTCTGTGATCACCCCCTATCCGCAAGTGGGCGATGACAACGTGCGGCGGTTTTTCTCCGATATCGGTTTCGAGGTGGTGAAGGTCAAGGGAATGAACAGACCCTCGGCTACCGCCATCGCGGAAACGCCGATTCAGCAGGTCATTGATGCCGTGCGCGAGGTTGATGGTGACGATGTCGACGCAATCATCCAGTGCGGCACGAACCTCTCGACCCTGGATCTGTTTCCGATGCTGGAACACTGGCTGCAGAAGCCCCTGATACCGATCAACATGGCAACCGTCTGGCACGCGCTGCGCGCTTGCGGTATCGAGGATCGAATTACCGGGAAGGGGCGGCTGCTGGAGGAGTTTTAGTGCGCGCATGTGCCATTATGGTGAGCGTGCATGGGCCGGTGCTCAGCTTTGGGGCCTGTACGTTGATGGCTCTGGCGGGTGCGGTGAAATATATTTGTATAGCCTCAGAAAGTGCTTGAAAAGATATAAAAGTATAACATAATAACATTTGAGCGATCGCTCGTGGGCGATCGCTTTCCATGGCCAATCGGTAGCAGTAACAGATTCGCCAGGTAACTAGCGGTACAAAAATAACGAATAATCTGGAGGGGCTATGTTCAATAGAAACCAACTCTCTCTCGCTGTTGCCGCCTGCGTCGCTGTACAGGGCGCCGTGGCACAGACAGAGCACACTCGTGAGGTAAAAGCCGCGCGCGGAGATGACTTCGCCATTGAGGAAGTGGTTGTAACGGCGCGAAAGCGAGAAGAGTCGTTGCAAACGGTTCCGGTTGCCGTCGACGTACTGACCGGCGCGCAGATGCAGGAAAAGGGCATCTCCGCTCTGGACGATGTTGCACGCTACACCGCCGGCCTTGACTTCGAAACCGGGCTGCTTCCGAACGATACCCGAATCTCCCTGCGCGGACTTTCCAATACCCGCGGCCGCTCCAACGTGGCACTGCTGATCGACGGTGTCGACGTATCTTCCGAGTCTTTGACGACGGGTGGCAGTGGTAACGGTCCGAACCTGGATCTGTTCGACCTGGAACGGGTGGAAGTGGTCAAGGGGCCGCAGAGTGCCGTATACGGCCGTTCCGCGTTCTCCGGTGCGGTGAATTACATCACCAAGCGCCCGGGTGAAACAGCAGAGGCCCGCCTTGCACTGGATACCACCGAGTACGGCTATGGAAAAGTCCAGGCCAGCGGCAGCTTGCCGATCCTGCCCGGTGTGTTGGCGGCTTCGCTTAATGTGGCAAAGAGCGAATTCAACGGTTACTACGATAACCCCAATACCGGTGGTGATCTCGGTGCGATGGAATCCGACGGTATTGCTACTGCGCTTATGTGGACGCCAAGCGAAGAGTTTTCAGCATTCTGGCGTGCAGAGTACAGTGAAGCTGCGTACTCGCCTCGTCCCATCGTCCAGCGCCAGTCGGTTGTACATACGGGCTCTGCTCCGTCTGACTTCCTGCTCCTTGGCTCGGTCGGCCCCTATGCAGAAGTTCGTCCGGTTGCCGGCAGCGGCACCACCGACGCCGACTGTGCCACCACGTCTCCTTATGCATATCTCGCCTTTGGTGGACCTGCTTGCGGAACGGTAATCGTCGGTGAGCTGGCCAAAGCCAGAGAAAGTGAAATCGATCTGTCTCCCGACCCGCGCACCGGTCGCGACTTTGCCGGTACCACGGTACGTGGAGCGCGCTCCACTCTGGAACTGAAGATTGATACCGATACCTTCGAATTCGTTTCGTTGACCGGTGTTAACATCAATGACTCACGCACCCAGTCAGACTTCGACCGAACCAACTACACCCTGCAGTCTCTGGGCCCGGGTACCGGTATTTTCCTGGGGATGCCGGGGGATTACACCCAGTACGGCGTGAACTCCAACAGCGACACCAGCTTCGATGTTGAGCAGTTCAGCCAGGAAGTCCGCCTCTCTGGAAGCGCCGGCAAACTCGACTGGCAAACCAGCGCGCTGTACTGGTCTGAATCCATGGACACCGTGATGAACCAGGAATGGTGGTTGCGCGACGGTGTCGACAAGACATTCTGGGATGCGTACCTGGATCAGTGGATGGGTGGCTTTGGTTTGGTGAATCACCGGACTTCGCCGGAGCCGCTGCCGATTCCGATGAGTCGCGACACCGATCATATTTCGTTCGCTTTCTCGATGAACTACAACATCACGGACGACTTGCGCGTAACTGCGGAAGGGCGCTATCTCGAGGAAGATATCGATTACGCAAGCGTGCCGCTTAGCACACAGTTTAATGGCCTGATGGGTATTCCGGTTCTGGATCCGGTTACTTTCATGCCTGCGGATCCCGGTATTCAGACTTACTCCCGCACCGATACCGCTTTTGTTCCCCGTGTCAGCGTTGACTGGCAGCCAAAAGACAACTTGATGGTGTATGCCTCTTTCTCGGAAGGCTTCAAGCCGGGCGGTATGTCCACTGCCGATGGCGATGGCATCATCACCACCGGCGAGTACAAGCCGGAGGAGCTGTCGGTGTACGAGGCGGGCTTCAAGAGCAACGTGCTGGATAATCGCCTGCAGATCAACGGCGCTGTCTATCTTTACGACTACACCAATCAGCAGATTGCCCACTTTGTGTTTGATCCGATTACTGGAACCCAGAACTCTGTGGTAACCAATGCTGGTAAGAGTGAGCTGCGTGGACTCGAGCTGAGTGCTGTTTACCGTCCAACCGTAAACTGGACCTTCCTTGCCAGTTATGTGCTGAGCGATACAGAGGTGACGGATTACACCATTGCCGATGTAGGCCGGCCCGGTACATTGGACAAGCTCTGGACCAATACCGCGGAAGGTGACTACTCCGGTACCCAGTTCGTGAACTCGGCCAAGCATGCGTCGCTGCTGTCTGCCCGTTTCGATGGCGAGTTTGCCAACGGTACCGGCTACTTCACCGAGCTGATCGGCAACTATGAATCCGAGCGCTATCTGGATCGTGGCAACAACGCCTGGTTGCCAGAGTACTGGCTGGTGGACTTCCAGGGTGGCCTGAGCTTCGATAGCCTCGATGTTGTGTTCTACGTCGATAACCTGCTGGATGACGACAAGGTTAAAGTCGGACTCAACAATGTGGATTACGGACATCTTCCTGCAGCTTCCTTCACGCCCCAGGGTGTAGAGTTGCTGATGCCTGAGCCACGTACCACGGGCTTGCGTCTCAGTTATACTTTCTGAGACTGATGGGAGCACCCGCGGCCGCGTGTCGCGGGTGCCTCTCAGATTCACTACGCTGGATCGAATCAAAGACTTACAACAATAAATTTATCAGCGCCCTGGCCTGCACAGGCCTGAAGGGCAAAATGCAGTAATAACAAGAGGTAACTGCAATGACCGTATCCGCTATCGAAGCTCCCCCGATTGCCAAGTCTCGACTTTACAGTGCGCCCGTGCTGGGAGCGCTCGCCCTGGCATGGATTATTCTTGAGAAAATGGTCGCCCATATTTTTCTGGTGACACTTATCTATGCTGGTATCCCTTCGACCATTGCTTATGGAATTGCATTTGTGGTCGGCCTGCTGGGCATGGTACTGGTGTGGAAGGGACTGGAACAGAATGAGGTGCGGGGCACCTGGATGGGTTTTGTGGGGGGCTCGCTCATCTGGGTATTCTGGTTTGAGATGTACCTGCATTTTATTGGTGGTGAGAACAACTTTGCGCTGGCCATGACTGACTCGGGTTCGGCGTACCTTTTGAAGGATGACCTCGCGGCACTGTTTGCCGGTGATAAATCCATACCGCGCCCGTATTTTATGGGTGAGCACGTCTTTTTGCAGAGCAGCACACTGTTTTGCTTCATGCTGATGATTTACATGGGCCTGAATAAGGATATCCGGTGCCGGCTGATCCTGTGGGTTCGTAAAATCTTTGGGCTGCGCCCCGGCAAGCCTACCTCTGGCTATAAACCCCAGTATGCACGTGTCGCCGCCACAGAATTGTTTTTCGTCAACTGGTTTATGTACACGCTGATGCTGGCGGTTAACGATGAGCGTATTTTGGGCCTGCATCACCCGGTGAATTACGTGGCGTTCGCGCTGGTGGCTCTTTGGTCCATTATCATCATTTCGAAGCAGTTCAAGCAGAAAGAGGCCGGTCTGGCAATTCGCTACGCCATCGCGGTGGGCGGTGTTTTCTGGTATTTGCCGGAGCAGATGGTGCTGTGGGAAATGTTCCGTGAACCCTGGGTTTTCTATAACGAGTTCCCGGTAACAGCCACGGCGATCCTGCTTGGTTATATCGGGTTGATGTATTTCTTCTGGAAAACCCCGGTGAACCCGGAGACTGGTAAGTCGATTTAATAAGGGTGTTCTCCTCTCTTATTGCCTGCGACTGCATTGCGCTGTCGCAGGCTTTTTTGTTTGCGCGCGAGTAATCCTGAGACTGTCGCCGGGCTACCGCTGCTGCCCGAAAAGTATTAATATTATAACAATATAGTTTTTATTTGATGGAAGAGGCTTGGGAGTTGTTCTATGAGCAAGGCGTTGAATGGCATTCGTATACTCGATTTAACCCACATGCTTTCCGGACCCTACGGCGCGATGCTTCTCGCCGACCTGGGGGCGGACATGATCAAGGTGGAGCCTCTGGCGGGGGAGGGCACACGCAAGTTGCTGGCGAATGACCCCGAAAATTCCATCGACGGCTTTGGTGCCTACTATCTGACGCTCAACCGCAACAAGCGCAGCGTTGCGCTCAACCTCAAGAGCGATGGTGGACGCCAGGTATTTTATGACCTGGTCAAGCAGGCAGATGTGGTGATCAGTAATTTCGGCCCGGGTGTTCCCGAGCGTCTCGGTATCGATTACGACACCCTGAGTGCGATCAATCCCCGGGTCATCACCTGCTGCGTGTCCGGATTCGGATCCGATGGCCCCGGCGCGAAGCGCCCGGCGTTTGACCAGGTGGCACAGGCCTACGGTGGCGGCATGTCCATTACCGGCGAGGATCCCGCAAATCCTGTGCGCGCTGGCATCCCGATTGGTGACCTGGGCGGCGGTATGTTCGCGGTCATGGGCATTCTTGCCGCCATTGCGGAGCGCGCGACAAGTGGCCGCGGGCAGCATGTCGATATTTCCATGGTGGACTGCCAGATCTCCATGTTGAATTACATGGCGACCATGCATTTCCTCAGTGGCAAGAACCCTTATCCCATTGGCAATGCGCATTTTGTCCATGTGCCGTACAACAGCTACGCCACATCGGATGGTTTTATCATTATTGCGGTGATTACCGATAATTTCTGGCAGAACCTCAAGCCGGTGGTGAATGTGCCGGAGTTCGATGATCCCAAGTACGACGGCCAGCCCGGGCGCTTTGCCGACAAGGAGCTTATCGACGGAAAGCTTGCGGAGATATTTGCCACTGACACCACCGACGCCTGGCTGGAAAAACTGGAAGCGCAGCGAATTCCCTGTGCGCCGATCAATAATCTCGAGCAGGCGCTAAATGATCCGCAGGTGCTGCACCGCAACATGGTGGTGGAAATCGCGCACCCCAATGGCAAAAAGACCAAGGCGCCGGGAAACCCGATCAAACTTTCCCGCACCCATGAAGACAGCTTCTCTCCGGCGCCACATATTGGCCAGCACACCGATCAGATACTCAGTGAATTGTGCGGCTATACCCAGGCGGATATCGATGCGTTGAAAGACAGCGGCGACGCGGGCTGAGATTGGCAGGGAGCGAATCATGCGCGAAAAAGTATTGATCAATGACGTTGGGCCCCGCGACGGGTTGCAGAACCAGGCGACGATCCTGACTGTTGAACAGCGGATCCAGCTGATCCGCGGTTTGGTGCAGGCAGGCGTTCGCTCGGTAGAGGCGGGGGCATTTGTCTCGCCCAAGGCCGTGCCGGCGATGGCCCATACCGATCAGGTGCTGGCTGGAATTACGGCGGAATCTGCACTCGATCGCCAGGTACTGATACCCAATCTAAAGGGGTATGAACTGGCGCGAAGCGCCGGTGCCGATACCGTGGTACTGGTGATCTGTGCCAGTGAAACCATGAATCAGCGCAATGTGCGCATGTCGGTTGAGGCCTCCCTGGTGCAGGCGCGGGAGATCTGTCAGGTGGCGCGGGCGGACGGTGTACGCGTTGTGGGCTGTATCGCCGTTGCCTGGCAGTGCCCGTTTGAGGGCGCTACCAATCCCGGTAAAGTGCTGGATCTGGCCGGGCAGCTGTTCGAAATTGGCGCGGATGATGTCAATGTGGCCGATACCATCGGTGCGGCCAATCCCCTTGCGGTGGGCCACCTTATGGGTGCGCTCGCGAAAGAGTATGACGCGGCGCGGCTGGCGTGCCACTTTCACGATACCCGGGCACTGGCGCTGGGTAATATCTACGCCGCGCTGGAAGCCGGTATCCGCAAGTTTGACAGCTCCGTTGGCGGTATCGGCGGCTGTCCGTTCGCACCTGGTGCCACCGGTAACGCGGCGAGCGAGGATGTTGTTATGATGCTGGAGCAGATGGGGTTCGACACCGGGATCGACCTGGGCGCATTGATGGAAGTAGGCACCAGTGTGGGTGCAATGCTCGGGGTGGCCACTGGCGGAAGGGCAGATGCCTGGCGCCGGATACAGCTGGAAAAAGGTGCGCCACTCATCTGAACCGGATCGTGAACCGTATTAATAAAATGCACCGGCACCGTGCCAGTGCCTACGGAGAACTGACTGATGATCAATTCACTACTGCGCGGTTGTCACATTTTATTGCTTGCCTGTATGAGTGCCGGTGTTGTGGCCGGTGAGGGTTCAGCGGCGGTGAAACTTACGGTTTCCAACATTCAGAGTGACGTAGGTAAGCTCTATATTGCGGTGTATGACTCCAAAGACACCTTTCTCGGTGATACCAAGGTATACGAGCAGGTGGTTGGATTGGATAATTTGAAAGACGGGCAAGTTGACGTCGAGCTGACCTTGCCCTTCGGTGCCTATGCGATCAGTGTTCACCATGACAGCAATGCCAATGGGAAAATGGATCGCAACTTCATTGGTATTCCCAAAGAACCTGTGGGCCTTTCTAACGGACATGTGCCTAAATTTGGCCCGCCGAAATTTTCCAAGGCCCTCATAGAAATATCACAGCCGCAGCAGCAGGAGCTGATTGCCCTGATTAACTGAGGTGGCTTTATTGCGGCTTTCCTGTCAGTAGCTGCTGTAAAAGTGGGGCAGGGTGGGCGCCTTAGCGCCCGCCCAGCGGATCCTGCGGCGACACTCCGATTACCCGCGCACCGGTAAAGAACTCGATCGACTGCCCGTGCCCTTCTTCCCCCAGGCCTGACAGTCCCCAGGCGCCCCGTGGCGTACCCTCACCAATGCTGAGCAGGCTGTAGCCGTTTATTTTTACCCCACCGGTGCGCATCTTGCGTGCGAACGCAAAGGCCTTTTCTTCATCCCGGCTGTAGACATAACCCGCCAGTCCGAGATCCGTGCCATTGGCAAGCGCGAGCGCTTCACTGTCGTCACGGAAAGTGTGTACCGCGGCCACGGGGCCAAAGATTTCCTCTCGAGTGTCATCTGGTCGACAGCCGTCCACCAGTGTGGGGGCGATAAAATAGCCCTCCAGATCCGGCAGTGGCGTGGAAGACAGTGCGTGCCCGCCATTGCGCTTCAGGCGCTCGATGTCCGACAGCACCTGCTCGTATTGCGCGCGATGAACCAGTGGGCCCATATCACTGTCTTCGTCCAGCGAGTGGCCGAGGCGGATGGTGGACAGCAGGCTAAGCACCTTGTCGAGCAGGCGATCCTTGATGGATTCGTGCACCAGCAGGCGGCCGAGGGCGCGGCACCACTGTCCATTGAGATTGGTGAGGCCGTAAACAATACCGGTCGCGGCCTGGTCGAGATCGGCATCGGCAAATACCACCAGTTGATTGTTGCCGCCCAGCTCGAGTTGCGTCGGGATAAAGTCGTCGGCGCAGGCGCGGGCTATGGCGCGCCCGCCGGCAAGACCGCCGGTAAAGGATACGGCCTTGATCCGGGGATCCTCTACCATCTGTGCGCCAATACTGCGGTCGCCAAGGGTCAGCTGGAATGCGCCCCGGGGTACGCCTGCGCGGTGCGCGGCGCGTGCCATCATGATGGCGGAGTGGGGGGTGAATTCCGAAGGCTTGAGAATACAGGGTGCACCGGCAGCCAGCGCACTGGCCATCTTGTGGGAGCCGATCGCCGTGGGGCCATTCCAGGGTGCGATCAGCAGGGCCGGGCCCCATGGACGCCGGAGGTATTCCACCTGGCCGCAGGGGCCGGGCACCATTTGATCCAGATGGCCTTCGCGCAGATAGGCGGCCGCGCCGCGGAAAACGAACGGCAGCATCCTGGCCATCTTGCGCGTCGTGCGGATGATGGCGCCAGACGTCAGGCTGTCGGCGGTACTGATCGCTTCTGCGTATTGATCCCCGCTGATTTCGTCTGCCAGCCGCTCCAGAATCTCGGCGCGCTCCTGCGCGGGCGTGTCTTCCCAGGTGCCGGTGTGATAGGTGCGGTCAGCGGCCTGCAGGGCCGCCTGAATTTGCTCGCGGTTCGAGTTGCGGCGCTGCTGCAGCGGGGCGCCGGTGTTGGCATCGTGCAGGCTGAGACCGCGGTCGACGGCGGGCGCTGAAAACTCACCATCGATATAGTTTTGCAATTCCGGTAACTGATGTTCACGGCTCATAAAGGCTCACCGTTTTTATTCGTACTGATATTGTTTGCTCGCTGCGAGTAATTCGTCAGCGCCAAGCAATTCATTCACTATGGAAAGGTCGATCATCTGGTCGCGGAGTGCATTCAGGTGACCGCTCTGGCGAAGCTGGGTCAGCATGTTTTGTGCTGCGGGTATGAACAGGTGCAGCAGTGAAGCTGGGAACAGGGCGATGCGATAGTTCAGTGCCGCCAATTCCTGCGCGGACTGAACCGGAGACTGGCCGCCCTCAACCAGATTGTGGATCAGGGGGGTGCGTGATCCGAGGCGCTCGCCAATGATCTCCATTTGCTCAAGGTTTGCAGGTGCCTCGACAAAAATCGCGTCGGCACCGGCTTCCAGGTAGCGCTCCGCTCGCTCCAGGGCATCGTCAAACCCGTTGACTCCCAGTGCGTCGGTACGTGCGAAAATCAGGGTGTCATCGCTGCGCCGGGCATCCAGGGCCGCGTGAATTTTACCCACCATTTCGCCACTGCTGATGACTTGCTTGCCGCGCATATGGCCGCAGCGTTTCGGCATCAACTGATCTTCCATCTGCAAAGCAGAAGCGCCGGCGCGCTCGAATGTAGCGACGGTGCGCTGGACATTGAGCGCATTGCCGAACCCGGTATCTATATCCACGATCAGCGGCAGTGGCGTTCGCTCACGGATGACCGCCACGCTTTCCGCTACCTCGGCGGCACTGACAAGCCCCATGTCCGGTCGCCCGAAGCGGGCAAAGGACAGGCAGGCACCGGACAGGAACGCGGCCTCGAAGCCGGCGAGTTCCACCAGTCTTGCGCTGAGGCCGTCATAGATGCCAGGTACCGAGAGTATCCCGCTGGCTGACAGCCGTTGTTTCAAGGTATCTGGCATGATTGGACTCTCGCGCTTCCTGATTACTCGCTACGCTCTTCGGCACACAGGATGCGCACCAGTCGGTCGGCCATGGGCTTGCCTACCAGGCGTTCGGCAATTGGGTTGGCGGGATCCAGGTGCACGATGTTGCGGCGGATCAGCTGGTCGCGCTGTTTCAGCTGCGCGCGTACCTGCGGATCCTGTACCGGTTTGGCTTCGTGTACCAGCTTCAGCCAGTGATCCACATAGGCGAAAATTTTCGGCTCGACCTTCTCGCGATAGAAGTCCAGCGGCACCACACCCGCCAGCGCTACGGGGGAGAGCGAGGAGCGAATGAATGGCATCGCGGCATTGAACGGCTTGACGCCTGCCTCGAACAGCTCCTCCTGCAGGCTCATGTAAATGTCGTTCAGCGGCGCCAGGTATTTCTGGATATGCTCAGGGTAACTCAGCGGCTCGTAACGCGGCATTGGGTCGATATAGAAAAATGCGTCGGGCAAGGTGCCGAATGCCATACCGAGATGCGGAATCTCGACGCTGTCGTCCACGTAGATGGTCAGGTGGATATTGGTGAATGTGTTTTGGGGAACGCCAATATTGGAATGGATGATCCAGTCTATCGGTGAAGCGTCGCCGGTGAAGGTGCGCATGCGCCCGGCGTGTTCACCGTTGACGTCGTCGAAGGTGTGCAGGTCGGCACAGCGTGTGTCTTCTTTCAGAGACAGGCTGTTTTGAATTCGTTCCCAGATCCTGTCGCGGGTGGTCATCACCGCATCAAAGATTTCGCTGGTATCGATATGTGCGCCGCCAGCGAGGTGTGCGGCAAACTCTTTGGTCAGGTTTTGTGTGTTTTCCATATCAATAACTCGTTATTGGCTGGTTGCAATGTCAGATGCGGGCGACAGTTCTGTGGCCGCAGTTTTATGGGAGAGGTGTTTGCGCAGCCACAGGCTCCAGATGCAAACGGCAAAATTGAGCGCGCCGAAAAGCACAAATGGCGCGCTGGGTGAAACTTTTGCGAACAGTACGCCGCCCCCAGAGGTGCCGATCAAAATGCCAAAGGCACCGGCAACGCCGAAGAAACCGATAGTAGCGCCGCGGTAAGCTTCCGGTGCCTGCTGGCCCACCAGCGCCTGGCTGCTGACAAAGGCACTGATCTCGGCGATGCCCATGACGAAAAGCAGGGCGATGACCCAGTCGGCGGTAGGATCGGTGATCAGGAAGACGGCACTGTAAACGGCTGCCGCAAGTCCTGAGGCCATGGCCACCGCAGTGACTCGCGAGGTGCGGTCAGCTATGCGGCCCATGATCACGGAGCCAAGCAGGGCGCCGGCGACGGTGGCGAGCACGCGGGGCACTGCCAGCTGGAACATGGCCTCGCTGGCAGAAAGGCCCAGCTCCCGCGTTCCGTACTGCACCAGCCAGAGTGAAATGAATGCGCCGGTCACGGCGAGATCGCCCCGGGAAATAAAGGCGGCACCGTAAGACAGGGCGGTCTGCGGGTCACGAGCGGCCTTGATGCCGCCCGCCAGTGTGCTGGCCAGCGACTCCCGTGCGGCCGTGGCCGAGCGCTTGATGCCGGGAGCCAGTCCGGCGAATGCGATCACTGCCGCGGCCAGACCCAGGGCGCCCCCCACTGCAAAAGTCCACTGCTGCGCCGCCAGTTCATCCATGCCCTGACCATTAAACACTCTGGGCAGGCTGGCGAGTATGGGCGGAATAAAGGCGCCCAGAGTGGCCGCCATCGCCTGCATGCCATTGGCGCGTCCGCGGGATTTTTCTGCGGCGTAATCAGCGACTACGGTCACCATCATGCCAATCATCGCGGCGCTGCCGATGGCTACCAGCAGGCGGTAGGCAACCAGCTGGGAGATCGAGCTGGCGTGGGGGTAAAGCATAAAGCCGAACCCGGTCAGGGCAAGGCCGAACACATAGACCGGACGTCGCCCAATACGATCCGAGAGCGCGCCCGCGGTACCCAGCAGCAGGATGAAAACCAGCTCCTGCATGGCGCCGAGATAGCCGGTGAGCATGGCCTGCGTTTCTTGAGCAATACCCATGACGTGCAGCAGGCCTGGCTGCAACACCGACAGTGCTCCGGCGTAACCGGAAGAAATGAACACCGCAAACAGGTAAGTGGTGAAATTACCGCGGGATATGCCCGGTGCCAGTTGGGCGCCGAGCCAAGTCGTTGGGACCGGATTGCCTGCAGTCTGGTTGTCGATAGCCATCTCGCGCTGCCTCGCCGTTGCGGGATTTTTCCCGGTTATTGTTATGTGTTCTGTCAGAGTCCGTGTCGTGCAAACTGGTCTTCCCGTTTGCGCACCAGCCCCTTGAGCATTCTTGCGGCAATCTTGCCACCGGTAAGCCAGCGAATCTTTTCGCCGGTCTTGTTGAACTCGAGCATTTTCCGGGCCAGGTAGACGGCAACAGTGTCCACCTGGTCCACCAGGTTGTTCATGAACCTGCGTGACTGGGCGAACCTGTCCGGGTTCTGTTTGGCCTCGCGGATCACGGCCTCGGTAACGACCATGCCGGGGCGTATTTTTCCAACAAGTATACCGGTGCCCTTAAGCTCGCTGGAAAGGGCATTTGTCAAATAATCGAGCGATCGCTTGCTGCTGCCATAGATACCCATGCCCGGGAAGTATTCACCGTCGCTGCCGCCCCCCAGCATATTGAAGATCTTGCCGTGCCCCTGCTGTTTCATGCCGGCAGCGGCGACCCGGCAGCCATTGATGGTGCCGACGATGTTGGTGCGCACCATGGCTTCTATTTCCGCTTGCGGGATATCCAGGATCGACCAGCCGGTGCGCGCCAGCCCGGCGTTGTTGATCCAGATGTCGACACTGCCGAAGGTGTCCTGGGCAAACTGCCACAGGGCTTCCACCTGGGTGTGTTCGCTGGTATCGCAGGCGAGGCCACAACACTTGCAGGCGGGGGTTTGCAGTCGGTCGAGTGCGTCGCGTACCGTTTCTTCACTGCGGCCACTGATGACCACTTTGTGGCCGGAGTCGAGGAAAGCTTTTGCGAGGCCGAAGCCTATGCCTTTGGTACTTCCGGTAATGACGATGTTGGCCATGTGCGAGCCCCTGGTAGACAGTAATTGAAGATTGAGTGCAAAGGAGTGTAATAAAGATATAACATTAGTACAATTGATCCGATTGTGATTCTTGCCCACAACCATACATAGGAATACCAATGCCCAAGGTTGCCGCACTCCAGTTCGCCACCGGGACAGAGACCAATGAAAATCTGGCCACCTGTATCCGCATGATCGACGCCGCCGCGGCCAGGGGCGCGCGGCTGATGGTGTTGCCGGAGTTTTGCAACCGAATCTCCTGGTATCGCGACCGGGAGCAGGCCTGGGACTGCGCCCTGGACCTGCAGGGAACATTTCTGGCGGCGATCGCCGAGCGCGCCCGCTTGCATCGCTGCTACGTGTTGATCAATGTGTCCTTGCGTCGCCGGGAGCCGGATATCACGGTGACGTCACTGCTCTATGGCCCGACCGGGGCGCTGCTTGGCGAGGCCGACAAGCAGAGTCTTATGGGGCACGAGAACGATTTCTTTACTCCCGCAAGCCGGGCGGCCGGGCTGGTGGATACTGAGCTTGGAAGAATCGGCTTTATCGCCTGTCGCGACGGTATCAGTTTCGAGCCTTCGCGGCGCCTGGCGCTGGCGGGGGCCGACCTGCTGTGCAACTCGCTGAATTCATTCGCTTTCGATGAGGCCAGTCTGCATGTGCGCGCCCGCGCGGCGGAAAACCGGCTGTTTATGATTGCAGCCAACAAGGTGGGCCCCCTGGTGCCGGTGGCCGAGCTGGCTCAGGTCAGTGCCATGACTTCCATTCCCGAGGCGTTGCTCTACGGTGCCGGTGAGAGTCAGGTGGTTGCTCCGGACGGGCGGCCGCTGGTGGCGGGGCAGCGCGGCGCGGAACAGGTGGTGCTGGCTGAACTGCCGGATCGTGATGCCCGTCTGCGATTGAGTATGGGTGCGCTGGCACGCCGCAAGTCGTCGCTGTACGTTGGCCTGACACAAGATGCCGTGGCGCCCTCGGGCGAAGCCGCTGACGCAATCGATATCGCGCTGGTGAACCCCGCAGGAGAAGGGGATGCGGCGATTGAGCGTGCCGAGGCGCTGCTGATGTCGCTGCCGGACAGTGTCGCCCTGGCAGTATTGCCGGCGTGTTTCCCGGCTGTTGATGCTGCGCGGGACTGGGAGCGCACGGCGACTTTGTGCCGTGCCGCGGAAACGAGGCTGCAGGAGGTTTGCCGCATAAAGGGTATACAGGTGTGCACGAGTGTTGTGGAAGAGGGAGTCCATGGCTGGCAGCACCTGGGTATCCTTCTGGATGAAAATGGGCGGCGCATGGCCCAGCCGCAATTGCACCGCTGCTCATTGGGGCTGGCACCTGCAGGTACAGCGTTGCATATCTGTGACTTGCCCTGGGGGCGGGTGGGCGTGCTGGTCGGGGACGACTGTCTTTATCCGGAGCTCGCGCGGATGGCCGCGCTGAGGGGGGTGCACTGCCTGGTGGCGGTGCCGGGAAGCTGGCCGCGAGGGCAGGGGAATATGGAGCAAAACCTGCTGCTGCTGTTGGCGGCTCGAGCGGCGGAAAACCGCGTCTGCCTGGTCGCCGCCACCCGTGACGGGCAGGGTGGGATTGTGGCCGATCTCGAGCGGGAGTTCACCCTGATGGAGCCATGGCAACAGCGCCGCTTCGACGGCAACATCAACAAACCGCTGGTGACGCCCCAGGCGGGGGAGTTGACTGTGGCGGCCCTGCACCCGGGGGCGGCAGTGAACAAAATGATTTCGGCCAATACCCACCTGCTGCGCAACCGCGCACATCAGTCCACCAGCTATTTACTGCCGGCGGAAGCCGGGGTGCCTAAATGAGCCGGGGGGATGCGAATCCCCCGGTGTTGGCTCAGGGGGAGTATGAATATCTGTGCGACGGGCAACTGATGCCAATAACAGAGCGCTGGCACCTGGTGCGGTCAGCCGGCCTGTTTGAGATCTACAGTGAGCGCACTGTGCCCTCGCAGTCGCTCCGGGTTCGGGTGCTTGCACGTATCGAGTCGGGGCGGATTGGACGCTGTGCGCTGAGCTGGGGTGTTGACGGTGAGATGAATTGCCGGGCAAACGCGACCTATCGGGTAGGCGCGGATGGTCGTGGGGCCGTGTACCGATACCGCCGCCCGGGCTTTCCGGCCCGTGGTATTCCCATGGTGCGCCAGCATTTTTTTCCCCTGCTGCGTATTTTTTCCGGACAGCTTCTCGGTGCGCTGGCGTCGGCGGGTGGAAGCGGCGAGGTGCTCGTGCCCTGGATTCACGATCCGGCGCAGGGCGAGCGGCTGTTTGCACCAGAATTCTCGACCCGCACCGTCGGTTATCAGGGCCCGGGGCGCGCGGCGAAGCCGGGCAATGTCAGTGACTGTTTCCTTTACGCGGGCGGTCAGTACGGTCAGGGCGCCGAGTACGATGTTGCTGACGGGTTGTTACAGGAATATCGCTGGTGGCAGGGGGAGAAGCAATGGCGGGTTCGATTGAGAGAGTTCAGCGGGCAGTGGCCGGGCGCGGAGCTTTGGCCCCACGCCCGCTGCGCGGCAGTGGCTGCCGGCAGCGTGGGCGTGTAACCCGGGTCAGAGTTCGTCTGCCTTCAGATCCATCTGGTATTTGAAACGGTCCGGGTGGTAGAGCACATGCATGAAATCCACCAGCTGCTCCTTGCCATTAACTTTTGTATAGGAGCGGCGCGTCAGGCTCAGTAGTGGTGCGCCTACGGCTGTGTCCAGCTCGCGCGCGCTGTCGCTGGCTGCGGCTTCGGCACTCAGGGTTTGCGTGACGTGGGTGATTTCCAGGCCCTGCTTGCGGAATATTTCCAGCCTTGGTGTTTTCTCAAACTGCTTCGCCGAGACTTTGCGCTTGAGGCCTGCAGTCCAGCTCACATAATAGCCAAAGGGGGCGCCGTCACGAGACCGCGTCCGCTCCAGCAGGAGGGCGGTGTCCCCGGTGGACAGGCCGAGCTCCTCGCGAATTTCGGCGGGGGGCTGCAGCATTTCGCAGGTTCGTACTTCCACGTCGGAATGGCGAGCCATGCTTTCGATTTCCTGAAGCATGCCCACAAGTGGTGCCTTTACCGGCTGTTGCTGGTATTCGTAAATGACGTGGGTGCCTTTGCCGCGGCGGCGCTCCACCAGGCTTTCTGCTGCCAGCTCATCCATCGCACGTTTGGCGGTAATTCGGGAAACCCCGAAGGATTCCGCCAGTTGCAGCTCAGTGGGCATCTGGTCGCCGAACTCGAGCGTGCCGTTCAGGATGGCGTTCTTCAGAAGCGAGTAGAGCTGGTAATAGAGCGGTGCGTGTGACTCTTCTGTCAGCGAATCCAGCTGCTGTTTACTGAAAAGAGTATTTACGACATCCATAGCATTGCGTCCTTTGCCAATTACAAATCACATAATGATATAACATTTTATGTCAAATGACAGCCGGCCTCAGGCCGGCTCGGCAATGGGCTGTGTGCACTGCTGCAGGAGCGCGCCGGCAGGTGCTGAGAAGACGCCGTGCTGCGCGGTAATGAACTCGAGTACGCGCTCCAGGTATCGGATGCGGTGCGGTTGTCCCAGCATCCAGGGGTGGATGTTGAGCGCCAGAATTCGACCGCCCTGTGCGCGGGCTTCGCTGAGCAGGTAGCGGCAGGCATCCTCGATCTGCTCGGCGTATGAGGTTTCCGAGTGCAGGTTATTGCGCAGAATAAACTGGTCTTCCAGTTCGGTAGACAGGGGCATGGCCCAGAGGTCGCCGCTGTCTGTGCGAAAGCGATAGGGCATGTCGTCGTTAACCCAGTCGCAAAAATACTGTACGCCTTGCTCTGCGAGCAGCGCGGGGGTGTTTTCGCTGTGTATCTTGCCAGGGCTGAGCCAGCCGCTAATGGCCTGTCCGCTGGCCTCTATCAGGGTGTCGAGGGTTTGGCCAATCAGTGCCTGCTCCTGTTCCCGTGGCTGGCCGCCGTAGTGGGGCGTGTCCATATTCCAGCCATGTGCGATCAGCTCATCACCGCGTTCGCGCAGCATATGCATCAGGTAGGGTGCTCGCTGAGCCAGCTCGCCGTTAATTGCAAAGGTGGGTTTTACCCCATATCGATCCAGTGCCCGCAAAATACGGTAGATGCCAACCCGGTTGCCGTAGTCCCGGAGGGAGAAATGGCGCAGATCCGGGTAGGGCATGGTCATGCCGCCCGGCGGGGCGAATGGCACACCGCGTTGATTGAGCGGAAAAAACTGCAGGCTGACATTGACCCATAGCGCCAGCTTTCCCTGTTGCCAGTGTACCGGTTCACGCTCTGTCAGCATCTGCCAGTCGTAGTGGTTATGGTCCATCCCATAGTGGCGTTCGGGGTACTGGAGATGCTCCGGCCCGAGAGGTTTCTGGTCGCTCATGGTCAGGCAGTCTCCTGTGTTGCCGATGCGATCTTGGCCTGTATGTCTGCGCGCGCAGAATCGTAAAAGTGCGTGAGGTAATAATCGGCAATTTCCCTTCCGGTCGTTACCCAGACGTCCGAATGTCCGGTGATGTATTCGAGCGCCTCTTCAAATGCGCGCAGGCGGTGGGGGCAGCTGACCTGATAATTGTGCGTCGGTATGCACATCACGGTGCCGCTCTCAGCGCCTTCCTGATACAGGCGATCAAAATTCTCCTTCAGCATCTGACCGTAGCGACGCGGTTCCACTTTATTCACCACATAGGCAATGGTGTCATTCATTTCCAGGGAGTAGGGGATGGAAACAAAGCGTTTGCCGCTGCGCAGGTTGATCGGCGTGGGCTGGTCATCGTGGAACAGGTCGCAGGTGTAGAAACCGCCCTCATCCCCGAACAGTTCTGTGCCCACCTCTGCGAACAGGTCGAGTGTCTCTTCGGAGTGCGACAGTGCTGGCGCCAGGTAGCCCGCGCACTTCTGCCCGGTGTGCCGGTATATGGTCTCCATGGAGTCGCGGATCATTGCGCGCTCCTGCTCAGACGACATGCCGTAGGTGTAGCGGGTGTTGTAGATCCCGTGACTGAAGAATTCCCAGTTGCGCTCGCGACACAGCTCGATGATTTCCGGGTGGTGCTCGCACAGTGCGGTGGACAGGGAGATGGAGCCGCGGATGCCGTATTTATCCAGCACCGCCATCTGGCGCATGTGGCCGACGCGGTTGCCATAGTCACGGATGCTGTAACCGGGCACCGCAGGGCTCGGTTGGGGCCATGCCTTGCGGTGGGGGTTGGCAGGTGGGTTCAGCTCATAGAATTCGATATTCGGCGCGACCCAGAAGGCTACCCTGGCGCCGTTTGGCCAGGTCAGGCGGGGTCTCTGGTGGTAGGGCCAGTAATCGTAGAAACCGGGATCGGATCGCATGGTTTACCTCGGCTGGTATTGCACAGTTTGCGATTTTGGGTTGCCCGCACGGGCGGGGATCACCCGCCCTGTACTTGTGTCAGCTGCTGGTGTTTTCCAGCCAGTGAAATACTTCGGCTACATCCACCACGTCGGCGTATTTCAGGGAGAGGTCGGTCAGGTTTGCGTAGTGATAACTCTCGTGTTTATCCGCTACACATTCCTCCGGCACGATGGTTCGGTAGCCGCGCGACAGGCTGTCTACAGCGGTGGTGCGGATGCAGCCTGAAGTGGAGCCGCCGGTGATGATCACCGTATCTACCTGGTGCCACACCAGCAGGGACTGCAGCTGGGTCTCAAAGAAAGCGCTGGGCATTTTCTTGCAGTAGATGACGTCGCGCTGGCGATCAATTTCCAGGCGATCGTCGAATTCGCTTCTGACCGAGTCGAACTTGATGTTTTGCAGTGAGTCCGGGGTGTCGGTGCGGGTTCCCCAGATGCCGGCGTCTTCACCAGACTCCATGTAGGCCACATGGGTCCAGATCACGGGCCAGCCTTTCGCACGGAAGCTCTTGGCCAGTTCATTGATGTAGTGCATCTGGTTGGGGTCGGTTTCATAGGCGGTTTTGAACAGATCAGTGCGGGTATACGCCTTTTGCGGATCCACGTTGACCAGTGCTGCCTTGCGGCCGAACCCGAAGCGCTTGCGCGCCGGGTTGGCTTTGACTTCCAGGTAGATCTCTTTGGCGGTTTTTGTTGTTGTTTCCATCAGGTGCCTCCCCGAAAAGTGGCTGAATTGCTTTTATTGTTATAATCGTATATCAATATATCTAATGCGGCAATTGACTTGAAATGGGTGCGGTCGTGTGCCCGGTTCCGGTTTGACTTAAAGCAATGCGCCGCCCGCCGCTTGCGGTTATTGTTACCTCAATTAATAAGAATGTACCAGTATGAGCGCTTACCTCTTTGTAAAGTTGTTGCACAACCTGTGTTTTGTCTACTGGCTCGGGGGGGATCTCGGCACCTTTTACGCCAGTCGCTACGTGACCCGCCCGGATCTTTCCCCCCAGGCGCGCAGCACCGCGCTGACCATCATGATGGGGTGTGACCAGGGGCCGCGATTCTGTATGCCGTTAATCCTGCCGCTGGGGCTGCAGCTGGCGCATATGACCGGCCAGTGGTCAGTGGAGCCGGTCTGGCTGTGGCTGTCCTGGGGTTTTTGCCTTGGCTGGCTGGGTCTGGTGGCAACGCTGCATTTCGCCCATGGCAAGTCGTTTGTGCCGGCGTTGACGCAGTTCGACTTCTATTTGCGGATTGTGCTGATCGTTGGCCTGCTGGCACTTGCCGGGTATGCCCTGGCCACCAAGTTCATCCTTACGGCGAGCTGGCTGGCGATCAAACTGGGTATTTTTGCCTTGCTCGTGTTGTGCGGGTTACTGATTCGCATGCGCCTGAAACTGTTTGGCGCCGCCTGGGGCCGGCTGATGGCTGGCGACAGCAGCGACGCGGTGAACCAGACGATTTCCAGCTCGATCGCCTCCTGTCGGCCGTTTGTCTATCTGATCTGGGTAGGGTTGCTGGTCAATGCGGCCTATGGCCTGCACCTGATTAACTGATCACCGGAGATTTTTCATGAAGCTTTATAGTCTGCCTCATTCACCTTACGCGGCAAGGGTGCGCATGCAGGTGCGCCTGGACAACCTGGCGGTTGAGGTGCTTCCGCCACCGCTGCCACTGCGCAGCGAGGCGTTTTTGGAGCGTTTTCCGCTGGGGAAGGTTCCGGTGCTGGAACTGGCAGATGGCAGTGCGATCGCAGAAAGCTGGGCAATCATGGAGTATCTGGCGGAAAGCCAGGTGTCCGGTGGAAGTTCGCTGGTGCCCGATGGGGCGCTGGAGCGGGCGCAGATGCGCATGCTTGCGCGGTACGCCGATCTTCACCTCGCGGCCAACGCATTGTTTCCGATGTTTCGCGCCGCCATGGGTGGCGGTGATGTTGATGCAGGCGCGATGGCCGATACTCTGCGCGGCGAGCTGGGCAAGGGGGAGCGCCTGCTGGCCAGCTTTGAGAGCGGGCGCCCGCTCAACCTCGGGGATGTGGCGTTGGTTCCCACCATATTTTATTTGCAGGAACTGGCGCCTTCGATAGGAATGGAGAACCCCTTGAGTGGTTTTCCTGGCCTCAAGGCCTGGTGGCAGTGGGTCAATAGCTTCGACGCCATCCGCGATACCGTGGAGGAGGTTCGGGTTGCGTACCGCGCGGTTGTTGAGAATCTCGCCGCCAAAGCCTGACAGGCTGCCTGGCGACGCTCTGTTTTTGCTTGCGGCCCGCGCGCCTTCTGCCGCGCGGCGTCCGTTTTCCCTTCGCATTTTCTCTCGTTAACGCTTCGATCTGCGCAGTCTGGATTGGCTGTGCCGGAGCTTTTGTCGCACCAAATGTTATATTGACATAACATTATCTCAAGAATAGGATGTTGGTTACATTGAGCAATCGGGCGGAGGGCCTGCCATGACCACCACAATCGTTGTGCTGTTCAACCTGAAACCGGGCGTTAGTCCATCGGATTACGAGCAGTGGGCAAAGACGACGGATCTGCCAACCGTGCGCAAGCTGGGCTCGGTCGACCAGTTTTCTGTGCTCCGTACCACCGGTCTCCTGGGCACCGATGTGCCGGCGCCGTACCAGTACGTGGAGCTGTTGGTGGTGAACGATATGGAGGCACTGGGTGCGGATGTATCGAGTGAGACGATGCAGCGGGTCGCCGCCGAGTTTCAACAGTTTGCGGATAACCCGCAATTCATGTTGACCGAAACCGTATAAATTCATGAATGCCGGGGGAGCGCAGCAGATGGAAACACAAGGCAAATATCCCGAGCTGAAAGGCAAGGTTGCAGTGATTACCGGTGCCGGTCGCCGCGAGGGGCTGGGCGAGGCAATGGCCCGGCGTCTGGCCGCGGAAGGTGTCAGGGTCGTGCTGACTGATATCGGTCACGCGGCTGGTGAACATCTGCCGGAAGGTGCGGTAGGCACCAGTGCGGAGATGGAAGGTATTGCGTCCGAGATCCGCGCAGCGGGCGGCGAGGTGGCAACCTATGCCTGCAACGTGCTGGAGCCTCAGGAAGTGCAGGCTGCGGCGGAATTTGCCCTGGGCCATTTCGGCAGCCTGGATATCTGGATCAACAATGCGGGTATCGGCTACCTGATGCAGCCGGTGGTTGATATGGCGGTAGACAAATGGGATGCGGTGCTGGGGGTCAATCTGCGCGGCGCGTTTCTGGGCATCAAGTATGCCGCCGAAATCATGCTGCGCCAGGGTAAGGGTGGCCGGATCATCAATATTGGCAGCCAGGCATCGAAGTCCGGATTTGCCCATGCGGCGGCCTACACCGCATCGAAACACGGCATGGTCGGGCTTACCCGCTCAGCCGCTCAGGAGCTCGGGCCCGCTGGCATTACCGTAAATACCATCTGCCCCAATCATGTAACCACTGGCCTGGGTGCCTGGCAGAACGCGCACTTTTCGGAAGTGACGGGCAAAGGTTACGAACGCTATATGGAAGACATGCGCGCGCGTATTCCCATGGGCCGGCCTGGCCAGCAGGAAGATATTGCCAAAGCCTGCGCCTTCCTGTGCTCCGATGAAGCTTCCTACATTACCGGTGAGGCAATGAATGTCTCCGGTGGTGAGGAATATCACTGAGATGGTCGCGAGGGATTATCAGGTATGAGCAAGCAAGTAACCTGGCCCGGCGATGCGCGCCTGGCGCTGTCGATTGTGGTGAATGTCGAGGAGGGCTCCGAGAGCACCTTGCTCGATGGGGATCGCGGGCCGGAGCCGGTTGATGAGCTCGGCGTGGCACCGCGCAAGCCGATCCGTGCCCACGCCAACGAAAGTAATTATGAATACGGTATTCGCGAGGGCTGGCCGCGGATTGAGGCGTTACTCGAGCGCTATCAGGTGCCGGCCACCTTCTGTGCCGCGGCTGTTGCCCTGGAGCGGGCGCCACAGATTGCCCGCTTTATTGCCGAAGGTGGTCACGAGGTTTGCAGTCACGGCTACCGCTGGCAGCACCAGTTTGCCATGAGTGAAGACGAGGAGCGCACGTTTATGCGCTCGGCGATCGCTTCGATCACAGAGACCACCGGCCAGCGTCCGCGCGGCTGGCTGAGCCGCTATCTGCACACAGACAACACCAGAAGACTGTTGCAGGAAGAGGGGTTCGATTACCACATGGACGACTACAGTGCCGACGAACCTTTCTGGGCGCCGGTGCAGGGTTCTGATCGCCCCATGCTGGTACTGCCTTATGCAATTGATTCCAACGACATGAAGTTCTGGACGTCACCATCGCTCACACCCCAGGCCTGGCTCGATTACGCGTGCCGCACGCTGGATACCTTGCTGATGGAAGGCGCAAGCCGAACCCGCATGATGTCACTGGGTCTGCACCTGCGCATTATCGGCCGCCCCGGCCGTATCGGCGCACTGGATGAGTTCCTGCGCTATGCGCGTGCGCAAGAGGGTGTCTGGTTCACGACCCGCGCCGCGATCGCCGATGCCTTCTCGGCGCAGGTGCCGGAAAACCAGGTGCGTGAGCCGTTGCGCGGCTGGGAGAATTTCTGATGTTTAACGCACGCAGCCTGCTGTTTGTGCCGGGGCATCGCCCGGAACGGTTTGCCAAGGCGTTTGCCAGTGCCGCGGATGTGATCTGTATCGATCTGGAGGATGCGGTACCGCTGGCTCAAAAGGCGGAAGCGCGCGCGGCCGTATGTACTTTTCTCGCCGGGTGCGACCCGGCACAGCTTGCGCGCCTGATCGTGCGCGTCAGTGCCGTCGGCAGTGATGAGGGCAGGGCGGATCTTGCTGCGTTGTCCCAGGCCAGGTTGCCCGCGCGTCTGATGCTCGCCAAGACCGAAACCGAAAAAGATATACCGCTGGCTGCGGATCTGCTCGGGACAGCGGTGCGCTGGATAGCGCTGATCGAGAGTGCGTCGGGCCTCTTGTCCCTGAATAGCATATGCGCGGATCCGGCGCTGGATGCCGTGATGTTCGGCGGTGGAGATTTCGCTGCGCAGATTGGTGCCGAATTCGCGTGGGAGCCACTGTTGTGGGCGCGCTCGCAAATGGCGGTTACCGCCGCCGCGCACGCATTGCCGGTGATCGATGTTCCGTATCTCGATGTGCAGGATGCGGACGCGCTGGAAGCGGAAACCCGTCGGGTTTGCGCGCTCGGTTTCTCGGCGAAAGCCGCTATCCATCCAGCCCAGGTCGAATCGATCCATCGCGGATTTGCGCCCTCGGCTGATGCCCTGCAACGGGCGCATAGAACAGTGGAAGCATTTGAGCGGGCGCTCGGTGGTGCCGTGGTTGTTGACGGACGTATGGTGGATCAGCCGATTGTCGACAGCGCACGCAAGCTGATCGCGCGCGCAGATGCCAGTGAAAAAATTGTGTAAATCGCAGTAGGAAATTGCATATGGCTGGAGAAGTAAAACAAGTCGGTGAAAATCGTTACCGTGAAACCTTTGGACGCTTTTTCGACGATTTCAAGGTTGGCGATATTTACGAGCATCGCCCCGGGCGCACGATCACCGAGACAGACAACACCTGGTTCACGCTGTTGACCATGAATACGCACCCCGCACATTTCGACAAGGAGTATGCGGCTGGTACTGAGTTTGGCAAACCGTTGGTATGCAGTCCCTTTACCGTGGCGCTGATGGTGGGCATGAGTGTGACGGACATCAGTCAAAAGGCGATTGCCAATCTGGGCTGGGACGATATTCGCCTGACTGCGCCGCTGTTTGTCGGTGACACTCTGTACGCAGAATCCGAAGTGCTGGAAAAGCGCGAGTCCAAGTCCCGCCCCACACAGGGGATCGTTACGGTGCGCACTCGCGGCATCAAGCAGGACGGTACCGAAGTGTGCTCGTTTGTCCGCAAGGTGCTGGTGTGGAAGCGCGGTGCCGAAATGGAAGACAAAGTGAATTACTGATTGGGCGAGCAATAACAGGAGATGGCGATGAACTGGAGCGCAGAAGACGAGGCCGCGATTCTCGATACCATTGACCGGTTTGTGGCCAATGACGTCGCACCGATCGCACGGGACAAAGATCTCGCTGACGAGTATCCCCATGAACTGGTGGAAACCATGAAGGAGCTTGGGCTCTTTGGGGCTACCATCGGTGACACTTATGGCGGACTTTCGCTGTCCGCCAGCACCTATGCGCGCATTGTGCAGAAAATTTCCGCCGTATGGATGGCGCCGGGTGGTATTTTCAATTCCCACCTGATCATGGCTGCAGCTATCGAGCGTTTCGGCACCGAGGCTCAGAAGCAGGAATTTTTGCCGCTCATGGCCGAAGGCCGGCTGCGAGGTGGTATCGCGCTTACCGAGCCCAATGCGGGTTCTGATCTGCAGGCGATTCGTTGTGTTGCCCGCAGGGACGGTGACGAATATGTAGTGAATGGCAGCAAAATGTGGATCACCAATGCCCTGAATGGCAACTGCCTGGCGCTGCTGGTGAAAACCGATCCGGATGCGGAGCCGCGGCATCGCGGTATGTCCATGTTTGCCATCCGCACCAAGGATGATGCGGGCAACCTGTTGCCCGGCATTACCATCAACAAGATCAAGAAGACCTGCTACCGCGCTATTGATACCGCAGAAGTCGTGTTCGAGGACTTCCGTGTATCCATCGATAACCTGATCGGTGGCGAGGAGGGGCGCGGTTTCCATATCGCGGTTGGGGGGCTCGAGCTGGGTCGTATCAATGTGGCGGCGCGCGGTGCCGGCATCGCTGCCGGTGCCCTAAAGCTCGCGCTGCGCTACGCCCAGGAGCGGGAAACCTTTGGCAAGGCGATCATCCAGCACCAGGCAATCCAGCTCAAGCTGGGTGAAATGGCGGCGAAGGTGGAGGCCGCTAAACTGCTGGTCGACCAGGCTGCACGCATGTACGACAGCGGCCAGCGCTGTGATCTGGAAGCCGGGATGGCGAAGTACTTTGCCAGTGAGGCGGGTGTGTTCTGCTCCCAGGAAGCAATGCGTATTTTCGGTGGATATGGTTTTTCCACGGAATATGAGATTGAGCGCTACTACCGCGACGCCATGCTCATGTGCGTCGGGGAAGGAACCAATGAAATGCAGCGCATCATCATTGCCAAGCAGCTGGCTGCGCGCGAGGCTATCTGATGAATACCGCCAAACCGCTTGCCGGCATTCGCGTTATCGCCATTGAGCAGTACGGGGCGGGCCCTTTTGGCTCCATGCAGCTGGCGGACATGGGCGCCGAGGTCATCAAGATCGAAAACCCCGTCACCGGTGGCGATATTGCCCGGCAGTCCGGGCCTTATTTCCTCGGCGAGCACGACAGTGATTTCTTTCAGACGTTCAACCGAAGCAAGAAAAGCCTGACTCTGGATCTCAAAAGTTCAGAAGGGCGCAAAGTATTCGAGCGCCTGGTACAGAGCGCGGATATCGTGATGAACAACCTGCGCGGCGACCAGCCGGCGAAGCTCGGGCTGGATTACGACAGCCTGGGAGCGATAAAGCCGGAAATCATCTGTGGTCATTTGTCGGCCTACGGCCGTGATAATGACCGTGCAAGCTGGCCCGGCTACGATTATCTGATGCAGGCAGAAGCGGGTTTCATGGATCTGACCGGTGAGCCGGGAACACCGCCCGCGCGCTTTGGCCTGTCGATGGTGGATTTCATGAGCGGCGTAACGCTCGCCATGGGCGTGCTCGGTGCTCTGGTAGGCGTGCTGCGCGGCGGGCAGGGCCGCGATGTGGATGTCAACCTGTTCGATGTTGCCGTCACCCAGCTGACTTACCCCGCCACCTGGTACCTGAATCGGGGCCACGAAACCGAACGGGTTGCCCGTTCCGGGCACCCTTCGACGGTACCCTGCCAGATTTATCGCAGTGCCGATGGCTGGGTATTTGTGATGGCGATGACGGAAAAATTCTGGCAAATCCTCGCGGAGGGACTGGGCAGAAAGGATCTGCTGGCAGATCCCCGCTTTGTCAGTGTGGCCGATCGCCGGGCCAATCGCGAGCAACTGACGGAAATCCTCGATGCGGAGTTCTCGCGCCATACGAACGCCTACTGGATGGAATGTTTCGCCGGAGAATTGCCGCTCGCACCGGTCAACAGTTTTACCCAGGCCATGAGTAATCCCTGGCTGGCGCAGACCGGGATGCTGCAGCCATTGCCGCATGTTGACAATAGTCAATTCAGGGTGCTGGCAAGCCCGTTAAAATTTGATGGAAACAGACCCGCTGGAATTGGCTGCTCCGCATTGGGTGCCGATACCGGGGATCTGCTTGCGGGGCTCGGGTACTCGGCAGCTGACATCGAATCCATGGCTGCGGAGCGCGTTACCTGAGCTGGGCTTAATCAGGTTTTGACCGGGGACAATCCGACCCATGAAGTTACAAGGTATCCGAGTCGTCGATCTTTCACTTTTTCTTCCCGGGCCTCACCTGACCATGATGATGGCGGATCACGGCGCCGAGGTGATCAAGGTCGAGCCTCCCGCAGGTGAACCAACCCGCAACATCGGACTGCGTAAAAACGGCGAGGCTGTCTGGTTTCGCAATACCCACCGGGGCAAAAAGAGCCTTTGCCTTAACCTGAAGGATCAGGGCCAGCGGGAACAGCTTTTATCCCTCATCGATACCGCAGATGTATTTGTTGAAGGTTTCCGGCCTGGCGCCATGGCGCGACTGGGACTGGACTATGCCACTCTCAGCGCGCGCAACCCCCGACTTGTCTACTGCTCGATATCCGCTTTCGGGCAAAGCGGCGAAAAATGCCTGAAGCCCGCTCACGATCTCAGCATTCAGGCCGATTCCGGAACTGTTTTTCTCAATGAGGGCAGTAATGGCGAACCCTGTTCCCCGGCTATGCCGGTTGCGGATATGGCGGGGTCATTAATGGCGTTATCGGGCATACTGATGGCGTTGCTGCGTCGCGCCGAGACAGGGAAGGGCGACTACCTCGATATTTCCATGCAGGACAGTCTTGTGGCCTGGCTGCCTAATGCGTTGGGCCCGGTCTTTGCGGAGGAGCGCTCGCCCACCGTCAAGGATGAGCGCTCCTGGGGCGGAAACGCCATGTATCGGGTGTATCGGACGGCTGACGGGCGCTATCTGACGCTCGGCGGCAGCGAGGTGAAATTTGCCGAAAACCTGTTCGCCAAGCTGGGACGTCCTGAGTTGGCCGAGGTTTGCAAGCGCCAGCCGGGTGAGCAGGGTGAGGCGATCACCTATTTACAGCAAGAATTCGCCAGTCGCACCCTGGCTGAGTGGCAGGCGTGGTTTGAAGGTCTGGATGTCTGCTGGTCGCCGGTGCGACTTTTACATGAGGCATTGGCGGAAGCGCACTTGAAATCGCGGCAGATGGTTTTCGAAGACGCGGACGGGAACCGGCATCTCGGTGTTCCGATCAAGTTTCTGGATGAACCGGCACAGGTGGATACCCGGCTGCCCAAATTGGGTGAGCACAATGCAAGACTGCTGGGGATCGGGCAGGAAGCCTGAAGACAAAAATAGACCTTAAAAATATACACATTAATAGAATAACCAGTGATCTTGCTTTACCGCGACTGCGTAAAAAAGGGATCAATAATAAACTGAGGTGGTAATCATGCTGACGAACCTTTGGTATGTGGCTGAATGGTCCAAAACGGTAAAAGACAAGCCTGTTCGCGTAAAAATGCTCGGGCAAAACTTTGTACTTTTTCGCGACAAATCTGGCAAGGTAAACTGTCTGAGTGACGTCTGTATCCATCGTGGCGGATCGCTTTCCAAAGGTTGGACGACCAAGCGCGATTGCGTGGCCTGCCCGTATCACGGTTGGGAATTTGACGCCGAGGGTAAGGTCCAGTTTATTCCGTCGCGCGGTGAAGACGCCCCAATCCCCGAGCGCGCGCGCATTGACGCCTATCCCACCGAAGAGCGCTACGGCATGATCTGGGTATTTCTCGGCGACCTGCCCGAGGAAGAGCGCTACCCGATTCCGGACTTTCCCGAATACGAAGACAAGGCGAACTGGCGTGCCGTGGAAGTGGAATACAACTGGACCGGTTCGGTGGATCGCGTGGTGGAAAACGGTATTGATATTGCTCATACCGCGTTTGTACATCCCGGCTTCGGCTACCAGGAAATGGCGAGCGAGAACAAAATCCTCACTGTGGATCGCGGGGAATACTGGGGTTCATCCGACAACGTGTTGTACCCGCCTCAGTTGGAAGGCAACCTGGGCCTGATGAAGCTGTTCCGTGCAGACAAGGCGGCTACCTATGTAACCCCTGCGTTCTACCTGCCGGGACATTGCGTGCGCCTGCATATCAAGGTCAATTCCTGGATGGAAATGGTCATCTTCGATGCCAATACTCCGATCGATGAAAATACCACCCGTTCGTTTGCTGTTCAGGTGCGAAATTTCTTCAAGTGGTCGATCTTCGACAAGGGCGCGAAGAAGCGCACTAAAAAGGTGTTTGGTGAGGATGGCGATATCGTCGCGGAGCTTTCACCGAACTACCTGCCGGAGTCTCTTGAAAACGAAGTATCCGTTGAACAGGATAAATTTATGGGCGCGTGGCGAATGATTCGCCGCAAGCATATCGAGGAAAAAGGCTGGAAAATCGATACGAAAGCCATGAAGCCGTTTGAAGGTGAAAAGGTGTTCACTATCCCGTCACCCGCACGCCGTACCAATCCGCACTTCAAGTGGGCGCTGGATACGGTACCTCTCGTGGCTCCGACCCGTCGCAGCGTGGCTACCCAGGTTGAAGAGCCTGCGGCAGCAGATCCGGCCTGAAAGCGAAACAAGTAAAGTGCGGTCAATGTTTTTGACCGCACTTTTAAAAAAGGTTTTTCTCCTTGAGCCGCGCGAAAGCGCGGCTTTTTTATTTGGGGCTATTTGGGGCTATGCGTGCTCCAGGTGCGGAGCGCGCTAGCCTTTCGGTGTCAGGTATTGTCGAGCATCTAGCGTGTCGCGGCTTTGCGTTTGAACCGTGCGGTAGCCGCAAGGCTGGGGATCGGGAAAAGCAATACCAGCATCGCCACACTGAAAGGAATCAATCGCTCGGCCCAGTCGCCACTGGTGTTGGGTAGTAGCGAAAGTAAAACTGCCAGAGTAAAGCCGGTGGCAATGGAGCGGGCGACCGCTGCGGGAGCAAGCTCCGCACCGGCGAGGCGTGCAAGTATGGTCGGGGCGAAGGCGGATCCGATGGCGACCCATGCGAAGAGTACGCGCTCAAAGATGGTAGCTGGCAGGTAGAGCGCAATCAGCACGGCCAACGCCGACACAGATACCATGGAAAGTCTCGACAGCAGCAGTTCGCGCCCGGGCATCAGCCGCTGCAGTCTCAGGTCGTGCGAAATGGTTGAAGCAACGACGAGCAGCATGCTGTCGGCCGTGGACATGATGGCGGAAAGCACGGCGGCGAGCAGGATCGCTGCGGCAACCGGGGGTAGCAGGCCCGTCGAAAGCTCAAAAAACAGTGTCTCCGGATCCTGTAGTTCGGGCAGCGCGATTTTGCCCAGCAGGCCCAGGGCAAACATACTCAAAAATACGATTGAAAACCAACCGATGGACAGTACCTGGGCCTGTTTAAGAGCCCGTTCGTCCTTCAGCGCCATAAAGCGATTGAGCAGGTGTGGTTGCCCGAGCGTGCCGATGCCGATGGCGAGGTTTCCAAGGGCGAAGCCGAGGGCGGCCAGCCCCGTATTCTGGCCACTCACCGATAGTGCCTGAGGGCTCAATAGCCCGGATGCCTGTATCTCCTCCCAACCGCCAATGCTGAGAAAAGTCACCACAGGCAGCAGTACCGCTGCCACGAGCATCAGGCCTCCCTGCAGCGTGTCGGTAATACTGGCTGCCCAGAATCCACCGAGAAACGTGTAGATGGTGATGATTGCGGCACCCAGTATCAGGCTTTCCGCTAGTGGTGTGGCAAAGACACTGGAGAAGGTGGTGGCGGCTCCCTGAAACTGCGCCGCAATATAAAACACAAATGAGAGAAGGATTACACCCGAAGCGAGCAGTTTTATCTTGCGGTTCGATTCCTGCGAGACGGTTGCCGGATCGTCGGCGAGAAAGGCAGTGAGCGTGATTTGATCCCTCGCTCGGGTATGTCGCATCAGGCGTGGTGCAATCCACAGCCACGCCGTGGCGCAGCCGGTTATGGCTCCCGCCACAATCCATATCGCCGATACCCCCAGCAGATACGCCGCACCACTCATGCCGAGCAGAGTCCACGCGGAGGCACTGCTCGCGCCATAACTAATAGCTGCGACCACCGGGCCCAGGTTGCGGCCGCCGAGGAAATAGTCGGTTGTATTTTGGGTGCGTCGTTGGGACCAGAAACCAATCAGCAGTAATAGCACTTTGTAAATAATCAGCGTGTAGACAGCGACCGAGATGTCCATGGTTAGCCTATGCAAGTGTTGTATTTATTAGTGTGTCTAAGATGACTATCTCAGGTTCTTTGGGGGACTACATGGGGTAATGGCGGGGGATATGGGGTGAATTTGCGATTTATCAAAAAACACCTATATCAAAATATTTTGATGTAGAGTGATCTGGGTAGACTGGGTGTATGGCGTCGTGAGAGGAGTCTCGGGCGTCCTGGTAAAAGCAAATAAAAAAGGTAGAACCGACTATGTCTGAATACACCGTTTTTACTTCGGAGTCTGTTTCCGAAGGTCACCCGGACAAAATGGCCGACCAGATTTCCGATGCAGTGCTGGATGCCATTATTGCGCGTGACCCCGATGCCCGAGTCGCGGTTGAATCTGTTGTAAAAACCGGACTGGCGATGTTGGTTGGCGAGGTCACCACCAGCTGCTATGTGGATCTGGAAGATGTGGTGCGGGATGTGATTACCGGCATCGGGTACGACAGCTCCGAAGTGGGTTATGACGGCTCCACTTGTGCAGTGCTCAATGCGATTGGCAAGCAGTCGGTGGATATCAACCAGGGGGTTGATCGCGTGAAACCGGAAGACCAGGGCGCCGGCGACCAGGGCCTGATGTTCGGCTATGCCACCAACGAAACGCCAACCCTGATGCCGGCGCCGGTGTATTACGCGCACCGGCTGGTGGAACGTCAGGCATACCTGCGAAAGAAAAATATCCTGCCCTGGCTGCGCCCCGATGCCAAAAGCCAGGTGACGTTCCGTTATGGTGAAGATGGCAAGCCAGAGGCCATTGACGCCGTGGTGTTGTCCACCCAGCACTCCCCGGATATTTCCCTGGAAGACCTTAAGGCCGCTGTGATGGAAAACATCATCCTGGAGGTTCTTCCCGGTGAACTGCTGCATGAGCAGACCCAGTATCACATCAATCCCACCGGCAACTTCGTGATCGGTGGTCCGGTAGGTGATGCGGGCGTGACCGGCCGCAAGATCATTGTGGACACCTACGGCGGTATGGCCCGTCACGGCGGCGGTGCTTTCTCCGGTAAAGACCCTTCAAAGGTGGATCGCTCGGCGGCCTACGCCGGCCGTTATGTCGCCAAGAATGTGGTGGCGGCAGGCCTGGCCGATCGCTGTGAGGTTCAGGTTTCCTACGCCATCGGCGTCGCGGAGCCCACATCTGTATCGGTAAATACCTTCGGAACCGGCAAGGTCAGCGACACGCGCCTGATTCAGGCGATTCGCGAGGTATTCGACCTTCGCCCCTATGCCATCACCCGCGTGCTCGACCTGAAGCATCCGATGTACCAGTTGACCGCTTCGTACGGGCATTTTGGTCGCGAGCCGTTCGAGTACACCTACACCTGGAAAGAGGGTGGTGAGGAAAAGAGCACTACCTTCACCGCGTTTACCTGGGAAAAGACCGACAAGGTCGACGCACTGCAGCAGGCACTATCCAGCTGATGGTCTAGCCCCGGCGCTGTGAGCGCCGGGTAAATTCCCTCCCTACAAGATTATGCAGCGGGCCCGATGATGCTTCTTCAGGCATTGGCGGGTACCGCTCAGCCGGAAACTGATATGAATAATTTTGACGATTACAAAGTTGCAGACATCGCGCTCGCAGAATGGGGCCGCAAGGAAATAGCCATTGCCGAAGGGGAGATGCCGGCACTGATGGCGCTGCGGCGAAAGTACCATGACTCCCAACCGCTTGCGGGTGCAAAGATCATGGGGTGTATCCACATGACCATCCAGACCGCGGTGCTGATCGAGACACTGGTGGCTCTGGGGGCCGAAGTGCGCTGGTCTTCCTGCAATATTTTTTCCACCCAGGATCACGCGGCGGCCGCCATTGCCGCGGCGGGTATCCCGGTGTTCGCATGGAAGGGCGAGACTGAGGACGAGTTCTGGTGGTGTATCGAGCAGACCGTGCTGGCGGAAAAGGGCGGGAAGGCGCTGTGGGACGCCAATATGATCCTGGATGACGGCGGCGACTTGACCCAGCTTTGTCATGAGAAATACCCAGAGCTGCTCGATCGCATCCACGGTATCAGCGAGGAGACGACAACCGGTGTGCATCGCCTGCTGGAGATGCTGGAAAAAGGCGAGCTCAAGGTTCCCGCAATCAATGTGAATGACGCGGTAACCAAGTCCAAAAACGATAACAAATATGGTTGTCGCCACTCCCTGAACGACGCCATCAAACGCGGCACCGATCATTTGCTCTCAGGGAAAAAGGCCCTGGTCATTGGTTACGGTGATGTGGGCAAAGGGTCGGCAGCATCGCTGCGTCAGGAGGGCATGATCGTCAAGGTTACCGAGATCGACCCGATCTGTGCCATGCAGGCCTGCATGGATGGCTATGAAGTGGTCTCTCCTTACAGGGGGGGGATCAATACCGGCGAACTGGCGGATATCGATACCGCGCTACTCGGTGCAACCGATCTGCTTGTTACCACAACCGGCAATATCAATGTCTGCGATGCCGCCATGCTGCAGAGCCTGAAGAGCGGGGCTGTCGTGTGCAACATCGGCCATTTCGACAACGAAATCGACACCGCTTTCATGCGTGAGCATTACGAGTGGGATGAGGTCAAGCCACAGGTGCACAAGGTGTACCGCAACCGTGAAGGCAACGACCACCTGATCCTGCTGTCGGAAGGCCGCCTGGTCAACCTGGGCAATGCCACTGGTCACCCTTCGCGGATCATGGATGGCTCTTTCGCCAATCAGGTGCTGGCGCAGATTTACCTTTGGGAACGCAAGTTTGCCGACCTGCCGCCGGCGGACAAGCCCGGCCAGCTTTACGTCAAGGTGTTGCCCAAGAAACTGGATGAGGAAGTGGCGAAAGATATGGTGGAAGGGTTTGGTGGGGTGATAACCCGGTTGACCCCGGTTCAGGCTGACTACATCCACGTGAGTGTGGATGGCCCCTACAAGCCCGAAAGTTACAAGTACTAAACAGCGTTGCCGCGGTACTCGCGAAAGCCCCGGTCAGGCGGAGTGCAACGGGGCTTTTGCGTTCATGTCTACGGCAATGTTTCCAGCTCGGTGAGGGCTCGTTTCTGGTGCGGGGAGCGCAGTTGGCGCTCTTGTTCGCCCGCTCACGGGGCTGGAAGCAAAATGCAAAGGAATTTAGAGCATCAGCGCCGGGTGAAAATTGACATTTCTCAATTTCCCGCTGTTATACCTGTAAAAGTTATATTGATAGTACTTTTTTCCATTGGTACTGTTCGAAGGTGTTACGAGAAGCCAAGTAAGGGTTACGTCAGCAAAGGGACTTTGGATCATTCCAGTCCATGCTTTTTGCCCCTTGATGTTGTTGCAGACCACTCAGGCGTAAATAAAAAATCATAAATGTGCCCTGGAGGGATAAATGTCCAAGTTCAAGCGACAGCCGCTGTATGTTGCGGTCGTGGCGGGAAGCCTCGCATCAACGGTGATGGCGGCCCCTGATGAGAGCGTTGCCAACGCAGTCGGTGCCGAGCGGGCAAAGCCGGTTCTGGAAGAGGTGACGGTGACAGCCCGTAACCGTTCCGAAAGCCTGCAGGAGATCCCGGTTGCGATTAACGCGTTTTCTGCAACCGAAATCGAGCGGGCCGACATGCAGGACCTGCGTGACGTGGTGCGCAGCTCGCCAGGCCTGGTCTACGATTCTTCCGGCACCATTGCCACAGGTGCCATCAGTATTCGCGGCATGAGCCAGCCGGGCCTGATCGGTGACGACACCAACGTGGCGATGTTCGTCGATGGTGTGTACGTTTCCGGGCGCGCCTCCACCTTTATGCCGATGATGGGCCTGGAGCGTATCGAGGTGGTGCGGGGCCCGCAGTCCGCGATTTACGGCCGTAACGCCTTCTCCGGTGCGATGAACTACATTACCCGCAAGCCGGGTGAAGACATTGAGGGGATGATCGAGGCCACCGGCGGTGCTGAGGGGCAGCAGGGGGTGAGAGCCCGCGTCGCTGCGCCATTGGGTGACATGTTTGCCATGAGCCTGGATGTGGTCGACACGGAGTCCGGTTCCACGTTCAAGCAGGGCGATACCTACCTGGGTGCCATCGACAATGAATCCCAGCGCCTGCGCATGCTGTTTACTCCGACCGACAGCCTCGAATTCGACTTCTCAGCCACATTCGTTGATATGCAGGAGCATCACAATGCGGGCTATGAAGTTGAGAAAAATGCGGAGATACCGTTCGGCAGTATTGCCGACCCCACCCATCCGCCATTCCTGTTTCCGGTAAGTCCCTTTGGTCCACCCGGCGAGTACAACACCTTCACCAATGAGCTCACGCCGGCCGGTATTGCGGCACTGACCGGTAGCCCTACTGCCTATTACGGTGAGGCCAAGGCGGGAGATCCCGATGGGTTTGCCGGCAATGCGTTCGGTGTAACCAATGAATCCGACCTGTACAGTATGCGTGTCAATTGGGATGTGGGGAATGTAACCCTCACCTCCATTACTGCCGCATCTGAAACAGAGACACGCTCACTGCAGGGCTATAACAATGCCTATTTCGGTGCCACCATGGTGTTTGCACCGGTGCTTCCAATTCAGAACGGCTTTTCTCCGGTCACAGCGACCGAAGATATGCCCAACTACATAACGACCCTTAACCTGGGCGGTACGACAGCGTATCTATTGGGCGTGAATGCGTATAACTACGGTGGTCAGCCTAACGACGACCGCGAGGCGATTAGCCAGGAATTCCGTATCCAGTCCAATGACTCTGGCCCCCTGCAGTGGAGCGCCGGTTTGTTGTACTCGGAAGTCGACCTGGATCAGTGGCTGAGTTCCAGCGCGCTGCCTGCCAGTGGCAGTCCGTTCGGGGATGAGATCAACAGCACTACGATTGCTTACTCGATTCTCGCAGTAGATGAGAACGGCGATGCGCAGAAAATTACCCAGACCAACCACAGTACCGAGATGAGTTCGGCATTTGTTGCTCTGGCCTATGATTTTACTGACAAATTGAATGTGGGCGTCGAGGCGCGCTATACCAAGGAAGAAAAGGTTGCGGACAACGTGCTGCACTTTACCGGTGCCCAGGGCCAGCAGGAAGGTAGCTGGGACTGGATATCGCCTCGCCTGATTGCCACCTACATTTACGATGAATACACCACTTTCTACCTGAATATAGCGGAAGGTTCCAAGTCTGGTGGCATCAATGGCGGTACACCACTGGAGTCGGAGATCACTTACGATCCGGAAAAAAACGTGACCTACGAGATCGGTGCCAAGCGCACTGTGCTGGATGGTCGCGGTTACATGAACATCGCCGCCTACCAGGTGAACTGGGATGACCAGCAGATTCGTTCATTCTCACAGTTCAGCAACGGTGCCACCATTCCTGCGGCCATTGTGACCAATCTGGGTGAGGTGGAGATCCGCGGTGTGGAGATCGAGACCGCTTTCCAGATCAGTGATAACTGGAGTTTCCACTCCGCCTATACCTTTAACGACGCCGAAGTAGTGAAAGGTATTCAGACGTTCAGCTATGGCTTTGTCGATTACGAGGCTATGGGACTGAATTCAACCAGTTATGAATACTGTGTCGATGTATTCAATCCTATGGTTGAAGGTGGTAAGAGCTGTCTGGTTCCGGCTAACGCGCCGCAAGTATCTGACGGTGACCTTGCCGGCAAGGAAATGGTTAATAACTACCGCAATACCTTCAATGCGGGTTTCCGCTACCGTCGCGATTTGGGTAATGGTGCCGAGTTCTATACCGACCTGAGTTCCGTGTGGAAGGATAAACGCTATATCAATACCGTAAATACCCTGTGGATCGAGGATCACTGGGATGTAAACCTGATTGCCGGTATCGACGGTGACAACTGGTACGGCAAGTTGAGCGTTAAGAACCTGCTGGACGACGATACGCCCTCTACTGCCTATCGTCCGTATATCTGGACCCAGGATCAGGCACCGGCGATTGTCAACCGCATGGGCCGCATGAGCAGCCTGAGTGTGGGATATCGCTTCTAACAACTTTCATTGTGTGTAGCCTCTGGATGTAACTTCGCCCGCTTCGGCGGGCATTTTTATGCCTGCTACCTTCCCGGGATTTCCCCGTCTAACGGTTTTTTCCTTTCGTCCGTTGCCATGACAGATGGCAAACACTGGCGATATGTCTGCGTGAGCCACTTTTACACATCGATGGTCAGGAGGTGAATTTAGCTTGCGGCGATAAGCAGTGGTGGATGAGCAGGCTCAATCCTGCAGATTGGTCACTGGGCAGGATAGGTGCAGAACGGGGGCAGCGTGAGGTCGAGGAGGCACCGAGCGTGAGACGGCGCGGGAGAGATGGGGAGGGCGAGAGCAGGGAATAACTGGGAGTATGGGGGGGAGATGAAGTAGCCTGTCTGTGGAATCCGGAGTATGCGGGGTAGTTCTGGTGTATTCAGTCATACCCCGCAACCCGGGATTACGCGGGCATCGCCGTCTCTAAAACTTCCTGATGCTGTTCTGCCGCCAGCCGGGGTCCGAATTGGGATACCACTTTGCCCGCGGCACGGTTGGCCAGTGTTGCCGCCTGCACGTAATCGTGCCCGTGGGTTATGGCAAACAGGAAAGCACCGGCGAACATGTCACCGGCGCCGTTGGTGTCAATCGCGGTTACCGGCTTTGAGGGCACGGTTACCGCTTTGGTGCCATCGTAGACCAGGGCGCCTTCGGCGCCGAGAGTCATGGCGAAGTCGCGGGTGTATTGCTTGAGGCGTTCCGCGGCCTGTTCGATGGAATCTGCCCCGGTGAAGCCGAGGGCTTCGTCGCGGTTGCAGAACAGCAAGTCGACGCCCTCGCCAATCATCTCCAGAAGCCCATCGCGGAAGTACTGGACCATCCCGGGATCGGACAGGCTGATGGCGATGCGGGTGCAGTTGGCACGTGCAATGCGGGCGGCCTCGATCGCCGCTGCGCGTCCGGTTTCCGACGTCACCAGGTAACCCTCAAGATAGAGGTAATCGGCACTGGCGATAGCCTCCGGGTGCAGCTCCATGGTGGACAGTGTCTCGCTGATGCCGAGATAGGTGACCATGGTGCGCTCGGCATCTGGTGTGATCATTACCAGGCATTTGCCGGTGTCCCCGGCCTCGCGAGACAGGCTGCGGTGATAGTGGACGCCGGCACTTTCGAGATCTCTGAGGTAAAAATCCCCGTTGTCGTCGGCCGCCACCTTGCAGCTGTAAAACGTGTTCGCGCCGAAGTAACTGGCGGCAATGATCGTGTTGGCTGCGGAACCGCCACTGGCGCGCTTGGCGGCTACCAGATGACCTTCCAGCTGTGCCAGCAACTGCTGTTGCCGCTCGCTGTCGGCCAGAGTCATAAGACCTTTATCCACTTTAAGGGCCTCAAGATCCTGATCCGACACTTCAATTTCGGTATCCACCAGCGCGGCGCCCAGGCCGTATACGTGGTAATTATTCATTGCGTTTTCTCTTCGATAGCCTGCGGTAGGCCGCGGTATGCAGGGTGGTGCACCGTGACCAGCTTCAGATAGCAATGGCCTGCGAAGCGTTGCGGGACATCGAGGGGCGTTTCCAGTACCGGCAGCTCCCAGCGATCACCAGCGGCACTCAGTGGGCAGCACAGCCACGAGGGGCCATCGTGCTGGGTCAGGGGCGCCAGCGCTGGCAGTTCCACATCACCGAGAAGGTATTGCTGCAGCGCGGCCAGAGGTATGGATTGCTCACTACCCGGCGCGCCGAATGCCGTTGCGAGCCCCGCACCCGATTTCAGTTTCAGCCACAGTTCGCCATTTGGCTCGCCATCGTCACCAAGGCACTCCAGCGCATGCACATCCAGCGTGTCGTCGGTGAGAGAGGGTTTGCACAGAATAAATGCCATGTAGCTGTCCGGGGCATGCTCTGGCATTGGCAGCTGCTGCTGGAAGCAATGATTCAGCGTATCCAGCACGCCCGCTTCCAGCTTGTCTCGGTATACGTGCACCCGAATTTGACTCGGGCTCAGTGGCACTGCGGGATTCAGGCGCAGCTGCAACCAGCGGATTTTGGTTTGGAATGCATTCTCAGTATCCACAAAATTCTCCCCAGCTTAACCGAACTGATTTCTCAGGGATTGCGCCGCAAGGCACATTGAGTTGATTTTGCGGAAGGCAAAATCCCGTTCCAGGAACCACATGCCGCAATCCGGTGCAAGGCTGATACGCTCTTTGGGCACCACTTCCATCGCGTCAATCACCAGTTTGCGAATGGCCTCAATCTCCTCGACCTGGCCCTGCGGATCCAGATTCAGAACACCAATGGCAACCAGCTTGTTGCCAACGGACTGCAGGAAGTCTGGCGTATGTCCTGGCTGGGCGTACTCGGTGTGAATGGCGTCGATATCTGATTCGGCGATCAGTGATACCGCCTTGGGGTAGATCGGGCTCGGTTCTTTCAGCGCGATATTTTTGGAGTAGCCATAGCAGACGTGCACGGAAGTCAGGCAGTCGACACCCCTGATCATACGGTTGATCGCCTCCACCGCAAAATCCTGGCACTGGCTGTAGCGGAAGTGCACTTCCGGCTCATCGATCTGGATGAGGTCGACACCCGCGGCCGCCAGGGCTTTCAGTTCCTGATTGAGCGCATCGGCGATCGCGAAGCAGAGAGACGCCTGATCCGGGTAAATACCGGTATCTACAAGACGATAGGACAGGGTCACCGGACCGATCACAGTGATTTTACTGCGTTTGGCGGCATAGCGTTTCAGGAACGGAATGTCGCTGACCACCATCGGGCCGGGCCAGCGGATTTTGTCCCGCACAGCGGGGAACAGGACTTTATGCGCCTGTTTGGCCTGGTCTTCCTTTTGAAGGTCGGCCCCCACATTGGTGGCCTTCTGCTTCATTTTCAGGTATTCGGTAATGTCGTTATGGAAATTAGTGAATTCCGCCGGGTTTTCCTGATCGATCCCCAGCAGATTGTAGAAATGACCGCTGAAGGTCTGGCGCCGCACCTCGCCGTCCGTTGCGAACGTCATGCCCGCCATATTCTGGTCGTAGATCGCCAGACGCGCGGCGTCGTCGATCGCCGCAGGCAGCAGTTCTTTTTCGACATTCCACCAGGTGCCTTCCTTCTGGTAGACCTTGTCGTGGTTGGCGAGCCACTGGGGTTTTACGTAGCTGCCCACCAGTTGAGTAGGAAACAGATCTGTCTTCCACATATTTGATTACCTTGCTTTAGCCTGGCCGTTATGCGGCCGTTATTCTGTTTTGTGAGCATTGCGCATTGGCTTTCGAGCAACCGGGCAGGGCGCGAATAGCGTTCGCCCCCCCTGGCACGACCAATCAGCTGGCGGCGCTGACGAAGCGATCGTGTTCCTCTATTTTGGGTAAGTCGTCCGTGGTTACACCCAGCCACTTGTCGCCTTCCTCGGGCAGCATTACCGGGATGCCTTCGACGATGGGATACTGGCGGCCACAGTCGTTGCAGCCCAGCCAGTCGTTTTTTACCTCCGCGAGCACGCCCTTGTCTTCGCGTGTGCAGTGGGGGCAGCGGAGGATGTCGATGTAATCTTGCGTTTTCATGGTGTCTCTCCCGTTATGGGTATTGCATGGAATTTGGTTAGGCTTGAGCGGGAATACCTGTACCCGGCTCTTCTTCTTTTTCTGCGGCGGCCTGCAGGCCCTCGATCGTGACGGTGCGCACAACCAGGAAACTGAAGACGACCATCAGGGCCTGCAGGATGAATATGAGTGCAAAGGCAATATTGGCGGTGAGGACTTCGCTCTCGACCAGCAGGGAATAGAGGCAACCGCTGACGGTAAACGAGAGAAACAGGCCGATGACCTGTGCCAGGCTCCACAGTCCCAGATAACGGCTTTCCTGGCCTTCTACGGTCATGTCAGCCATGAAACTGATGGAGGGAAATACCAGCAAGCCCAGTGCGAAGGCGCTGTAACAGTAAAAGACATTGAACAGCGTAAGGTTTTGTAGCCAGGCCGCCCAGGCGAGGAGGGCAAAGCCGATAATCGACAGGGAGGCGCCAATGGCCATCAGTCGTTTGCCAAAATCCAGCGGCAGGGTCTTTTCGTTTTCGACCGAAAGGCCCGCTGCTTTTTTAGCCTGCAGGCGCTTTTTGGCAGTGACGCCGACAAATATGCCACACGCTGCCATGCCGAGCGTCTGGATGCCGTTATAAAAGCGCTGGTATATCGTTGACTCGCCCGCTGGAAGGCCGAACAGGTCATCTGCCCATAGTTCCTGCAGCATATCCTGCAGGAATACTGACAGCAGGGAGAAAATGATAAACACAAAAAATAGCAGTGCCTGGCGGTTATAGGCCAGCACGGCCATGGATTCTTTCATCGGCTCCAGCAGTTTCACGGGTTTCGGCGGGTTGGTTTTGATCTCCTGAAGTTGGGCCCTGGTCAGTCGGGTCTCAAGTTTGATCAGCCCGAGGATCGTAATGCTGATCATAACGACCGGAGTCAGGTTGTAGAGGTTCTGCATGGCCTCCAGGCTGTATACCGGCATCAGGGCGCCGAATACCCATGCCCAGCCAGCCATGGCCAGTGCCTGTACTGTCCAGGTAAGGGTAACCACTCGGGAGCGGCTCTCTTTGGTGGTGACGTCGTTCAACAGATCGAGAAAAACATTCGCCTGCATCGCGATACAGATCCCGAAAGCACAAAAGAGCAGCAGGCAGTAAACATAGGCAAGACTGCTGCCCGCCTGCATGTCGACGAGAACGCCGGGCATCAGGGGGAATGCAAAGCTGCCGAGGAGGGTGCCGAGCAGCATATAGGGTGTGCGGCGATAGCCGAAAATCGGCCAGCGCTCACACATACGGCCGATGATCGGCTGGATTGGGCCGAACAGTGTGTAGACGCCGATCAGCAACGAGATGATTGCCGCCGGCAAACCCATTTCAATTATTGCAATGCGGTTGAAACTCGTCACCACCATGCAAAAGCTCCAGGCGATGGCAATTTTCTGCAGGGTAAACTGCAGTTTCGCCTGACCTTCACTCACTTTCATTTCAATTCACCTTTTGAATAAATTGACATTGGCCTAGCCGAGATCCGCGGCCATGGCATTGCTGAGACCATCTTTGCTGATGCGTTTGTGGAAGTTTTCGGCGTTTATCTGCCAGAGGAAGTAGAGGCTGTACAGACTGACGAAACCTTCTACCGTAAAGATGATGGCGAACCCATCGGACGCAGCGAACAATCCACTTTCAATCAGTGAGGTCACCAGTTGCCCGCCTGCGATGGATGCGAGACCACTGGCAAAGGCAATCGCGAATCCCCAGAGCCCGATGTAGGCGCCGCGCTCATTGTCGGTGGTGAACTCCATCATGGTGGTCAGGGTGCCGACCAGTGCGAACCCGTTGAAAAAGCCCATGCCAACCAGTGAATAATTGACGATGGTCGCTTCGGCCAAATAGGCACCAGAGGCGAGCGCGAACATTGATATTCCTATGCCGCTAATGCCAAACGTGATCGCACTGATCTTGGAAATGCCTCCGCGGAAAACGAGTGCGCCCATCAGGAACATACCTACGATGGCTCCGCTGCCCCATATTTGCTGGAAGCGACCTGTTTCCCCTACGGTCATCCCGAGCACATCCGCGCCGAATACCTCGAGGATGTTGTCCTGAAGGCTATAGCCGAACATGAACAGGAAAATAAAGAAGAAGAAATTTCTTACCGTACGGTTCCTGATTACGTCGATAGTGAAATCCTTGAGGCTGGAATGCTCCTGCGCGTTCAGCTTTCCTCCGTTCGGCATGGCATCGCCGGGCTTACGGCGTTTCTCGACGCCGATCAAACCCAGTAGTGTAGTGACGCCAACCACCGGTATGGACAGCAGATAGAGCGAGCGCATCGTCTGCTCATCGTACGTTGGCATGTAGCCGCGGATAAATTGCAGTGACGCGATCATGCCAATGATCAGCATGGTCCAGATCAGTGCCGTTACCAGCCCCCGGCTGCGCTCGGGGATTACCTCTGCAACCAGGGCCAGATGGTTGGCTCCTGCCATCGCGAACCCGATACCAAACAGTACGAGCACCAGGAAGGCAGCGATGTAAGTAATGTATGGAATTGTCAGGCCGAACAGCTCATCGGGGGTTTGTGACATTGGCACCACGATGTAAGGCAGTACCGCCACTGCCGCTGCTGAGAGCAGCATCCCGATTAGAACGTATGGCGTACGGTGCATGCCGAACAGTGGGACACGGTCTGCCAGCCGGCCAAGGACGACCCCAAAGGGGGAAAGAAAGTGGTAAAGCCCCAGGAGGCTGGTAATGACAACTGCCGTGATCCCAAGTTCATAAATGGAAATACGGTTGAAATTACTGGTCAGAATTGCAAAAAGCCAGCCAGCAGCTGCACGCGGTAGTGTTAATTGAAAGGCCCTTAAGACCAGTAGGAACCTGTCCATAAAATGCCCTTAGGTTAGTCATTGTTATTAGAATATTTGTCGCAAGGCGACAGGGGGCCAAACCTCTACCCCCGGTATGGACTACTTTCCGATGCCCGTAATCGGATAAAGGTGGAACTCCCACTTCACATCTTCAACCGCGTGGATATCGTCAAAGTGAGACTCGGCCCACGGGCGAACCTTTGCCATGAGGGCGTCGATCTGTTCCCGCGTCAGGCTCCAGGTTTCGTTGTGTATCCCGTTATCCATACGCTCGAGGATGTCGGCTACGGAAACTTTCTCGATCCAGCTGCAGGCAACAATCGGGCGGGTCATCTGCCCGCCGAGTCTCTGGATTTCCTGGAACAGCGCCGGCCCGGCTGCGTCGGTAGGGTGCATCTCAGGGGCAATGTCCAGGGTAAACATGCGGGACTGGCTGCGGAGCTGGCCTGCACCGGATTCCTCGTCGAGCACATCGCGACCGATAATGAAGGTGCCTTCTGGTTTCAGGACGCGTGCGGCTTCCTTAAGCGCATCGCGCCAGAATTCGATCTGGTGCAGCACATTGGTGGTAATGACTGCGTCGAAAGTGTTGGTGGCAAACGGGGTCTGCAGTACGGTGCCGACGGCCTGACGTGCGGGGATGCCGCGATCTTCGGCAAGCTTCTTGGACGCCTTGAGCATATGGTGCTCAATGTCCATCGCGATCATATTGGTATGTGCAGCAATTGGAACCGAAATTCGTCCAGCGCCGCCGCCAAAATCCATTATCTTGGCGCCTTTACCGATTAGCTCGGCGACGGATTCACCAAGTGCCACCGCAGCATCCAAGGGTATATTGTTGATGTCGTTGTAGATCGCTGCGATTTCCACATAAGACATCTCGTTATAGGCTTTGCTCATGGCTGTTCCCGCTCCTACTTTATTTTATTTTCAAGAACCTTAACGCAGATCCAACGCTATTAATATTGAAATTCTTTGATATAGATTGCCGTTTTTGACAAATATCAAGCTCCCCATTGCAGGGAAATTTGCGCAGGTGAGGTATGGGGTGCTGGCTGAATTTCGAGCGTTGGCATTTGAGTTTCGCGGAGCAGAGAGTGAGCGTGACGTTGGTAGCTGTGGTGGTGCGAAATGTGAGGGGCCACCAGATTTTGCTTTGTGGCAACCCCTGATTTTGAGTGGCGTTGAGGCTGGAGTTGGGGGGGTATGCTGAAATTTTGTTCTATTTTTATCGGGCATCTGTGCGAAGTTGTTCGGGTTTAACTCGCTGGCGCGAGTTAAACGAACCTGGGAGGTTCGTCCACCGCCTGAATTTGCGATACATAAATGCCTGATCCCTTCGGCACTCGGTCATCGTTGAGGTGGTGGGGGAGGATGGACTCAAAAAACACTTGGGTGTTTTTTGCCCCTTTGGGCTCGCGGTGCTCGGTCTTAACTCGCTGTCGCGAGTTAATCGAACCTGGGAGGTTCGCCATCCCTTCGGCACTCGGTCATCGCTGAGGTGGTGGGGGGAGGATGGACTCAAAAAACACTTGGGTGTTTTTTGCCCCTTCGGGCTCGCGGTGCTCGGTCTTAACTCGCTGTCGCGAGTTAATCGAATTTGGGAGGTTCGTCCACCGCCTGAATTTGCGATACATAAATGCCTGATCCCTTCGGCACTCGGTCATCGCTGAGGTGGTGGGGGGAGGATGGACTCAAAAAACACTTGGGTGTTTTTTGCCCC
>NZ_JBLWFL010000022.1:0-72798 GCF_048323715.1 Microbulbifer weihaiensis
ATCAGGAACGGCTTGTCGATAGCACGCTCCGGCTCCGGAATGTAGGAGTCCAGGGTTTCAACCAGCTTCTTAACAGCGGTGGTACCCATTTCGTTGTCGTCTTCGCCGTTCAGGGCCATCAGAGCGGAACCAACGATGATCGGAGTGTCGTCACCCGGGAACTCGTACTGGTCCAGAAGTTCACGAACTTCCATCTCAACCAGTTCCAGCAGCTCTTCGTCGTCAACCATGTCGGCTTTGTTCAGGAATACCACGATGTAAGGTACACCTACCTGACGGGACAGCAGGATGTGCTCGCGAGTCTGCGGCATGGGGCCGTCCGCTGCAGAACATACCAGGATAGCGCCGTCCATCTGAGCAGCACCAGTGATCATGTTCTTAACGTAGTCGGCGTGTCCCGGGCAGTCTACGTGCGCGTAGTGACGAGTCGGGGACTCATACTCTACGTGAGAGGTAGAGATGGTGATACCACGCTCACGCTCTTCCGGTGCATTGTCGATACCGTCGAAGGCAACGGCAGCGCCGCCCCATACTTCGGCACATACGCGAGTCAGCGCAGCGGTCAGGGTGGTTTTACCGTGGTCAACGTGACCGATGGTGCCCACGTTTACGTGGGGCTTGGAACGTTCAAACTTTTCTTTTGCCATTGCAGGCCTCCCAATATACGCGTGAGCCGAACTAGCGACCTTTTCAAGAACAGCCCCCGTATTCCAAATCGGGAACCGGCGCACCCAGAGCAACCAAAAAGGTAAATACGCTGGATACAAATAGCCGCGGGGACACAGGTCACCGCGGCTACGAATAATGGAGCTCATGGGCGGATTTGAACCGCCGACCTCACCCTTACCAAGGGTGTGCTCTACCCCTGAGCTACATGAGCATACTCCGAGACCGACAGGCTATGCCGGCGCGCAAGCGGGGTCGCATTGCGCTACCACCCAAGACTTCTCTCAAGCGGCTTTCCAACCAAGCTCCGCACAATAAAATGGAGCGGGCAGCGGGAATCGAACCCGCATCATCAGCTTGGAAGGCTGAGGTTCTACCATTGAACCATGCCCGCGCTATCGCGTGCGAAACATTCAAGACAGAAGACCAAACAACCTCTTCTACCTTCAACCCCGAGCTACGCTCGAGACTTCCGAATAATGGTGCAGGGGGGTGGATTCGAACCACCGAAGCTTGCGCGTCAGATTTACAGTCTGATCCCTTTGGCCACTCGGGAACCCCTGCCCTGAAAGTGGTGCGTATTCTCCACACCACCTTAGTGCCTGTCAACATTTTTTTCTTTAAATTTCACACACTTAGCTAATCATTCTCGAGCAAGTTGCGAACTTTAAAGAATTGGAGCTGGCGAGAGGAGTCGAACCCCCGACCGGCTGATTACAAGTCAGCTGCTCTACCAACTGAGCTACGCCAGCATCCAGTCGTTACCACCCAAAAAGCTGGCAACGCCACCAAGGGCTGTTGATCTCCCCCTTAAGTGGAGGCGGGATTCTAGGGGAACTGATCTTCACACGCAACAGGGTTTTTCGTTTTTTTCTTCCTCAATAAACATCCTTCCACCCAACCCTGTGGGAACCCGACAGCGTGGGATCAATCCGCACCTGCTTCAGGGCTACGTATCTCGCTGCACAGGTTTTGGCGCCGGTCGAGATCCGGGTAATCCAGTTGAATCTGCTGCCAAAACGCGTCGGCCAGACGCTCCTCACCCTCAAGCACCACCCAGAGTTCGAGGTACGTTTGTGGCTCCTCGCGGTACTCGGCAGCAAACCCCTGGGCCTGTAGATCACCGGTCAGCGACCTCGCCCGCTCGAGCTCAGAGAAAATGCCGAACGAGATGCCATTTTCAAGCGATCCCTTGGGGATCACGTAGCTATCGATACCGGCCGCCTGCAGTTCGCGCAGCTTGCGAAAGGCTTCCCGACGCGACCCCAGCGGCGCCAGATACACCCAGTAACGCATCTGCCCCTGCATCTCTATCTCGCGCAGTGCCGCCTGAACCTCCAACGCCTGCAAGCGCCGCGCAACATCTTCGCCCTGATAGGCCTCGGTAAACGGCCCTACCAGGGTACACAGACCATCGGCGCCGACAGCCTCGGGGGCAGCAGCCCCGGCCGACCGCCTGGCAGGCTGGACTTTTTGCTGTTCCGGCGGGGATGCCTCGGACAACTGCGATGCCGGCGCCTCACTAACCAGGACAAGAGTGTCCTCGTCACCGCGTTCAGCAACTGGCTTGCGTGGCATTTCAGGTTCGCCACCGGCCGTCAGAAACCAGGCCGCGAGGCCCAGGTTGGCCAGGAATAAAAATAAAACGATCCAACGCATAGAAGTTCAGCTTGCTCAGACGTTGTTGTAGTTAAAAGGGAATAGCACTGGCAAATGGTACAGCCTGCGCATTCGATATTCTGTGAAAGACACCGGCCGGCGGACTATGGGTTGGTTAGCGCCAGCCCCTCAAGCACCAAATCGTCGACCACACAGTGAGCAAAGCGATCACTCAGGGGCGACAGGGTCGACAGGAACGCGGAGTCGCCGCCGGTCAACCAGATATGCGGCGCGGGAGAGTCCCGGCACACATTCCACAACTCAGCGTACGCCCGCTCAATGGCCCCCAGTACCATCAACGGCAAGCCCCGGTTAACCGCTGCTGCGGTATCCCGCCCCGGAGACAGGGGCATGCGGGGCACGAGCGCCGGGGATACCTTTACCGCGTCCGTGTCGCGGTAGAGTGAGCGGCGCATAAGGCCGAGGCCGGGGACAATATAGCCACCCAAATGCGCCCCACCCTCCCCCAGCAAATCCAGGGTAACCGCGCTTCCGCAATCGACCACCAGTGACGGCCCCGGGTCGCGACGATACGCGGCCAGCACCGCCAACCAGCGATCCACCCCCAAACGCTGCGGCTCCGGGTAGGCACAGGTAACCCCATAACAATGGGGAGTGACACGGGCAAACTCGGGGGCCACCCCCAGTGCGCCGGAGAGGCGTGCGGCCATCTGCTTTTCCCGCTCCGCGCCGGCCACATTGGCAATGCGGATCCGGTTGACCCCACTCTCTACCCAGCAGCTCGGGAAGTCATCATTTCCCAGCCAGAATTCAGCGGCCAGCACACCGCGGCCAGCAACACGCGACTCCCCCTCCGCTTCCGGCACCAGCAAGCGCCATTTGCACCGGGTATTGCCCTGATCAAGTTCCAGAATGGCTACCATGGCGAATCAAGCCCCCCCAGAAGCAGGGCGCAATGAAATCTCTCCGCCGTGAAAAGTCCGCAGATCCCCGTCGGTTTCCAATAACAGTGCACCGCTTTTGTCGACGCCGCGCTCAATACCGCACCACCGCTGCTGTGCAGACTGCAGGCAGACTTCAGCACCGGCAAACTGATCCAGCGCTTGCCATGGCTCCCGCCAGGGCGCGAAGCCCCCTGCCGGATATGTGTCGAGAAGTGGCAGCAACTGATTGAGCATTTCGGCCACCAACCGATTGCGGGAAATCCCGGGCCGCACCTGCTCAAGATCAATCCAGGGCTGATCGATAGTGCCGGCCGCGGCCGCGGGCAAACGCATATTGAGCCCGATCCCGACAACCACCGCGCAACGATCGGTAAGGTCGCCACTCAACTCAAGCAGTACGCCCGCCAGCTTGCGCCCCTGGCACCAGACGTCATTCGGCCACTTTAGCCGCACATCAGGCACGTCAAACACGGCCAGCGCGCGCGCAAGCGCCACCCCTACCGCGAGACTGAGCCCTTCAAGCAATTGCACACCACCCTGAAACTGCCACCCGAGAGACACACTGACACCGGCGCCAAAGGGGCTAGCCCAGCTGCGCCCTCTGCGCCCGCGCCCCGCAGTCTGCTGCTCAGCAAGCACCACCTGGCCGTGGCCGCGGCCAGCTTCGAGCGCCGACAGAACCCGGGCATTGGTGGAATCGACCTGGTCGTGAACCTGCAGCTGCTGCAGCAGCGGTTTCGCCTCGGCGGAAAGGTGCGAAGAAATCGTTTCGGCATCGAGCAGATCCAGGCCACCGGGCAGTTGGTAGCCGCGCCCTTTCACGGACTCCACAACCAAACCGAGCTGCTCCAGTTTCTGCAACTGCTTCCACACTGCCGCCCGGCTCACGCCGAGAGCTTCACCGAGGAATTCCCCAGAGTGCACCCGGCCATCGGCAAGCAGCAGTAAAAGCGGGCGAATCTGACTGAGGGCCTTGCTTTCAGCAGATTTGATTTGAACCAAAACTCGTCACTCCAACACGTCAACAGTAGCGGCGGCAGTAGCGGTGGCCGAGACTGGTAAGGATTTCATAGCCGATGGTGCCCGCGGCCGCACCCATTTCATCCACCGTCAACTCGTCATTGAGCATTTCGATAGCCTGCAACCGCCCGCGCTGGGAATCGTTCAGCGCACTGACATCAAACACCGAAGTATCCATTGATACCCGGCCAATCATGGGCACGACGATCCGGCTCTCACAGCCATCGGGCTCGGCAACAACTGCGGCACCGCGCCCGCGGCCACTCTGGGCCCGAAGCACACCGTCGGCATAGCCGCCGCGAACCACCGCCAGCCAACTGCCGGACGGCGCCATCTGCGTCGCTCCATAGCCCACCGGAACATCACCGTCCACCTGCCGCAACTGCAGTATTGGCACACGCAACTTCACTACAGGGCGCATTGGGTTCTTTTGCCCGGGGCTGGGATTAATGCCGTAAAGTGCGGAGCCCGGCCGCGCCACATCGAAGTGGTACTCCTCTCCGAGGCATATCCCTGAAGAATTGGCAAAACTGCTCTCTACTTGCGGGCAAACAGTCCGCAAGGCCTCCGATGCCCGGGCAAAGCACTCGAGCTGGTGCCGGTTCTGCGGGTGCTCCGGCTCGTCCGCACAGGCCAGGTGACTGACGAGCAAACACAGGTTCGCCGCGTGCAGCAGTTCCGGCTGCGACAGCAAACAGGCAAACTCCCCCTGCCCCATACCGAGGCGGGTCATCCCCGTATCCAGTTTTAGTGCACAGGGCGCGGCGAGACCATCCACCGAGGTTTCAGCAATCCACCGCTGCAACTGTGCGGTGCTAACCAGTAAAGGGATCAGCCGGGCGCGCACGCAAGTCGCCTCCTGGCCGCTGCGCAATCCAGTCAGCAGGGTAATACGCACATCGTCGGGCAGCAGCTTCCGCAGCGCCTGCCCTTCCGCCAGGGTAGCGACAAAAAAGTCCCTGCATCCCACCGCGTACAGAGCAGGCGCAACGTGCTCTACGCCAAGACCATAGGCATTTGCCTTGACCACCGCGCCACAGCGACTGCCATTGCGCAGGCGCGCCCGCAGTGCACAGTAGTTTTCTGCCACTGCCGCGAGGTCAATGGTCAGCAATCCTTCCCCTTCTTCGAGCGTCATGTTTCCACCAACCGTGTTAAGCCACTGCAACCGCAATCAGGCTGCAGACAACAGGGTCTCGCGGCGCAGTGACCGCGCGCCGGCAATAACCGCCAGCACCACCAGCAACAGCGTTACCATGGATCCCGCCAGCATCCAGAGCGCCGATGCGGGCTCTCCCACCAACAATCCCTTGAGCCACTGCTGATGGCCAACCAGCGGCAGCAACTGCCAGCTGCCGGCAAGGTTCACCTGAGCAATGTCGATCGCCATCACCAGTACCAGCGGCGCGATCTGGAAAATACTGAGCTGGGTCTGGGCATCCTTGAACGATTGCGAGCGCAGTGCCAGCAGAATCTGCAGTACTGCAACCAACAGCGCCAGGGGCAACAGGACCAGGCCCATCGCAATCACGCCCCCGGCAGTGGTGGCGGCCTGGAATCCGAACTCCTCCAGGGACATCATCGGCATCAGCGTCACCAGCACGCCGATCGTCAACAAGGATCCCACCCAGCCGATACTGGCCACCGCCAGCAACTTCGCGACGATCACCTGCCAGGCCGGCAGCGGCTGCACCAGCAGCGTCTCCAGGCTCAGCCTTTCACGCTCACCGGCCGAAGTGTCCACCGAAGTCGCCAGGCTGGCGATAAACAGGGTCATGATCAACACGCCCGGCACCATGGCCAGGATCAGCGCACCGCGGCTTGAAGGGGTACTGACGTCGCGCACCTCCAGCTGCCAGGGCGCGAGTAACTGCGCAGCAACCCCCCGCGCCGTCAACCGCTGGCTGGCAACCGTCTGCTGCAGCATCGCGAGTCGCTCCTGTACCTGGCGCTGCGCGCGCCCGGCATCCGTATCCGAGCTATCTACATAGAGATAGATCCGCGGCGCCCGGAAATCCCGGTAGCGCTCGGCAAAGTTATCGGCAACCACCAGTACTACGTCGTAGTCCGCCGCCAGCAATGCCTGAGGCTCGCCCTCCGGCAGCACGCTCACATTGATACCCTTGGCCGGCAGGTACTTCTCAATCAAGGGTGCAGCTTCGCCGCCAAGCAGCGCCACCTCCGTCGTTTTCTCGGACTGCTTTTTCAGCATGAACGTCGTGCCCCCGAGAATCATTGCCGGAAACAGCAGCGCAAAGCTGACCGCGGTGAGCAGCGCGCGCCGATCCCGCCAGGCTTCCAGCAACTCTTTGCGCAGGAGTGGCAGCATCAGACGCCAGCCGAGCGATTTATATCCGTTGTTCATGCGGGCTCCGCCTCCCTGTGCGTATATCGCTCGCCGTAAGCCAGCGCTACAAAAGAATCCTCGAGAGAATCACAGCCGGTTTCCGCGGCCAGTTCAGCCGGGGTACCGCGGCCGACAATACGACCCGCCGACATGACCAGCACCGAATCTGACAGCTCCGCTACTTCGGGCATGACATGGCTGGAGAACAGAATGGTGGTGCCCGCGGCACGCAAACGCAGCAGCGTCTTGCGCAATAGTCGTACCGCTAGCACATCGAGCCCCCTGGTCGGCTCGTCCAGAATCAGGTGCTGGGGGCGATGCACCAGCGCCCGGGCCAGCGAGACTTTCATCCGCTCCCCCTGAGAAAAGCCGCCGGTGCGCCGGTTCCACAGTGCATCCAGTTCGAGCTCAGCGCGCACCTCTTCCAGCGCCCGCTGTAAATCGCCTCCGGCCAGTCCCTGCATCTGGGCAAACGCAGTCAGGTATTCCGCCACACTGAGGCGCTCGTACAGGCCCTCGCGATCCCCCACCACACCCAGCTGGCGCCGCGCACCCTGCGGGTTCACCGCCGGGTCAATACCGCCGACCAATACGCGCCCGGACTCCGCGCGCAGCAGGCCGCAAATAATGCGCAGGCAACTGGTTTTCCCCGCGCCGTTAGCCCCGAGCAACGCCGTAATCTGGCCATCGGGCACTTCGAAGGAAAGGTCGTGCAACACCCGGTTGCCGGCAAAGGATTTGCCAATATTTTCCACGCTGATCACTGCTCACCTCCCGTCTGCTCTGCGGTCTGCAGCTCACTCTCGGCCGCCACATCCCCGCTGCCCCCTTCCCCTGAGGCCAGGCCGATGGACGGCACCATGGCCGGCCCATAAGCGGCAACCATAAAGGGAGGGCGCACGATCTCGTTCACACACGTCGCATCCAGGGAACCAGCCCCGTTGAGGAAATCGTGGATCAGGTCCGGGATACAGCCGCGGGCCGAATTGATATGCCCCCCGCCGTCAACCACCAGATGCTGCTTGTTTTCCAGGTAGTCCAGCTGTGTATCGGCATAGACCGGCGGTGTTATGGGGTCGGCGGTGCCGGAGATGAGCAGCACCGGTTGATCGCGCGGCTCCGGCACACTGTAGGGGCGCGGCTCTACCGGCCAGCGCTTACACCCCTCGACAAAGGTTCGAATAAAGTACTCGCCAATGAAGGTGTCGGCACTGTCCCTTGCGATTTCCTGCGCAGAAACGCGGTTGATCTCTTCTGCACAGGCAACGGAAAAGGTCAGTCCCATCGCCATGGCTCCTTCCAGTTGTGTGAAGAGCCCGAAAATGCCCGAAAGCGGCAACAGATTGCCACGGTGCGCTTCATGCACCGCAAATGGCAGTTGCGCCGATGCGGATGGGTCGTACAGCGCGGTGCGAACGGCGCTGGCGATCATCCACGCCTCCACCGGTTCCTCCCCCGGGGCACCGGTGAAAGGGTCGGGGAAGGCTGCGGCCTGCTCTTGGCTCCAGTTCGCCAGCAGGCTGTCCAGTTCACCCCGCCAGTCCCCAAACTCCGCACACACAGGGTCGGCCGCACAGGCGTCCGCCAGCTGTTGCAGGGAAGCTTCCGCTACCTTGGCAGTGAGGAATACCTTGGTTTCAATCGGCGCGACGCCGTCCAGTACCAAGCGTTTCAGAGACTCGGGATACCACTGCTGGTACAGAAGCGCGGTACGGGTTCCCCAGGAACCACCCCAGAGGGAAATTTTGTCGTGCCCGAGCGCTTTGCGCACGGTCTCGAGATCGTCGACGGTCTGGCGGCTGTTGAGGGATTTGGTGCGTTCCGGCGATTCCTGGTAGCAGGCCGCCAGCTTTTCCACGAAACGCTCCAGCCGGGCGGGGGCGTCCTCGCTCAAGCCGCAGTCAAAGACATTGGAGCGGCCGGCACCGCGGCGATCGACCATGACGATATCGCGCTCGCGGTTGACCTTGCGCAGCGGGTTCAGCAGATTCGCCAGCTGGCTTGCCGCTTGCCCGGGGCCACCGGCCAGCAGGTACAGGGGCTCGCCCTGCCCCGCGTTGACGGCCGGCGCCACCAGCACTGACAGCGCAGTGCCATCGGCCATGGCGAGCTCATAGCAGCGCAGTGATTCAGACCAGCCATCGACGTAACAGGTTTCTGCAGCCGGGATCGATACGGCCTCTTCCACAGGCTGTGCCCATACGGTACTGGCCCCGGCACCCACGCCGCCGAGCCACGAAATCGCCAGCATCAACGCCGTTCGGCGCCACGGTGAGCCAGCAGGATGCTTCCTTACTTCCACTATTCACTCCGGGTACTTTTGAACAAACCCCCGCAGTCTACCGAACTTTTCCCGCCACCGCTGCCACCGCCGCGACCGCACTCTCTACCGCACCACGCCACAATTGCGATAGCGAACGCTGTCACAGAGTGGTAAGGTTTGCCGTCGCGATATTTCGAATAATTTATACACCGGCGCCATGAGCTTTTCAGATAGAGAAAAACAACTAGTTCGGGCGGCCTTTGCCTGGGGACAAATCACCCAGAAGGAAGGCTACACCCTGTCTGATCTGGAAATAGAGAAGTCGGTGCTGTTCCGCCGCCTGCTGGCCGGCCGGCCGCCATTGGCTTTCCCCCCGCCCCTGCGCCATGGATTCCCCTGGTACGAGGTGATCGAGGGCCGCAGCGAACACGTCGTCAACGCTTCCGAAGCCTCTCCCGAACACAGCATCATCGCACCTGGCAGCAGGCCGGGTGACACCTACATTCTGATCGACGGCGCCTTCTGGCGTGTAGCGGAAACGCTGCGCGAGCGGGAGGAGTACCTGGTCGAATGGGGCGAGTACCCGATCCAGTGGCGGCTGTGCAAGCACTGGGAGGTCAATTACGAGATGACCCAGCAGCTGCACACGTTCCGCAGGGAAAACCCCCAGGCGAACGTGAGCCTGGCGAGCCGCAAGGGCCAGCGGGAATACAGTGAGTTTCGGGTGGATGACGACCAGACGGTGTGGCTGTCTGAGTGGCACCTGACCCGCATCGGCCTGCCGGGCTGGGTCTGGGTGGGCAGCGAGGTTGAGGCCGAGTCCTCCATCCACAACCTCTCGCCCCTGTGCCAGGATCAGCAGGGGCCGCTGGTGCTCGGACTGTCCGGCGCCGAGCGCGGCCCCGGCTGGCTGCGCATCGAGCAGGTGGACGGCGAATCCCGCTTTATCAGGCTGGGCGACGAGCTGGAATACAAATCCCTGATTGCATCTGCGGTTACCGAGTTCGACCGCCTCTTGCACAGCATTGCCGGCAACGACCTGGACGTAATGGACTGGCGCGGCGACAACCTGCTGCGCTGCTACCGCGTCCCCATGCACCTCGCTCCCCTTGAGCAGTTCGATATGGGTGATGTGAATTACGACCTGGTACCCGAAAACGCGTACGCCGGGTAACCCCCACCTCCACAGTAAGGCACTCCGAATATATTCTCGTGGCGGCCCTGCCACCGGGAAACCTTCACGAGACACGCCGTGAACCCATCCCTGGGGGCTCTTCCGCGAGGTCCCTCTCGCGGAAGGTCTCGTGAACGTTTCCCGCTGTCAGCCCCTTCTCGTAAGCCCTTTACTTCGCAACACCAAGCTTACAAAGCGCCGAGTTTAGAATTGAAGCCAGAGTGCTGGGTATGTGTTTTTGAAAGCGTCGGCGACAGGGACGTCGCCGACGCAGCGTACAGGGATGTATTGAAGGGGGGCGCCTAGCCCGGTTTCAAAAACACATATCCAGTGCTCTGGCGCCGCTGCACCTGCTTAAGAAGAAAAGCCACTGACGCTCAATCCACATCCCGCCCACGCCCAGCGCGCAGCAGTTCAAACCACTCTTCCCGATCCAACTCCAGATCCAGCGCCTTCAGCGCCGCAACCAGTCGCTCGGGATTGCCGCTGCCAAGTACCGGAATCATCTGTGCCGGATGCTTCAGCAGCCAGGCCAGCGCCAACTGCATAACCCCGGAATCCGCAGCCAAACCACGAGTTTGAGACAATGCCCGCAGGCTCTGTTGTACCCGGGCCGCGTCCGCATCTTCACCAGTGAACAGGCGGCCGCCGGCAAACGGCGACCACGCCATCGGAATAACCCGGTGCTGCTGACAATGATCCAGCTGGCCGTCAAACATCGGCTGCGAGTGCAGCAGGGATACCTCGATCTGATTGGCCACCAGCGGCTGTGACAGGCGGGATTGCAGCAACTCGGTCTGGTGCGGCAGATAGTTGGACACGCCCAGGTGCTTTACCTTGCCCTCGGCCACCAGCTGTTCCAGCACCCCGGCCAGTGCTTCGGCATCCATCAGCGGATCCGGGCGGTGCAGCAGCAACAGATCCATCTGCTCGATGCCCATATCCCGGAGGCTGGTTTCCACCGCGCTGCGCACATGTTGCGGGCTGGTGTCGTAGTGATTGATACGCGCACCTGACGCTGCACCTGCGAGGCGAATACTGCACTTGCTGACAATTTCCATACGCGCGCGCAGGGCCGGCTTCAGCTTCAGCGCTTCGCCAAAAAACTGCTCGCAGCGGTAATCGCCGTAGATATCCGCGAGGTCAAACGTAGTCACCCCCAGATCCAGCATCTGTTCAAACAGCGCCAGACGCTGTTGCGGGCTGTAGCCCCAGTCCGTGAGGCGCCAGAGGCCGAATGCAATACGGGAAAAGGACAGGTCAGAATTCAGGGAGGAGTGGATACGCTGCATAAATACCGCCAGGTCGGAAAATGAACCCGGCGGATTGTCGCATACAAAAGGGCAGGTTCGGATCAGCCCCTCCACAAACGGAGGGGCTGAGGGGATCACTGCAAATTCAGGGTTTCGGCAATATCTGCCCAGGAAACCAGTTTGAAGTTCTGTGTCTGGCTCGGCATGCGATTGCGGCCGTCCTGCACCACCAGCAATCCCTGCGGATACTCGCTGCCGAATGAGGCACTGGAAACTTCAAGGCCATCGGTCTCCGAGCTGCCATCGAGGTTTTTATCCAGGTTGATGTCGACTTTGAAGTGGCCTACAAACTGGCTGCCATCGCGTGTGAACAGGGCATAACTGTTATTGCCCTGGCTCGATACCACCAGATAGCTCTTGTCGCCAGCGTGATACAGCCCCATCCCCTCCACGTCGGCGGCCAGCCGCTCGCCATCGACGGGGGCGATCAATTGTGGCTCGGCAGTGCCGGCCAGGAAGGCGGCGATATCGAGGCGCCAGATGCCGCCGTCTTCTTCGCCGAAGAACAGCGTCTGCATTTCATCATCCACTACGCAGCCTTCCACCTGACTGCTCACGTGCAGATTCGCGCGCTTTTTCAGTGTCCAGTCGATGTCTCCCTGCCCCGGCACGATCTGCAACAACTGCACATTCCCCTCCTTGTCAGACACCCAGGTCATCAGATCCGCCCCTTTGCGATATACGCACAGGCCGTAGGGGTCTTCCATATCCAGGTTGCGCAAGCCGAGGTGCTCCACTTCTCCACCGCCGGTAATTCCGAACAGGCTGACGCCCGGATCCGTGCGGTTGGTGGCGGCGGCAATGGCGACAAATTTCCCGTGCTGGATTGGGCGCAGGTCAACGTTGTTGAGGCGGCCCACAGCAAACTGCTCCACCAGCGCGCCTTTCAGGTTGTACACGTTCAGACCGCTTTTTTTATCGGTTCCGAGGATCAGGCTTGCCGAAGGATTGACCGGGTTCACCCAGATTGCAGGGTCATCCGCGGCGTCACCGCCCGACTGAACCGGCACGGTCTGGCCACTGGCGCGCACCCGGGGGATTTCCAGCGGGCCGCGAAAAGCCTGCATCTCCGCCGCCGGTTGCGGCAGCTCGACCTGGTAGCGCTGTACCCGGTCACTCTCCTCCGCCAGTGCCAGCAGCTGCCCGTGATAGGTCACCGCCGATACCGGCTCCATGTTCAACAGCGCCCGCTTGAATTGAGCGCCCTGTGCCGGTGCGTTGATATTGAATGCCAGTACTTTGTCGTCTGCGGTCAGCCAGAGGTTGCCGCTGGCCCGGTCCAGCCACAGGCCACCGAATGCCTTGCCATCCAGATCCGCCGGCGCCGCAAACACTTCGCGCTCCTCGTCCATCTCCGCATCCGCATTCAGGCTCCAGATTCCCAGTGGCGGCTGCGCCACCAGCAGTTTGCCGCTGCGGTCATCCACCGCACAGCTGGATACCTGCTCCCCAAAATACAGTGGACGCACCCCGGTGAATTCCCACGCCTGCTCGCGGGGGTGTACCACGTATTCCTGGCCCAGGCCGCTTTCATCGATGGCAAACAGGTGTGTGCGCTCCGCCTGGCGCGAAAAACATAAGGCTACCTGGGGCGCACTGGTGGGCATGGCAGCCAGGTAGCGGATGCGCGGGACGCCCTGGTCGGTATCCAGCAGGCGCAGCTGCAGTTCGGCACTGTCTTCGTCGTATGCAGCCACCAGCCACTGATCTTCAGCCAACGCTTGCAGGGCAAAGCGTTCGACTTTGCCGCCATCCAGGGCGAGCTTTTCCGCGCCCTCGGCATCCACCAGTACCAGGCCGCGCTTTTCACTGGCCAGCAACAGGTAATCGCCTCCGCCCAGTGTCAGCGGTGCCAGCTGACTGGAAACCACGTTGGACAACGCCATTTCCTGCGATGGCGACAGCGCATCGCTCTTGCGTACATTGTCGCGCTCGATTTGCGGGCCGCAGGCACTGAGCAGGCCGGCCACGGCCAGAGTCACGGCAGAATAGAAAAAGTGTTTTAACGCCATAGTGATGTGATTTCTTGTTGGGTGGCCAACCGAAACGGCAAACATTGCCCGCAACCTACGCTGCCAATATGGCAGTCATATGGCAAACAGGTGACCATGGAATCCAGATTAAAAAAATAGCAGAAAGCCCGGCTGCCATAGAGGGCCAGGCTTTCCGCTTTTCGTGTCGTGTTACAGGCTGCTGAAGGTCACACCCAGAACATAACTGGGGCCGTACTCTTCGTACTGGCCGTTGTAGCCGCGACGATTGGCGTAAAAAGGTTCATCGGTCAGGTTAACCGCGTTGAAGAACACCTGCAGGCCGTTGTCGAAACGGTACTTGGCAGAGAGATCCACCTGCATGTGCCTGTCTTCGTACAGGTCGAAGGCTTCATCTTCCAGATCCACTTCCAGCAGGCGCTCGCCTTTGTACGCGGTGGACAGGCGCAGGCTCAGCGCATCGCGCTCGTAGCCAACGATGAAGTTCGCCACCACATCCGCCTGGGAAGGCAGGGCGACCTTGTCGCTGCGCCCAGACTCTGCACCCAGTCCAAGGCTGGCCTCAGAGTCCGTGAAGGTGGCGTTGGCTCGCAGCAGGAATCCGTTGTCGAAGCCTCGGGTCCACGCCAGCTCGGCGCCGGTCAGGGTTGCCTGGTCGCCATTGATCGGCTGGAAGATTTCCGCTTCTTCCACCGCCAGGCTGCCCACGTACTGGCTGTAATCGGTGATGCTGGAAACATCCGCAGTCACCACAAAGTTGTCGATCTGTTTGTGGAAAGCGCCTACGGAAAACATGCCCAGAGCATCGGCGTAGTACTCGAAAGACACATCGACGTTGCGCGCTTCATAGGGATCCAGCAGCGGGTTGCCCGCTTCCACCTCCAGCTCACCATCGTCGAATTCAATTGCCGCCGGCGACGGGTTCAGGTCACCGAAGGACGGGCGCGACAGGGATTCCGTGTAAGCGGCACGCAGTACGATGTTGTCGGTATAGTCGTACTTGAAGTTCACGCTCGGGAACAGCTTGCTGTAATCGCTGCGGTAATTCGCCGCAGTGACATAAACGTCTTCCGCCAGCTCCTCGGCGCCGTCGATGGGTTCACCGGACTCGGCAACGCGATAACCTTCGGCACTGAATTCGGTGCTTTCGTAGCGCACGCCGTACACCACGTTGGCGCGACCGAAATCGATATCGTTCATCACATACAGTGCAGAGATATCCTCGTTCATTACATAGTCGCGCGCGGAGTCCAGTGCGGTATCGGTCTCATCGATTTCAAAGTTGCCGATATTGGCATCGATAAAGGCATTCAGAGCGCCGCGGTGGATGCCCGGGCCGAAGGTACCGAGGCCGTAATCGATATTGCCATTGGCGAAGTCCGCCAGGGTGAAGTCATCACCGAAGCCGTCATAGATGGTTGCATTCAGGTCACCGGTTTTTTCTCGACGGCGCTCGTGCACACCAAACTTCAGCTCGGACGGGTTGCCGGCGACTTCGATATCGCGACGGAAATCGAGGCGGAAGCTGACTTCTTCATCGTCGGTGAAGTTATCTTCGATCACCAGCTCGTCCAGTGCATAGCTGGCCGCATCCAGGGCACTGGCATCGGCGGCAAACATCTGCGGGATTTTGCCGGCGCTGGTGTACCCCAGCTGCAGACCTTCCTGCACGAAAGTGGTATCGCGACGGTGCGGCTCCGATTCTTCCGCATGGGAGAAACCCAGTGCGTATTCCACGCCCCATTTATCCAGGTCGTGCTCGCCACCCAGTACCAGGGACAGGATTTCCTGTTCCTCGTAACGGTCTTTCAGTTCTTTTTCCAATGCAGCGTCAGACCAGGTGACCGCCGTGGCAGAAATGGAATCCGGATCGTCGTTTTCCTCGTCCAGCTTGTAAGAATTGCGCTGGCGCTGTTCTTCATCGGAAAAATCGGAGTACAGGGAGTGAAGGTAAATACGCTGGCCTTGCGAGAGTTCGAGATCGAAATTGGCCGCGAGACCGGTACGTTCACGGGTAACCGTGTAATCGCGCTGTTCGATTTCCGCAGCGGTCACACCTTCACTGCCATCCAGTGCGGTGAACGCTTCCCACACGCCATCGGTTTCGATGTTTTCGGAGCCGAATTTGCGCGTCTGGTGCGAGGCGGCAAGGGCAATCCCCAGGGTGCGCCCGTTCAGGTCAAATTTATTGGTGTAGTTACCGGCGATTTTCGGACTGTTTTCGCCCTGCAGCTCGCCGTAGCCGTTTTCGATGGTGACCTTGTAGGTCTGGCCATCCTTTTCCAGTGCGTTGATGCTCTTGATCTCGATCGCACCACCGATGGAGTCGGCGCTCATGTCCGGCGTCAGGGTCTTGAAGACTTCCAGGCTCGCCAGCAGGTCAGAGGGGATGACATCCAGGGCCACCGCGCGGCTGCCGGTTTCCGGCGCCGGCAGACTCATGCCGTTAATCGTGGAGGCATTCAGGTTCGGGTCGATACCACGCACGCCAACGAAGCGGCCTTCGCCCTGGTCGCGGGCGATGAATACGCCGGACATACGCTGCAGTGCTTCGGTAACGTTGGCATCCGGCAGTTCGCCGATCGCCTCGGAAGTCTGCACTGCAACCACCTTGTTGGATGCGCGCTGGCGCTCGATATCACTGCGGGCGTTCGCCGCCTGGCCAGTGACCACGATCGTTTCCATCAGCGTGCTTTCATTTTCCTGTGCGCTGTTCTGCGCGCCGGCATTGATGCTGATGACTGCTGCCGCGAGCGGCGCCACCAGTTTGAAATTGAGTACAGACCTGGTCATGTTCCCCGTCCCATAGTGTTGTTGGCGGTTGTTTTGTTTGGGGCGGAGCCTAGTCTTCGGGTGTGAACGTTGCGTTACCGTTTTTTTAAATTTGTCATATTCAGCAGCTAACCTTCTTACCAGATAGAAAAGCACGCCGCGCTGCAGCGGCGCCTGATGATTCAAAATAATTTCGCCGTATCCGGAGGCAAGGCCAATGTCGGACGACCATAAAAATCACGACAAACCAACGAACCCCAAACGACGCACGCTGTTCAAGGCCATGGGCGCCGCCGGTGTTGCCTCGGCGGGCGTGGGCCTGCTGCCCGGCTGTGGACCGCGTATCGAAAAGGCGCGCGACAATCTCGGCTTTGCCGAAATCCCCCACCGGCTCGATCACCACCATCACATCCCGGAGGAATACACCGCCGACCTGCTGCTGCGCTGGGGGGATCCACTGGACGCTTTCGCCGGCGCCTTCACACCGGAAACGCTTACCGCCGCAGAGCAGGGGCGACGCTTCGGCTACAACAATGACTTCATCGCTTTCATGCCGCTGGATGAGACCGCCGGCCCCGGTGACGGCGACCGCCACTGCCTGAGTCGCAATAGTGAGCGCGGCCTGTTGTGCGTGAATCACGAGTACACCCAACCACACCTGATGTTCCCCGGATACAGGGATGAGAGCGCTGCCAATCGCGGGGCAACCGCCAAGCAGGTCGCGATCGAGCAGCAGGCCTGTGGCCACAGTGTGGTGGAAATCGAAAAAACCGCCGACGGCTGGCGGGCGATCCAGGGCAGTCCCTACAACCGGCGAATTTCCCTGTCCACCGGCATGCTCGCCGTGGGGCCTGCAGCGGGGGATGAGCGCCTGAAAACCGGCGCCGACCCCTCCGGTAGCCGGATACTCGGCACCGTCGGCAACTGCGCCGGCGGCAAAACGCCCTGGGGCACGGTACTCATTGCCGAAGAGGGATTTGGTGGTGCTTTTCAGGGGGACCCGGATGGCATCGCCGACGAGCGCGAGGCGCGCAATCATCACGCATTCGGCATCGCCGACAACAATCGCAACTGGGGCGAATACGACGATCGTTTCGATATCCGCGTGGAGCCCAATGAGCCGAACCGCTTCGGCTGGATGGTGGAGTACGATCCCTACGATCCGGATTCCACCCCACGCAAGCTGACCGCGCTCGGCCGTTTTGAACACGAGGGATTCACTCTGGTCTGCAAACCGGGACAACGTGTCGCCGCATATGGCGGTGACGACGACGAGCACCAGTTTGTATACCGGTTTGTATCGAAAAATGTCTATCTACCGGGCGAATCGGCACACAACCGTGCGCTGCTTACCGAAGGCACACTCTACGCCGGACAGTTCAACGAAGACGGCAGCGGGCGCTGGCTGCCACTGGTATTCGGCGAAGATCCACTCAGCGAAGACAACGGCTTCCGCAACCAGGCAGATGTACTGATCGACTGCCGGCGGGCAGCCAAGCTGCTCGGGGCCACCCCCATGGATCGCCCGGAAGATGTGGAAACCAACCCGGTCAACGACTGCACCTACGTGATGCTGACCAAGAATAAAAAGCGCGCAACAGGCGACGAAAATGCGGCCAACCCACGGGCGCGTAATACCGCAGGCCACGTACTGGAAATCGTGCCACCGGGGCGGTTTGGCGAGCGGGATCACACCAGCGATACCTTCCGCTGGAATACGTTTCTGCTGGGCGGTAACCCCAATGCAGAAGACCCTCGCGAGCGCGGTGCCTATGGGCAGCAGCAGCCCGGGAACATCTCCGCCCACGGCTGGTTTGCCAACCCGGACAATGTGGCATTCGATCCCCGGGGCAATATGTGGATCGCCACGGATGGCTGTGAAAGTTTCGGCTTCCACGATGGCCTGTGGGCAATGGCCACCGAAGGGGAACTGCGCGCAGCACCGAAACATTTTTTCGGCTGCCCGCAAGGCGCGGAAATCTGCGGTCCGGAGTTCACTCCGGACGGCAAGACCCTGTTTGTATCGGTACAGCATCCGGCGGACGGCCGCCATTCCAGTTACGACATGCCGATGCACCGCTGGCCCGACAACGACCCGACCCTGCCTCCGCGCCCCTCCGTGCTGGCAATCCGCCGTCTGGATGGCGGTGAAATCGGCAGCTAAGGCGAAACACGGCTCTGGGCCAAAGTGCCGGCTACCGTCTTGCGGCATTTAGACCCGGCACGTCAACCCAGCAGGTCGCTGGCGAATCCCCCTATGCGGAGCGAAAGCTCCGCAACCAGCGTACTACCCCTTCACGTCGCCATACCAGGAGAAGCAATGCCAGGCACAGGTAGATGGCCGGTTCGATCCAGCCACTTTTTACCGACCACCAGAAATGCCAGCAGGCCAGCAGTACCGCCGGATACAGAAGCCCGTGCAGTTTTTTCCAGTTTTTCCCCATGCGCCGCATCAGTATCGGCAGTGAAGTGATCGCCAGCGCCAGGAGCGTCAGCCAGGCGGAAAAGCCCAGCAGGATATAGGTGCGCTTCACCAGCTCACTGCCTATCAGTGACCAGTCAAACCCCAGGTCCAATGCCATCCAGGCACTGAAATGCAAGCTGGCCCAGGCAAAGGCCCACAGTCCCAGGGGCCGGCGCAGGCGGTTCAGCTGCCCGTACCCCAGCCACTTCGATAACGGTGACACCAGCAGGGTCAGCAACAGCAGGCGCAGCGTCCCCAGGCCCAGGTAGTGGATAAGCTCCACCACGGGATCACCGCCGAGACGGCCGGCATTTATGGCGTAAAACAGCCAAACCAGCGGCAACGCCGCGCCGATATGCACGCTGAAATGAAGCAGTGCTGCCAGGGGCTTGCGCCAGTTGGCGCTGCTCGCTGAAACCCCCACTAGTAGTACTTCCTCAGATCCATGTTGCGGTACAGGGAGGCCACTTCTTCACCGTACCCGTTGAACGGCAGGGTCGCCTGGCGCTTGACCGAGAAAATGCCACCGGGGCCAATAAAGCGTTCGGTGGCCTGCGACCAGCGCGGGTGATCCACCGCCGGGTTTACATTGGCATAAAAGCCGTACTCATTCGGCAGCAGGCGGTTCCAACTGGTGGGCGGCATCTCCTCCACCAGGCGGATCTTGACGATCGACTTGATCCCCTTGAAACCGTATTTCCAAGGCACCACGAGTCTGATCGGCGCGCCGTTTTGCGGCGGCAGGGTCTTGCCATAGAGCCCCACAGACAAGATGGTCAGGGGATGCATCGCCTCGTCAATACGCAACCCCTCCACGTAGGGATAATCAATGCCGCCACCCACAAAGCGGTTGCGCTGCCCCGGCATCTGCTCCGGGTCGTAGAGGGTCTCAAAGGCGACATATTTTGCCCGGCTGGTGGGTGCAAACCGCTTGAGGAACCTGCCCAGTTCGAACCCGACCCAGGGGATCACCATCGACCAGGCTTCTACGCAGCGCATGCGGTAAATACGCTCTTCGAGCCCTATCTCGCCCATCAGTTTCCACACGTCCACCGTGCCCGGTTTTTCAACCTCGCCTTCCACCGTCAGGGTCCACGGCTCGGTTTTGAGCCCCTGGCTGTTCTGAGCCGGATCCGTCTTGCCCGTGCCAAACTCGTAGAAATTGTTGTGGTTGGTCACTTTCTCGTCCGGCGTCAGCACCAGGTCCGGGGCCGGCTTTTGTGGGCGGAAGTCCAGCGGCTTGCGCGGTGCCTGATCAGCCGCAAGTGCCCTGGTATTTGCGCCCAGCAGGCCGATACCCGCCAGGCCAACGCCCGCTCCCAAGCCCTTGATCACACTGCGCCGGGAAAGATACGCCGGCTCGGGCGTCACCTCGTTTTCAGCCAGATCGCTGCGGCTGCGCGTTTTTATCAGCATCGTGTTCTCCGAAATTGGGGCCAGGAACCTGCCCGTATCAGCCAACTGGTATTGGTAAAAGGTTAATGCGTAGTCGCGCAACGCCGACCCATTCTTACAATCTTTTTGCCAGTTATCGGGCAGGCCCTCCGCTGCGTGTTCGAGCCGGAGGCTGGCACAGCGGCTAAGACGCTTTTCCGATATAGGAGAAGACACTTATGCGCAATGGAAATTCCGGAAAAATAGGCTTGGTTGGTGGCGCGTCGGCAAACTAATGTTTCCAAGGTATACGGGACGCCCGCTGATCGCGAACGGTCGGTGGGCGCGTAGCGAAAGAGGTAACTCGTATGCTCGAGACAATTATTGTCATTCTTGTCGTGCTCTGGCTTTTGGGCCTGGTGAGCTCCTATACGCTCGGCGGTTTTCTGCACATACTGCTGGTTGTCGCCGTGATCCTGCTGATCCTGCGCCTGATACGCGGCCGCGGGCCCTGAGGGCGATTAAGCAAAGCTCTAGACCGCAAAAAACTGCTGAATTCCCAGCAGCACATTGGTGGTAGCGACCGAGGCCAGTATCAGTCCCATTACCCGGCTGACGATGCTGGCCCCGGCGTTGCCGATCCAGCGGTATATCCAGTTTGCCGTCAACAGCAGTACCAGCACGATTGCCAGGACCGCGAGCATCGCCGACGCGGTGGTGAACTGATGCGCCGGATCAAAACGGTAATTATCCGTCAGCACCACGGCGGCCAGCATGGCGCCCGGTGAGGCGATAGAGGGAACGGCGAGAGGAAAGATCGCAGTTTCATGGCCTTCGCGGATAATTTCCACTTCCCGCTCCGGCTTGCCCTCGCCAAATATCATCGTCAGGGCAAACAGGAACAGCACTATGCCTCCCGCCACCTGAAACGCCGACAGCGGCACGCCGATCGCCTCCAGCAGGTACTGCCCCAGCAGCAGGAAAAACAGCAGAATGCCGGTCGCAACCGCCACCGCGAGCAGCGCGATCTTGCGCCGCTGCCATTCGCTGTGCCGGCTGGTCACCGCTATGAACACCGGCAAAGTGCCCACCGGGTCGATCACAGCAAAGAAAAAGACAAAGCTACTGATCCAATCGTCCAAGTGCGCTCCCGAATGCCCGTGCTAACATCCGCTACAAAGAAAAGCGTGTTCCAACTGAGTCTAGTGCATGACCAATCACTCTCCGACCGCACGGCGCATCGCCAAGACGATCCTCAACGGCTTCGATGCGTATTTTGCCGATTTCCAGAATATTACCCTGGGAGCCAAGGCGCGCTTCGAAACCGCTTCCTGGATCGGCGTGCACGAGGCCAACAAGGAGCGTATTGATCTCTACAAGGTCAAGGTCAACCAGGTGCTCAAGCTGGTGCACTCAGTCACCAGCAAGGACACCAGCCAGCTGGATCTGTGGCGGCAGGCCAAGGAAACCTACGGCCAACTGATCGCCAACCACAACAATTACGAGATCGCAGAGACCTTTTTCAATTCCATTTTCTGCAGCCAGTTCCAGCACGCGCATATCCACGACAGCCATATCTTCGTGAAGTCCTCCCGCGCACCGGATGAAAAGCCCCTGCGCGACTACAGCATTTACATCAGCTATAACGGCCGCGACGGTCTCGAAGCGATGATTGAGGACATTCTCGCCGACTATGAGTTCTCCATTCCCTGGGAGGATTGTACGCGGGATGTCGGGCATATCTGTGAGGCCCTGCGCGCGGGCCCGCTGGCCCATCTCAATGGACCGGAAGATGAGCAGCGGCTGCGGGTGGACATGCTGGAATCCGTGTTCTACCGCAACAAGGCAGCTTACCTGGTGGGGCGCCTGATGTTTGCGGGGGAAGTGATTCCGCTGATCCTGCCGTGCCTGAACAATGGCCGCGGCGGTGTTTTTGTGGACACCGTGGTTTACGACAACGATTCCACCAGTATCATTTTCAGTTTCACCCGCTCTTACTTCATGGTGGATGCGCCGATCCCGTCGCGGTTTGTGCGCTTCCTCTCCACCATCATGCCACTGAAGGAAAAGTCCGAGCTGTACAACTCCATCGGCTTCCACAAACACGGCAAGACCGAGTTCTACCGCCACATCCTTGCCCACATGAAGGTCAGCAACGACAAGTTCGTGATTGCGCCGGGGATCAAGGGTATGGTGATGAGCGTTTTCACCCTGCCCTCCTACCCGGTGGTATTCAAGGTCATCAAGGATAAATTCGACAACCCGAAGACGGTGACCGAAGAGATCGTCAAGGAAAAATACAAGTTTGTATCCCGCTCTGACCGCGTCGGCCGTATGGCAGATACCCAGGAGTACACCAACTTCATTTTCTATCGCAACCGCTTCAGTGAAGAGCTGATCGAGGAACTGAAGAAACTGGCGCCATCGAAACTGGAAATGGATGACAAGTGGATCATCGTGAAACACCTGTACGTTGAGCGCCGTATGGAACCGCTGAACCTGTACCTGGATGAGGCCAGCGAGCAGCAGACTATCGAGGCCATGGAAGAGTACGGCAACGCCATCAAGCAATTGGCGGCGGCCAATATTTTTCCCGGCGACATGCTGCTCAAGAACTTTGGCGTTACCCGCCACGGGCGCGTGGTTTTCTACGACTACGACGAACTCTGTCCACTCACCGAGTGCAACTTCCGCAAGATTCCCGAGCCCCAGACCGCAGAACAGGAACTGTCGGATCGCCCGTGGTATACCGTCGCCGAGGCCGATGTGTTCCCGGAGGAATTCCGCCTGTTCTTCTCCGGCAACCCGGTGGCTCGCCAGGCGTTCGAGGAGCAGCACAGCGACCTCTACGATTACCGGTACTGGCAGCGCCTGCAGGAGAGAATCCGGGCAGGCCGTATCGAAAGTACCTTCCCCTACCGGCGCAAGATCCGTTTCCAGCGCCTTCCCATCAAACGCACGCCGCCGCGAGCCGAGAGTTAGCCGCCAGGGGCTGGCAGCGGCTCTCCAGTGTCTATAGTTAAGGGAGTATTGCCTGGCAGGGAAAGTCCGCGGAGGTTTGCAGTGCGGTTTTTCAGATCGGTTCCGGTATTGGCACTGTGCATCGTGGTATTCACTGCCATGGCCACTGGCTGCGGCTACCTGCCCAGTGAGATGGACCCAAAATCCAAGACCCAGAAGTCCAAGTCTGGCGATGAGGATCAAGCGGTAAAAGAGCACACCGCGAGCTGTGACGTCCGTGCCAAGGGTTATAAGCTGGCCAGCTTTGATGACCTGTTCGAGTTCACGGGCGATGCCCGCGAGCCATTCCAGCCCGCCGCCAACCAGCCAGCGAAATACGATGTGCGCGCCTACGTATGGGGATTCGACAACTGTATGGAACGGGGTGCGTGCAATGACGGGGATCACTACTGGCTGATCAAACGCGGACCGGAAGACGATTTTTCCACCTGGGTCGTTACTCCCCAGCATCCACAGATCACCATCAAATCCCGCTGCAGGGATAAGTTCAAGGTCGGCGAGCGCTATCGCTTCTCGTTTAATAACGGCAAGCTCGTGGGTTTCACGAGAAACTGACCCCTCCCCCCGGCCAACTCACACCTCACGCTTTTTCAGGTACTGGCGGATTGCGTCCTGGGCGCGCACATTCTTGCGGCTTTTTTGATTGGCGATACGGGTATTGCTCTGGTTGGCATCCAGCACCCGGGCTTTCTGGTTGTCCTGCCACTGCAGTTCCAGAATTGCCAGTACGGTTTCGCGATGTCGCGTATCCAGCAGCGGAAAGGTCACTTCTACACGGTGATCCAGATTGCGTGTCATCAAGTCTGCGGACGACAGCAATACCTGCTGGTCGCCGCCATTGTGGAACACATAGACCCGCGCATGCTCCAGGTACTTGTCCACCAGGCTGACAACCTTGATGTTGTCCGAGAGCCCCCGGGTCTGGCTCAGCAGTGCGCACATGCTGCGCACGATAATGCGCACTTGCACCCCCGCGCTGCTCGCCTGATACAGGCGCTCGATCAGTTCGGAATCGACCAGGTTATTGCACTTGATAAAGATCTCGCCGCGCCCCCCGGCCACCGCCGCATCGATTTCGCGATCGATGGCCGCCAACAGGTTGGGGCGATTGCTGTAGGGGGATACCCAGAGATGCTGGTAACCCGGTTGCAGATGCGTCTGCTTGATAAAGTCGAATACCCGGAAGGCATCCTCCCCCATTTTTTCGTCGGCCGTCAGCAGGCTGAAATCACAGTAAAACCGTGCGGTGCTCTCGTTGAAGTTTCCGGTACCAAAATGGCTGTAATAAGACTTCCTGCCACCATCTTCGCGCACGATGGAAATCAACTTGCAGTGAACCTTGAGCCCCGGCACACCATAAATGACATCAACGCCGGCATCACTCAATTCGTTTGACCAGTGAATATTCGCCTGCTCATCAAAGCGCGCCTGCAACTCCACCACCGCGGTTACCTGCTTCTGGTTACGCACCGCATTGACCAGTGCCGCCACCACCCGCGAGTTTTTTGCCACCCGGTAAAGGTTGATGCGGATCTCCCTTACCTTCGGATCCAGCGCGGCCGATGCCAGCAGCTTGGTGATCACGCGAAAATCGTGATACGGGTAATAGCACAGGCGATCGGAGGCATCGATCCATTCAAAGATATTCGCACTGTCGGGCAGCGTTGGCAGTGGCTCGCGGGCGCGATAGGTATGCGCCTTCAGATCGGCCGGAAAACTCATGAAGTCTTTTGAGTTATGGTAGCGGCCACCGGGGGTGTAACTGTCGTAGCGCCCCATATTCAGTTTTTTCTTGATCATGTCCAGCAGGACTTCCGGCATGGTCGAGTCATACACCAGGCGTACCGGCTCTGCCTGCTTGCGCTTTTTCAGTGACTTCGCCACCCGGTCGACAATATTCTGGGTTACGTGTTCACCCAGCTCCAGCTCCGCATCGCGGCTGATTTTGAAGGTGAATGCGAGCGCCTTTTCAATCGGCAGTACGCGGCGAAACACATCGATCAGGCAGGCACGAATAACATTGTCGAGTACGATGTAGACCCGTTCGTGCCTTTTCTCCCGCGGCGGAATGGCAACGAAGCGCGGCAGGGTATCGGTAGGGATTTCCAGCCCGGCAAAGCGCAGGCTGCCATCTTCCAGTTCGAGGTAAATACCAAAGTAAAAGCTGGCTTCGTTGAGCAGAGGCATATTGTCGCGGTCGTCGATAAAAAACGGCTCGAGTTCCGGCAATACTTCATTGTGGAAATAGGACTCCACATACAAGCGCTGTTTTTCCGTCAGCTGGCGCTCATTGATCAGGTGGATGTGATGTCGTCCCAGATCCCTGAGGACTTTCACATACGCATTGCTGAAGCGGGTCTGCAGGCGCAGAACCTTTTCATTGATGCTGGCGAGCAAGGCAGAAAAGTGCTCTTTCTTTTTGCTGCCCTTGGCAAACGTGGCCAGACGACGCACATCTGCTACCCGCACCCGGTAGAATTCATCCAGGTTATTGGAGAATATACCCAGAAAGCGCACCCGCTCGATGATCGGCACACTTTCGTCCTCCACTTCCTGAAGCACGCGCGCATTGAACGAGAGCCAGCTCAATTCTTTTGGAAACAACGGGGTATCATGTGCCATATCGGTTGCTGCTATTGTCAATGGCGGATGAGCGAGTTCGGCATCCAGGTTCAGCATACGGCCATCCTACAGCCAGGGAGAATGGCGCGCAGTTTGCTACATTTTTGTTACAACTATTTGACATCAAGCATATATGACCAGCGAAACTGCCGCAGAGCGCTACGCCGCGCTCGACCTTGGTTCCAACAGCTTCCATCTGCTACTGGCAGAATTTCGCGACCAGCGCATGGTGCGCCTGCACACTGATCGCGCCATGGTGCGCCTGGCCGAAGGCCTGGACGCGCAACGCAACCTGAATCCGGCGGTGGCCGAACGCGCGCTCGAAGCCCTGCGGCGCTTCAGCCCGGTGCTGCAGGAATTGCCGCTCGACCGGGTGCGGGTGGTGGGCACCAACACCCTGCGCTGCGCGGCCGAAAATGCCGACGGGTTTCTCGAGGCCGCCGAGGCGATCCTGGGCGTGCCCATTGAAATCATCAGCGGCATAGAAGAAGCGCGCCTGATTTACAGCGGGGTGATGGCGGCCGCCGAGGGGCCACCGCGGTTGCGCTGCGTGGTGGATATCGGCGGCGGTTCCACAGAACTGGTGCGCGGCGTGGAAACCCCCAAGCTGTTGCAGAGCGTCAACATGGGCTGTGTGGCATTTACCCGGCAGTTTTTTGACAGCGGCAAGATCGACGCCGGCAAACGCAACAATTTTGTGCGCGCTCGCCGCGCCGCGCAGGCAGAGCTGCAGGAACTGCGTCACCTGGCGGACGATGCGCTGGTAATCGGCGCCAGCGGTACGGTGAAGTCCGTTGCCCGGGTACTCAACGATGACGAGCTCGCCCCGATCCTGCGCGAGGACATCGATGCACTGGCCGACAAAGTGGCCGGCTACAAGTCGATCGACAAGATCGATCTGGCGCACCTGGATCCCGAGCGGCGCCCGGTATTTGCCGCCGGCCTCGCCATTCTCCACGGAATCTTCCGCGAACTGGATATCCGGGAAATGCATGTTTCCCCTTACGCCATCCGCGAGGGTATCGTGCACGACCTGGCCGGGCGCCTGCACGGCGGTGATCGCCGCGCCGATTCGGTGCGCGCGATGATGGAGCACGGGCAGATAGATACTATCCAGGCCGAGCGCGTTGCCAATACCGCGCTGCAGTTTCTCGGCCAGTTGAACCCGCAGACACCGGTTGCCCAGCGCCGCCTGCTACGCTGGGCGGCAGATCTGCACGAGATCGGGTTGGCGCTGTCCCATGCGAGTTTCCGCAAACTGGGCGCCTATATGATTGAGCATGCGGATCTCGCAGGCTTTGGCAAAAGCGAGCAGGAAAACCTCGCCTATCTGGTGCGTAACCAGCGCGGGGATATCAAGGCAGTGCGCGAACACTACGGTTTCCATCCCAATAACGACCTGCTGCTGTGCCTGCGCCTTGCCTGTATCGTGCACCGGGACCATATCGACCGCAGTATCGATGCACTGCAGCTGTCTGCCGATGGCCCCGGTTACCGGCTGGAAATTGCCGAAGACTGGTTGTACCAGTATCCGGCGATCGAAGACCTGCTGAATCTCGAGGTCGACTGTTGGGCGGAAAAGAAAATCAAACTGAAGTTGAGAATCCAGTGACAACACTGAAATCCCTCGCGCAGGTAAAACTGCACCACCACTATGCCGACCTGGGCGCCGCTTTTGGCACGGCCCTGCCGCCGACGCCACTGCAAAACCCCCGCCTGGTACACGCCAACCCCGCAGTGCTCAGCCTGCTCGGGATCAACCCGGCGGAAGCCGGCAATCCACTGTGGGCCCAGGTAACCGGTGGCGCGACGCTGCTCTCAGGCAGCAAGCCTTTTGCGATGAAATATACCGGCCACCAGTTCGGCAGTTACAACCCGGACCTCGGTGATGGCCGCGCGCTGTTGTTGGGGGAAGTGGAACACGACGGAAAGCGCTGGGACCTGCACCTCAAGGGCGCGGGCCAGACCCCCTACTCCCGTTTCGGCGATGGCCGCGCGGTGCTGCGCTCGACCATTCGCGAATATCTGGCGGGCGAAGCACTTACCGCGCTCGGCATCCGCAGTACCCGCGCCTTGTGCCTGGTGGACAGCGATGAGCCGGTGGCGCGGGAAAAAATGGAAACCGGCGCGGCGCTGATCCGGGTCGCCCGTACCCATGTGCGCTTCGGGCACTTTGAATACCTGTTTTACACCCGCCAGCTGGAGGCCCAGCGCGCGCTGGTTCAGTTCGTGTGCGGGCAGTTCCTGCCGGACAGCGCCGGCGAAGACGCCCAGGCACAGGCCGAGGCCCTGTTGCGCTTCACCGTCGCCCGCAGCGCGGAGCTGGTGGCCGGCTGGCAGTCGGTAGGCTTCGCCCACGGGGTGCTGAATACCGACAATATGTCGATCATCGGCGATACCTTTGATTTCGGGCCCTACGGTTTCCTCGACGATTATGAACCGGGCTTTATCTGCAACCACTCGGATCACACCGGCCGCTATGCCTTTGATGCCCAGCCCGGGGTGGTGCTGTGGAACCTGAATGCACTGGCACACGCCTTTTCCTCACTGCTGGATACGGAAACCCTGAAAGATTGCCTCGGCCAGTACCAGCCACTGCTGATCGACGCCTACGCCGCGCGTATGCGGGCCAAGCTGGGCCTGGAGGTGGAAGATGAGGGCGACCAGCAACTGTGTGCCGACCTCCTGCAACTGCTGGAGGCGGGCTCGGTAGATTACACGCTGTTTTTCCGCGCATTGAGCCGCTACTGCGGTGAGCGTCCGCCACTTGCCCTGGAGGCGCTGTTACCGCCGGCGCAACATCCGGCCCTCAGGCACTGGCTGGACCAGTACGATCACCGCCTGCAGAAAGAGATCCGCGCCAGTGCAGTCCGTTCCCAGGCAATGTTGCACACCAACCCCAAGTTCATCCTGCGGAATTATCTTGCCCAGGAAGTGATCGAGGCGGCGCAGCAGGGAGATTACCGGCCGCTTGGCGATTTCCTGGGCTTGCTGCAGCAGCCGTTTGAGGAGCACCCGGCGTTTGAGCGCTGGGCCGCCCCGCCGCCGGAATCAGGGAAACACCTGCCGATCAGCTGCTCCTCCTAGCGCCTGTGCCCCGGCTGAAGTGGTTGTGACTACACTGAAGCTGGAATACCCGGGCAGTATTTGACCGCACTTGATGGTATGGTCACGCCTGATTTTCAGTAAGGAAACTACCTATGAAATTGCTTGGCAAAACTTTCCTGATCGCCTGCGCCAGCCTGCTCTTCACCCAGTTTGCGCTCGCCGATGTCGTGGGTCGCTGGAAGACCATCGATGACGAGACCGGGCAGGCAAAGTCGATCGTCGAGATTTACGAAAAAGACGGCAAGTATTTCGGCCGCGTGGTGGACCTGCTGATGAAGCCGGACGACACCGTGTGCGATATGTGCCCAGGCAGCCGCAAGGGCCAGAAAATTGTCGGCATGGATATCATCACCAATATGGTGAAAAAGGGTGACGGCTACGAGGGTGGCCAGATTCTCGACCCGGTGAAGGGCAAGGTATACGACTGCAAGCTGTGGGAGGAGGATGGCAACCTGATGGTGCGCGGCTATCTGGGATTCTTCTACCGCACCCAGACCTGGTATCCAGCGAATTGATTTATCCGCCCCGGGCACCTTGCACAGCAAGATAATCCGGTGGCGGTCAGGCACCAGGGGAAGGCTTTTCAGAACCGCTGTGCATACTTCCCTGTACGCTGCGTCGGCGGCGTCCATGTCGCCGACGCTTCCGAAAAGCCTTCCCCTGCCACCTGCCCTTCAATTCAAACTTCAGCGTGGTAAATCCAGTTAATAAACTGCGCTGAAATCAAACGCGAAAGCCTCTTGGTGGCCATGGCGCCCACTACAGCGCTACCGAATACCCAGATAACTAGATACCTAGCCCTTCCTCTCCGGATTAGACAGGAAAAACACCAGCGGCATCGCCGCGATATTGATCCACATCAGCATATAGAAATCGTTCACGTAAGCGATCTCCGCCGCCTGGCGGGTGACTTCCTGCATCAGCACACCCGACATTTCCGACAGCCTGTCCGCTGAGGGCAGCCCATCCAGCAGGCCCGGCGGTATCTGCACCCGCTCCCCCAGCTGCTGCTGGTTTATCCACAGGTTGCGTGACAGCGCCGCCACCACAATCGACACCCCGATACTGCTGCCCAGATTGCGCGACAGGCTGAACAGTGCCGTGGCCTCTCCCCGCAGGCGCGGCTCCAGGGTCACATAGGCCAGGGTTGAGATGGGCACAAACACCAGCCCCAGCCCGAGGCCCTGAACCAGGCCGGTGCGGATCAGGTCCGCGCGACTCACATCCAGGGTAAATCCGGTCATTTCCCACAGGGAAATCGAGATCAGCCCCATGCCCAGCAGGATCAGGTGGCGGGCATCGAAATGCTTCATGAGCTTGCCCACCAGCATCATCGACACCATGGTACCCACACCCCTCGGCATCAGGGTCAGGCCCGTGGTCACCACCGGGTAACCTTTCCACTGCTGCAGGAAGGGCGGCAACAGCGCCATGGTGGCCAACAGGATGATGCCCACGATAAAGATGAACAGCAGGCCAGATACATAGTTGCGGTCGCGGAACAGTTCCGGCGACAGAAATGGCGTCTGGGTAGTGCGGGAGTGCACGATAAACAGGTAGAGCCCCAGCGCCGAGGCAATGGCATACAGCTGGATTTCCAGCGCCTCGAACCAGTCCGCATGCTCGCCGCGATCCAGCAGCATCTGCAGGGCGCCCACCGCCAGTGCCAGCATGGCAAAACCGAAACCATCAAAGCGCTGCTTGCGGGTTTCGCTTTCCGGAACGTAGAAGTAAATTCCCAGCAGCGACAGGATTCCGAATGGCACGTTGATGTAGAACACCCAGCGCCAGGAGTAATACTCGGTCAGCCAACCACCGAGGGTCGGGCCGAGTACCGGGCCAATCATCACCCCCACACCCCAGATACCCATTGCCGAGGCGTGCTTCTCTTTCGGGTAGGTGTCCAGCAGGGTGGCCTGGGACAGTGGCACCAGAGAGGCGCCGAATACGCCCTGCAGTACGCGCCACAGGATCATCTCGTTCAGGCTGCTGGCCTGGCCGCACAGCATCGAGGTCAGGGTAAAGCCCGCCACGGACCACAGGAACACCTGGCGGCGGCCGAAGCGCTGGGCGAGGAAGCCCACCGGGGGCGTCATGATCGCCGCGGCAACGATGTAGGAGGTCAGCACCCAGGTAACCTGGTCGCTGCTGGCACCGAGGCTGCCCTGCATATGGGGCAGCGCCACGTTGGCGATGGTGGTGTCCAGCACCTGCATGATGGTGGCCAGCATGATGCTGAAGGTCACCATCAGCTCACCACCGGATGTTTTGGCCTCGGGCACCGGCGATGACAGCGCGCCGGGCTGTGTCGTCTGGCTCATGTGCGCCCCACCCTTGTTCCGTACAACGCTGCGGACAACTTCAAGTTCAACCTCGAGTTCAACCTAAAGAGCAACTTACAGAACAACGCGGCTGTCATCGGCATCGTCGGAGCGGGCGGAAACCAGTTTGTTGTCTTCGCTGGTGTCGATGGATACTTCCGCGCTCATACCCGCGCGCAACACGGGCGCACCCTCCGCGGGCAGCAGGCGCAGGCGCACCGGCACCCGCTGCACCACCTTTACCCAGTTGCCGCTGGCATTCTGCGGCGGGATCAGTGCAAATTCGCTGCCGCTGGCGGCACTCAGGCTGTCCACCAGGGCCTGGAATTTCACCCCGGGGTAGGCATCCACGGTCACTTCCGCCTGCTGGCCGGCACGCACCTTTTCAAGCTGGGTTTCCTTGAGATTGGCCTCCACCCACATGTTTTCGGTGCTGAGCATACTGACCACAGTCAGTCCGGCCGGCGCCATCTCGCCGGCCTGCGGGGCCGCGTTGGCAATGATGCCGGATACCGGGGCGACGATGCGGGTGCGCGAGAGCTGGTAGCGGGCCTTGTCGAGTCTGGCCTGTGCCACCTTCACGTCCGCCTGCTGTTCCAGCGGCACCTGGGAGCTGCCGCCCAGTTCCGCGCGCAGGCTGGCAAGCTTCTCGGTATTGATCGCGATTTTGGCGCGCGCCTGGTCCAGCTTCTGGCGCGACTCGTCCAGCTGGGACTCCGACAGCGCGACCTTGCCGAGCTTTTCATTGCGCTCCAGCTGGCGGCGGTAGAATTCGGCATCGGTCTGCGCCTGGTGCAGTTCCGCCTCGGCTTCCGCGTAATCCGCCTGGCGCGCCTGGATCAGGTTTTTCACCTGGGCCAGATGGCCCTCGGCTTCCGCCACCGCGAGCTGGAACGGGGTGGCGTCCAGCTGTACCAGCAGATCCCCCTTATCCACATGCTGGTTGGCGCGCACGGCAACTTCGGCAATCACACCGCTCACTTCCGGCGCGAGGGAAACCTTGTCCGCTTTCACATAGGCATTTTCCGTGTGCACACGGCTGCCGCCCCCGAGCAGGCACCAGCCGGCCACGGCGCCGGCCACCAGGATACCCAGCGCAAATCCCATGCGACGGGTTTTGAGTTGTTCCAGAACCTTAGCCACTCACGCTCTCCTCACGGCCCAGGTTCTCGCGAACCCGGCTCAGTAAATTCAGTAATTGCAGTTGCTCTTCCATCGAAATTCCCACCAGCGCCTGGCTGCGCACCTCCTGGGCGAGGCCGCGCAGTGTCACCAGTACCGGCTCGGCGGCAGCGGTTAGAAAGACGCGGAAGCACCGCCGGTCCTGGGGATCCTGGCGGCGCTCTACCAGCCCCTCGGCCTCCAGCAGGTCGATCTGGCGGGTCAGGCTGATGGGCGCCACGTCCATGCGCTCGGCCAGCTCGGCCTGCTTCATGCCCTGCTCCTTGTTGAGGATCCAGAGCACCTGCCAGCGGGAGCGGGTGAGTCCGTGGGACTTCGCCTTGCGGTCGAAATTGCGTTTTAACAGGCGCGCAGCACCGTGGAGTTCGAACCCCAGCTGCGCGGTGGCATCAGTTTTATTCACAGAACAACTTTATTGTCAGGCTTGTTTTAAGGGCGCTTATTGTAAGCTTGCTTATGAATTTCGCAAGTGCGCCGGCTGGCGCCGGGCGGATCGGGCATCTAGGGGGCATTGAGGGTGGGCCAGGGACATAAAAAAAAGGGCCGGCAAAGCCGGCCCTTTTCTATCTGGGGAGTTGTCCGGGTCAGCGCCCCGGATCAGCGACCGATACGGCGCAGTGCTGCAGAAGAGAAGTCACGGCGGTTCACTTCGCTGCCCCACTCCATGAACTTCGGCTCTTCGTTGGCGAGGCCGGTCACCAGGTAGCGGCCGGAATCCAGGTCGTGGAAGACCTCGGCGGACATCCACGGAGTGCCCACATCGTAGAACATCACATTGTGGCCCTCACCCACGCGCCACAGGTTGCCGCGACCGTCGTAGTGATCCACAACCGATACGCCCCAGGTATCTTCGTCCAGGTACATGGTGCGCTTGGCATAGATGTGGCGCTCGCCCTCTTTCAGGGTCGCTTCCACCACCCACACGCGGTGCAGTTCGTAGCGCAGGTACTCCGGGTTCAGGTAGCCGGGCTGCACGATGTCGTCGTAGCTCAGCGAGGTGTCCATCAGCTTGTAGTCGTTGTACGGGATGTACATTTCTTTCTTGCCGATGAGTTTCCAGTCGTACTTGTCCGGTGCACCGTTGTACATATCCAGGTTGTCGGCGGTGCGCAGTCCGTCAACGCCTTCTGCCGGGCCGTCGTAGGCCACGTTCGGCGCGCGGCGCACGCGGCGCTGGCCCGCGTTGTACACCCATGCACGGCGGGCTTCCTTCACCTGGTCCACGGTTTCGTGTACCAGCAGCGCGGTACCGGTCAGGCGTGCCGGCGCAGTGATCTGCTGCAGGTAGTAGAACAGCACGTTGTCGTCACCCTTCTCGTCACGGCCGCCCTCCAGGAACTCCGGCCACACCAGCTGATCGGTGAACTTGACCGGCACGAAGGAGCCGTCAGTCTGCACCGGAATCGCGGTGGTGTTGCGAATCGCGGAGCCGCCGCGGTAGCGGGTGATGTGGTTCCACACCACTTCCAGCGCGCTTTCCGGCATCGGGAAGGGAATCACGGTGTCAAAGTTGGTCACGCCATTGCCGCCGGAAACCAGCTCGGCATTCACGGCGTTTTTCTTCACCACGTCGTACAGGGACTCCGGGTAAGCAGCAGTACGGCGGGTCTGGTACACCGGCATGCGGTATTCCGGGTACTTCTTGAACATCGCAATCTGGCCCGGGCTCAGTTTGTCTTTGTACTGGTCCAGGTTGGCATTGGTGATTTCGAACAGCGGCTTGTCCTCCGGGAACGGGTTCACCGGGCGACCGGGATCGCTGTTGCCCTTCGCCACTTCACCGCCGCTGATCAGTCCGCCGGTCCACGCCGGGATGGTGCCGTCGGCATTGCCCGCCTTCACCGCACCCAGCGGCGTCAGGGAATCACCCAGTTTGGCCGCATCCTGTTCGGAAACCTTGGCGAACGCGTTGCCGCCCATCAGAGACACCAGCAGCAGCGCCGCTGCGGTCATTTTCTTGTTGATTGTCTGTTTCATGTCACTACCTCTTAGTAGGAAACTTTGAAGCTCAGGGACACGAAGTCCTTGTCTTCCAGAATGTTGTGGCTGCCGCCGTCAAATGCGGTGTAACCCAGCGCCGCGCTGTACTTCATCTTGTACACCGCTTCCACGGACAGGCCGAGGGACTTGGCACCTTCGTTGAACTGCTGCCCCGGCTCCGCAGAGTAACCGTCCACGTCGTGGGACCAGGCCAGGGTCGGGTTCAGGGAAATACCGGCAAATACGTTCGGGTACTCCAGCGCGGCGCGCGCGCGATAACCCCAGGCGGTATCGGTGACGAAACCATCGGCTCGGCAGTCGCCGTCGATCCGTTCGCCCATCGCCACCAGATCGCTACAGGTGGCGCCATTGGCCACGGTGAAATCACCGAGGCCAAACACGGTGTTGCGGCCGTAGCGCTGGTCAGAGTCTTCCACGCCGTCCAGCATGGACACACCCACTTCACCGATCAGCGCCAGGCGCGAGGCGCCCAGTACGCGGTCGAAGAACTTGATCGCGGTAACCTGCAGCTGGGTCTGATCAAAGGTGTCGTAGCCCTGAACGATTTCGCCGTAGCCCACTTCGTTCACGCGGTTGGTATACGCAAAGATCGGGCTCTCCGTCAGTGCGCCATTCAGAACATCGGAGCCGTTGATCTGCAGCGGGGTATCCGGCTTGTAGGAGATTTCGCCGGACAGTGCGACACCTGCCACGTTGGTGGCGAAGCTCAGGCCGTACACTTTCAGGTCTTCGGGGAAGTCTACAACGTAACTCGGATTCAGCGCCGACAGCATGCCGCCGGTGGGATCCAGGGATTCGGGAATGAATATCTGATCTACGCCGGCGGCCGGAATCGCGGTGCGAATTGCACTGACGTAGGGCACGCGCGAGTGGATATTCATGAAGTAGGCACCGAACTCGGTGTCGTTCAGCTCTGCAGCGTAATAGCGCGCGGCAAAGCCGTACTGGCCACCGTCTTCCGGCTCCATATCCGCCTGGCGCTGCGCGTAGTAGCCCGTTTGTACCGCCACTGCATCCGACTTGAAGATAGTCACGCGATCACAGCCATCCGCCGCATAGTCGGCGTTGGAGAAGTAGGTACCACAGCCCTCGATCTGGGTCTTTTCCCACTCGTACTGGTAGAAACCTTCAATGCTCAGGTTTTCGGTCACGCCCGCATTGAAGTACGCCATGCCAACCGGCAACAGGCCTTCCTTCAGTTCGGCGCCCGGGCGGCGGAATGCGCTCACATCCACCGGGTTGATGGCATTGATACCGCCCTGGATAAAGGTGCTCTCACCCCAGCTCAATACCTGGCGGCCCAGGCGCAGGCTGAGCGGCATCTCGGCAATATTGGTGTCCAGGTAGGTGTAGGCATCCAGCAGCGCGACGCCGGAGAATTTGGCAAATTCGGAAAAACCTTCGTCGGACAGCGGCGCACCGGCCGCGTAGTTATTGGAGTTGGTACCGTGCGCACGGTTTTCGTCTTCCAACTCTTTGTCGTACCAGTACTTCACGCGCATGAATACGCCGAAGTTGTCTTTCGACAGTTCGATATCGTGTACGCCCTTGATGATCTTGGAGAAGGTCTCGCCTTTCTCGAAGTTCAGGTTGCCGTCATCGGTGGTGCTGGTGAAGCCGGTGCCGCCGTTGAGGGAACCGATAAAATACGGATCGGCCTCTTCCACGCGCCAGCTTGCGCCCACGTCCAGCTGGGAAGTGACGCGCAGCGCAATGCCATCATCGTCACCAAAGTAGAATTCGGCTGCTTGGGCCGGTGCGACTGCGGCGCCGATTGCCAGGGCAATCAGGGCGGGTTTGAAACTGGATAACTTTATTGTTTTCGGCATAGATGCTCTCTCCCATACGTGGGGGAAAACTTGACACGTAAAGCTGGAACGGTCGATCCCATTCCATTTGCGCAGTACGCCAACTTTTTATCCGCACGCGCCTAAATCGCCAAAAGCGGGGTGCAGAGATAATGGAAAGACAGGTAAAGGCACCAACTGGCCGGCGGCGCAAAACGGTCATACTTTGCGCGCCCTGCGCATCAAACACACAGGTGGAACCGGCCTCTCGGGGAGACCGGATCGCGGGAAGCAGGGATACCAGGGGGAAAATACGGGAAGCGCGGAACCGGACTCAGTTCAGCTGAGTTGCCGGCTGCTTGTCCCGGAAGTCACCGGGGGTCAGCCCGGTCCAGCGTTTGAATGCGCGATTGAAATTGGTCACCGACGCAAATCCCACCAGGTAGCCGATTTCACCCAGCGACAGGTGGGGCTGCTCCAGGTAATTGATCGCCAGTTTCTTGCGCGTGCTCTCGAGGATTTCCTTGTAACTGGTGCCCTGCTCACTCAGCCGACGCTGCAGGTTGCGCAGGCTCATCCCCAGTACTTCCGCCACATCCCCCTGCGCCGGCGTATTGCCCGGCAGGTAATCATAGATCTTGCAGCGAACCAGGTTGACCAGGTCATTCTTGTCCACGCGGGACAGGAACTCATCCAGCATGATCTCGTGATTGCGGGCGATTAGCGGGTTGTGGGTGAACAACTTGCGTGTGGCATGCTCGCGGCGGAAAACCAGGGCGTTGTGCGGGTGACCGTAATGCACCTCACAGTTGAAAAATGCCTGCAGTGCATCGGGTTCAGCCAGGGGTGCCTCCGCTTCCAGGAAGACGCAAAGCGGTGTCAGATCCGTCTGCACCAGGTCACGGGCGAACTTGACCAGCGATGCGAGAAAAACCTCAGCCTCGCGCAGCCCGAGCCCGGGCACAATGCGTTGCTCAATACGCACCGGGCGAATACTGAACTCGACGCCCCCCGGCACCTCGTTCAGGCGCACATTACACAGGCTCGACACGATGCGGCGGTAGCGCACGATGTAATCGAGGCTGTCTTGCAGCGTTTCCGCCGACATCATGGCGTAGCCCAGTACATGCAGCATGCTGGGGTGGAAGTTCTCCGCCAGCCGCACGCGCAGGTCCTCGCCCGGCGCACGTTCGCTGGCGTAGTTGAGCAGCCGGATCAGTTTGGCGAGGGTGATCCTGGACTCACGATCCCCAACCTCATCCATATCGATATCGCAGGCAGCCAGCGCAGCCTCGATATTGATATTGCAGGACTGCATGATCCGGATAAAAGGTATCAGCCAGCCACTTATGACCGCATGTTCAATGTTCACTTCATCACCCGATATCAGCTCCGGTAACACTGGTAAACCGCACCAGCGTCAAATTGGGACGGAAGTCTAACAAGAACTCCGCTGCACATGCTGTAACTAAATCTACCAGGCTGCTTGGAAAGCTGACCCGGCGCCGGGCCGGGTTCACCCCCGGCGCAACCTGCGATCCGCGACCATTCGTTCACCATTCGCCAGCGGCGGCCGCCAGGGAAAGGGCCACGAACACCGGTGCGGGTTTGGATAATGAATTGGCGCGTATGACATATCGAGTCGCGCAGGTGCTGCCAGATAATCCAGTGGCCGAATAATAAGCAGACGCAAGCGACTTATGAGACTTTCCCGACTCTTCATGCCCCGGCTCTTGCTGCCGGCGCTGATTGCCTCCCAGCCCCTGCTGGCGAGTGCCAAAGTAGAACTGCTACAAACTCCCGCCCTGCAAACGACCCGCGCGGCCCAGAGTGTTCTTACCAACCTGCATCCTTTTGACAACGGCTACCTGGTGACCGGGGAACGCGGTCTGCTGTTGCAATGGCAGGCCAACGGCCAGTGGCAGCAGCTGGATTCCCCGGTGAGCGTAGGACTGACGGCGGTCACGGTACTCCCTGACGGCAGCGCGGTCGCGGTAGGGCACGACGCCGCGATCCTGCGCCGCGCGCCCGGTGGTGTATGGCAGAAAGCCTTCGATGGCTACGACCTGACCCGCCTGCAGATCGCCGCCCTGGATAGCCGCCGCGAGCAACTGCAGGAGACCATTGACAGTGCGCCAGATGATGCCGATATCGGCGAGCTGGAGTACCAGCTCGAAGAGCTCGAATTCAACCTCGAAGACACCCGGGCTGAACTGGAAACCGGGCCAAACAAGCCGCTGCTGGATATCGTCTCCGCCGGTGGCAAGCGCCTGTTCGCCGTGGGCGCCTACGGCACCCTGCTGCGCAGTGACGACGCGGGCAGCAGCTGGCAACTGCACAGCGCCAGTCTCGACAATCCCGATCGCTTTCACCTGAACGCCATCACCCGCGCTGACGACGGCAGTCTGTTCATCGTCGGCGAGAGCGGCCTCGGTTTCGTGTCCCGCGACAGCGGCGACAGCTGGCAGGCGCTGGATCTGCCCTACGACGGCAGCCTGTTCGGCATTGCCACCCGGGCGGCCAACCTGGTGGCCTTCGGCCTGCAGGGCCATGTACTGGTATCCAGTGATGGCGGTGACAACTGGCAGCACCAGAAGGTGAATGCCGGTGCCAGCTTCCTCGGCGGCACCATCGATGCGGACGGACAGGCAGTGCTGGTCGGCCACGGCGGTATCGTCGCCAGTTTCCCGGTCGCGCAGCCCGATGCCATCACCGTGCGCAAGCACCCGTCCGGCGCAGCCTTCTCCGCTGTAGCCGCACAGGACGGGCAATTGATTCTGGCGGGCCAGTTTGGCGTAACTGCCTGGGACATGAAGCGAGGTAACAGCAAGTGACCCAATCATCCACAAACAACACCAGCGCCCCGACCTCCCGCGTGGAGCGCGCCTGCGAAGCCGCGGTCTTCGGCCGCCGCCCGCTGGTACTGACCGTACTCACCCTGCTGTTGCTGGTACTGACCTGGCAGGGGCTGCAGGTGCGCCCGGAAGCCAGCTTCACCAACATGATTCCCGGCAACCACGAGTTCATCAACAACTACATGGACTACCGCCAGGAGCTTGCCGACCTCGGCAACGTGGTGCGTATCGTGGTGGAAAGCAAAGAGGGGGATATCTTCACCCCGGAATTTCAGGAAGTACTCAAGCAGGTCACCGATGAGGTGTTCTATGTGCCGGGCGTAAGCCGCGACGGCCTGAAATCCCTGTGGACACCCAACGTGCGCTGGCAGGAAGTGACCGAGGAAGGTTTCGTCGGCGGTGCGGTAATCCCGAATGGCTACGACGGCTCCGAGAAGATGGTCGCGCGCGTGAAGGAAAACGTATTCAAGTCCGGCCAGGTGGGCGTACTCGTCGGCAACGACTTCCGCTCCGCGATCGTGCTGGCGCCGCTGCAGGATGTGAACCCGGAAACTGGCAAGCCGCTGGACTACCGCGAGCTGTCCGACTTCCTGGAACAGAACGTGCGCGACAAGTACAGCAGCGACCAGGTGCAGATCCGTATCGTCGGCTTCGCCAAGGTGATCGGCGACCTGATCGACGGCGCCGTGCAGGTGGTGATGTTCTTCGTGCTCGCAGTACTCATCACCTTTGCCCTGCTGTGGCTCTACTCCCGCTGCCTGCGCAGCACCTTTACCGTGCTGGCCTGCTCGATCTTCGCGGTATTCTGCCAGCTCGGCGTACTCAACCTGCTGGGCTACGGCATCAACCCCTACTCCATGCTGGTGCCGTTCCTGGTGTTTGCCATCGGCGTCAGCCACGGGGTGCAGATCATCAGCGCGGTGATGCACAACACGGTGCAGGGCGCGGACAAAGTGAGCGCTGCGCGCCTCGCGTTCCGCTCGCTATACCTCGCCGGGATCACCGCACTGGTCAGTGACGCCATCGGCTTCACCACCCTGATGGTGATCGACATCGGCGTAATCCGCGAGCTGGCGATCGCCGCCAGTATCGGTGTGGCGGTGATCATCGTGACCAACCTGGTGGCACTGCCGATCATTTCCAGCTACGTGGGCGTTTCCGCGCGCGGCCTCGCTTATGCGCGTGCGCGCCAGGATCAGGCCTCGCTGGTGGAGCGCCTGTTCGCGCGCTTTGCACGTCCGCAGCAGGCCAAGGCCATCCTGGCCATCGCCCTGGTTCTGTGTGGTGCCGGCGCCTACTACGCGCAGTTCATGAAGATCGGCGACCTCGACGCCGGCGCCCCGGAACTGCGCCCGGATTCCCGCTATAACCGCGATAACGCCTACCTGGTGAACAATTACAGCACCAGCACCGATGTGTTCGTGGTGATGGCGAAGACCAGTGCCGAGCAGTGCGTCGCCTATGAAAACCTGGTGTGGCTGGATCAGCTGGCCGCGCACATGGGCAATGTGCCCGGCGTGCAGAAGGTTTCATCCGTGGCTGACGTATCCAAGTTCGGCAACTTCGGCATGAACGAAGGCTCGCTCAAGTGGTACGGCCTGAACCGCAACCAGTTCATCACCAACGCCTCCGTGGGCAAGGCCCCGCCCGGGCTGATCAATGCCGACTGCAGCATGGCGCCGGTGCTGGTATTCCTGAACGACCACAAGGCGGAAACCCTGGAGCGGGTGGTGGCAGCCGTGCAGGCATTCAAGGCCCAGCACACCCCCGACTCGGTGGAGTTCCTGCTGGCCGCCGGTAATTCCGGTATCGAAGCCGCGACCAACGACGTGATCGAAGACGCCCAGGTTGAAATGCTGATCTGGGTCTACGGCGTGGTGATCGCCCTGTGCCTGCTCACCTTCCGCTCGCCGCGTATCGTACTCGCAGTGGTGGTACCGCTGATGCTCACCTCGCTGCTCGGCCAGGCGCTGATGGCGCTGATGGGTATCGGCGTCAAGGTCGCAACCCTGCCGGTGATCGCCCTCGGCGTGGGTATCGGTGTCGATTACGGCATCTACATCTTCACCAAGGTGCGCGAGGCCCTGGCGGACGGTAAAAACCTGATCGAGTCCTACGCCTACACCCTGCACCAGACCGGCAAGGCGGTGGCGTTTACCGGCGTGACCCTGGCCATCGGTGTCGCCACCTGGGTGTTCTCGCCGATCAAGTTCCAGGCGGACATGGGCCTGCTGCTGACCTTCATGTTCCTGTGGAATATGCTCGGCGCCCTGATGCTGGTACCGGCGATTGCCTGGCTGCTGCGTATCGACAACCTGGCGGCCAAGCCGGCTGTGGATAACAGTGCAGCTGCGCCCGCTGCCGGTCAGCCTATCGAGACCGCCACCGAGGCACCGCGCGCAGCCAAGCAGGCGGAAACCGAACCGGCCTGATTGCTGAAGCGCTTAAGTCGCAACAACATTCGCGACAACAAAAAAGGGCAGCCCATTGGCTGCCCTTTTTTTTGCTCCGGCGGAGTGCCCACCGGAGCGGGTCGACTCTGGAAAAAGTACTACTTCCTCTGCACTTCCACCTTGTCCACTTTCTGGAAGCCGCGCGGCAATTTGTTGCCGCGGCGACCGCGCTCACCCTGGTAATGCTCCAGCTCCGCGATCTTGATCTTGGTGTGGCGCTTGCCGGCGTGGATCAGCAACTGGTCATCGCCCTCCAGTACTGCGATACCGACCACGATTTCCTCGCGGCTGGCGGCGCGGGCCGATGGGATATTGATGATCTTGTTGCCCTTGCCCTTGGACAGCTCCGGCAGTTCGGTTACCGGGAATACCAGCATGCGTCCTTCACTGGTAACCGCCGCCAGCAGCGCGGTATCCGGGTTCTCGATTTCCTGCGGCGGCAGCACGCGGGCGTTTTTCGGCAGCGACAGCATCGCCTTGCCCGCCTTGTTGCGCGACTGCAGGTCGGCGTACGTGGCGATAAAGCCGTAACCGGCATCGCTGGCCAGCAGCACTTTCTGGTCGTCATTGCCCATCAGCAGCCCCTCAAAGGTGGCTCCGGAGGGCGGGTTGATGCGGCCGGACAGTGGCTCGCCCTGCCCGCGTGCCGACGGCAGCGAGTGGGAGGCGATGGCGTAGCTGCGCCCGGTACTGTCCAGCAGCAGCGCCATCTGGTTGCTCTTGCCGCGGGCCGCGTACTTGAAGCTGTCACCGGCCTTGTAGCTCAGTGAGGTCGGGTCGATATCGTGACCCTTGGCCTGGCGGATCCAGCCCTTGTCCGACAGCACCACGGTGATCGGGTCGCTGGTGAGCAGGTCCGTTTCGCTGAACGCCCGGGCTTCCTCGCGCTCGACGATGGGCGAGCGACGGTCATCGCCGAACTCGTCCGCGGCTTCCAGCAGCTCTTTCTTGATCAGGGTCTTCAGGCGGCGCGCACTTTCCAGGGTCTGGGTAAGCATTTTGCGCTCTTTTTCCAGCTCGGCCTGCTCGCCGCGGATCTTCATTTCCTCGAGACGGGCCAACTGCCGCAACTTGGTTTCGAGGACGTATTCCGCCTGCACGTCACTCAGCTCGAAGCGCCTCATTAATTCTTGTTTGGGCTCTTCGTGGGTGCGGATGATCTCGATCACTTCATCAATGTTGAGGAAGGCGATCAACAAACCGGCCAACAGGTGCAGGCGCTTCTCGACCTTGTCGAGGCGGAACTGCAGGCGGCGTCTTGTGGTAACCGTACGGAAACTCAGCCACTCGCTCAGGATCTTGTCGAGGGACTTCACCTGCGGGCGGCCGTCGATGCCGATCATGTTGAGGTTGACCCGGTAGCTCTTCTCCAGGTCCGTGGTGGCGAACAGGTGGTTCATCACCTGATCCAGATCCACGCGGTTGGACTTGGGCACGACCACCAGGCGGGTGGGGTTCTCGTGATCGGACTCGTCGCGCAGGTCGGCCACCATCGGCAGCTTCTTCGCCTGCATCTGCGCGGCGATCTGCTCCAGCACCTTGGAGCCGCTGGCCTGGTAGGGCAGTGCGGTGATAACGATATCGCCATCTTCCCTGGTCCATACCGCGCGCATTTTTACCGAGCCCTTGCCGGTCTCGTACATTTTCTGCAGGTCGGCGCGGGGCGAAATGATCTCCGCCTCGGTGGGCATATCCGGGCCCTGGATGAATTCGCACAGTTCGGAAACCGTCGCCTTGGGGTTTTCCAGCAGGTGCACCGTGGCATCCACGACTTCGCGCAGGTTGTGCGGCGGGATGTCGGTTGCCATACCCACCGCAATACCGGTGGTACCGTTCAGCAGGATATTCGGCACCCGCGCCGGCAACACCGCTGGCTCATCCATGGTGCCGTCGAAGTTCGGCTGCCAGTCGACTGTGCCCTGACCGAGCTCCGACAGCAGCACCTCGGAATACTTGCCCATGCGCGATTCGGTATAACGCATTGCGGCGAAGGATTTGGGATCGTCCGGGGAGCCCCAGTTACCCTGGCCATCCACCAGCGGATAGCGGTAGCTGAAGGGCTGCGCCATCAACACCATTGCCTCATACACGGCGCTGTCGCCGTGCGGATGGTATTTACCAATCACGTCACCCACGGTACGGGCAGACTTCTTGTATTTGGCGGTGTTCTTCAGGCCCAGCTCGCTCATGGCGTAGACGATGCGGCGCTGTACTGGCTTCAGGCCATCACCGATATTGGGCAGAGCGCGATCCAGGATCACGTACATGGAGTAGTCCAGGTACGCTTTCTCGGTGTATTCCGCCAGATGCTGGCGTTCTGACGCTTCGTAGACAGAGGGCTCAGTCATACTGCGAGAGTCTCGTTATTTTGTTCGTTAAGAGGGGGAGGATTATGGCGGCGAATCGCGGCCGGTTCAAAGTGGGCGGAAGTAATCTCACGAGAGAGGCCTTCTACAAGGCCATTTCCGCTCACTTTTCATCCACCAAAGACGCAAGGCTGTGCGGTAGCGGCCACCCGCCGCTGCCGCACACTTCATCAACCTTAACATCAGATATGCTAACGTCCTGCGCACGCCAACGACACACCCCATCAATCGGGAGACCTGGATGCCCGCACTATTCGCTTTCCTGCACCACCTGGCCTTCCTGGCCATGACCACCGTACTCACCATGCAACTGGTGCTGCTTGGCCAGCCATTGACGTTACCGAGCGCACGCAAGCTGCGAGTCGTCGACCGCATTCTCGGAGTCTCTGCAGTTGCGCTTCTGGTGCTCGGGCTGCTGCGGGTGTTCTTTTTCGAGAAGGGCCCAGGCTACTATTTCCACAACGGTGCCTTTCACGCAAAACTCACGCTGTTTTTCATTGCCGCGCTCCTTTCCATTTATCCCACCATTCAGTTCCTGCGCTGGGGCAAGGCCGTCCGTCAGCAGCAGATTCCGCAACTGGATGATCGCAAGCGGCGCTGGATGCGTATCATCGTGCATACTGAACTGACCGCCATCATCGGCATGGCCCTGTGCGCAGCGCTCATGGCAAAGGGCATTGGCCAGTTCGGCCAGGTGACGTAAAAGCGGTAAAAAAGTGGGCCGTTAAAAAATGGGCCGTAAAAAAACAGGAACAGGCATTGGGGAAACTTACACTATCCGGTCTGTCCATCGGCGCACTGGAAAATATCAACCTGGCGATAGCGCCGGGGGAGATCGTCTGCCTGTCCGGCCCCTCTGGCTGCGGCAAAAGCCGCCTGTTGCGTGCCATTGCGGATCTGGATCCCCACGGCGGCCGGGTGAGCCTGGGCGACAGTGACCAGGATACCCTGCCCGCCCATCTGTGGCGCGGCAAAGTGATGATGGTGCCGGCCGCAAGTGCCTGGTGGTACGACACGGTTGGCGAGCACCTGGGTGACGCCGCAGCGCCCGCGCTGAGTAAAGTCGGGCTGGAAGGAGATGTATTGCAGTGGCCGGTGTCCCGCTTGTCCTCCGGCGAAAAACAGCGTCTGGCTCTGGTGCGGGCGCTGTCCCTTGAACCCTCCGCCGTGCTGCTGGACGAACCCACCGCCAACCTGGACAAGGACAGTACCGCCAAAGTGGAAGCGTGGCTGTGCGATCAGATTCGTGAGCGCAGCCTGCCGACGCTCTGGGTCGCGCACCATGAAGACCAGATTGCACGGGTGGCCGATCGCCATTTCCGCATCAACGGCGCCGGCATTGAACCGGTGGAGGTGTCGCGGTGAATATCATTGCCCTCTCCTGGTGGCAGCTGGCACTGGCAGCCCTGCTGGTGATTGCGCTCGCCTTCTGCACCTTTGCCGCGCGCCTGGGCGTGGGCAAGTCCCTGCTGATTGCCGCCACCCGCACCGCCATCCAGCTCACGCTGGTGGGGCTGGTCCTCGAGGCCCTGTTTGCCGCGGGCAGCCTGCACTGGGTTGTCCTCATGAGCCTCGCCATGCTGCTGCTCGCCGGTCGCGAAGTGGTGGCGCGGCAAAAATACCGACTGCGCGGAGGCTGGAGCTTTGGCATCGGTACCCTGTCGATGTTTATCTCTGCGTTTGCGGTCACCATCCTGACACTGGTCGCAGTGATCAGCCCCACCCCCTGGTACGAGCCGCAATATGCGATCCCCCTTTTAGGCATGCTGCTCGGCAATACCATGACCGGCATCGCCCTCGGGCTGGACAGATTGACTGAGAGTGCACGGCGCTCGCGGGACATGATCGAAAACCGCCTGATGCTTGGCGAACCCTGGTTTCGCGCGATCAGGGATTTTCACCACGAAGCCATGCGTGCCGGGCTCACCCCGATCATCAACGCCATGGCCGCCGCGGGCATTGTCTCGCTGCCGGGAATGATGACCGGCCAGATACTCGCCGGCACCCCACCGGCGCTGGCGGTGAAGTACCAGATCCTGATCATGTTCACCATCGCCGCCGGCACCGGCTTTGGCACTTTCGCGGCGGTGGCGCTGTGCGCGCGCCGGCTGTTTGACGGGCGGGAGCGGCTGCGGCTGGATCGGCTGCATACGCCGGGATAACTTACACCGGTACATCTAACACCGGGATGCCTAGCGCCGCGGCCGGCTTGCTACCGGCTAATCACCAAGGTCCTGTTCGCGCACCTTGTTGATCAGGCCGCCGGCGATGACCGTCGCCACTTCTTCGGCACTCATATTGTGCGTCACCTCCAGCGTTTTGCCGGCGCCGGTGGTCACCGTCACCGCGCGGCCATTCTTCAGCTGGTTGGGCAAGTCAGTCAGCGAAAGTGTGTCTCCCTGCTCCAGTTGCGCCAGGTCATCGGCACTGCGGAACAGCAGCGGCACTATGCCGAAATTGATCAGGTTGCGCCGATGGATGCGCGCCATGGAAACCGCAATCACCGCACGCACCCCCAGGTAGCGTGGGGCAATGGCGGCATGCTCGCGGCTGGAACCCTGGCCGTAGTTTTCACCACCGATCACAAAGCTGTCGCCATCCAGTTGTTTGGCGCGCTGATAGAAGGTGTCGTCAATGCGGCAGAAGGTGTAGTGGCTGATTGCCGGAATGTTGGAACGCAACGGCAGTATGTCTGTGCCGGCGGGAAGTATTTCATCGGTAGACACATTGTCACCGGCCTTGAGCAAAATCGGCCCGGAGAGCGCTTCCGGCAGCGCCTCGAACTCCGGTAACGGCTGGATATTCGGGCCTTTCTCCAGCTCCACCGCAACCGGGATTTCCTGCGGTGCCAGCAGCATTGGGCGCATATCCTGCAGGGTTTCCGGCTCGCTGAACGCGGGATAGTCCATGTCCATATCGCGCGGGTCCGTGATTTTTCCAAACAGGGCACTGGCGGTGGCGGTCTCCGGACTGCACAGGTAAACCTGATCCTCTTTGGTCCCGGAGCGGCCGGGAAAATTCCGCGGCACCGTGCGCAGGCTGATACGCCCACTGGCCGGCGCCTGGCCCATACCGATGCAGCCATTGCATCCGGTCTGGTGCAGGCGCGCGCCGGCCTGTAACAGCCGGTTCAGGTCGCCACTGCTGCTCAACGCTTCCAGCAACTGACGGCTGCTCGGGTTGATATCCAGGGAAATTTCCTGCGGAACTTCACGCCCTTCCACCATTCTGGCGGGGATGACAAAATCCCGCAGCCCCGGATTCGCAGAGGAACCAATGTAACTCTGGTAGATGGGCTTGCCGGCCACTTCCCGCACCCGCACCACATTGCCGGGACTGGAAGGGCAAGCGATCATCGGCTCTATCTGCGACAGGTCGATACTGTCCTGCGCATCGTATGTCGCACCGTCATCGGCGTGCTGCGCGACAAAGTCCCGCGCGCGTCCCTGCTGCTGCAAAAATTCCCGCACTTTGTCGTCAGCGGGAAAGACGCTGGCGGTCGCGCCCATTTCCTGCCCCATATTGGCAATCACGTGGCGATCCATCGCACTGAGGTTGTCCAGTCCCGGGCCATAGTATTCAAAGATTTTATTCACGCCGCCTTTGACGTCGTAGCGGCGCAGCATTTCCAGAATCACATCCTTGGCGCTCACCCAGGGCGACAGTTTGCCGGTAACTTCCACGCCGATGACTTCCGGCATGGTCAACGAGAATGGCAGGCCGGCCATCGCCAAGGCCACCTGCAGGCCCCCGGCGCCCATCGCCAGCATGCCCAGAGATCCAGCGGCACAGGTGTGGCTGTCGGATCCCAGCAGGGTCTTGCCCGGAATACCAAAACACGCCATATGCACGGCATGACTGATGCCATTGCCCGGTCGCGAAAACCACAGGCCCCATTTGCGACAGGCACTGCGCAGGAACAGGTGATCATCGGCATTTTTGAAATCGGCCTGGATCAGGTTGTGATCCACATACTGAGCCGAGAGCTCGGTTTTCACTTTCGGCAGACCCAGTGCCTCGAACTCCAGCATCACCATGGTGCCGGTCGCGTCCTGGGTCAGGGTCTGGTCGATCTTGAGCAGGATTTCTTCCCCCGGCTGCATGGTGCCGCTCACCAGGTGTTGCTCGATCAGCTTGTGCGCGAGATTTTTCCCCATGGTTTTCACTCCGTTTTCAGTTGGAAATTTCCACCCGTGGCTCGTCGAAATCGGTACCGATGTAGTCCGGGGCGCACTGGATAAAATCCTGCGCATCCAGGCCGGCCTCGATGAGATACTTCTGCACTTCCCGACCGCGCTCGAGCGCCAGCTCGATCAGTTCATCGCGGATTTCCTTGGGTGGATTGCGGAAAAATTCACGGCTGGCCTCTCGGCTGTCACTGTGTGCAGCCACTGCCTGCGGGAACCGCGCGCGCATGTCGCGCACAGTGGCGACACCGCAAATGCCCGGCCGCGCTTTCGGGTTGTCGCGCATCAAAGTGACGTTTGCGGTGAGATCTACCCTGGCCCGAGGATCCAGCTCGGTGCTGCCGGGGCGGAAAAGAACCGGGTCAAATTCCACCGCGCGGAACCGCGCCCATGCGAGTTTCGCCAGGCTGTAAACACCCACGGGGGTGAAGTAGGCAAATAGCGCTTCGAGAATGGCGCGCTGCAGCAGGTCGCTGAAGATATAACTGAAACTGAATTTCGGATCGAACAGGTCGCCGGTCACAGGCATTTTGAACTGGACATCGCCATTGCCATCTTTCAACAGCGCCAACGCCAGGCTCAGGGGAATGATGCTGCGCTCAACGTTGAGCTGGTCACTTTCCCTGACCCGGCGAACCTTGATTTTATTCAGGATCATATTCGCTTCGGCGTCGACATCATTACTGTCGACCCCGACATTCAGCGTCGCATCCAGCTGCCCCTGCAGAATTTTATATCCGAGGAGTTTTGCCATATACGGGGTTGCCGGGATCAGGTTGGCGGCCACCACATAGCCCAGCAGGCAGGCATCCCAGCGGCCGTCGGATTTCAGATCCAGGGTACCCGCCAGTTGCAGGTCACCGATATTGCCGGGGTGCGCATTCAGTAACACCAGCGCCGGCGCATCTTCCGCGTGGCTGCTGAGGTTGCGCATCAGCATGTTGATATGCTGCAGCGGCAGGTGCGCAGACTGCTCGTGGTAATCGTCGAGCCACAGGAAGTGTCCTTCGTCGACTACCAGCTGCCGGATGCGGTAATGAAAGCGGCTGGTTTCGCGGCTCCTGTCACCGCGCCGGTAGCGCGGTTGGCTTGCCCCTTCCTCGCCGCGCAGAAATTCCCAGGCGCCATAATCCCCGGTGCGGCCGCGCGCGACCATACTTTGAGGGCGTACCAGTTCAATCGTATCAATCTCTAGCTGCCGGGCTGCCCAGTCGTACTGGAACTGATTAACCAGCAGGCGCTCTGTTTCGGTATTCCACTGCCGCTTGCTGAAGTCCTGTGCATTCTCCCGGCGGCGAAACAGCTTGCTGCTACCCATATCCAGTGATGCAAAACTCACACGGTTTTTTACCAGCTGCAGTTGCGAAACATAGGTCTGCGCCGCCTGCAGAAATCCGGATCCAGCGCTATCGTTCACCACCAGTTCTGCAAGCTGAACATCCCTCAGCGCCAGTGCCCGCTCATCCATTCGGTAGTTACCCGAAGTTTCAGCGGCGGCGAGTTCCACACAGTGATGTACTTTGGCAAAGTGGCCCTCGGGAAGACAGCCGCGGACGCTTTCCAGCCGCAGGTTTTGCACCTCTATTTTCCTGCCGCCGAGCGCCAGTAGATCCGCGCTCACGCGCTCTGCCAGCATTAGCTCTTGCGCGCCACTCGCGGAACCTGCGCCATCGCGCACGCGCACGCCCTCGATGCGCACATTGCGCAATTGCCGCGCTTGCGCGCCAGTAGCTGAAGCCGCAAGTTTTAATTGGTGCTCGCTGTCCATGGTCACGCGATCGAGTTCGACGCAGGGCGACACCATTTTTTTCCCGAGGTTGAATCCTGGCAGGCAGCCACTGACGCGGTTGATTTCCCCGGTCTTCAGGGTCAATCGCTCGCGATCCACAACCAGCCCAACAACGTCCAGGCTCCCTACCGCAATTTGTTGCCGGCCGCCGCGCGTCGCTACCAGGCCCTGCAGTTCGAGGTGGCCACTGGCGCTCAGGGTCGGGCCCAACACCAGTTGCTGGCGTCCCGGCACCGCAAGGCGGGCCAGTTGCCCGCAGAGCGGCCCGCCAAGGTCGGCCTGCGCCGGGTTTGCCGGCAGGCACCCGGAAAACTGCTGCACCGCCAGATCGGTGACATCCAGCATCCGGCCGCCGGGCCAGCGCAGTGCCCGCCACGACAGGAGTTCAAGGCTCGCCCGGGTTTCGCCAGAAGCGGTGCGCAGCGCCACCCCTTTTACCCGCGCCTCGCCGAGATCCACCAGCGGTGTTTTGTCCGAACCAGCACTGGCTCCCAGTGCGACCAGGTTATCCCCCGGCATGTGAATATCACCGCCGGTAATACAACGGCCCCACTGGCGCCGCTTACCGTCTACGTTGGTTTGGGACACCCAGGCCTCCGGCAGGCAGCCTTCCAGCGCTGCCACGTTCAACCCATGCAGGTTCAGCTGTACCGGCCCGCGCCCGTGTTGCGCCATGCCCACACGGTCGATGCCAAGATTGGCGATCTGCAGTTGGGGGACGCTGCCGGTATCTGTGGCCAGCGCAATGCGCTGCACTTCCAGGCCTCGCCCGCGCGAGCGCAGCTTTTCCGCCGTAGCACAGCGGGGCCATAGGTCCCCCGCAGGCTGGCCACTGCGCGCAACGCTGGCGCGCGGTTCTTGTTGCGCTTGCGGCCAGCAGACCTGCAGGGACTCTGCCTGCAGGTTCTGCATCTGCCAGTCGGCATGTGAGTCCTGCTCTCGGGGCAGCTGCACTTTCAGCTGCAGGCTCTGCAGCGCGTCCACGTGTACCGTGAGCTCATCCTCGCCACCGGTCAGATCGAATTGTGCGATCACCAGGTCGTTGAAATCCGTACTGAAGCGCTCGCGGTCATAGTCGAGTACAAACCGTTTGCCCGTGTGTAGCGTGGCCGCGGTGAGACACCGGTCTGTGGCCAGGCAAACATGGGCGCGTTGCAAGGTGAATTCCGGCAGGCGTACTTTTGCCCGCAGCGGGTTCGTGGCAAATGTGAGGTCGCCACTCGGCAGGTCGAGTCCCTCCAGCCCCAGCAGCTCCGCCCCGGCGGCAGTGGATACCCGGGCGTGCTCGAGGCTGAGCGCCGCCGCATCAAAATGAAAGCGCCGTTTTTTACTGGCATCCGGCGCCATACCGGAAGCCGCCACCACGTTGAGCGGCTGCTGCTGTCGCAGGTTGGCAACACTGAAACACTCCGGAGTGCGAGCGCGATCCCGGCCGCGATAAACGAGCCGCCCCCAGGTCTGGGGCAGGCAACCCTCGACGGACAGCAGGGACAGCTTCTCGAGTTCGCCTTCGGCAATCGTGCTTGCGGCAAAAGCAGAGAAAGCTTCATCCGCCCCGGTTTCACTCGCGGGCGCGGTATCGGGCAATGGCGGCTCCGGCAGCAGCCCCTTTTCAGCCGTTGCCTCCGCGCTCTCGTCCTCACCGGATCCGCCAGCGGCAAACCAGCGATCAAAGTCGCCCAGGCTCAACGGTTCTTCACCGTCGCCGGCACTTTGCCGATAGCGAAACAACCCATTGGCAAGCTGTAACTGGCGCAGCAGCAGTCCCTGCTGTTGCTGCGGATCTGCTGCGAGCTGATCCGCCAGCAAAAGGTGGTCGAGGCGCAGCTCGCCCAGGATCACATGGGGTTCACTGCCGGACTGCAGGGAAAAATTACCGTCACCCTGCAGGTTGTTTACCTGCGCGCAGAGGTTATTGTCGGGATCGTCACTAGCCGTCAGCCAGCGCCCGGGCAAGCAGCCGTTCAGGCGCAGTAAGCGGAAGTCCTGCAACTGTTGCGCCGGCTCCGACGGCCCAAGTACGGCCCGCGCCCACTGCAGCTGCTGCAGGTCGAACGTTTTCCTGCGCGGTGCTTTGCCCGATTCCCGTTTCGGTAACAGCTGCAGGCGGGTGAGCTGCAACGGGCCGCTGTCGAGCCCCCAGCCGCCCCCCTGGTTGCGCGCGGGGAAGCGCAGGGCGAAGGATTCCGGCGCCTGCAGCTGCGATAGCTGCACGCACTGATCCGGGCTTTGCCACAACTGCCCGGGAATACAGCCGGAAACGCCGTCGAGTGAGAGTGTTTGCAACCCCAGGCGCCGCTCGCGGCCATCGTAGGCGATATCGCCAATGCGCAGCTGGTTCGCGGTTACCGGGTTTTGCGGTGTTTTCTTCGCCGCGCGATCCAGCAGGCTGCCCTGGCTCAATACAGCCTCCCGCGTCGCAAACTGCAATCCGTCGGCCCAGTTCAACACCGTCGGCTGCGGCAGGCGCAGGCTGCCTGCGCGCAGGCAGTAATGATGCTGCGGTGTGCGCCAGCGGCTCGGGCACCAGGAAAAGCCGCTGCTGCCACCGCTGCCCCAGGTCAGTTTTTTATCCTCGCGCAGGTAGTCGAGACTGTTCAGGGCGATGGTTTCCGCATGCCAGTTTGGCAGTGCGCGATTTGCGTAGCGCAGGCGAACTTCCTGCCCACTTGCCCGGCGCCAAGCCACTTCGGCTGTGCGACCGAACGCAAATGTCATTGGCCCCTTCACTTCCAGTCGGCGCGCACTGCCACAGTGTCCGATCAGGCGTTTTAGCCCGGGTACCGCATCGGCCCAGCGCTGTGGCGGACAACCGGCAAACTTTCGCACAAAGGCGTCGTCCGCAGTCAGGCGGTTGCCCGGGCGCTCAAACAGCCCGTCTTCGAGCTTCAGCGTTATCAGCGCCAGGGTTGGCTCTTCCGAGCGTCCCTTGCGCATATCGCCTTCACCGATGCCCGGCCCCGTAGCCCGCCCAGCCGAAGGCGTTTCCTCATCCCAGGCCACCAGGTTTTGCAGCGTGAGATCGTCAGCGCCCATGGAAAACTGCAGCGGTTCCGGTCCCGCGCGCTTGGCCGCAATGACCAGATCCTGCAAATCGATTTCGCCGATGCGCACACAACTGGCACTTGGCCACAGCGGTTTGTGCTGATAGCAGACCACACCCCGGTGCAATTTCGCTGCGGCCAGTTCGACACGCCAGTCCCTGTCTTTCTTCGGCCCCTCTCCCATGCGCCAGCCACCGATCTCCCAGACCCGGCCGTATTCTCCAGGCTCGGATTCCAGGTCCATGCGCACATCTTCGAGCTCGACCAGCTTTACTCCGATTTTGCCCCGCAGCAACGCCCACCAGCTGAGGCCCAGTGTCGCTTCCTGTGCGGAGAACCCTCGCCCGTGCTGGTTGCGCACTTCAATCCCGCGCAAGTCCGCGCGCAGGCGGGGTAACGACAGCGCAATATGCTCAACCTCGGCTTCCAGTCCGCGCGTGTGCAACCAGCGCTGGATGGCGCCAGGCAGCACGCTGGCCACAATCAGGTTTAGCGCACCGATCAACAGCAACAGGGAAACCAGCAGCCACAGAAGGCGGCGCAATCCCTTGTCTTGTGCAGCGGAAGCGGTGGCAGCGGACATCCAGACTCGACGCTATGAACTGTGCGCAAGCGCACGAAGTGATGAACAGGGTACAAACCCAGCAATCAAATGCGTTTATTTGCGGTCAAATATCTGCGCAGGTGATCCGGGTTTTCCGTTATTGATGCTCAATAAGTAAAGACCAGCACATATCGGGCTCGGCGCAGCGTGCGCCAGCATTGCATCATTTTTATTTGTTAGCGCACTCTCGCGATGCATTTCCGGCGCGCTATGTTGCCGGAGCGTGCAGGATCACCGTGCTAAATCCCGGAGCGCCATTACACTGTTTATATTTCGACCAGACCGAATATTGCCTGAGCAAGTGTCGAGCCCCCGAGCGGGCCCCAAGCAGTGAGAGATTTATGCAGGAGCATTCCCAATATCAGGACATCGTCCTGATTGGCGGCGGGCACAGCCACGCTATCGTGCTGCAGAAGTGGGCGGAAAAGCCGCTGCCCGGGGCGCGACTCACACTGGTTTCCCCCCAGGTTCAGAGCGCTTATTCCGACATGCTGCCGGGAATGATCGCCGGTCATTACAGCTATAACCAGATCCAGATCGACCTGCCAAGGCTGTGCCGTGCCGCGGGCGCCCGGTTCATTCATGCCTGCGCACACCAGATTAACCTGGCCGAACGCAAGATCTCCCTGTTGGGCAGGCCGGATCTGGACTTCGACCTGTTGTCGCTGGACGTGGGCGCCACCCCGAACCGCAGCATTGGCGGCTCGGAGCTGGCCATTCCCATCAAGCCCAGCAGTCACTTTCACCGCTACTGGCAACAGTTGAAGCAGCAGATTCTTACCGACCACAAACCGCTCAAGCTCGGCGTGGTCGGCGGCGGTGTCGGCGGTTGCGAGCTGGCGATGGCGATGGCCTGGGCACTGGAAGAGCAGGTGTACAGTGGGCGCGTCGAACTGCACGTACTGCAGGCCGGGCACAAAATACCGCAGGGTTACCCCCTCTTCGCCAGGCGCCTGGTCGCACGGGAATTTGCGCGCCTGAGAGTGCATGCTCACCGCAACTGGCGGGTTTCAGAAATCACACACCGCGGTGTGCACAGCGACGAGGGACAGTTTTTACCCCTGGATAAAGTCGTGCTTTGCACCGAAGCATCGGCACCGCCGTGGCTCGCAGAGTCTGACCTTGTGCTGGATGAGGACGGGTTCCTGCTCACCGATGACTGCCTGCGTGCGCAGGGGCAGCGACATATTTTTGCCGCCGGCGACGTAGCGTCCATCCATTCACGGCCAGCGCCAAAATCCAGTGCGAGTGCGCTGCAACAGGGACGCGTTCTGTATCACAATCTTCGCGCCACGCTGTTGAACCGGCCTCTCAAACATTTCCGCCCGCGACACACAGCGCCCACGCTTCTCACCTGCGGCAGCCGCCGTGCCATTGCCGCCCACAGCGGCCTGGCTGCGGCGGGCAGCCTGTTGTGGCGGGCCAAGGATTATTTCAATCGCCAGTTTGTGCACAAGATCAACGCCCTCGGCGCGGCGTCGGTTCCGGGCAGCGCCTGGCCGGAGTTCTTGCGGGCGGGCTCGCTGCGCCCCGGACAGCAACTTAATTCCCGGCGCCTGGCGAGCGCCATCAGCCAGGCCCTGCCGGTTGGCGCGTGTGACTTCGCACTGCCCAGTACCACGCCACTCAACGTACCCGCCGGCAAGTCGCTGATCCAGCACACACAGCAACTGTGCGCACCAGTGAGCGATCCCTGGCTGTTCGGGCGACTGGCGGCCCTGCATACCCTGTCGCCACTACTGACCGCCAGGGCGCAACCGGTTTCCGCCCAGGCCCTGGTCAGCCTGCCACAGGGCGCCCCGGAAATTGCCCGGCGCGACCTGCGCCAGCTTCTGGACGGCGCGCAAAAAGAACTTGAACAACATCAGTGTGCACTCAGCGGCGGCAGCAACAGCGGCGGTGGCAGCCTGCAGCTCGGGTTGATCATCAACGCGCTGGCAGACAGGCAGTCGCCAGCGGGAGCCGCTGGCGCAAGGGCGGGCGATTGCCTGATCCTGAGCAAGCCGCTCGGCAATGGCACACTGCTTGCGGCCCATGCGCAGGGATACGGCCGGGCACGCTGGCATCAGCAGGCCGTCGACACCATGCTGCAGAGCAATGCCCCCGCCGCAGAAGTATTCGCCAGCCACGGGGCTTCATCCGTGGTGACCGTTGCCAGCCGCGGCCTTCTCGGCCACTTGCTGGAACTCCTGCAATGGCGCCAGAACCTGCGCAGCGATGCCACGGGGCAGACCAGCCTGCTGGGAGCGAGCCTGTTTGCCGATGCCCTGCCGCTGTTAGCGGGCGCCAGCTACTGCGCACAAAAGGGCATTCAGCCAAACCTGTACCGGGACAATGCCCGCGCATTTGGTGCACTGCAAAATCCCGCAGCCTGGCAGGCCGATATTTATCTGCCGCTGCTCGCAGACCCACAGTTCTGCGGTGGACTGCTAGCTACAGTACCGGCAGAGAGTGCTGACGCCTGCATCGCAGCCCTGCACGCTGCCGGGTGTTATCACAGTGCGGTCGTCGGCTTCATTGACGAACTGCCCGCCGACAGCGATCAATTCCACCTTGCGCCACAGCCAGTACACCTGACCCGCAATGGCGACTGGAAAAAAATGGCAGAGCGCTACTCCGAGCCGGTGTCGTAACCATCCGCTGGCGGGCATGTGCATCGGGAAAATCCATTGCGGATGAAACCATATTGTCGTTGCCAAACCGGCACTCGGCAGTAATACTGCCGGCTATACAAAGGCAGTGTAAAACCACACCAAGAATCCCCAACGCTGCCAGGTCTTCACAGAGGCCGCTGTCCCTTTTCGGGACGCGCAGAGAGCCAATTATTTTTTGCTCTACAGGAAATCTCTGTCATGAAGAAAATTGTCATTGTCGGCGGTGGTGCCGGGGGACTTCAGCTCGCGACCAGCCTCGGCCGTTATTTTTCATTCACTCCTTTCCTAAACCGTCGCCGCCAGTCTCCCATCGCACAGGTCACCCTGGTCGATAAAAATCGCACCCACATCTGGAAACCGTTACTGCACCAGGTGGCCACCGGCGCACTCGATTCCAGCCTCGACGCACTCAACTACCAGGTACACGCACGCGGCAATGGATTCAATTTCGAGCTCGGGAGCCTGCAGGCACTCGATCGCGCAGCCCTCACCATCGAGCTGGCGCCAGTGTGCGATGACGCCGGCCACGAGTTAGTGCCCGCCCGCACACTCGAATACGACTTGCTGGTATTTGCGCTGGGCAGCCAGAGCAACGATTTCAACACTCCGGGGGTGCGCGACCACTGCCAGTTTCTCGACAGCGCGGAGCAGGCGCAGCGCTTTCATCGCAAACTGCTCGACCAGTTCCTGCAACTGGAAAATCGCGTGGCGGAAAAAGTGCAAATCGCCATCGTCGGCGGCGGCGCTACCGGCGTGGAACTGGCAGCGGAGCTGGTGGATGCGGCCCACGAAATGGGGCATTACGGACGAATCGCCAACGGTGACCTCGAGGTAACCCTGATCGAAGCAGGCCCGCACTTGCTGCCGGCCCTGCCGCCGCGACTGGGCAACAGCTCGGAAAAGGAACTCACCCGCCTCGGCGTGCGAGTCATGACCGGCACCGCGGTCGCGGAAGCCAACAGCACTGGCTTTGTCACCGCGGACGGCGAGACGATTCCGGCCGCTGTCCGGGTGTGGGCGGCGGGGGTTAAAGCGCCGGATTTCCTGAAAGACCTGGGCAATCTGGCGCTGAACCGCGCCAACCAGATCGAAGTGGCCGCGACGCTGCAGAGTGGGCAAGATCCAAATATTTTTGCCATTGGCGACTGTGCCGGCTGTATTGACGGTGGCGGGGTAAAAGTACCGCCGCGCGCCCAGGCCGCCCAACAAATGGCAAAAACCGCGCGAGACAATCTGATCGCCCTTGTAGAGGAGCGGGATACACCGCTAACACCATTTATGTACCGCGACCGCGGCTCTCTGGTGTCGCTGTCCAAATTCGATGCAGTGGGGAGTTTGATGGGAGGGCTGGTAAAAGGCAGCCTGACGATCGAAGGACGGCTCGCCGGCCTCGCCTATCGCTCGCTCTATCGCATGCATCTGGCGGCCCTGCACGGCTGGCCAAAGGCGATGCTGCTGTATCTGGTCGGGCACGCGAACCGTTTTGTAAAACCACGCCTTAAAATGCACTGAGCCACCGCCCTGAGAGGGCACCGTTGAGCCCGCGGTACGGGCTCAACGGATATTCAACCTATAACTCCTGTAATGTATCTGATGGCACACAAACCAGGGTTTGCTCGATGTATTGCAGGGTCGCACAGGGGGCGCCAACGTCCGCCGGAGCCGAGGACTGGTTTCGATAGAAATCGATCAGAAAGCGCAGGCCATCGTCGATTTCCCGATAGGTCCAGCGCTGCCGGATGGGTTCACTCCCTATCCCGCTGGGGCCATCGATGTCAGTAAACCGGGTCAGCAGCTCACCGGAATCGCCATAGGTTCGGCGATCCGTGAAGGCACGCTGCAGTGTGCCCGCAGCGTTGCGCAATACACTGTCCAGCCGCAGCAGCTGGCCGCGTTCGTTATAACTGTACTCGCTGACATCCGTGCGCTCCGCGCGCCCATCGCCATTGTCGTCATACTCGATTTCCACCCGCACCAGAAAATCATCGCTGTCGTAGCGGAAATCGGCCACCTCGCGCTGCTCCACTGTACCGTTGGCAAACTGGTCTCGGGCGCTCGATTCTTCCACCAGTAAATCATCAGTGTTGTAACTGCGGCGGATTGTCAGTTCGCTATCGTCAATACCGTCGGCATTGTCATCCGTGTTTCTGACCTCGCGCACCAACCGTTGCCTGCTGTCGTATTCATAACGGGTTTCTGTGCGTTTATCGTCTATGCCGTCCGCTGCCGTTCGGGTGCCATCCAGGGTATCTGTCGCCCGTGTCAGCAGCCCACTGGAGGAATAGCGGAATTCAAAACGGCGGCGCTGATCCACGCGGCCATCGCCGTTCGTATCGGTCTCCTGCTCGCTGTCGCGCAGCAAGCCATCGCCGTCATAGCGACTGTCGACCTGCTCGATCAGGTCGAGAATGCCATTGGGACCGTCATCGCGCTCGAGGCGATAGCGGGTTTGGTTGCCGCCGGTGTCGTACTGGTACTCAATGTCGTCCCGTTGATTAATATTCTGTGTGCCACGTTCAATTTCTGCCCGCGATAACAGGCCCTCGCCATCAAAAAAACGCACACGCCGGTAAATAGACTCCAGCCGGCCGTTACCATCGGCATCAGTTTCTATTTCCAGTGACACCTCGCGCCCAAGCTCGTCGTAACGTAGACGCGCCCACTCGCGCCAATCTCCCGCAGTGCCGGGACTTTCGAAGTGGTGAATTTCTACCGGCAGGCCCAGATCGTTGTAGGCGGTTTCTATTTCTTCATCGACAATGCCGTTATCGCGCACGTCGATCGTCTCCAGTACCGGCAGATGAGCGGGCACCACGATTCCCAGGGAGTCGTATACAAATAGCAGGGGTACTGCGCCCGCCACTTCATACTCAAGATCAAACGCGGTCCGAATGGCGCGCAGGGCATCCGTTGCACGGCGCTCGGGAAACAGGAAGAGGTCGTACTCGAAGTCAATTTCGTAATCGGCGAGGTCGCTGTCCCAGCCGGTAAGATCCAGGCCATTGTCCGGGTTCTGGTCGCGATCAAGCGTCACCAGCAATGTCGCGATATTCGCCACCCGATCCAGGGCCCCCACCCGCTCGCGGCTCTCCAGCGCTGCACGCAACTGCGCTTCGCCAGCCAGGGGCTCGCTGCCTGCGAGATCAAACAGGTTCAATGCCTGGGCTCCGGGAGCCGAACCCAGGACGACACCACCCAGCGAAAACTCCACGTCCTCGCCAGCGCGGTAACGGAAATGACCATTGTCGTCCGTCAGACCGGAAAAACTCGGCGTCGTATAGCGCAACCCGGAAATGGTGCCGCCATTGAATATCCCCTGCTGCTCCGCACCATTCCCGCCACCACTGCCGCCGCCAGAACTGCTGCTGGAGCTGCCGCCGCTGGAGCTGCTTGAACTGCTGGAACTGCCGGCATCCGGATCGGTGAAGGCGCCGTCGAGATTACACCCGCCCAGCAGGAAAGTGATCAGGGCCAGGCAACAATGTGCCTTGCGTATGGGCAACAGGTTAGATATGCGGCGCACGGAATCTCCTTATAATTCTGGTGATTGCTCCAGATCAGTACGCGGGAAGGTGATACACAGAGTAAATTAAAGCCCCGGCTTCCTGAACCCCGGCTTAATTCCCATAGCGATAAAGTTGTGTGACAACCTGCCCGGATTGCATGACAAGCAGGTAGAGGCGGTCAAACTCGCTCGCCTCGTCTATCGCGGGGCCCGGTTCACCACCCAGCAATGCCACCATCTGCGGCGTGGTGTTGCTGTGCCCTACCACCACCGAGATTTCAGGCTTCACACAGAGTTTTTTCGCCGTGCCGGGCAAGTCCTGAGGGTCGTACAAAGTAACGCTGAGCCCACTGTTCGCGACCAGTGGTGCCACCGTCTCGCGCGTTCGCAGGAAGTCGGTGCTGTAGATGTGACCCACCTTGATATCTCGCAGAAGGTTGGCCAAGGCAGCGGCCCGGACCTTGCCCTCCGCAGACAGCGCCGGGTTGCGCCCTGCCGACTTCAGCTTTTCCGCGTGTCGCAGCAGGTAGACGATACAGGGGGGATTTTCGCCCGCGCCTTTGGGCACTGGCGCCTCAGCGTGACCATTGCCCGCAACCGCTAATAACCCCAACAGCAGAAATAAATACCGAACCATATCCTTGCCCCAAATAAAAACGGCCCCTTGAAGGGGCCGTTTTAGCATAACGGATGATCCATCCGTTATCTCTAATCTCTCAGTTCTTCCAAGAACCGATCAGATTTTCCAGCTCTGTACCTTTTCCAGGCCGTGTTCCGCAACCCACTGGTTCAGCTGCTTCGGGTTGCGCTTTTTCTTCTCGATGGTGGCGTTGGTATAGGGGTTGCGGTAGTGACCGGTTTCAAGCTTTGGCTCGCTCGGCTTGCTGCTGGCCGCACGACCCTTGCCGCGGCGCGGAGATTCACCTTCGCGCTTGAGATTACGGGCAACACGGGCCTTGAGCGTGCGAATGAAATCCGGCGCATCTTCGTTGTCCAGCTGTCCTACCAGCCATTCAACGATCTGCTCACCACGCGCCACATAGAGTTCTTCCTCTTCCACTTCATACTCTGCAGCCAGGTTGAGCAGTGCCTTATCGAACGCAATCACACCCTGTTTTTTACGCTCTGCGGCCGCCATCTGCTGCTGCAGCTCTTCAATCTTCGCTTGGTGTTCGGCAATTTGCTGTTCGATTTGGTCGAATTCCTGAAACATGTTTTTTGAGCCTCGGTTCATAGAAAATGCAATAGTTCTGATAGTGTTTTAGCGGTGACCTGACACCGTGAGTATGTTGCCGGTTCGCGAAGACAAACCGGCTGAAAATCTATATTCAATAGAGACAGCCAGAAACAGCTGCCATGCTTCGAACATGGATACAGTTCGATAAAATATAAAACGGGTTCAATACGGCTGACGAATATATAAATACGGCCAACGCTTAAAGCGATAACCTATGGCTAAACGCAGCTTTTATTCGCACTAAAACGCTGCGACCAGCCGTCTACCTATCACGGCGATAGCGTTCTACGCAGAAATAACCCCGCTGGATCAGTGGATTATTTACCGTATTGATTAATTGGCGATTTAATTATCCCGTTTGTAACAGTAGAGACAGGCATCAGGATAAGCCCGCCAGGGTATTAACCACTGTTATCGATTCACACCATATAGTCTATAACATACACCGGTTGCCGGTGCCCTGATATGGCGATGACGCGCATAATAACGATTCATTACCAAATAGCAACTGTATCCCGGTTAATTGGAATGATCTCCCCCAAAGTGATCATGCCGGCGTTTTCCTTCCCAAATCCACGGCCAGGCATAGAGGTTTTGTGCGAAATAGCGCAATGCCGGATATCGATTGCTATCCTTGGTGCTGTGATATGCGAACAGCCACAAAACGCATTGGCGACACACAAATCGTTACGGAACAATCAGACCATGTCCAAGCAGCGAGATATTCACCATATGCCGACGCTGGCGGCACTGATGACCCCATTCCCCTACCACATAGAGCTGGATGCCACGATCGAAGAAGCCCAGGCGCTGATGAGTGAACACGGTGTCCACCACCTGCCGGTCACCCGCGACGGTGACCTCGAAACCATTATTTCGCAAGGTGATATCGAGCGCGCCACTTCTCCCGGCCACCGCCTTGAAGAGCAGCAGCTGTACGTGCGCGACTTTTGTGCCCGCCGGCCATATTTTGCCGATATCCACGACCCCCTCGACAGAATACTGCTGGCAATGGCAGACACCGGCATCGGCTCGGTGCTGGTGATGCGTGAAGGCGAACTGGCCGGCATCGTAACCACCACCGATGTCCTGCGCTTCTGCGGTAAATATCTCAGCGAGATTACCCAGCCGGTGGATGATTCTGTCGCCTAGGGGAACGCCTACAGCGGCCAAACCCACAGTAGCATGGGCACCGCCACCGCGATCACCAGTATCTCCATGGGCAATCCCATCGGCCAGTAGTCCCCGAACTTGAATCCACCGGGGCCGAGAATCAGGGTGTTGTTCTGGTGCCCTACCGGTGTCAGGAAGGCGCAGGAAGCCCCTATGGCCACCGCCATCAGGAAACTGTCGGGGTTTACATTTAGCTGCGCTGCGGCGCTGAGGGCGATGGCGCACATGACCGCCGCCGTGGCCGCATTATTCATGAAATCCGACAGGGTCATGGTGACCACAAGAATAAGTACCAGGGCGATGACCGGATCGCCCTGGGCGAGGTTGTCGAGCATCGACTTGGCCACCACATCCGCAGCGCCGGTAGACTCCATCACCCCCGCCACGGCAATCAGTGCGCCCAGCAGCACGATTACCGAGCCATCGATGGCTTCGTATACATTGCGCAGCGGCACGACTTTCATCACCATAAATGCCAGCGCACAGGTGGCAAAGGAGATCGCCGCGGGCAACAGCCCAAAAGCAGCACCGGCCACCGCAAGCCCCATGGCCACCAGCGCCACGTACGCCTTTTCCTTGTTGGGGATGGTGATATCCCTCTGCGCCAGCGGCACGCAGTGCTGTTCGGAAGCAAAATTACTCAGGTTTTCCTCGGTGCCGATCATCAACAGGGCGTCGCCCGCGAGCAGCGGCGTGGAGCGCAGCCGCTTGACCGAGCGGCGCCCCTGCCGGGACAGTGCCAGAAGGTTGATTTCATAGCGACCGGCAAGGCGCAGGTTTTCGGCGGTGCGCCCGACCAAAAACGAATCCGGCATCACCACCAGCTCGCGCAGCACCATTTCCTGCCGATCCCGGCCGCGCTTTTCTTCCTGCTCTTTTTTGTCTTCGCGCTTTTCCTGCTTTTGCGGACTTTTCCCCGCAGTATCGGCCAACTGTTCGAGAGGCCCTTCCGCAGCCTCCAGTGGCTCCGCCTCCAGGCTTTCGGAAGCAACCGCCCGTTCATCTGCGGCCCTGTCTTTGCGCTGCCCCTCGTCTTCGCTGCCTTTGCTGTCCTCACCGTTTTCCGGATCGGCCGCCAGGGTCAGCCCCAGATTGGAGAGCACGGCAGACAGGGATTCCGGCTCCGCCTCGATGACCAGGATATCGCCGGCACGCACGCGCAACCCGGGCATCGCGGTGGAAACCCGTGCATTCTTGTACACCAGGCCGATGATCTGGGCGTCTTCCTCGCCGATCATCCTGACCAGCTCCGCCAGTGATTTACCGATAGCGGCGCTTTTTTCCTTTACCAGCGCCTCCGTGAGATAGGTACCCGTGTCAAAGGTCGCGGCGCCCGCCTGGGTGCGCGCCGGCACCAGCCGCCAGCCAATCAGCGCCACAAACAGCACCCCAACAGTCGCCACCACAATACCCACCGGGGTGAAATCGAACATGCCATAGCTGCCGGCCCCGGCGCTGGCGCGGAATCCGGATACGATCAGGTTGGGGGGCGTTCCGATCAGCGTGGTCATACCGCCGAGGATGGTGCCGAATGACAAAGGCATCAGCACCTTGCCCGGCGGCACTGAATAGCGATCCGCGAGATCCGTCGCCACCGGCATCAATAGCGCCATGGCGCCGACGTTGTTCATGAACCCCGACATGCCGGCGCCCAGCGCGGTCAGCGCCGCGATGGCCAGGGTGATGCCACCGCGCTTCGGCACGACCTTCTGCGCGAGCGCATCCATGGCGCCGGTGTTCTGCAGACCGCGGCTGAGAATAAGCACCGCGGCAACGGTCACCACCGCCGGGTGGCCAAAGCCATTGAACGCCTCGGACGGGGCGATCAGCCCGCTGAAAACACACGCCAGCAGTGACGCCAGCGCCACCAGGTCGTGGCGCCAGGGGCCCCAGATAAACAGTGCAATGGTGACGGCGAGAATCAGCAGTATCGCTATCTGATCAAGTGTCATGGCTGGGTGGTATTCCTGGCTGCCCCGTAGCCGGCAGGCAAAAAAGCCACTGCCGCACTTTTAAACATAGTGGATATGCCGGACGCTGGCAGCGCAGGATCAGGGAAAAAGAAGGGCCAGGGGACAGGACAGTAAATTGGAGCCGGGGCGAGCGCCCCGGCGAGCAGGATTCGCCGTTACTGGTTGGCCAGCTGCAGCCGGCGTAACCCAAAGCGCCGCGCCAGCAGCCAGTCGCGCATCCGGCGTGGCAACCAGCGCGCCATCCACGGCAGCAGCTTGCTCTTGTTGCCATAGCGCAGGATCGGGCGCGGGCGCTTGCGCAGCAGTTCGCCCGCCAGGCGCTTGGCCAGATCCCGTGCGAGGGTCGCATTCTGCTGCGACTCCAGGGCGCGGGCACGCACCGCATCTTCGTTGCGCTTGTACCAGGAGTCCGGCGCCAGGATACCGCGCAGCGACGATTCCGCGTGACGGCCAAACTCGGAGGCAATCGCCCCGGGCTGCACGGTCACCACGCGAATGCCGAATGGCTTGAGTTCCAGGCGCAGCACGTCGGAAAGGCTGTGCAGCGCGGCCTTGGACGCACAGTAGGCACCGGAAAACGGCGTCGGCAGTACGCCGGAGACCGAGCCAATATTGCAGATCACGCCGCGGCTGCGGGATTTCAGCAGCGGCGCGCAGGCTCGCGCCAGCGCCATGGGGGCAAAGACATTGGTCTGGAACTGGGCTTCCAGCGAACGGGTATCCAGCTCCAGCAGCGGCCCCATCTGCCCGTAGCCCGCATTGTTAACCAGGATATCCAGGCGACCGTAGGCGGTCTTGATCGCGTGCACCACGCGGCTGATGTCGGCCTGGGAATTGACGTCCAGCGCCTCGGTGGCGATCCCCAGATCCGCCAGTTCCTGCAGGCTCTCGGCGCGGCGCGCGGTGGCGATGACAATAGTGCCCCGCCGGTGCAGGGCCAGGGCCAGCTCGCGGCCGATACCACTGGAACAGCCGGTAATCAGCGCCACCCGATCCGGCACCACATACCCGCGCCCGATCTGCGCCAGGCTCTCGGCAGCAAAGGTGTGGTCGGAAGGACGGAATCGATTGGCCGGGGGCTTGCTCACGATGACTGCTCCAGTACTGCGATTACTCAGCGGCGGGCGCGGCGGCCCGGGCGTCGGTCAGTTGGAAATGCGGGTTTTCGATCAGGCCGAAAATATTGCCGTAGGGATCCAGGAAACTGGCGATCAGAATCCCTTCACCCACATCGACGATTTCGCCGTGCTGGCGCGCACCGAGGCCGTTCAGGCGCTCAACCTGGGCGCTGATACTGTCAACGCCCCAGTACGCCACCACACCGTCTGCACGGCTGGTCACGTTGCGCGCATCTGGATCCAGCCCCAGCTCAAATCCGCCGACGTTGAAACCGACATAGAATTCGCTGTCGAAATAGGGCTCCTGCTCCAACAGGGTGGTATACCACGCTTTGGCTTCGGCAATATTACTCACACCGTAAATTACAGTGCGCAGTCCCAAAAACTGACTCACTCTCAGACCTCCGCTTGGAGCATTATTTCCGGCGCTGTCGCCAGCTTATTTTTGTCTGTGAATTGAGCAGGGTTACTCCAGCTCCTGCTCCAGTTGCTCGAGGAGATCCAGAGGCTCGATCTCCTCGCCTTCCAGCTCACTATTCCAGTTGATGCCGACCAGCAGCAGGTCTTCGTGCATACCCTCCAGCCAGTCGTCCATAAACTCTTCGAGGTCGACGGCCACTACCTTGTAGTCGGCCCAGTCATCGGCAATGTGCGCTTCGGCAAATTCACGCTGCGACCAGAACGGCATGACATCGACATCTTCATGGCGCTCGGATTCACACAGGGCAAAGCCCTCCTCGCCTTCCAGCGCCCAAACGCACCCCTGCTCTACGGCTTCCGGCAGAAAGCGCTCGCAGTTTTCCTCAAAATCTTCTCCGAGTGGTTCGATATCCATACAGGCTTGCCTTGAAAGTAATTTTCGGAGTTTACGCCAGATTGGCTGAAAGAAGTAGAAACCTGCGCTCGTTCCAGTACTCCGCTGTGAGTTTCAGACCTGGAAACTCCCGTGGCGCGTGAAATTCTCGGCGCACTTACGAAGCGCGGCGTTCGATGCAAAGACCGGATGGCGGGGAAGGGTTTTCGAAAGCGTCGGAAACAGGGATGTTTCCGACGCAGCGTACAGGGATGTATTCACAGCGGTTTCGAAAACCCTTCCCCGTCAGCCGGGCGCCACGAGAGCGATTAAGAGCTCAGCAATCGTCGCTCACAGCTGCAGACGATGCCCGTTTTCCTTAAGCCAGCGCCGCAGCCGCTTGTAGTCCGGGCACAGCGTGCCGACCAGATCCCAGAAGGCGCGGCTGTGATTGTGATGCCGCAGGTGACAGACCTCGTGGATCACCAGGTAATCCACCACCGGCTCCGGCGCCAGGCACACCAGCCAGTTGTACTGCAGCTCGCCGCGCAACGTGCAGTGCCCCCACTTGCTCCTGGTGCGACGCACTTTCACACTGGCGAAGTCGAGCCCCAGCAGGCCGGCAAAGTAACGGGATTTTTGCGTAAGCAGCTCTAGCGCCTCGCGCTGATAGAGCTTTTGCAGCGCCACCTGAACCTGCGCCTCATCGGGCTCGCGCGCGCGACAGTAAAGCTGGATATAGCCGCCATCAATGCGACTGTCGGCGGCACGGGCCGCGCGATCCAGCTCCAGCGGCTGGCCGAGCCACGGGAAGTGCGCGCCAAACGCAAAGTGATGATCCGGTACCTGCGACTGACGCCGCGCCGCGCGCTGGAGTTGCTCGCGTACCCACTGGATGTTGTCGCGCAGAAACTGGTGACCGTGGCGCTCGGCGCAACGCTGTGGAATACGGACTTCCACACCCTTTTCCGCCACCACCAGCCCCAGCCGCTTGCGGCGCGCAGAGCGCAGCAGGCGGTAGGTCACTTCTTCAAAACGGTAGGTTTCTCCCTGCACGTTGTGTGCCGGAAGTTATTGGGCAGGCACTGGCACGGCGGCCATGGTGATGCGGGAAATACAGTTCAGTTTGCCGTTGGGGTCGTGAATACGGATTTCCCATACCTGGCTGGAGCGACCTATGTGCACAGCGCTCGCCTTGCCAGTAACAGTGCCCTCCGCCACCGGGCGCAAATGGTTGGCATTGATTTCCTGGCCAACGCAATAGAACTTGCTGTTATCCACCACCAGATTGGCACCGATCGATCCCAGGGTTTCAGCGAGCACCACACTGGCGCCACCGTGCAGGATGCCGAAAGGCTGGCGGGTACGCTCGTTCACCGGCATGGTGCCAACCAGGTAATCCTCGCCAATCTCGGTTACCTGCATCCCAATAAAACCGGGCATACAGCCCTGCAGCCCCCGGTTGATCCCCTCAAGGGTCGGCTCGCCGTGCCAGATTGCCATGGAAATACCTCGCTGCTTGCGCCAGAAAAATTGAACCGGAAATATCAGTAAAACAGGCCCGGATTGAAAGCACCAAACCCGCCAAAGCGCATCATCTCACCTTCCAGCTGGCGCATTTCCCGGCGCAGGCTGCGGCGCTGAATACGCAGCGCACGCGCCGCGTCTTTGGATTCCGCCTCTTCCAGCTCGGCCGTCACGCGGTGATACTCGCGCTCCACCTCGTAATAGCGCCGCTCCAGCGCCGCGTACTGCTGCTCGGCCTGGTAGACAGCCAGCCCCTGCTCGTAATTGGCCAGGAACAAATCCGCAGTGGGGCCGGTGCACACGCCTTCGTAATTGTGCCCGTTGCGCCCCTGCACAAAACCATTTTCCGGCGTGCAGTACTGCTCGACGCCCTCTTCATGGCCGCGCATCCAGGCTTCGGTATCCGTGCGCACCCCGTATTCGTGGCACTTCTGCGCAATCTTGTACACCGTGGCCTGGCTGCGGCCGCGGGCACCGTCTTCAATACCGCGCTCGTACCACAAGCCGGCCTGGCACTGCTCCTCAGAAATTACCGCGCAACCACTACCCAGCCCGATCCCTGCCAACAGCGCCGCCGCGCCAACAAATTTCCAGAATTTCATATGCTGCTCTCGCCGGTATTCCGGTCTTATTAAAGTGGGCTGCCTGTGAACTGAGCCTGAACCGGAATGCCAACCGGTTATCAGCCGAAGCGCTTGTCCGCCACGAAGGGGTTGGTTGCGCGCTCCTGCCCGAAAGTGGACATGGGGCCGTGGCCGGGAATGAAACGCACCTCATCGCCGAGTGGCCAGAGCTTCTTGGTGATGGAGTCGATGAGCGCCTGGTGGTTACTCATGGGGAAGTCGGTGCGGCCAATGGAGCCGGCAAACAGCACGTCCCCGACCAGGGCCAGCTTGCTGGGACGGTGGAAGAAAATAACGTGGCCCGGCGTGTGCCCCGGGCAGTGCACGACTTCCAGTACCTCGTCGCCCACGGTCACCGTGTCGCCATCTTCCAGCCAGCGATCCGGCGTAAAGGTTTCCACCGGCGGGAAACCGTACATCTGCGCCTGCACGGTGATTTTCTCAATCCAGAACTGGTCTTCTTTTTGCGGCCCTTCCACCGGCAGCTGCAGCTGGCGCGACAAGGGAGCCGTGCCACCCACGTGATCGAGGTGACCGTGGGTCAGCAGGATCTTTTCCAGCTTCAGGTTGCGCTCTTCCACCGCGGCGAGAATGCGATCGATATCACCACCCGGATCGACAACGGCCGCCCGCAGGCTGTCGTCGCACCACAGCAGGGTGCAATTTTGCTGAAAGGGAGTGACGGGAACCGAGTGAAATTGCAGAGCCATGAGACCACCTGTTGAAAGTTCGCCGGCGATTATAACCGCCGCCGCAGCTGCGTCCCAAAGGTGCGGCTCATACGGCGGCCGCGGCGGCTCGCTGCAGCGGGCTGGAACGGCGCGCCTGGGTCTTTTTCAGCAGATCCCGCAGGTCTTCCAGCAGGTTGTTGCGCACCAGCTCACTTTGCCAGTAGCCGTCGTGTGCCACCAGCTGCGGCCCCCAGCTGGCCGCGGACCAATCCGCCAGCGGGCGGGTCTCGTAGTCGCGGTACACAGCCTGGTTATAGGAAGGGCTCAGCGGCTTCAGTGGCCAGCCGAACAGGTCATCGGGGTGGTAGAAGTTCTTCCAGCGGAAGTTATAGCCGCGGGTATCCGAGGTCACTGCCTGAATCTGGTCACGGGGCATGCCCGCAGTCCACAGGGGATTGCTCGCGCCCAGGGTGTACCAGTGGGCCATGGTTTTGCCGCGCAGGAACAGGTCTTTGGCAGAGCCCTTGTGTACCCCCTTCGGGCCACCGTCGCGCCACACACCGTGGTTGATGCTCGGGCGCTGGGCATCCCAGAGGTAATTGGACAGGATGCTGCAGCCCACGGAATGGGTAAGCAGGATAACCGGTGCGGTATCGCCCGCGGCCTTGGCGGCCCGCTCGAACGTCTGGTAAATGGCCAGCTGGGCCTTGTCGTAGTTGCCGCCGCGCTGGTCGATATCCGCCAGTTGGGCCGCGGCCTCCCCCAATCCATAAAGCATGAACTTGCGCGCGCGCAGGTAATCCATGTCGCGCTTCTGCATGGCCTCGAACACCCGCTCAAAATTGGACTGCAGGTGCCCCTGACAGAGGATGGTATCGGCGTGAATGCGGGACCAGTCGTCCCCGAGGGCAGATGCCAGGGACTCAAACAGTGGCTCGGCAAACCGCTCGTCCACTGCGCCCATCCCCGGTGCCGCCAGTATTACCAGATCGGCCATGTTCGCTCCGTGTATTTTTCTTATTTGATGCGGTGGCGACCCAGGAGTTTGCCCCGGCGTCGCGCCATGTTGAATTTTGTGTGCCCGTTCATACAACGGACGGGACGCCGCGCACCACAAGCACGGAAAGCTACCATCGGACGCTGACAATGGGAAGAATTGCGCCAAAAGCCCCCAAAACATCCCGCGCGAAGATTTTTTTTACATTTTTTTCCTCACTCGCGGGAACTTGGCCGCCAGGGCCTACTCAAAGTAACCAGATTCCCTTGGATCGCGTTGAATTGGTAACCCCCATCGTATTACTGCCTAAAGCCGGCCCCGCGCCGGCTTTTTTTTGCCTGCACGCCCCTGAGCGCACCATCCAAATAAGCCACAAAGTCCCCAAAGTGGCACTTTGGGCATAAAAATATCCACAGTGTCCCAATAAAAGAACTTTATAAAACAACTTAACAAAGTCCTGAAATCGGAACATAATCGAGTGAAACCCGCCCAACATCCCCAAACCGGGACTTTATGGACTACACCAGCAAATCCCCTGCCAGTATCGCGGAAACCCTGGGGCAACGCCTGAAGCAGGCGCGCCTGAACCTCGACCTCACCCAACTGGAAGTGGCGGAGCGCGCGGGCGTGAGCAGGAAGGCGGTGCTCAATGCGGAAAAGGGCAAGGCCCAGCTGGAAGTGCTGGTCGCCATACTCCAGGCCCTCGACCTCACCGCCCAGCTGGACAACTTCCTGCCCCCGCAGCCCCCCTCCCCGGTCCAGCTCGCCAAACTGCAGGGCAAACAGCGCCAGCGGGCCTCCGGCCAGCGCGGCCAACATGACGGCGAAGATGGGGAAGACGATGATGAACAACAGGAGGAACCGGCATGGTAATGGAAGTCATCAGTGTGCATTACCAGGGGCAGACCGCCGGCGCCGTCAGCTTTGATACCGACACCGGTGTCGGCGCCTTCGAATACACCCCCGCCTTTATCGACACCGGCATCGAACTCTCGCCCCTGAAAATGCCCCTGGGCAAGCGTATCTACTCCTTCCCCCAGCTCAGTTTCGACACCTACCGCGGCCTGCCCGGCATGATTGCGGACTCCCTGCCGGATGACTTCGGCAACGCCGTACTCAATGCGTGGATGGCCGCCCAGGGCAAGCAGCCCGCAGACATTACCCCGCTGCAACGGCTGCAATACACCGGCAAGCGCGGCATGGGCGCACTGGAATACGCTCCCGCCACCCGCCTTAAAAACCTCAACGCCTCGCAGCACATTGCCATCGACGAACTGGTGGCCATCGCCCAGGAAGTGCTCGACAGCCGCGCCGGGTTCAGCGTGAACCTGGGGCCAAACGGCAACGACGAGCGCGCGCCCCACCCGGAAGAAATGCTCGCCCTGCTCTCCGTGGGCATGAGCGCCGGCGGTGCCCGCCCCAAAGCGGTGCTGGCATTCAACCGCGACTTCACCGAAGTGCGCTCCGGCCAGACCGACGTGCCCGACGGTTTCACCCACTACCTGATGAAGTTCGACGGGGTAAGCGAGCACAACAAAAACAAACAGACCTTCGGCGACCCCATGGGCTTCGGCGCCATGGAATACGTGTACCACCAGATGGCCGAAGCCTGCGGCATCCACATGATGCCGTGCCACCTGCTCACCGAAGGCAACCGCCGGCACTTCATCACCGAGCGCTTTGATCGCCGCGGCAATGACAAGATCCACATCCAGACCCTCAACGGCCTCGCCCACGTGGACTACAAGGCCCCCGGCTCGTTTTCCTACGGCGAACTCTTCGCCGTGGCGCGGCAACTGAAACTCAGCGCAAAAGAAGCCGAACAGCTGCTGATCCGCATGGTGTTCAACATCGTCGCCCGCAACCACGACGACCACGCGAAAAACTTCGCCTTCCAGCTGAAAAACAAAACCTGGCAACTGGCCCCCGCCTACGACCTCGCCTACAGCTACAAGCCCGGCAGCCAATGGGTAAACAGCCATTGGATGAGCCTCAACGGCAAGCGCGATAACTTTACCCGCGAGGATATCTACAGCCTGGAAAAGCTCAGCCCGCTATTCAGCCGCCGGAAGATCGACGGTATTGTGGATAATGTGGTGGCGCAGGTATCGCGCTGGCGGGATCTGGCGATGGAGCATGAAGTGCCGGTTTCGCTGGTGGAGGAGATTGAGGGGAATCTCAGGCTGGGGCTGTAAATGCCCCAAATACACAATCCCCAGGATGGATTTAACGCCGACAGCTGTAGAGCAGCTGGCATCCATATCTAGGCATTATGCCCAGATATGGGCATACCCTTTCCAGATATAGGCATAATGCCTATATCTGGAGCTATTGAATAAACTGTTATACATGTGGGCCATCAAGAGCGAATACTTAAAATGAGACTCCTTATTTTCGTTGTTGGAATTTTAGCTTCTACTATTTCTATATCTGCTGATCTTCCACAAACTGTTGGAGTAGGATCAACTTCCTGTTCTAGTTGGAATAAAATTAAATCTAAGCCAGAGTATGAATTTTATGCTGTTGTATGGCTGCAGGGCTTTATTTCAGGAGTAAATACTTCCGAATACCTCTCAAAAGGGAGACTTAGGAATATACATGGTAAAGAGTACTCGTATTATGCAAATGCACTGAGTAGTTTTTGTGGTTCTCCGAAGAATGCTCATAGATCACTAAGCTCAGTTGCTATGGATATTTTGCTTGCCTCTGAAGAGATTGCACCTCAGTAAATGTATAACAAACGCAAGCAGGAATGCTCCGGCCCGGCGGGCCTGCGCGGGACGCCCAATGCTGTGCACCTTTCGCGCGGTCGCTACGCTCCCATTATTGCGCAAAAGGCGCACAACATTGGGCGCCCCTGTTGCGGGCGTTAGGTGATTGGAACGTTGAAAACCTCAAGGCGAGTTACTTTAGTTTTTGCGTGCCTGATTCCGACAATAGTAATTGTTAGTGCATCGGTCTTCTCGGAAAATAATTGTGTATCAGAAGACGATGCTAAATCGCTCTTCGATCAAGCCCTTAAATATGAAAGTGTAGGAAGGGTAGAAAAGGCCTATGGGCTCTTTAAAGAAATTGATGGACGCGCTTGTACGAATTACAGCCTAAGATCGATGGCCTTCGAGAAAGCAGTAAATTTAAGCAGGCACCTTGCGAAGTAGCCACCTAACAAGCGACTGTGGTGTCAACCACCCAAAATTTAAGTTGCACACCACGCTTGTTTTTCTCGAATCATCGCATTC
>NZ_JBLWFL010000023.1:0-15468 GCF_048323715.1 Microbulbifer weihaiensis
GTTTATGAAAAACTGCCGATTGCGAACAAGCCGAGTGTCGATCTGGAGCGTCATGTAATTGATAGCAGTATGACGCCTCGTCTGCGGCCGTCCTGGCCGCAGACGGTCCCGCAAATGTGCACCCGGTATCAGGGCCTTCGTATCAAGCCGCAGTGGTCATTACTAACCTGACAGAGCTGAGCGCTCGATGTGAAGGTCGAGTACTGGGGGATAGGTTTCGAAAGCGGCGGCGACAGGGACGTCGCCGACGCAGCGTAGGGATGTATTCACAGCGGTTTCGAAACCTATCCCCCGGTGCTTGACCGCCACTAGGCTGTCTTACAAAGCACCCGGAAAGGCGGGTCTTAGTGGGAGATCTTCTCAAGCAGAATGTCGATGATCTGATCCGCAGAAAACTCCTGGTTCTCGCTGTCACGGCGTCCCTTGTACTCGATATGGCCTTTCTCAAGACCGCGGTCGCCGACTACGATGCGGTGCGGAATACCCATCAGCTCGACGTCCGCCAGCATCGCACCGAGGCGCGCCTTGGGCTCATCCATCAGCAGGACATCAATACCCTTCGCAGACAGGGTCTCGTAGATGTGCTCGCACTTCTGCTGAACCAGTTCGCTCTTCTGCATATTGATCGGCACGATCGCCAGCTGGAACGGCGCAATGGCTTCCGGCCAGATGATGCCAGCGTCGTCGTGGTTCTGCTCGATAGCCGCCGCCACCACGCGGGAAACACCGATGCCATAGCAACCCATGGTCATCACCTGCTCCTTGCCGTTTTCGTCCAGTACGGTCGCGTTCATTGCGCGGCTGTACTTCTCGCCCAGCTGGAAAATGTGGCCCACCTCGATACCGCGCTTGATTTCCAGAGTGCCCTGACCGCAGGGGCTGGCATCGCCCGGTACTACATTGCGCAGGTCTTCCACGCGCTTCAGCGCCACATCGCGCTCCCAGTTCACACCGGTCAGGTGGTAGTCATCCTTGTTGGCGCCACAGATAAAGTCCGCCAGATGCGCCGCGGCGCGATCCACCAGCACCTCGATTTCCAGTCCAACAGGGCCCAGTGAACCGATACCACAGCCCAGTTCGGCGGCGATGCGCGCTTCCGGTGCAAACTGCAGCGGGCTGGCAACGCCGGGCAGCTTCTCGGCTTTCAGTTCGTTCAGGTCGTGATCGCCGCGCAGCACCAGGGCCACCAGCGGAGCGGTCTCGCCTTCTTCCTCGGTCTCGCCGAGTACGATCAGGGTCTTTACCGAGTGGGCCGGGTCGGTACCCAGGAACTCGCTGACTGCGGCAATGGTTTTCTGGTTGGGCGTGTGTACCTCAGCCATTTCCTTGCTGGCTGCCGGACGCTCGCCCGCCGGTGCTACCGCCTCCGCCAGCTCGACGTTGGCGGCGTAGCGGCTGCCGGTGGAGAACGCGATATCGTCTTCACCGCTTTGGGCCAGAACGTGGAACTCGTGGGAGCTGGAGCCACCGATAGAACCGGTATCAGCCAGCACCGGACGGTAGTCGAGGCCGATGCGGTCGAAGATACGGCAGTAGGCACCGTGCATGATGTCGTACGTTTCCTGCAGGGAATCCGCATTCAGGTGGAAGGAGTAGGCATCCTTCATAGTGAACTCACGCGCGCGCATAACGCCAAAGCGCGGGCGGATCTCGTCGCGGAATTTGGTCTGAATCTGGTAAAAATTGGCCGGCAGCTGCTTGTAGCTGCTGACTTCAGTGCGGATCAGGTCCGTGATCACTTCTTCGTGGGTCGGGCCCAGGCAGAAGGGGTTGTCGTGGCGGTCCTGGATGCGCAGCAGTTCGGGGCCATACTGCTGCCAGCGGCCGGATTCTTCCCACAGCTCCGCCGGCTGTACCACCGGCATCAACACTTCCAGTGCACCGGCACTGTTCATTTCCTCGCGCACAATCGCTTCAACCTTGCGCAATACGCGCAGGCCAGTGGGCATCCAGGTGTAGAGACCGGATGCCAGGCGGCGGATCATACCGGCGCGGAGCATCAGCTGGTGGCTAATGACCACTGCGTCATTGGGTGTTTCTTTCTGGGTGGCGATCAGGTAGCGGGAAGCGCGCATATTGCTTTCTTTATATGTCTGTAAAAATTGAAGGGCGGCTATTTTACGCCGGCGGTGACGGGTTTTGGTAGGGGCGCCCGGCTTCGATACAAAGTTACAGGTGCCGCCCTGTACCCTCTATTGCCGCAATGGTGGTGCCTGAAAAGCAGAAAACCCCGCGCAGGCGGGGTTTTCGTGGCGGAAAGCGGCGAGTATCAGGACTCGGCCATTTCTTTCAGCTTCTTCAGCGGGCGGATTTTCACCTGGATGCTGGCCGGCTTGGCCTTGAAGGTGGTCTCTTCACCAGTGAAGGGGTTGATACCCTTGCGGGCTTTCTTGGCCGGCTTCTTCACAGTGGTGATTTTCAGCAGGCCCGGCAGGGCAAACTCGCCAACTGCGCGCTTTTTCACGTGGCCTTCGATCACGTTGGTCAGTTCGTCCAGAACAGCCTGTACCTGCTTGCGGGACAGTTCAGTGCTTTCGGCGATCTGGTTCAGGATCTGGGTCTTGGTGTACTTCTCTTTAACAGCGGTCACTTTCTTGGCCGGAGCGGCCTTCGGTGCTGCTGCTTTCTTGGCTGGAGCCTTTTTGGCTGCAGTCTTCTTGGCGGGGGCTTTCTTAGCTGCGGCTTTCTTGCTTGCGGCCATCGTTAGCTTCCTTTTGTATAAATGTTTTATCCGATTGAAAGTGGTTCGGGAGGTTCGGAAAACGCCCGAAATCCCCAGTACAACAGGGTGTTCCCAAGTACTGGACTGAGTATATCCAGTTTTTATCCGTGCGCACGGGGAAAAATTGGAAAAAAAGTGCTTTTTTACAGGGGTTTGGCTGGATTTTAGCCTTGTGTGCCCCGGCCGGGGGCAGTTGATGCCCTCTGTGTACCGGTAACTTCTTCCCTCCCCAGCGCTCATGTATAATCTGCGCCCCTTTGGATTCCGTGAGATTTCGGGTAACAGCAATGCCTATCTACGAATACCAGTGCAAGGCCTGTGGCCACCAGTTGGAAGCCCTGCAGCGTATGAGCGACGCTCCGCTGACAGATTGCCCCGCCTGCAACCAGGCTGAACTGACCAAGAAAATTTCCGCGGCCGGATTCCGCCTCAAGGGCGGCGGTTGGTACGAAACCGACTTCAAGACCGGCAGCAAGAAGAATCTGGCCGGAGATGCCGCCAAACCGAACAAGGACAAACCGGCAGCCGCCGGCAGTGCCAAAGCAAGCTGATTCAACACTACTGACTAAGGGAATAAGACTCCATGCGCACCGACTACTGTGGCGCCCTGCGATCCGCTGATATAGACCGCGAAGTAACCCTGTGTGGCTGGGTAGACCGCCGCCGCGACCATGGTGGAGTGATCTTCATCGACCTGCGTGACCGGGACGGCATTGCCCAGGTCGTGTTCGACCCGGATGCCGCCGAGCACTTCGAGCTCGCCGACCGGGTGCGCAGCGAGTATGTGTTGAAGGTGACCGGTCGTGTACGCGCGCGTGCACCAGAAGCGGTGAACCCGAATATGGTGACCGGTGAGATCGAGGTGTACGGCCTGCAGCTGGAGATCCTCAATACCGCCGAGACCCCGCCCTTCCAGCTGGATGAGCACACCGCGGTCGGTGAAGATGTCCGCCTGAAATACCGGTATCTGGATCTGCGCCGCAACGAAATGCAGCGCAACCTGCGCTTCCGCTCCCAGATCACCAACGCCATCCGCAACTACCTGGACGGTGAGGGCTTCCTGGATATCGAGACCCCGATCCTGACCCGTGCAACCCCGGAAGGCGCCCGCGATTACCTGGTGCCGAGCCGTACCCACGGTGGCAAGTTCTTCGCCCTGCCGCAGTCCCCGCAGTTGTTCAAGCAGCTGCTGATGGTTTCCGGTTTTGACCGCTATTACCAGATCGCCAAGTGCTTCCGCGATGAAGACCTGCGTGCAGACCGCCAGCCGGAATTCACTCAGATCGATATCGAAACTGCATTCCTGGATGAAAACGCCATCATGTCCATTACCGAGGGCATGATCCGCAAGTTGTTCAAAGAGCTGAAAGGTGTGGAGCTGGGCGAGTTCCCGCGTATGCCATACAGCGAAGCGATGGCCAAGTTCGGTTCCGACAAACCGGATCTGCGTATCCCGCTGGAGCTGGTGGACATCAAGGATCTGATGACCGAAGTGGACTTCAAGGTGTTCTCCGGTCCCGCCAATGATCCAAATGGCCGTGTTACCGCGCTGAAAGTGACTGGCGGCAACGACAAGCTCACGCGCAAGCAGATCGACGATTACACCAAATTCGTCGGTATTTACGGTGCTAAAGGCCTGGCCTACATCAAGGTCAACGATCGCGCAGACCTGGAAAATGGCCTGCAGTCACCGATCGTGAAGTTCCTGCCGAATGACGTGCGCGGTGCGATCCTGGATCGCCTGCAGGCACAAAATGGCGACCTGATCTTCTTCGGTGCGGACAAGGGCAAGATCGTTACCGAGGCCCTCGGTGCCCTGCGTTGCAAACTGGGTGAAGACCTCGACCTGTATGTGGCTGAGTGGGCGCCGCTGTGGGTGGTGGACTTCCCGATGTTCGAAGAGAACGACGATGGCAGCCTTACTGCACTGCACCACCCGTTCACCGCGCCTTCCTGTGCGCCGGATGAGCTGGAGAAAAACCCGCTTGCAGCCTTGTCCCGTGCCTATGACATGGTACTGAACGGCACCGAGCTGGGTGGTGGCTCCATCCGTATCCACAACCAGGATATGCAGCAGACCGTATTCCGCGTGCTGGGTATTGAGGAAGAAGAGCAGCGCGAGAAGTTTGGCTTCCTGCTCGACGCCCTCAAGTACGGTGCTCCGCCCCACGGTGGCCTGGCATTCGGTCTCGACCGTCTGGTAATGCTGATGACCGCTAGCGATTCCATTCGCGACGTGATCGCTTTCCCCAAAACCCAGAGCGCGGCCTGTGTGATGACCGACGCCCCCGGCCTGGTGGATACCAAGCAGTTGCGGGAGCTGAGCATTCGCCTGCGCAGCAAAGAAGACCAGATTAGTTAAGTTGGAAAGACCGCTGCAAGAGCCTGCCCGCAGGCTCTTGCAGGGAGACGACGTAGGAGACATCGATGGCTGGACATAGTAAATGGGCCAACATCAAGCACCGCAAAGCAGCTCAGGATGCCAAGCGGGGTAAGGTTTTCACCAAGATTATTCGCGAGCTGACCGTTGCCGCGAAGGGTGGTGCCAATCCGGATGACAACCCCACTCTCCGCGCCACCATCGATAAAGCGCTGGGCGCAAACATGAAGCGCGACACCATCGACAAGGCGATAGCCCGTGGTGCCGGCAATGCGGAAGGTGACAACTACGAGTCGGTAACCTACGAAGGGTACGGCGTTGGCGGGGTAGCGGTGCTGGTTGAATGCCTGACCGACAACCGCAATCGTACCGTGGCGGACGTGCGCCATGCTTTCACCAAGCGGGGCGGCAACCTGGGTACCGACGGATCCGTTGCCTATCTGTTCTCCCGCAAGGGGCAGATGTATTACGAGCCGGGCGTGGATGAAGATGCCTTGATGGAAGCGGCGATGGAGGCCGGTGCCGAAGACATCGAAACCAATGATGATGGCAGTATTGAGGTGACTACAGAGTTCACCGATTACATGCCGGTGAAGGATGCGCTGACAGAAGCGGGTTTTGCGCCGAGCAATGCTGAAATCGCGATGATCCCGTCCACGACTGTGCCCCTGGATAAAGAGGGCGCAGAGAAGGTGTTGGCGCTCGTGGATATGCTGGAAGACCTGGACGACGTCCAGAACGTGTATACCAATGCCGATATCCCGGAAGAGGTGATGGCTGAGCTGGGTTGAACCCTCTCTTCAACTGCCAGTGAAAATGCCCCGCTTGCCGGGGCATTTTTGTTTCTGCCGGAAAGAACTCCGCGATCCTCCTTGACGCTCGCGCGCGGCCTTGGGACACTTCCCGCATTAATTGTATAAATGTACAGGGGATTGCCTGCCGTGACCCGAATTCTGGGGATTGATCCCGGCTCGCGTAAAACCGGGTACGGCCTGATTGACGTGGATCGATCCCATGCCCGCTACGTGGCCAGCGGCGTCATTCGCCTCCCCGACGGGCCTCTGCCCGAGCGCCTCAAACTGATATTTGATGCCGTCAGCCAGATTGCGCAGCAGTACCAGCCGCAGGAAATGGCGATCGAAAACGTGTTTATGTCCAAAAGCGCCGGATCTGCCCTGAAACTGGGGCAGGCGAGGGGTGCGGCCATTGTGGCTGCAACCCATGCGGATCTGTCTGTGGCCGAGTATGAAGCGCGCAAGGTCAAGCAGGCGGTGGTGGGCAATGGTGGGGCGGACAAGCTGCAGGTGCAGCATATGGTTAAAACCCTGCTGAAACTGCCTGCCTCACCGCAGGAAGATGCCGCGGATGCACTCGCTGTGGCGCTTTGTCACATGCATACCATGCAGACTTTGATTCAGTCTTCGGCGGGTTCCCGGGCACGTTTCCGTCGTGGGCGATTGAGCGTTACATAGTTGCCATTGGGTGGTGTTTCTAGCTATGTGGTCCGCTGTTGGTGAAATTGGTGGCGGCTTTGCTTACCGGGTACACCTTTGCGGGACGCGCCGTGTACCCATCCATGGGGGCTCGGATGCGGCCGTTCGGGCCGCATACGGCCCCGCAAAGGTGTACTCGGTATCAAATCCTTCATTTCGGACTGCGGTGCTTCCGAAACCCGCCGGGTGTGGCAAGTAACCTTTAAGTTTGTGCAATATACGAAGCGAAAGTGCTGCAGCCGGTGAGGGTTTGCGAGACCTTCTAAAACAGGGATGTTTTAGAAGAGCCCCTATGGATGGGTTCACGGCGTGTCTCGCAAACCCTTACCGGCTGTAGTGCTGCCACATAACTGGAAAAATGCGTACCACCGGACTTCAACGTAAGCCCGGAACCCAGAATGTAGGATCAGGAATAACAATGATCGGAAGACTGACCGGCACCCTTGCCGCCATCCAGCCACCACAACTATTGGTGGACGTTCAGGGCGTGGGCTATGAAGTGCTGGCCCCCATGACCACAATTTTCGAGCTCCCGCAGCTCGGTGGCAGTGTGCAATTGCATACCCACCTGGCGGTATCGGAAACGTCACAGCAGTTGTTCGGATTTATCCGCGAGAACGACCGTCAACTGTTCCGTACCCTGATCAAAGTGAACGGCGTTGGCCCGAAGATGGCGCTTGCCATCCTGTCCGGGCTGGACGGCGCCGCGCTGGCCCGCTGCGTGGCAGAAGACAATGTCGGCGCGCTGGTGAAAGTACCCGGCGTCGGCAAGAAAACTGCCGAGCGCCTGATCATCGAGCTGCGCGGCAAGCTCGCGCCACAGGCCGGTGACCTCGGCGATCTGCCGCTGCTCGCCGCAAGCGCCGAGCCCAAAGTGGATCACGCCGGCGAAGCCGAAAGTGCACTCGCCGCACTGGGCTACAAACCCACCGATGCCAGCAAAATGGTGGCCCGCGCCAGCAAAGAGCAGCCCGATGCCGACAGCGCCACCCTGATTCGCCTTGCGCTGAAAAGCATGGCGCCAGCCTGACCCTAGTGAGAAATACCCGTGATCGAAGCTGACCGCCTGATTGCCCCCGAGCCCATCGGCCCCTCCGGGCAGGAAGAACAATACGACCGCGCCGTGCGCCCCAAGAGCCTCGCTGATTACGTCGGCCAGCCGGTGGTGCGCGAGCAGATGGAGATTTTCATTCAGGCCGCCAAACTGCGTGGCGAAGCGCTGGATCACACCCTCGTATTCGGCCCTCCCGGTCTGGGCAAGACCACGCTGGCCAATATCATCGCCGCCGAGATGGGCGTGGCGATCAAGACCACCTCGGGGCCGGTACTGGAAAAAGCCGGTGACCTGGCCGCAATCATGACCAACCTCGAGCCCGGCGACGTCCTTTTTATTGACGAGATTCACCGCCTTAGCCCACATGTGGAAGAAGTTCTGTATCCGGCGATGGAGGACTACCAGCTCGACATCATGATCGGGGAGGGGCCGGCCGCCCGCTCGATCAAGCTCGACCTGCCGCCTTTTACCCTCGTTGGCGCCACCACGCGCGCCGGCCTGCTGACGTCACCGCTGCGGGATCGCTTCGGCATTGTGCAGCGGCTTGAGTTCTACAATGTCGAGGACCTGACCAGCATTGTTGGCCGTTCAGCCAGCCTGATGGGGGTCGATATGGATGAGGGTGGGGCGCTGGAAGTGGCGCGCCGTGCCCGTGGCACCCCGCGCATTGCCAATCGCCTGCTGCGCCGGGTGCGGGATTTTGCCGATGTGAAAAACGGCGGCAAGGCCTGTGCGGAAACGGCCGACCGCGCATTGAATATGCTGAACGTCGATGTCCGTGGTTTCGATCAGCTGGATCGACGCATGCTGCTGACCATGATTGAAAAGTTCGACGGTGGCCCGGTGGGTGTAGACAGCCTCGCAGCCGCCATCAGCGAAGAGCGCGATACCATCGAGGACGTGCTCGAGCCCTACCTGATCCAGCAGGGTTACCTTACCCGCACCCCGCGTGGCCGGGTGGTTACCGCCCTCGCTTACGAGCATTTCGGTATCCCCAAGCCCGACCGCACCTGATCACCCGCTGACTAAGGCGTCGCGATCCTGTAGCATCACGGTCTTTGTGGTGTTGGTTACCAGCAGGCACCAGCACCGCAGGCCGTGATCGATAAGAATAAGGATCGTGTGTGTCAGAACCCTTCAGTATTCCCATCCGCGTTTATATCGAAGATACCGATGCTGGCGGAATCGTCTATTACGTCAATTATTTAAAGTATATGGAGCGCGCGCGCACAGAATTGGTTCGCTCGCTCGGATATGATAAGCCGGCCATCCCCGAACAGGGGCTATTGCTCGTGGTGCATTCAGCGGAGGTTCAGTATCGCCGCTCTGCAATGCTCGACGACGCATTGCAGGCCAGCGCAGCGATTGGCAAACTGGGGCGCGCCGCGATCACCTTTGAACAGAAAATCTGGCGCGGTAATGAAATTATTTGCGAGGGTGTTGTCAAAGTGGCCTGCGTGGATGACGCCAGCCGCAAACCCTGCGCATTACCCGAATCTATCTATCAAGCATTGAAGGCAGCGAGTCAAAAAAATGAATGCCGGTGAACAACTTTCTCTGTGGGGGCTGATTTCCAGTGCCAGTCTGCTGGTGCAGCTGGTGATGTTGCTGCTCCTGCTGGCCTCCGTGATTTCCTGGGTGATGATCATTCAGCGCGGCAGTTACCTGTCCAAGGCAAAAAAGTCGCTGGTGAACTTCGAGCGCCGCTTCTGGTCCGGTACCGACCTCAATCAGCTGTTCCGCGACGGCAATGCCCGCGCAGAAAAGGGCAGAATGGATGGGGTGGAATCCATTTTCCGCGCCGGCTTCACTGAATTTACCCGCCTTCGCCAGCAGGGCAAGAGCAGCCCTGAAGCGGTCATGGAAGGAACGGAGCGCGCAATGCGTGTCGCCATGTCCCGCGAGCAGGAAAAGGTCGAGATGAACCTGCCATTCCTGGCGACGGTCGGCTCCGTCAGCCCCTACATCGGCCTGTTCGGCACGGTTTGGGGGATCATGAACTCGTTCCGCGGCCTCGCCACCATGCACCAGGCAACGATTGCCACTGTGGCGCCCGGTATCAGTGAGGCCCTGGTGGCCACGGCGATGGGCCTGTTCGCCGCTATCCCGGCAGTAATGGCCTATAACCGTTATTCCGCACGCGCTGAATGGCTGCTGTCCAGCTATGAGACCTTCGCCGAAGAGTTCTCCTCCATCCTGCACCGCAAAGTGCACTCCAGCTAAAGGGTTCCCAAAAGAGCGAAGCCATGAGCAATTTTCGCAAATCCCCCAAGCGCAAGCTGGTCTCCGAGATCAACGTGGTGCCCTACATCGATGTGATGCTGGTGCTGTTGATCGTATTTATGGTGACTGCGCCCTTGCTGATGCAGGGGGTCAAAGTTGACTTGCCGGATGCCCCTTCCGCGCCCATCGATGATACCGATGATGAACCCTTGATCGTGTCCGTGCGCGCCGACGGCACCTACTACCTGAATCTGGGCGAGGATGAAAAGGTAGAGAAGCCGCTGAGTGAGATTAAGGAAACGGTCGCCAAGGTTCTGCGCCAGAAGCCCAAGACGCCGGTTCTGGTATGGGGTGATACCGATGCCAAATACGGCCTGATCGTCAGCGCCATGACGCACCTGCAACAGGCAGGCGCTCCCAGCGTGGGGCTCGTTACCGAGCCTCCATCGGAATAACAGGGATAGCGAGACTGGTATGAATGGCTCTTATGGCCCCGCTATCGTTATCAGTGTTGCCCTGCACGCGTTGCTGATCGCGGTTCTCACCTTTGGCTGGGAAGCCGAGCACCAGCGCGAGCTCAAGCCTATGCCCAAGTTCGTTCAGGCAAAGCTGGTCACCATGGAGTCCAAGGCGGACAAGAAGAAAGCGCCGCCAAAGGTGGACTTGATCAAGCAGCGTCAGCAGCAACAGGAACGCCAGCGCAAGGCTGAGGAAGAAAAGCAGCGCAAAGCAGCGGCAGAGCGCAAGAAGAAAGAAGAAGCGGATAAGAAGCGCAAAGCGGAAGCGGCGCGCAAGAAGCGTGAAGCGGAAGAGAAAGCGCGCAAGGAGAAAGAGCGCAAAGAGCGCGAGCGCCAGGAGCAGATGGAAAAGGAGCGTAAAAGCGCCTTTGAGGAGGCCCTGGAGGAAGAAGATGAGCTGCGTGAGGCCAGTGACGACTCCGAGGCCGTCATGTCCGTGGCCCAGGCCATCCAGCAGCGCATTGAGGATGTGTGGAGCCGGCCGCCCAGCGCGCGCAACGGCATGGTTGTTGAAGTTCAGATCAACTTTGTCCCCACCGGTCGCGTAGTGGCATCGACCATTACCAAGGGAAGCGGCAACGCGGCTGTGGACAGATCGGTTCTGACCGCAATCAAGAAAGTAGAAGTTTTTCCGGAAGTGGCCGATGTGGCCAGAGAGGAACCGGCGCTGTTTGAGCGCCAGATACGTACTACCAAACTGATATTCCGAGTCGAAGGCCTGCGCCAATGATGAAAAAAACAGTCTCTTTACTCTTCGCCACCCTTGTCAGCTGTGTGTTGGCCATATCGGCCCATGCGCAGCTGGTGGTTGAAATTTCCCGTGGTAATGACAACCCGACGCCGATCGCGGTGGCACCGTTCGACTGGTCCGGCGGTGGCGTGCTGCCTGAGGACGTCGCGGAAATTGTGTCGGCGGACCTGCGTCGCAGTGGTCTGTTCGACCCGGTACCCCGTGCCGATATGCTGTCATTTCCCAAAACCCCCGAAGAGGTCAGCTTTCGCGACTGGCGTATTCTGGGTACCGAGTATGTCGTCACTGGGCGCATCCAGCCCCAGGCCGGCGGCTATCTGCTCAGCTTTGACCTGGTAAACATCTTCGGACAGAACAAGATGTTTACCAAGCAGGTCACCGGTGGGGCTCAGCAGTTGCGGGACATCGCGCATCGCGCGGCGGACGAGATTTATGAGGCGATTACCGGCATTCGCGGTGCTTTCGGCACCCAGATGGTCTATGTGCAGGAGACGCAGAGAGGCGGCAAGCCCAGCTACGCCCTGATGCTGTCTGACATCGATGGCGCCCGCGCGCGCCAGGTTCGCCGCTTCTCCCAGCCGGTCATGTCCCCGATGTGGTCGCCCAACGGACAGGAAGTGGCTTACGTTTCCTTTGAAACCGGCCGCCCGGCGATCTTCCGCGAGAACCTTCGTACCGGTGCGCGCCAGCAGCTGACCAACTTCAAAGGGTTAAACAGTTCACCGACTTGGTCGCCGGATGGAACTAAATTGGCGATGGTCCTCTCGAAGGACGGCAATCCTGAGATCTATGTGCTCGATTTGACCACCGGCAAGTTCACGCGGATGACTCGCCACTTCTCAATTGATACCGAACCGAACTGGATGCCGGACGGAAAATCACTGGTTTTTACCTCCGATAGGGGAGGTAAGCCACAAATTTATCAATTGACTCTTGCCACGGGTCAAGTCGACCGCTTAACCTTCGATGGCGACTACAACGCGCGCCCGCGGGTTTCCCCCGATGGCAAAACGCTGGTTATGGTGCACCGTAGCAGGGGGGTTTTCACGATTGCTACGATGGATATCGTATCCGGCAGAATGCGAGTCCTTACGGAGACGCGCCTGGACGAATCCCCGAGCATTGCGCCCAATGGCGCGATGCTGATGTACGCCACGAAGCGGGGGAGCAAGGGTATTCTAGCTGCGGTATCGCTGGATGCCGGGGTGAAATATAGCCTGCCTTCTCAGCAGGGAGATGTCCGCGAGCCGGCGTGGTCGCCTTACTTTGATTGATGAAGTACCTGCTGTCAGTCTTCTGTGCTGGCAGCAGGTGTGAGATCAAACAAATAAGAAGAGATGAAAGTCTTGCAGGATTTTTCGATAACACTAAAGCGGAGTTGTTTATGTTTAAATCAGTAAAAACTGGTCTTGGTCTGGCTTGCGTACTGGCAGTAATGGCCGGTTGTTCCAGCACCGACACCGATGACAGCGCCAACCAGATGGTTGAGCAGACCCCTCCTCCGGTAGTTGAAGATACTACCCCGGCTGAAACCGTAGTGCCGCTGGACAACGTCGTATACTTCGACTTCGACCAGACTCTGCTGAAGCCGTCTACCCGTGAGCTGCTGATCAAGCACGCTGACCGTATGCGCAGCGGCGTAACCGGTTCTGTGCGTCTGGAAGGCCACGCTGACGAGCTGGGTACTCGCGAGTACAACCTGGCCCTGGGTGAGCGTCGTGCCAACGCCGTTCGCGATTTCCTGGTACTGCAAGGTGTAGACGCTGCAAACCTGGAAGTAATCAGCTACGGTGAAGAGCGTCCGGCGCAGGAAGGTTCCAGCGAAAGCGCACGCGCAATGAACCGTCGTGTGGTGATCAACTAATCTAAAAGCATGCAATTGACTTTTTTGATTAGAAGTATCGCGATAGCCGCAGCCAGTATGGCTGCGGCTTCGTCCGCATTCTCACAGGCTCCGATCGTTGATCTGTCAGGTGGCAGTCAGCCCGTTCGGAGTACTCAAACTCCGCCCCCGTCAGGTTATCCACAACTGGCCAGTCGCACCGACACTTCCGGGGGAATGGCACAAGCCAACCCTCAAGCCGATGCGTACTACCAGATGCAGGTACTTCAGCAGGAAGTACAGGAGCTTCGCGGTGCCGTGGAAGAGCTGAGACATGAAGTCAAGCGCCTGCGCCAGCAGCGCACAGAAGACTACATGGATCTGGATCGCAGGATTGCCCGCCTGTCGGGAGAGAGTCCTGCCAGTGGCGCACCGGAAGGAGAAGACGCCGGTGCTAGTGCTACTTCCCCTGCAGTGCCCGGAACCACTTCTGGTGGTGCCGATACAGGCAGCAGCGAGGATGAGAAAGAGCGCTATCAGTCCAGCTTTGGTCTCGCTCGGAAAGGGGATTACGACGGCGCCAGCAAGGCCTTCAAAAGCCTGCTCGAGGACTACCCGAATGGCCAGTACGCGCCAAATGCCAATTACTGGCTTGGAGAAATCGCACTGGTACAGGGCAATGTAGAAGAGGCACGCCAGTGGTTTGTGGCGCTGCTCGATGGCTACCCCCAGTCTTCCAAGGTTTGGGATGGTCGTTACAAGCTGGGTACCGTGTACCACCAGTTGGGCGATAACACCAAAGCAAAAGAGTTACTTGAGCAAGTCGCCCAGAGTGACGCTCGAGCTTCAGGGCTTGCCAAGCAGTACCTGAAAGAGAACTTTCAATAGCCAGTGGCGGCAGCTGAACCTGTCGATGCTGGTTTTGTGATCAAAAAGACTCTATGATCCCGCGCCCGGGTGGCATCCGCCTCCCGGGCATTTTTATGTGCGTCAACTGCCAGATGGCTGGCGCAGGCAGTGGAATCATGACCGATCTGACCGCGGAGTCTCTCCGCATAAGCGAAATTTTCTATTCTCTGCAGGGCGAAGCGCGGGACTCCGGGCGCCCGACGGTGTTTGTGCGCCTGACAGGTTGTCCGTTGCGTTGCACCTATTGCGACTCCGAGTACGCCTTTTATGGCGGCGAACGGATGTCACTGGCTGAAATCTTGCAGAAAGTCCGCAGTTATCCCGCACGTTACGTGTGCGTGACCGGTGGTGAGCCGCTGGCACAACCCAATTGCTTGCCGCTGTTGACCGCACTGTGTGACGCCGGTTACCAGGTTTCGCTGGAAACCAGCGGCGCCATGCCTGTGGATAAAGTCGACAGCCGGGTATCCCGTGTGGTTGACCTCAAGACGCCGGCTTCGGGCGAGCAGTCGCGCAACTGCATGGAAAACATGCCGTTACTGAACCAGAACGACCAGATCAAGTTCGTGATCTGCGATCGCGGTGACTATGACTGGGCGAGGTTTACTCTGGATCAATATCGCCTGAGCGAACGGGTCGGGGAGGTTTTGTTCTCGCCGAGCTATGAGCAGCTGCCCGCGCGCCAACTGGCGGAGTGGATCATTGAAGACGGCCTGCCGGTTCGGATGCAGCTACAGCTGCACAAGCTGCTGTGGGGTGATATTCCCGGCGTCTGACGCACTGAATACGACCGATGGAACTGAACATGACAGAAAAGAAAGCCGTAGTTTTGTTATCGGGTGGCCTGGATTCGGCCACTGTTTTGGCAATGGCCCGTGCAGAGGGCTACACCTGTTATGCCCTGGGCTTCGACTACGGCCAACGGCACAGCGCGGAGCTGCTGGCGGCTCAGCGTGTTGCGGCTGACCTGGATGCGAAAGAGCACAAGGTCGTCAAGCTGGATCTGCGGGTCATCGGTGGCTCAGCGTTGACCGATGATTCGATTGACGTACCGGAAGAAGAGAGCACCGGCATCCCGGTAACCTACGTGCCGGCGCGCAACACGGTATTCCTGTCCATTGCTTTGGGCTGGGCAGAAGTACTGGGGGCGCAAGATATTTTTGTGGGCGTCAACGCGGTTGACTATTCTGGATACCCGGATTGCCGACCGGAGTACATCGAGGCGTTCGAGAAGATGGCGAACCTTGCGACGAAGGCGGGTGTAGAGGGCAACAAACTCAACATACGCGCGCCGCTGATGAAAATGACCAAGGCGGATATCGTCAAGCGCGGCACGGAACTGGGTGTGGATTACAGTCTCACCGTGAGCTGCTACCAGGCCCAGCCCAACGGCGCTGCCTGCGGCCGCTGTGACAGTTGTCGTCTCCGAGCGGCCGGCTTTGCCGAAGCTGGGCTGGCTGATCCCACGGTGTATGTGTGAATTTACCTGTTGGATCCTAAGCCCTTCAAATTGTTAGAAATTTTTTTGTAATCAAGGCTTGTGTTTTCGATTTAGATCCGTAAGATACGCAGCTCCTCGGTTGAGGTGGTCAAGGG
>NZ_JBLWFL010000024.1:0-38147 GCF_048323715.1 Microbulbifer weihaiensis
AAGGGTCGTTAGCTCAGTTGGTAGAGCAGTTGGCTTTTAACCAATTGGTCGCTGGTTCGAATCCAGCACGACCCACCATTCAACCGCTATCAACTTTAGTATTTCTACCAGGCTAAAGTTGGTATTTCTGAACCAGCCTCAGGTTGGTCAGATATCAAGTTACTGCTTTACTTTAGGTACAGGCAGTCTTCCTGAGGGTCGTTAGCTCAGTTGGTAGAGCAGTTGGCTTTTAACCAATTGGTCGCTGGTTCGAATCCAGCACGACCCACCATTTTCCTCCCCCATCATCAAAAACTTTCCTTTTCGCTAGTCGTTCTACCTCTCTGGTGACATTAGTATTTCATTAGCCGGCGAAATTTCTCCGGGGCGTTATAATGCCCGCTTTTTACGGCAGTACAGAGATACAGGATCGCATGACTGACAACAGCGAAAAGATTGCCACTTCCAGCCTGGGCAGTATCGATGCACGGGATTTTGTCCAGGATCACCTGGCACACCCTGCGATGCACCAGTATTCCGCAGAGGAGCTGGAGCTCTGGCGCGAGCGAATCAAGCGTTTGTTGAAAGAGCAAAACGCTGTTCTCGTGGCACATTACTATACCGACCCGTTGATTCAGCAACTTGCGGAAGAGACCGGCGGCTGTGTGTCGGACTCCCTGGAAATGGCGCGTTTCGGCGCCCAGCACCAGGCGGAGACGCTGATCGTGGCAGGCGTGAAGTTTATGGGGGAAACCGCCAAGATCCTCACGCCGCACAAGCGGGTATTGATGCCGACTCTGGAGGCGACCTGCTCACTGGATCTCGGCTGTCCCATCGATGAGTTTTCGGCTTTCTGTGACCAGCATCCGGATCGCACCGTGGTGGTATATGCGAACACCTCTGCGGCGGTGAAAGCCCGCGCCGATTGGGTGGTAACGTCCAGTATTGCGTTGGATGTTGTCGATTATCTCGATTCCCAGGGTGAAAAAATCCTGTGGGCGCCGGACAAGCATCTGGGCAGTTATGTGCAGAAGCAGACCGGTGCGGATGTGCTGCTGTGGGATGGTGCCTGTATTGTGCACGAAGAGTTCAAGGCCAAAGGCGTTGCTGACCTGAAGGCGATGTACCCGGAAGCACTGGTACTGGTACACCCGGAATCGCCGGCAGCGGTTGTTGAACTGGCTGATGTGGTTGGCTCAACGTCGCAGATCATCAACGCGGCGAAAACCCGCCCGAACAAGCAGTTTATCGTGGCCACCGATCAGGGCATTTTCTACAAGATGCAGCAGCAGTGTCCGGACAAGGAGCTGATCATTGCCCCTACCGCCGGTTCCGGTGCTACCTGTCGCAGTTGTGCCAACTGCCCGTGGATGGCGATGAATTCGCTGGAAAACCTGTGTGGGGTTCTGGAGCGGGGCGACAATGAGATTCTGGTAGACCCGGAGCTCGGCAAGCGGGCGATGATGCCGCTGCAGCGGATGCTGGACTTCCGTAAACCCCTCGACTGAGCAGGTTAGGGGGCAAAAAAAAGAGCGGCAATTGCCGCTCTTTTTTGTTTGTGTCTGTGCGAGAGGGTCAAAGCTCCTTGGCTTTCTCCTGCATCTTGATCACGTCTTTCATGCGCTGTTCCAGAATCGCATGGGTCTGGTAGTCATTCTTCGCCAGGCGCACCCCGTGGCGCAGGTGCTGCAGCGCTTTGTCGAACACGCCGTTCAGGATGTAGTACTCGGCGCGCGCCTCATGCACACCGACGATATCGCCGGCCAGGCCATGGGTTTCCGCCAGCAGGTACCACACGGCGGGATCCTTGCGGCGCACGCGGCTGTGCCTGGACAGGATACGCTCGGCAGCGAGGTAATTTCCCGCCTTGAAGTGCGCATTGGCCAGGCCCATGATCAGGGCGTGGTTTTTCGGGTTTTGGTCTACCGCCTTCTGCAGGCGCCTGGTGGCGCTGGTGTAATCGTGACGGGCCAGGTCGATGTCTGCGCGCGCCAGTACAAAGGCATCTTTATCCGGCTCCTTGTCGAGCAGGGGTTGCAGGGTTTCCAGAGCCGTATCCGGTTTGCCGGCGCCGGTCTGGGCCAGCACCAGGCCGTAGCGGGCCGCATCCTCGTTGTCGTTGATACCGCGCAGCTCCGCCTGGAAACGCTTTACTGCCTGCTGCGGAGTGGCCTCTGCCGCTACCCGGATACGGGCGCGCATCAAATGGTACTCGCGGCTGTCGCGCAGTGGGACCTTGTCCATACGGTTGGCGCGCAGCTTGGCGTCGGCAATCCGCTTTTCCGTTACCGGGTGCGTGAGCAAGAACTCTGGCGGGCGGCGGTAGTAGCGGGTGGCCTTGAGCATCTGCTCGAACATTTCCCCGGCCGCTTCCGGACTCATACCGGACTTGGCCAGGGTCTCGATGCCCACGCGGTCGGCTTCCTGTTCATTCTGGCGGGAAAAGCGTAGCTGGTTGTCGAGTGCCGCCGCCTGGGTGGCCGTCATTGCGGCAATGCCCGCATCGCCACCAGCGGTGGCGGCGAGTACCAGCGCCCCCAGCATGCCTGCCAGCGTGGGCAGGGTGCTGTTGCGCTGGGCTTCCAGCGATCGGGCGTAGTGCCGCTGGCTAAGGTGCGCGAGTTCGTGGGCCAGCACCGATGAAAACTGGTCTTCATTTTCCGCAAACAGGAACAGTCCGGTGTGGACGCCCACCACGCCACCAGGCACGGCGAAGGCATTCATTGTGTCGTTCTTGACCACGACCACATCGAGGGACTTGTCGTCGAGGGGGCTGTGTTCGGCCAGAGACTTGAGGGAGTTTTCCACATACTGCTGTAGCAGGGCATCGCTGGACGTGCGAACCTGACTGCGGAACATGCGCAACCACATCTGTCCCAGCTCTTTCTCCCGCGCACGGGAGACAAGGCCGCTGCTCGAGTCGCCCAGTTCGGGAAGTTGGATATGGTGGTCATCCTGCGCCGTGGCGGCGAGCGGGCTCGCCCCCAGCAGCAGCCCGAGTCCCAAGCCGCGCGCGACGCTGGTCGCACGCCGGCTGAGCAGACGCCAGTGGTGCGTGGCAGAAGATAGGAATTGGTGCTGCATTCTGGTCATATTCTTGCTGCTGCCTGCGGGTGTACCTACGGCTAACACTACATGTAACCCTATTAGACTGTCGAGGTTTTGATCAATTGCGTGGTAAAAGGTTCTGCCCTTTGACCGCGGCCGGCCGTTATAATCCGCGACTTAACCAAACTTTACTGCGCAGGAATCCTCAAACGGGATGACCGGATCCGACTACCAGGCCACATCCGCTGACCAGATGCACGGAAAGCCAGCTCTCAGGGTAGATGCTCGGGGGCTGCCGTGCCCGCAACCACTGTTGGCGATGCGCAGAGCGTTGCGCCAGGTTGAGCCCGGTGCACTGGTGCACGTTGTGGCAACGGATCCCGCGTCGCAGCGGGATTTTCGCAGTTTCGCGGAGTTGAGCGGCACGACCATGGTGCGGGAAGAGCGCCGCGGCATGGAGTTCCATTACTGGTTACAGGGAACCTAGCAGCAAGGGGAGCTACTTGGACAACACAGTCACTTCACAAAAAGAGACGAATAACGGCATGTTTGCGATTGTACGGGGTTGGGTGAATCGCTATTTCAGTCAGGAGGAGGTGGTTCTCCTGTCACTGTTATTGCTGGCGGCGATGGTGTTGCTGGCAACGCTCGGCGGCGTGCTTGCACCAGTGTTATCGGCGCTGGTGATTGCCTTTCTGATGCAGGGAATGGTTCAGCGGCTGGTGTCCTGGAAGGTGCCTCACTGGCTGGCCGTCTCCATTGCCTGCCTGGTACTGGTGGGTACCATCGTTGCGCTCCTGCTGGTGGTAATGCCGATCATCTGGCGTCAGCTTGTGCGGCTGTTTGCCGAGTTGCCGAACATGATCGACCGCGGGCAGGAACTGTTGCTGCTGCTGCCAGAGCGCTACCCGCGCCTGATCTCCGCCGCCCAGATTGACGAAATCTTCAATACGCTGGGCAGCGAACTCGGCACCATGGGACAAACGGTGGTGACCTTCTCACTGGCCAACCTGCCGATCCTCGCGGCGGTGCTCATTTACGCGGTCGTCGTACCGATCCTGGTGTTCTTTTTCCTCAAGGACTCGGACAAGCTGCTGCGCTGGTGTGCGGCCTTCCTCCCCCAGCAAAGGCCGATGCTGCGTCAGATCTGGTATGAGATGAATGACCAGGTGGCCAACTATGTGCGTGGCAAGGTCATCGAAATTGCGATCGTCGCTGTGGCCAGCTACGCGGCCTTTTTGCTGCTGGGCGTCAATTACGCGCTGTTGCTGGCGGTCGCGGTGGGCCTGTCGGTGTTGATTCCCTATATTGGCGCGGCGGTGGTTACCATCCCGGTGGCCGCCATCGGCCTGTTCCAGTGGGGCTGGAGCAGCGAGTTCTTCTGGCTCATGTTCGCCTATGGTTTCATCCAGCTGCTGGACGGCAACGTGCTGGTGCCAATCCTGTTCTCGGAGGCGGTAAACCTGCACCCGGTCGCCATCATCATGGCGGTACTGGTGTTTGGCGGTATCTGGGGATTCTGGGGTGTGTTCTTTGCGATTCCCCTGGCCACCCTGGCGAAGGCGATCATGAACGCCTGGCCCACGGCGGATCATCAGGCGGAGTGGCAGGCGCGGGAAGAGGCGGCGAAAGCCGCCGAAGGCCGGGAAGAGGTGTAAAAGTCGGCCCTGGCCCCCGTCCCCAGTGGATTTCTGCCCAGCGGAGCACTAGTATTCCGCGCTTTATTTCAGAACCCGCCCGCGTGCCGCGGGCGGCGATTAGCCATAGGAAAACCCGAATGAGCCTTGCTGACAAAGTACTGGCAGTCAACAACGATTTGCCGATCCGTACAGACAAGCCTGTCCACAGTGGCAAAGTCCGCTCCGTCTACTGGTTGACCGAGGCCGACAGTCGCCGCCTGATTGAAGAGAAGGGTTATCCGGTCGCGGCCGATGCGCCGCTGGCGGTGATGGTCATCTCCGACCGCATCTCTGCGTTCGACTGCATCTGGACTGGTGAGGGTGGCCTGCTGGGTGTGCCGGGTAAAGGCGCAGCGCTGAACGCGATCTCCAACCACTGGTTCAAGCTGTTCAAGGAGCAGGGACTGGCCGACAGCCATATCCTGGATATCCCGCACCCCGGCGTGTGGATCGTGCAGAAAGCCAGCCCGGTAAAGATCGAGGCCATCGTGCGCCAGTACATCACCGGATCCATGTGGCGCGCCTACAGCAAGGGCGAGCGCGAGTTCTGTGGTATCGAAATCCCAGACGGACTGCAGAAAGACCAGAAGCTGCCGGAACTGCTGGTTACCCCGTCCACCAAGGGCATTCTCAAGGGCATTCCCGGAGTACCGGAAGCGGATGACGTAAACATTACCCGCAAAAACATCGAAGACAACTTCGAGGCGTTCAACTTCCGCAGTAAGGGTGACATTGACCTGTACGAAAAGCTGCTGAAAGAGGGCTTTGAGGTGATCTCCGCGGAGCTTGCGAAGCTGGACCAGGTCTTCGTCGATACCAAGTTCGAATTCGGCTATGTGACCGATGCCGAAGGTAACGAGAAGCTGATCTACATGGACGAAGTCGGTACCCCGGACTCTTCCCGGATCTGGGACGGCGAGGCCTACCGCAATGGCCAGGTTGTGGAAAACTCCAAAGAAGGATTCCGCCAGGCACTGCTGAACTACTTCCCGGATCCGGACATTCTGTTGAACAAGGATCGCATGGGCGAGCGCGAGGCGCTGGCGCGCGACAACGTACTGCCGGAAGCCATGCTGATGGATCTGTCTGCAACCTACGTGGGTATTGCCGAGAAGATCATTGGTGAAAAACTGGCGATTTCCGACAATCCCAAAGCGGAAATCATCCAGGTGCTGCGCGACGACTACGGCCTGGTTGACTGAACCGGATAGGCACAAAAAAACCGGCGCTTGCGCCGGTTTTTTTGTGCCTGGAAACCAGGGGCTATTCAGCAAGTTCGATTGCCGGCGGTTTCCACGTGCCTTTGCCTGGCGGCAAGACAGAGGGGGGCTCGGTCTTCGGCCAGTACAGGCGCATCACCAGGTAAATCGGGCCATCCGGCGCGGGTAACCAATTGGTCTCCAGTTCCTTGCCGGGAGAAGAACTCTGGATGTATATGGTCACGGAGCCATCCGGGTTTTTCTTCATTTCAGGCAGCATGGGAGAGTTGATCAGGTAGCGGTCAATCGGATTCTTGATCAGCAGCTGCGTCTTGCCGTCATACATGGTTACTGACCAGAACGCGTTGACAGGCGGCAGCTCGCCCTCGGCAAATGTCAGGGTATAGCTGTGCTTGCTGCCGTCCAGTGGCGTTCCTTTGCCGTCGCTGCGGGTCATGGGGTAGGTCGCTTCAATCGCATCGTTACCGTATATGCCGGCCGTCGCACCCGCCGCGCGAAGCAGCCAGTTGCCATTATAAAAGGCGCGATCACCGAAAGGTGATGAAATATTCCAGCCGTTTATCTTCTCGCCGACATTTGCTGCGGCTTCGGCAATTCGTTGTCGTGCCTGCTCCACGCCTTGTGCGATGGCCTTACGCTGATCCTCGGGCAGTGCCTCAAGCGAAAACTTTTTGCCGGTACCAATACCGATGCGCGCCAGCTGTGCGCGGATTTCTTGCTCGTCGGGGCTGGGGGGGATGAACTGAAGCGCGAAGTCCAGATAGCTGAAAAAGCGGGACTGCATGGATTGCTTGTCGATTTTCGGGAAATCAATTTTCTCTGCAGCGGGTGCCGCCGGTTTGCCCAGAAATGCCGACAGCGGCTGCACTTTGTATTGCGCCTGGATCTCGCGCACCCTGTCGATATCCTGCGGATCAAACAGCTGGGTGCGGATTATCGCCAGGGAAAAATCGGAGCCAGCGGCAAACACCTGGTTAATACCTTGGGGTTTTTCTCCCTGCCACCCCGGGCCGACAATCATGTAGCTGCCCGCCGCATTGCCGGTGGCGCGGCTGCCAATATAGCCGTAATTGAACGTACTGCTATCGACCAACTGGATCGAGTAGTAGCGTTTGTCCTCGATCGCCGGCACCGAAATGACAATGGGTTCAGCGCGTAAATCCATCCACAGCATCGAATAGGGAGTGTCGCTGTTGGGGGTGACCACCGTCGTATCCTTGTAGGTGAACACGTTGGCTGAATTACTGAGTTTATTGAATGGCGCCTTGTACTGACCGGAGTTGGGATCCAGCACGAACTCGTACATGACGGAGTAGTTCATCACGATTGGCAGTCCGTAAATGAATGCTTCCTCGGCAATCTTTTCGGTTTCCTCGGCGCTTGGCCAGGCCTGAGCGTAAACGCCCTGACTGAAATGTCCGGCAAGCCAGATGGTCGCTGCGAATAGCAATCGCAGGTTTGTACTGCGGGTTCGCAAATTCATCGCGAATGCCCTCTGCTGTCAAAGTAAAGGCAGTGTAGTTTGGCGGAGGGGGTGCCCGCGAATCCGGCTTGCCACTATTTGCCATATTTGATCCCACCTTCGCCCCGGTTGGGCCCGCTCTCCGCCAGCTTGGAACGTTTTAATGCCTTCAGAAACGAGATTGCTGGAGGCAAACGTGAATCGACCTTTTTTTCATGCACCGCGTATTCCGCGCGACCTGATGATCCTGCCGACTGATGAGTACTATCGGCGCCGCTACCGCAAGCGCCGTGGCGGCAGCTGGCTGCTACTGATCGTGACCGCGGCAGCCGTGATGCTGGCAGCCCTTGGCGCTCGCGCTGGCGAGCCCGAAGTGAATGGGCAGGCGGGGGAACCCGAGGGAGTCAGCATCAATGACACCGGCAGCGGTGACTTGCTATTTCGCGGCAAGGAATCCGGCCGCTATATTCCGGCGATCCACCTGGGCACGCAGGTCGCGGTGAATGTGCGCGGTCTGGTGGCCGAGGTAACGATCCAGCAGGAGTTTTCCAATGCCAGCCGGGATTGGCAGGAAGCCGTATACGTGCTGCCACTACCGGAAAATGTGGCTGTCAACGGAATGGAAATTGTCATCGGTGAGCGACGCATCGTGGGCAAGGTGCGGGAGCGCGAAGAGGCGCAGAAGGTGTACCGCGAGGCCAGGGCCGCTGGCAAGCGCGCCGCGCTTCTCGAACAGCAGCGCCCGAACCTGTTCACCAGCCGCGTTGCCAACATCGCGCCGGGGGAAAAAATTGCCGTTGAGGTTCGCTATTTGCAGACCCTGCGCTTCGACAGTGGCCAGTTCAGCCTGCGCATCCCCAGTACCCTGACGCCGCGTTATATCCCCGGCAACCGATTGCCGCAAAACCGCGAGGTGGCACTGAATGCCCAGGGCTGGGCGCTGCCTACCGATCAGGTGCCGGATGCGGACAAGATTACCCCGGTGATGATGCCGATGGCCGAACTCCAGGCGAGTGGCAGTCACACCATGACGGTGGATATTGCGCTCGGTATGGGATTGCCGCTGGCGGATATCCACAGCCCCTACCATGAGGTCAACTTCCGCCGCGAGGCGGATCATCGCTATCGGATCGCGCTCAAGGAGGGAAGTGCCGCAATGGATCGCGATTTTGCCCTGCACTGGCGGCCGCAGGCATCGGCGATGCCATCCGCGGCGTTGTTTGCCGAGCAGGCGGTGACGCAGGCGGACATTGCCGAGTATGTGCAGCTATTGCTGTTGCCGCCGGTGAGTGCAGAGAGCGCGCTGCGCAAACTGCCGCGCGAAGTGGTTTACGTGGTGGACACCTCGGGCTCGATGGGCGGAACGTCCATTCGCCAGGCCAAGGAAAGCCTGCTGCTGGCGTTGTCCCGGCTGTCGGCGGAAGACCGCTTCAACGTAATCGAATTCAACAGCAATTACCGGAACTTCTTTCCGCGGCCGGTGGCCGCAACGGCAGAAAACATCCACGCTGCGCGCGAGTGGGTGGAGTCACTACGGGCAACCGGAGGCACGGAAATGGCACCGGCGCTGCGGGAGGCGCTGTCACAGCAATTGAATGATGAGACTGGCGAGCTGGTGCGCCAGGTTATTTTCATTACCGATGGCGCGGTGGGCAATGAGCGTGCACTGTTTGAACTGATTCGGCAGCGGCTTGGAGAAGCGCGCCTGTTTACAGTGGGAATCGGCTCTGCGCCGAACAGTTTCTTCATGACCAAAGCGGCGGAATTTGGGCGCGGCAGTTTTATCCAGATCGGCGACCTGAATGAAGTACAAAATAAAATGCACACGCTGTTCGAGAAACTGGAAAACCCATTGGTAACTGACCTGGAGGTGCGCTGGCCTGCGGGTATGAAAGTGGAGGCCTACCCCAAGCGCCTGCCGGATTTATATCGAGGTGAACCGGTGCGCCTGGTGGCGCGGGTGGACGGCAACCGGCTGGGGCAGGCGGACAGCGGAAAGCTAATGGTCAGCGGCCGCCTGGCGGGGAAGCGCTTCACCCGCGAGATAGCGCTGGACGCACTGCGCGTCGACCGCGAAGGTCACGGGATTGGCAGTTTGTGGGCCAGGGCAAAAATCGCCGTGCTGCGGGATGAGCAGCAGCGGGGGCGGATTGAGGGCGCGGATGGGACACCGGATTTGCTGCGCGAAGAGATCCTGAAACTGGCGCTGGCCTACCAGCTCGCCAGTCCTTTTACGAGTTTCGTCGCAGTGGAAGAGGTGCCGGTGCGACCTGCTACAGAAGCACTGCAATCGAGTCCGGTGCCCAATGCGGTTGCACAGGGCCAGCTGCTGCAGCAGCAGACTTATCCACAAACCGCAGCCGGTGTGTACGGCCAGCTGCTGTGGGCAGGACTGCTGCTGTGCCTGGGTGGGCTGCTGCGATGGGCGAGCCGGGTGGCTGCAATGCTCGGTTTGTTGCGCGCGCATGTGGCGAAAGGCGTGCGCCGGTACCTGCGCAAGTCCTTACCTGACGTGCGCGGCCGCCGCAGCCGCCTGGAAGCCCGCTTGATCCTGGCCAGCGCGGGGAAAGGAGAGTGAAACGTATGTGGCGATTTTGCTCCGCGGTATTGCTGGTCGCCGGTTTCTGGCAGCTGGGCGGTTCCGCCTGGCTGCTGGCCAAGGCCGAGCTTGCCCAATACCTCATAGGCAATGCCTGGGATCGGCAGCTGGACAGCGGCGAACAGCGGAAACCCTGGCCCTGGGCAGATACCTGGCCGGTGGCAAAACTGCAGCTCGCGCAGCAGAAGCCGTTGCTGGTATTAAACGGCACCAGTGGGCAGGCTCTGGCATTTGGCCCGGGATTGCTGGAAACCTCCGCCCTGCCAGGTGAGCGCTTGCAGGATGCACGCACTACCGTCATCGCGGCGCATCGCGATACCCATTTTCACGGGGTGGCGAACCTGCAGGTCGGTGACCCGGTGCGGTTACAGGCCGCGGATGGCCGCTGGTATTTTTTTCGCGTAATGCAGACCCGGGTGGTGAACAGCCAGCAGGAAAAGCTGCCAGTCTATGCCGAGCGCGGGCTGACGCTGGTGACCTGCTACCCGTTTGACGCTGTCGGTGCCGGCGGGCCGCTCAGGTATGTGGTGCAGGCGACCTATGAGCCCGACACCGGGAATGTGCAGCTTTAAATGGCCGCATTGCGGAGGTTAGTGCTGGCGCGGAATGCACTTGGCTTAACGGTATTTTCTTTTTCCTCACTGAATCCTGCCCAACTGCTCGCGGACTTGCGCATTGCCGCAGATTCGGCCTCAAATGATATAAGGTATATACAATAGGTCAATTGCTTTGGTAATCTCGGGAGATTACACATTGTGGCAAGCCCCGGCTGGCTTTTCGCGGTAGTAGCCTTTGGTGCTTTTCACTCGTTGTCATCCACCGGAATACATATCGAGGCAGACATGAGTTATCGCTCCAACATCAAGAAAAAACTGGTATTGGCTATTGCCGCAGCGCAGCTGGGCGCGGCCGCTTCCGTTGCTTTTGCCGAGGAAACACCGCAACGCACGGAGGCAGGACAGGCGGCGCTGGAAGAGGTTGTGGTCACTGCGCGCAAACGCGCGGAGAGTATGCAATCGGTACCCATTGCCGTTACCGCACTCGATGCGGGTGCCCTGGAAGCGCGGCAGATCAGCGCGGTAGAAGACCTTGGGCGGGCGGTACCCAATCTCCTGACAACCCCGGCTTCTGGCAGCCCGACCAACACGCGAATTTTCATGCGCGGCCTCGGTCAGGGAGAGAGCAGCCAGCCGACCGCCGAATCCGCTGTCGGCCTGTATATCGATGACGTGTATGTGGCGCGCTCTAATGGCGCCAACATCGGCCTTTACGATATCGAACGCATCGAAGTACTGCGCGGCCCCCAGGGCTCGCTGTACGGACGCAACTCCACCACCGGTGCAATCAAGGTGGTCACCCGCAAGCCCACCGCCGAGCCGGATCTTTCCCTGCGCATCAGTACCGGGGAGCTGGACAATATTGGCGGCAAATTGTCGGGATCCGTGGCGGTGGGCAGCGACTGGGCTGCCGGCGTCAGCGCGATGTATTTTGAGCAGGGTGGTTATGTTTCCCGAATGGATGCGGGCTCCGGGGAAAAACTGGAGAGCGGATTGAACGCACGGGATTACGGCGGTGTACGCGCGACACTGAGCCGGCTGCAGCAGGATGATTTCAGCGCAGACCTCAGTGTTTACTATTTTACGGATGAGGGCGATGCCTCCTATATCACACCGATGGATGCCGCCACCGGCGCGCCTCTTTTCGATGGCGATATCTATGCCACCGGCACCAGCAAGCCGCAGTTTGCGACGGCGGATCAGTTTGGTTTCAACGCCAACCTGGAGCGGGAACTGGGCGACGTCACGCTGCGCTCGATCACCGCTTACCGCAGTGTCGAAAATGAAAACCTGATCGATATCTCCGGGCGCGACTCCTGGTATATCGATACCCGGGTCGATAGCGCCCAGCTCTCGCAGGAACTGCAACTTCTCGGCAGCGCCTTCGAGCAGCGCCTCGACTGGCTCGCGGGCCTGTATTACCTGCAGGAAGACAGCGACTCCCTGACGACAAACACCATCAGCCAGTTCATCCAGAGTACCCAGGACTACACCGTGGAAACGGACTCGCACGCGCTGTTCGGGCAGGCGACCTGGCACGCGTCGGACGTGGTCGACCTCACATTCGGCCTGCGTTATACCCGCGACGACAAGCTGTTCGATGGCAGTACCGAGAGCAACATCATTTTCCAGAATGGCGCCAACCGTTTGCGCAAGTCGTTTGAAGATGTAACGCCGAAACTGGGCTTAGATATCCAGGCGACGGACGAAATGATGGTTTATGCCTCGGTCGCCAAGGGGTTCAAGGCGGGTGGCTTCCAGGGGCGCGCGCTGAATGCGGACGACCAGCTGGTGCCCTATGACGCGGAACAGGTATGGACCTACGAGGTCGGCGTGAAGTCGGAGTGGCTGCAGAACCGCCTGCGACTCAACGCCAACTACTTCCTCAATCAGTTCGAGGATCTGCAGCTCAATTCCCTCAATATCCAGGCGGGCGGCGGCACCGTGATCCAGAACGCGGCCGAAGCGGAAGTGGATGGTATCGAGCTGGAAATGACCTATATGGCCAGTGATCGCCTGTACATTGTCGCCAACTATGCCACCGCCTGGGGCGGCTATGAATCGCTGGCGGCCAACGTAAGTGGTGTGACCCTGGACTCCGAACTGCCGGGCACGCCGCGGGTCAACAGCTCGATTGGTGTGGAGCACAGCACCAGCTTTGCTGCCGGTGAACTGCTGTGGGGACTGGATTACCAGCACACCTCAGAAGTGCAGCCGGGGGCGTCGACCAGTGCGCTGGTGGAAGTGCCGCGGCTGGACCTGTTCAACGGTTTCATCAAGTTTACCGATGCCGGGGAGCGTTGGAGCCTGGGCCTGTTTGGCACCAACCTGAGCGACAAGGAATACCACTACACCGGCTTTACGTTCAGCAGTTTCGAAGCGGTGTATGCGGCTTCGCCTCGGGTAATCAAAGCCGTGGTCGATTACCGGTTTTAACACCCATGGATGAGCCCGCTGCCGGGCTCATCCATTCACCATAACCAGCCGGTAATTAGCGGGGAAAAATATTGGACAGGGAAAATAAAGCCGGAGCCTCGTCGCTGGCGGCCTACGCGAGCATGGCGGCGCCATTGAGTATTGTGTTTACGCCGCTGATCATTTTCCTTCCCCCCATGTATGCAACGGAGGTCGGGCTCAGCCTGACCACCGTGGGGCTGTTGTTTCTGCTGGCGCGCTTCTGGGATGCGGTAACGGATCCCATCGTCGGCCGCTTGTGTGACCGATGGCAGTTTTCCTTCGGTCGCCGCAAGGTCTGGATACTGTGCGCGGCGCCGTGCCTGATGTTGATGGTATGGCTTTTTTTCCGGCCGCCGGAAGGTGCCTCGGCGGTCTACCTGTTGTGCATGATCCTGATTTTTTACCCAGTCTGGACTACGGTGATGATTCCGTACCAGTCCTGGGGGATTGAGCTCAGCCAAAACTACCAGCAGCGCACGCGTATTGCGGGCTTCCGCGAAATCGCCTCGATGATCGGCACCACTGCGGTGCTCGGGGTGCCGCTGTTTTTCATCGACGCCGGCACGGCCACCAAGCGCGATGTCGTGGGGCTGATGTGCGGCATGTTCCTGGTGTTCTTTCCTCTCACAGTGCTGCTTGCACTGTGGAAAACGCCAGATTCGAGTCGGCGTGAAGTTGTGCCCAGGGTGAGCATGGGCCAGCTGCTGCAGGTGCTGTGGGCAAATCGGCCGTTTGTCGCCATTGGCAGCGCTTATTTTATCGTGCAGTTTGGCTATGGCATGTACCTGTCCGTAATCCAGCTGTTCATCATCTCGGCGCTTGGCCTCGGCAAAAAGTTCCTGTTGCTGGTGTTTATCAAGCATATCGTTGCCATTCTGTGCGTGCCGGTCTGGATTCATATCTCCCGCCGGTTGGGCAAGCACATTACCTACGGGGTTTGCCTGATGGCAACGGCCATCGCCCTGGTGGGTTTCGGTAGCATCGAGCACGGTAACTTCACCCAGGCGTTGACCCTGTTTATTTTCCTGGGGATAGTGACCGCGCCCATACTGGTATTTCCGCCGGCGATTGTTGCCGACACCATCGATTACGCGCGGTGGAAAAATGGCAGTGCGGAAACAGGCCTGTATATGGCGTTGCTGCAGTTGATCAACAAGTCGGCGTTGGCGCTGGCGATCGGCGTGACTTTCCCGCTGCTGGATTGGGCCGGGTTCACGGAGGGCGGCAACAATGATGCCCTCGCCTGGAATGTGATGCATGCCCTCGCGAGCTGGGTGCCGGCACTGATCCTGCTGGTGGCGGCACTACTGGTATGGCGCTTCCCGCTGAACCGGGTGCGCCACCATGTTATCCAGCGGCGCCTGGCCCTCAGGGCGCAGAGGAACCCGCCCGGGCTTGCGGTAAGCGCAGAATGAGATCCGGGGATGGTCGGTCTGTGCTGCCTCCGGTATTGGTCAGGCCAGCCGCATCGGTTATCCCCACAGGGCGCCGAAAACCGCAACGGCCGTGACTGAAAAGCACATTCTGGACTCTATTTTGTAATTTAATTTCCCGGTTTGACGGCAAAATTATCCGTGAAACCGGGGTTTGGAAAACAAATTGTTTTGCAATTTGGTTTTATTTGTTACTAATTGTCCTATCTGGAAAAACGTTTGTAGTAATACTACAATCGCCTCCGCTTGAGCACTTGGAACCTGAATTATGGGCGAGCGCGAGTGTTAGCCCTACATTACAGGTCTTGGATTCAAAGCCGAATTCAAAGTCGAGCCGGTACCCGGAGCCTGAGGTTCCCAACCGGCGGTATTCAGGTCGCACAGTCCTTCTTATTTCACTCACCAGTGGCGAAACGCTGATCAGTGAACGCTGCTTTTCCGCCACTTAGTGTGGCGAATTGGCGCAGTAGGGGATATGGGGCGGGGTAAATTCCCGCCAATAAGGTACTGTTGCGCGCAAAATTCTGACCATAAAAACCGACTCGACGTCGCTTATTCGCCGAGGAGCATTTAATGCACGAAGAAACTGACATTCAGGAAACGCAGGAATGGCTGGATGCGCTGCAGGCGGTCATCCGTCACAGCGGTAAAGAGCGCGCTGCGTTCCTGCTGAAGCAGCTGTCTGACCGCGCCACCAATATTGGCGTCCAGCTGCCGGCGGCCATCACTACCCCTTATCGCAACACGATTCCGCCCCAGGCTGAAAAGCGCATGCCGGGCGATCTGTTCATGGAGCGCCGTATCCGCTCCCTGATCCGTTGGAACGCGCTGGCCATGGTGGTTCGCGCCAACTCCAACAGCGACAGCCTGGGTGGCCACATTGCGAGCTTCTCCTCGGCCGCCACCTTGTACGATGTGGCGTTCAACTATTTCTTCCGCGGCAACGAAGGCGAAGAGCGCGGCGACCTGATCTTCTTCCAGGGTCACAGCGCACCGGGCATCTACGCCCGCTCCTACCTGGAAGGCCGCTTCGATGAGGAGCAGCTGGACAACTTCCGCCGTGAGGTCAACGGCAACGGCCTGTCCTCCTACCCGCACCCCTGGCTGATGCCGGACTACTGGCAGTTCCCGACCGTATCCATGGGCCTGGGCCCGATTCAGGCGATCTACCAGGCGCACATCATGCGCTACCTGTCTGCGCGTGGCCTGTCGCCGCGCGGCGACCGCAAGGTGTGGGCGTTTCTGGGAGATGGTGAGTGTGACGAGCCAGAATCCCTCGGCGCTATCGCCCTGGCTGGCCGCGAGAACCTGGAAAACCTGGTGTTCGTGGTCAACTGTAACCTGCAGCGCCTGGACGGCCCGGTGCGCGGCAACGGCAAGGTGGTGCAGGAACTGGAAGGTGTCTTCCGCGGCGCTGGCTGGAACGTGATCAAGGTCCTGTGGGGCCGCCTGTGGGATCCGCTGCTGGAAAAAGACGACAAGGGCCTGCTGCAGAAAGTCATGGACGAAGTGGTCGATGGCGAGATGCAGAACTTCAAGGCCAATGGCGGCGCCTACACTCGCGAGCATTTCTTCGGCAAGTACCCGGAGCTGCTCGAGATGGTCAAGGACATGTCTGACGACGAGATCATGAAGCTGAACCGTGGCGGCCACGACCCGTACAAGGTCTATGCAGCTTACGCCGAAGCCATGGCGAGCAAGGGCAAGCCCACGGTGATCCTGGCGCAGACCGTAAAAGGTTACGGCCTGGGTGCCGCCGGCGAAGCGGCGATGGATACCCATAACGTCAAGAAGATGGATACCGAGGCGCTGAAGCGCTTCCGCGACCGTTTTGCGATCCCGATTACCGACAAGGAAATCGAGGAAGTACCGTATTACCGCCCGTCTCCGGACAGCCCGGAAATGAAGTACATGGCCGAGCGCCGCAAGGCCCTGGGTGGCCCGGTGCCGTCCCGTACCACCGAAGTGGCGAAGCTGGAAATTCCAGAACTGGATGCCTTCAGCGCCATTACCAAGGGCTCCGGTGACCGTGAAATCTCCACCACCATGGCGTTCGTGCGCCTGCTGTCGGTGCTGGTGAAAGACAAGAAAATGGGCCAAAACGTTGCCCCGATCGTGCCGGACGAAGCCCGTACCTTCGGTATGGAAGGCCTGTTCCGCCAGCTGGGTATCTACTCCTCCCAGGGGCAGAAATACACTCCGGTCGACCACGGCCAGATCATGTATTACAAGGAAGACAAGAAAGGCCAGGTGCTGGAAGAGGGCATCAACGAAGCCGGCGCCATGTCCGCGTGGATGGCCCTGGCGACGGCCTACAGCAACCACGGCGTGCCGATGGTGCCTTTCTACATCTACTACTCGATGTTCGGTTTCCAGCGCATCGGTGACCTGGCGTGGGCCGCAGGTGACATGCAGGCGCGCGGTTTCCTGATAGGCGCGACCGCCGGCCGTACCACCCTGAACGGTGAAGGCCTGCAGCACCAGGACGGCCACAGCCTGGTACTGTCCGGCACCATCCCGAACTGTAAGAGCTACGACCCGGCCTTCGGTTACGACCTGGCGGTAATCATTCGCCAGGGCCTGATCGAGATGTACGAAGAGCAGAAGAACCTCTTCTACTACGTCACGGTTGAGAACGAGAACTTCCTGCAGCCGGAAATGCCGCAGGGCGTGGAAGAGGGCATCATTCGCGGTATCTACAAGCTGGACAGCAACTCCCGCAAGCCCGGCAAGGGCAAGGCGGCGAAGAAGCACGTCCAGCTGGTGGGCGCTGGTTCCATCCTGCGTGAAGTACTGGCCGCTGCGGATATCCTTGCCGAGCAGTTCGGCGTGACCTCCGATGTGTGGAACCTGACCTCCGCCACCGAAGCGTCGCGCGAAGGCCAGGACGCGGCGCGCTGGAACATGCTGCACCCGACCGAAGCGCCGCGCAAAGCGTGGATCAGCGAGCAGTTCGAAGGCAACGAGACACCGGTGATTATCTCTACCGATTACATCCGCGCCTACGTTGAGCCGCTGCGCGAATTCATCGACGGCGATGTGATTGCACTGGGCACCGACGGTTTCGGCCGCAGTGACAGCCGCGAGCAGCTGCGTCGCTTCTTCGAAGTTGATCGCAACTACGTGACCATCGCTGCACTGAGCGGCCTCGCCAAGCAGGGCGTAATTGACGCCAGCGAAGTAGCGGATGCGATCAAGAAACTGAACGTGGATGCGGAAAAAGTAAATCCGCGCCTGGTTTAACACCCGCTGGATAAGGACGGCAGAAGCATGGCAAAACAAGTCATTAAAGTGCCTGATCTCGGCGGCGCCGATCAGGTAGATGTAATTGAAATTTCCGTTGCCGTGGGAGACACGGTGGCGGAAGAGGATGCGCTGATTGTGGTGGAGGGCGACAAGGCCTCCATGGACATTCCCGCACCGTTGGCCGGCAAGATCCTGAGCATTTCCGTGAAGGAAGGCGACAAGGTTTCTGAGGGCGACGTGATCGGTGAAATCGAGACCGACGCCGCTGGCGACAGCGCTGAAGCGCCCGCCGAAGAAAAAGCGGAAGCCCCGGTACAGGAAGCAGCGCCAGCTCCGGCGCCTGCGCCTGCGGCGGCGCCCGCCAGCGAGGCCACCGAACAGGAAATCAGAGTACCGGATCTGGGCGGTGCCGATGCGGTTGATGTGATCGAAATCTCCGTTGCCGCTGGCGACGAAGTGGGCGAGGGCGATTCACTGATCGTGGTGGAAGGCGACAAGGCTTCCATGGACGTTCCTTCACCGGCGGCGGGCACCATTGTGTCCATTACCGTAAAGGAAGGTGACAAGGTTTCTACCGGTGACGTCATTGGTGTAATGAAGTCCGTTGCCGCTGGTGCAGCACCGGCCCCGGCGGCATCTGCGCCGGCACCGGCCGCAGCCCCGGCGAGCCCGGCACCTGCCGAGCTGGCGCAGGAGCCCCCGGCTGCCCCGCAGAAGGATCACCACCTCGAGCGCGACCACACCCCGTCGGCGGAAGTGTACGCCGGCCCTGCTGTGCGCAAGCTGGCGCGCGAGCTGGGCGTGACCCTGAACAAGGTGAAGGCAACTGGCCCACGCAATCGCGTGACCAAAGACGACCTGCATGCCTACATCAAGGAACAGGTGAAAAAGGCCGAGAGCGGTGCGGTTGGTATGGGCGGTGGTATCGGTATTGCGCCGATGCCGGAGATCGACTTCAGCCAGTTCGGCCCGGTCAATGTCGAGCCGATGAGCAAGATCCACAAGATCACCGCGGCCAACATGTCCCGCAACTGGCTGAACGTACCGCACGTTACCCAGTTTGATGACGCGGACATCACCGAGCTGGAAGATTTCCGCAAAGCCATGAAAGCGGAAGCGGAAAAGCGCGGTGTGAAGCTCACGCCGGTGCCTTTCCTGCTGAAGGCTGCGGCGGCTGCACTGCGCGAAGTACCGAGCTTCAATGTGTCCCTGCACAACGATGGCGAGCACATTGTGCGCAAGGATTACGTGCACATCGGTATGGCTGTGGATACTCCGAAAGGCCTGATGGTGCCGGTCATCCGCGATGTGGATAAAAAGGGCCTGTACGAGCTGGCAGAAGAAGCCACGGCAATGGCTATTGCAGCCCGTGATGGCAAATTGAAGCCGCGCGATATGCAGGGCGCCTGTTTCACCATTTCCAGCCTGGGTGCCATCGGTGGTACTGGTTTTACCCCGATCGTGAACTCGCCGGAGGTTGGTATTCTCGGCGTCTCCAGATTGGCAGTTCGCCCGGAGTGGAACGGCAAGGAGTTTGTGCCGCGGCAGATGCTGCCACTGGCGCTGTCCTACGATCACCGCGCAGTGAATGGTGGTGATGCCGGTCGCTTCATGACCTACCTGGTCAGCATGTTGAGTGATGTGCGCCGCCTGTTGCTGTAACAGGTTTCGCAGGAAAAAACGCCGGCGGGGTTTCCCTCCGGCGTTTTTTTATGCCTGCTGTTTCCGTCTTTCCTGCCGAAACAATGGGTTGCCCGCTGGCAAATCAATAATCGCTACTTCCCCGATAAATTTCGGCTGACGCCGAAAACCGGTTCCGGTTGAATTTCCCGCTCATATTTTTGAACAAAAACTATACGCGGTCGTCGAACACTTCGTGATGGCTAAACTGAAATAAGCGGGCAAGTGACTCTCACGAAGGATGCCCGCAACGTCGCGAGGTAGTACTGTCATGGATCGCTCAGGGATTGTAGCGGTGGCAATTGGTGCCACGTTGTGTCTGCAAGGTTGTATTTTCGTACCGTTTGAAAGCGAAAATGAGAATGACCCGTTTTTCTTCAACCCGGAAGACCAGAATCGTGCAGCAGAGTTTGTCGAGGTAGGTAATTACCTGCCCAGCGCCGCGGCACCACCAACCGTGCAGAGCCACTGTTCGGCGGCGGTCGCCAACAATGGCATGGATTCGCCCTGCTGGTTCTTCCCGATCATGCGGATGTATTGATTCAAAAAGGGAAGGGCATTTCAATTCACAGTTCAATGATCGGGAATATTGAACAGTCAACGTTGAGTAATTCGGGAGACCACATGCGTAAACGAGTGACACTTTTCTCCGTACTGGCAGCTGCCGCATTTATTTCCGCCTGCGGAACCAGCAGTGTGCGCGATCAGGTGGTCTACCCTAACAGTGCGCCGATTCCCCGCGAGCCTGTGGCGGAGCAGAAAACCAATTACGGTGGCTGCCCGGGCGATGCGGAAGAACTGGCGCCTGGCTCTATCTGCCCGGCCACCGCGCAATGCTATGAGATCTCCGGTGGTCGTCGCTGTATCGTTTACGAAAAGTAATACGGTTGCACAGGTACTCTCCGTGCGGGCGGCTTGAACTGCAACCCGTGCGGGTTGGAGTCGTCATCCGAAAGACTCATGGAAGAAATGCAATGAAACTGCGCTGGATACCGCTCTTTGCCACCATGTTCACCGTCGGCTGTGGAACGACCACCACGGTATCCAATCTCGACGGATTCTGGTGTGACCTTACCGGGACCCCGGCAAACTATGTGCGCCCGCCGTTGCCCGAGTACCTGACGCCGGCCTATCCGCGTGACTGTTTTATCGGGGATATGGAAGTGCCCACCGCGAGTTCGTGTCTGGTGGACGACGCGGTGTGTTATCAGCTGGATACAGGTGCCTGGTGCACAGCGGGGCGTGTCCCCCAGTGCCCTGAAGGCGCAGCACCAATGGATGTGGATGCACCTTGCCCGGACGGCGGCAAGTGCTGGATGTACAGCGAGGGGTTGCGCTGTTACTCGGTGTAACCCCGTAAATCCCCGGAAATGAAGTGGCTGAAAGGGGTATTGGTCGCCATAGACCAGCTGGGCAACGCAATCGCGGGTGGAAATCCCGATGCCACCATTTCCGCGCGCACCGGCTATTTTTCCCGGGTGATCGACACACCATTCAAGCCCTACTGGCAAATGATGGAGAAGGTAATTGATTTCACCTTCTTTCCCATCGATGGACCCAACCACTGCTTCAAGGCCTACCTCGCGGATCAGTTTGAAGAACACCAGGAGGGCAGCGACCTGATGCGGGGGCTGCTTGGGGTCATCATCCTCGCCTGCTGTATTCCCCTGTCGGTGTTGACGCGCCTGTATGTGCTCGTGGTTCCCCGCGCGGCACCATGATCCATGATCCGGCGTGGCAGGCTTCGGTTTAATGTCACTACACATGAAAAAGGGCGGCAAGAATGCCGCCCTTTTCCGTGTGCTCGGGCGGGGCGTGACCGCTCCCGCGCTTCTTTCGGATCCTATCGGTAGATCAATACCTTGCCCACAGACTTGTCGTTGCTTTGCGAAACGACCCTGATTTTAAGGCCGTAGGAAGATATCGCCCTGCCGGCATCGGGGATGGCTGCATTGCTGTAATCACTGCTGTCGTCGAACAGCGGATTGCGCTTGGTGTAATTGTCGCGCAACAGCAGGTTGTAGCCACTCAACAGGTCAAGGGTTTCCTTGTTGGCCTTGTCGATGCTGAACGCAGCGTCGTGCACCTGGTAGCGGGTTGAGGCCACTGAGTTGTCGTTCCACTTGTTGGTATGCTGATCCGCATCCACTACGCCAAGGAAGCCATTACCCGGGTGAATGCCAACCCAGTTGTCGCTGTAGCTGGTATCGGCATACCAGATAACCAGCCCCTCGTTGAACTCGAGCATCTCGCCGGCCACATTGATGTGGGACAGTCCGGTATCGATTCCCTTATGTGTGCGCCACTCCAACAGATAGTAGTGATCGTGCAGTGAAAAGCCCTGACTCTGGCTGAATCCGGCGAGGCTAAACTTGCTCGCTGATTCTGCGTCGTCGGACAACACCTGCGTGTCGTCGACAGAGACCTGGATGTCGTCTGCGAAGAAGCCGGGGTTGGCGACGTAGCCGTCGGTCAGGTAGTAGAAAACGAGGTAGAACTGCTGGCCTGCGTAGGCGCTCAGGTCGAACTCTGCATCCACCCAGCCGCCGGAAGCTCCGGTAATGCCGTGGCCCGGGTTCTGGCCATTAGGGCTGCTGGTGGTGGTGATATTGCCGGCAATCGGCGTGAGTCCGCTTGCGTTATACACGGCCACGAATGCGTAGTCCCAGTCTTGCTCGATGTCGTACCAGGCCTTGAAATTGACCTTGGCACTGCTGGCAGTGGAGAGGTCAACCGGGGTCAGCATGTAGTTCCCGAGATTGTCGCCGCTGCCACTGTAATAGGCATAACTGCCACTGGCGGGAACGGTAATCACTTTCTTTTTCTGTGGCAGGTCAATGCGCACTGCATCATTGTTCGCACCTTTGCTCACAGCCTGGTCGAGGAGCGCTTCCATCCCACCTTCGGGAATATCGTCGAATGCAATGGTGGCACCGTGCAGCCAGTTGCCGCCCATGCTGTTCTGCAGGAACTCCTTGGCCCAGGCCGAGAACCCTGTGGGTTCGGAGCCGGGAATAACGCCGGCCCAACTGCCGTTAGACATTACCGACCAGGCGGAAACCGGTTCACCCTGCCCGGTGTACTGGGTGTCATATTCGTCCGGCAGTCCCAGGTCGTGGCCGTATTCATGGCTGACTACGCCGGCCGCGGCGTCTGCGGGCTGAATGGTGTAGTCGTACGCCGCCATTGGCATGTCCTCCCCCCAGTAATCCACCGTTGCTTCGGTGCCGGGAATGGCGAACGGCGCGCCAAGGTTCCAACGGTGGGCCCAGATGGCATCTTCACCCAGCTGACCGCCACCGGCTTCTTCACCCACGGAGGAGTGAAAAATCATGATGTGGTCGACCAGGCCATCCGCTTCCCAATAGTCGCCGTCGTTGTCCAGGTCATAGCGGTCTTCGAGGTCGAAGTCTGCAAGGTTTACCGTGGGGTCGTTGGCTGCAGCCAGCAGCGCCTCACGCACCAGCGCGCGGGCATCGCCGTCGGCGTTGTTGCCATAAAATGCTGCAGGTTGGCTGGCCATGTACCAACCGGCAACCGCGCCTTCTACGCTGTAACTGTTGCCGGACTGCTGCCAGTAAAACTGCTGCATGGACAACAGGGATTCACCGTTGGGGCCGGCAAAGCCAGTCTTGGAAAACAGCAGATCGCTGTAATGCCCGGGTGTGTAGTCCGGGTAGTACATGCCGGTTTCACCGGGCTCGATACTGTTGTGGGGAAAGTCCGGGAATTCCATCAGGATCGCGAGAACCCTGGCCGTCTTATTCGCACCGGCGTAATTTTCCGGAGACAGCGGGGCGGGGATTTGCTTCTTTCCCTGACCAAGTTTGTTGCCCTTGCCATTCTGCAGAGACTGTTTAAGGCGATTGCCGTGGGCGTTGGCGAGCAAACGCGAGTCAGTGCTTGCCAGGTTGCCGCCGCGCTGTTCGGCTTGTGCCGCGCGTTCTCTCAGGTAATTGCGCAACGCAATTTCGGCTTCAGGAATGGAGGCGTCTTCGGCGATCCGTCCTGAGTGGCGTAGCATCTCGATCAGCTTTTCTTCATTCGCTATGGCCAGATCCAGTGGCCCCCCCTGTTGCGGTCTGTCTGCAGCTTGCGCATTGGTCAGCGCCAGTCCCAGCGTAAGTGCGCCGGCAGTTATGAGCCGATAAGGATTTATCATTGTTTTCCTCGTTATTCCTTTTGACGTTCAAAATCGGGCAGCGAGGAAGTTTCTACGGATTGAAATCCAGCCGTGAGCCTTCCCTGGCCCGAACGAGTCAACGTTTTCCGTCAACGGAAGGTGTAACGAAGGGGGATGCTTATGGCGCAATGAAGTGTGCGCCACCGTGCAAAAAATGGCGGGTAATTTTTGTTTCTTGAATTAATTCATCCGTAAGTGTTACGTCGGTACCACTTGTTTTCCGTGAAAAATTGACCGCACGAAAGGCGATAAATACAGAGGAATATTTTCCGGATTTATTTTTTCACCAGGGCAGCCAGAGTCGAACCTGCAGCCCGCCCTGCTCACGGTTGTGCAACTGGATCTGCCCGCCGTGGGCATCGGCAATCTCCCGGCAGAGTGCCAGACCCAGCCCCGTGCCCTGAGGCTTGGTCGAGTAGAACGGCAGCAGGGCCTGCTGTAAAACCCTGTCACTCATGCCCGTACCGCGGTCACACACGGTCAGCAGCTGGCCGTGGGCATCCGTCTCTATAGTCAGCGTGATTTCTTCGGGGGCGCTGCCGGACTCGGCAGCGTTCTTGAGCAGGTTAAGCAGTGCCTGTTCGATTTGTGCCGGATCAAAATAGCCGGGGCGCGCGGGTAGCTCGCCCAGTTGCCGGAAGGGGTGCAGCGGCTGAATCCGCGCGATCAGCGCCGACCAGGGTACTTCTTCACACACAGGTGGTGGCAGCTTGGCGAAGCGGGCGTAGCCCTGGGTAAATTCGGTCAGGTGCCGGCAGCGCTCAGCGATAACATCAAATACCCCGGCAAGCTGTTGCGACTGGATTTTTTTCGACAGCATTTTGCCGCTGTGTGCCATCGACGAGATTGGCGCGAGGGAGTTGTTGAGTTCATGGCTGATCAGGCGGATGACTTTTTTCCACACCTGCACTTCCGCGCGGGTCAATTCCCGGGTCATTTCCCGCAGCAGTATCAGGCGGTGCTTCTGTGCGTTGAGTACGAAGGTGCTGTTGCTGATGTGCAGAGTCTGGTTGTTATCCCCATCCATAAACGAAATGAGGCCGTCTTGCCGGGATTGGATGGCCTGCGACAGTTCCGGTGGGCACAGTGGCAGTACCTGATCCAGTGCAAGCCCCTGCAGGGGCTTGCCGTCGTGGAGCATGTGCCGGGCACTGGTATTGGCGTAGATGACGTGTCCGCGCTGATCCACCAGCAGCAGGGCCAGCGGCGAACTCTGGATTACGGTATCGAGCAGCAGCTCCCGCTGGTGGATGTGGGCGCGCTCGCGCCGAAGAATTTCCCCAACCTCGTTGTAGAGCGCAGCGAGCTCTCCCAGCTGGTCACTGCGTTTCATCGCCAGCGAAATGGAAAAGTCGCCGTCGCGGAAATTCAGCAGGCCACTGCGGAAACTCTCCAGTGCGCGATTCAGGTTGCGGGTCAGTGGCCGCAGTAGCAGCAGGCCCATAACCAGTGCCAACAACATGCCCCCGCTCCATGCGAGCAACGGACCGGCGCCAAGCTGTTGGAGTAAAAACGGAACTCCGGAGCCCAGCGTGATGGCGATCAGGGCGATCGCAAATATCTTGCCCTCGATGGAAGTGCGCAGCATCAGTAAGGAATCCCAAATTTGTCGAGCCGGCGGTAGAGCGCCTGGCGGCTGAGCCCGAGCTCGCGCGCAGCCTGTGCAATGATGCCATTGCAGTTGGCCAGGGTCTGTTCCAGCAGCTCCCGGCTGGGCTCGAAACTGTGTTCCGGCTTTTTCTGTAGCAGCTCTTCCGGCAGCGCGAGGGTTTCCTCCTCGATGCTGTCGCCGCGGGTCAGTACCGCGGCCCGCTGCATCACATTCTGCAGTTCACGCACGTTGCCCGGCCAGGAGTAACGCAGCATACGCTGTTGTGTCTGCGGTGCCAGTTGCTTGCCGCTGCTGGCAAGAAATGCCCGCGCCAGTGGCAGAATATCTTCCGGGCGTTCGCACAGTGGCGGCAGTTTCAGTTCAATCACGTTCAGGCGGTAGAACAAATCCTGGCGAAAGCTGCCGTCGCTGATCATTTGCGGAAGGTTGCTGTTGGTGGCGCTGATGACCCTGACCTTGACCTTGCGGGTCTGGCTGCTGCCGAGCCGCTGGAATTCGCCGGTCTGCAGCACCCGCAGTAACTTTACCTGGCCGCTGGCGGAAAGCTCGCCGATTTCATCGAGGAACAGGGTGCCGCCGTCGGCGGCTTCGAAGCGACCCTGCCGCACTTTACTGCCGGCACCGGTGTAAGCGCCGGCTTCGGCGCCGAAGAGTTCCGCTTCCATCAGCTCTTCGGGCAACGCGCCCACATTCACTTTGACGTAGGGGCCGTGTTTGACACTGGAATTGGCCTGAATGATATCGGCGATCTTTTCCTTGCCGGCGCCATTGGGGCCGGTGATCAAAACCGGCACGTCGGAGTGGGCTACCTGGGTGGCTATTTCCAGTAACTGCTGCACGCTGTGGCTGCGGTAGATCATGCCCTGCAGGTCGAACTGTTGCCGCAGTTGCTCACGGGCATTCTGTTCGCGCGTCAGCGCCTGCTGTTGCCGCTGCTGCAGCTCGCGGAGTTCCAGCAGGTTCTTGATCGTGGCAATGAGCTTGTGGTCGTCCCAGGGTTTGCCAACGTAATCGGCTGCCCCGGCCTTGACCAGTTCCACCGCCATTTCCAGTTGTGTCCAGGCGGTGAGCAGGATCACCGGAATGTCCGGCTGCAGTTCGCGCAGGGCGAAAAACAGTGCGCGCCCCTCTTCGCCGGACGTGGTGTCGGCGGTGAAGTTCATATCCTGGATCACCAGGCTGATATCGGGATTTTCCCGCAGCAGCTGCAGGCCGGCCTGCGGGGTGATGGCGCTCAGGGTTTCGATGTCGTGGAGAGACAGCAACAGGGAGAGGGCAGAGATGATGCCGGTGTTGTCATCAATGACAAGAACTTTATCCATAACTTCAGTCCTGGCTGCACGAAAGAAACGGGCCCAGGGGCCCGTTTCGTTAAAGGGTCGCGTTTGAATGGGGGCTAGTTTACCCCGCTTTAAACGCTGCGTGTGGCGATTGCCGGTGAGATATTGGCGGCGCGCAGGGCTGGAACCAGTGCGGCCGCAAGGCTTACCGCCAGCAGTCCCAGCGCACAGGCCGCGGTGACCGTGAGCGGCAGAGTGGGCTGCTCAAATTCCCGCACCAGGAAGCCGTTGAAGATCTGCGCGGCCGCCGTGCCCAGGGCGATGCCGGTGGCTGCGATCATCAGGTTTTCCAGCAGGAAGTAACGGCTGATCGCGGTGCGGGTGGCACCCAGAGCGCGGCGCACTCCAATCTGCTTTTGGCGCTGGGTAATCCAGAATACGGTGAGACCGACGATGCCCAGAGCGACGATAAACGTCAGCAGTATGATGACGCTGCTGAGTACCTTGATCATGGTGTTGTCGCCGGCATAGTACTGGGCCTTTTCTCCCTCCATGGTGCGCGCAATGATTACGCGGTTGGCATCGCGCTCTGCCAGCTTTTCCTCTACCAGCTTCAGCACCGCATCGCGCTGTCCGGGTTCGGCGCGTACGATATAGAAGAACCACTGATCCATAATCGCGGGATAAAAGGCCCCGCGGCCGGCGATGGAAGAGTTGGGCCAGGGGCCAAGGTTGCGCTCCACAATGCCGACAATCTCCACCGGCTGATCGTCATTGCCAAAGAAGAAGGACTTGCCCAAGACATTGCCGTCACTTTCGGGAAACAGGTCATCCGCAAACTTCTGGGTAACCACTGCCACTTTCGGGCGGTCGTTGCTGCTGGGGTTAAGGCGCATGACCTCTTCCGGGTAAAAGCCGCGGCCGGCAATCAGGTTCATGCCCAGTGCATCGATGAAATGTTCATCCACGGTGTAGTAGTTGGCGCCCATCGCGCCAGTTTCCTGGTTCGGCTCAGCGTAGAAACCGCTGGATGAGCCGCTGCCGGACAGGGGCACATGGTTGCTGATGGTGGCACTGGCCACACCGGGCAGCGCGCGGATCATGTCCAGATCCAGGCGGAAGGCCGCGAACATGTCGTAGTCCTTCGGTATCGCCATAAAGCTGAAGGCGACAATCTCGTTTTCGGCCACGCCAGTGGGCCGGGAAATGCGCTCGCTGCGCTCGTTGATGACCACCAGCGCATTGCTGACGATGGCCAGGGTAAGTCCCAGCTGCAGGGCGATCAGCAGCGCCGAGACCTTGTGGCGCCAGAGCGCCGATAAAATGGGTCGCAGTTCCAACATGGTATTTTCCTTTCTGCTTGCGCCGGGTTACTGGGTTTTCAGGTAAATGGACGGGTTGGTGCGGCTGATGCGCCACGCCGGGTAGAGGCCGGCGAGCAGGCTGGACAGCAGCGCGAGGCCGATAGCCGCCAGCATCATGGCCCAGTCCATGGACGCGACGCGATCCATATAACCCATCTGCAACTGCCGGATCAGTGCCAGGCCCGCCAGTGTCATCACGATGCCGGCCAGCCCTCCCAGCAGCCCCACGCAGGCACTCTCCACCAGGTGCTGGCTGAATACCGCATTGCGGCTGGCGCCGAGCGCGCGACGCACACCGGCTTCCGGTGCCTTGCGCAGGAACTTGGCCAGCAGCAGGGCGACGGCATTGACCAGGCACACCAGCAGGAAGGCCAGTGACAGCCAGTTGAGCATGCGGTCATCGCCATCCACCACTTCATTCAGCACCAGCCACTCGGACGGGTTGCTCAGACCGAACTTCAGCGGACGCGGAAAACGCCCCTGCGCCTTCTGCTCGCGGATATAGCCGGTGAGGAAATCGCCGTAGGCTTCCACCTGCGCGGGGGTGTCCAGTTGCACCCAGTACTGGATCCACACCATGTCGCTGTTCAGGCGATCTTCGTAGCTGTTGATCTCTTCGGATTTCCAGCCATTGGTGTTGCCCCAGGGGTAGATTTCAAATGTGCGGTGCAGGCCGAAGGGCAGGAACACTTCTGCGGATTCGTTAAAGTGGCCGTTGTTCAGGTCGTGCACCTTGGGGCTGGGCTGCCAGTGCTCGATGACGCCGACGACAGTAAAAGGCATGCCGTTGAAGTTGACGGTGCGGCCCACGCTGTTTTCACCGCCGAACAGCTTGTCGTTGGTTTTCCTGGACAGCACCAGCTGCTGGATCGGGCTGCTATCCGCGTCGGCCGACCAGGTGCCGCCGTAAATGAACGGGATATCAAACAGCGCAAAGAAGTCGCGGCTGGTGACACGGGAGTCCGCGGTAAACGGGCGTACCTCGGAATCTTCCACCGCAATCGGGCCGCCCCAGCGGTGCATCGCCACCTGGTTTGTGGGGATGTCGGAGCGCAGCAGGTTGATCGCGTCCTGGTAGGTGAGCTGCCACGGCATTTCGCTGGGGTTGTCAGCCGCTTCGTGCGGGTTCCAACTGTCCAGCTGCACCGCGTACAGCACCGCATCTTTTTCGGCGAGCGCGTTGCGCGACATCATGTAGTTGAGTGTCAGGGTGGTCATGGCGGCGCCCACGCCAACGGCAATGGCGGCAACCATCAGCGCACTCAGCACCGGTGTGCGGCGCAAACTGCGCAGCGCGAGTGAAACGTAATATCCAAACATGGCGGGTCTCCTCAGGCGATGGCCGCTTGTTCTTGCGGTGCAGCCTGGCGCAGGTCAGATACCTGGCCATCCACGATCTGGATATTGCGCTGGGCACGGCGCGCGAGATCCGGGTCGTGGGTCACCATGATGATGGTGGTGCCCCATTCATTGACGAATTCCAGCAGCTCCATGACCTGGCGGGCCATCAGGGAGTCGAGGTTACCGGTGGGTTCGTCCGCGAGCAGGAAGCGCGGCTCGCCGGCCAGTGCGCGGGCGATGGCAACGCGCTGTTGCTGGCCGCCGGACAGCTGTGCCGGCAGGTGCTTGGCGCGGGCCGACAGGCCGACCTGTTCCAGCACTTTTTCGATGCGCTTCTTGCGCTCCTTGGCGTTGAAGCCGCGGTAGCGCAGGGGCACGTCGATATTGTCGAACAGGTTCAGATCCGGGATCAGGTTGAAGCCCTGGAAGATGAAGCCGATTTTTTCATTGCGCAGGTGCGAGCGGTCGCGATCGGAGAGGCCGCCGACTTCCTGGCCGTCGAGCAGGTACTGACCGCCGGTGGGGGTTTCCAGCAGGCCGGCAATATTCAGGAAGGTGGTTTTACCGGAGCCGCTGGGGCCGGTCACGGAAACAAATTCGCCTTCCTTGACCTCCAGGCTGAAATCCCTGAGTGCGTGGGTTTCGATGGTATCGGTGCGATAGCTTTTACGGATGTTGTGCATTTTCAGCATGGTGGATTTCCTTGTCTTCGTAATTGTTAATTCAGTGTTTTTTCGCAATGTTTTGCAGGAGCCCGCTGGCAGGTTCCCGCAATTGGTTATTCCCGCAGTGCAACGATCTGCGCGTTTTCCAGAGCCTCTGCCGAGGAGGTTATGATCTGGTCGCCTGCCTTCAGGCCGGAAACGATTTCCACCTGGTTCAGGCCCACGGCACCGATGGTGATCGGCACCTTTACCGCCTGCTGCTGATCGTTCAGCTTCCACGCAAAGCGGCCGCCGGTCTGGTCGAGGAAGGCGCCGCGTTTCACCAGTACCACGTCATTGCGGTTTTCCAGCAGCACGCGGGCAGTCAGGCGCAGGTTCTGGCGCAGGTTTTCCGGCTGGCCGCCGGTGAAGCGCACCCGGGCGACCACCTGGCCGTCGATGACCTCGGGAGCGATAGCGGTGATTTCCCCGGGCAGTTTCTTGCCGCCCATATTGATTTCCACGGTCATGGCGAGGCCGAGATCGTCGGCGTAGTTTTCCGGCACGGCCGCTTCCAGCTCGAAACTGGTGAGGTCGACGACGGTGAGCAGCGGCGCATTGGCGGCAACGGCGGAGCGCTGGGTGACGGCGAGGCTGCCGATGGTGCCGTCAACCGGCGAAGTGATGCGCAGCTCGTTGACCCTGCGCTGCAGTTCCTCGACCTGCAGTTTTTGCTGATCGACCTGCAGCTGCAGGGTCTGGGTTTCGAACGCCAGGGCCTCGTTTTCCAGTGCGGAGTTCTGCACCGCCTGCGCATATTCCAGCTCGGCACGGGCGAGGTCGTCGGTGGCTTTCTCGAAGTCGAGCCGGGAGATGATCTGTTTCTGCATGGACAGCTCGGCGCGCTTGAGCTCGCGGCGGGCGGCGGTGAGGTCGACCTTGGCGAGATCCGCCTTCTGGGTGTTCTCCAGGCGCTGGCGCTTGGCCTGGATCTTCTGGCGCTCCAGCTCGATGCTCAGCTTGCTGTGCAGCGCGGTTTCCTGCGCGAGCTGGTTCTGCAGCTCGGGGCTGTCCACTTCCGCCAGCAGCTGGTCCCGGGAAACGAGGTCACCGGCCTTGACCGCGAATTTGACGATGCCCTGGGCCGGGCTGAACAGGGTGGGGCTGTTGGCCGCCACGACCTTGCCCTGTACCACCAGGTCCCGCACGAGATCACCGCGCTCCACCTGGGCGATATTGACCCGGGAGAGGGACACGCTGGCATCGACCGCGTGGGTGCCCTGCCAGCTGCTGATACCCCAAACCACGAAGGCCAGGGCACCGAGGCCAAGGCCGGCGCGTTTCAACAGGCGGGGGTTTTTCCATGGACGCTCCGCGGTAAGTGGAATGTCCTGCCCTGAAGTATCTCTGATCATGTCTGTCCCAATTGCTTATGTTCAGGCTCTACTGGCCCTTATGTGTCTGTGACGCGGCTATCGCACGCGCCGGATGCGCGGCGCTGAAACCGATGCAATTCCGGTTGCAGCGGTCATATCGCAAAGGCTGTGCCAACCTGAAAATGTTGTGTAACGCATTGATAATTAAAGATTATTTATTTTCATCGGATTTTCTGCACAGCACCGGTGTGTCCGCTGAAAGTGTCCGCTGGCGGCCTGTCCGCGGTGGCGGACACTGGTGGAATTGGATGCCTGTTGCTGGCGGCGGGCGGGCCCCGGGGCCGGCGCGCAGCGCCTGGTGTGCGTGTCGCGATCGGCTCTTAGCCTTGCGCGTTCTTTAGTCAGTTGGCCCGGGATGCTAGAATCCGCGCCCATTTTCTGGCTTCAATAAAAGACCCCTCACAGGCTCACCTAGTTATGCAGTTCTCTAATTCCCTGTTGTCGTCCACCCGGAACGACTGGTTTGGCAATATCCGCCGCGATGTACTCGCGGGGCTCGTGGTGGCACTGGCCCTGATCCCCGAGGCCATTGCGTTCTCGATCATCGCCGGGGTGGATCCGCGGGTGGGCCTCTACGCCTCTTTCTGTATTGCGGTGGTGATTGCGTTTGTGGGCGGACGTCCGGGCATGATCTCTGCGGCCACCGGCGCCATGGCGCTGCTGATGGTGACGCTGGTGAAGGAGCACGGGCTGCAATACCTGCTGGCGGCCACCCTGCTGACGGGGGTGCTGCAGATCCTTGCGGGTTACCTCAAGCTCGGCAGCCTGATGAGCTTTGTCTCGCGGGCCGTGGTGACGGGGTTTGTGAATGCCCTGGCAATCCTCATCTTCATGGCGCAGCTGCCGGAGCTGATCGATGTGACCTGGCACGTGTACGCGATGACCGCGGCGGGCCTGGGCATCATTTACCTGTTCCCCTATGTGCCGGTGGTGGGCAAGATCCTGCCGTCGCCGCTGGTGTGCATCCTCACCCTGACCGCCGTTGCCGTGGTGCTGGGACTGGATATCCGCACCGTGGGCGATATGGGTGACCTGCCGGATACCTTGCCCGTGTTCCTGTGGCCGGAAGTGCCCCTGAACCTGGAAACCCTGAAAATTATCTTCCCGTACTCCGCCGGTCTCGCGGTGGTGGGCCTGCTGGAATCCCTGATGACCGCAACCATCGTCGACGACCTGACCGATACCAGCAGTGACAAGAACCGCGAATGTAAGGGCCAGGGCATTGCCAATATCGGTGCCGGCCTGCTCGGCGGTATGGCGGGCTGCGCGATGATCGGCCAGTCGGTGATCAACGTGAAATCCGGCGGCCGTGGCCGTCTGTCCACGCTGGTGGCCGGTGTGGGCCTGCTGACCCTGGTGGTGTTCCTGAGCGACTGGGTGGCGGTGATCCCGATGGCCGCACTGGTGGCGGTGATGATCATGGTGTCCATCGGTACCTTCAACTGGGGCTCCATCCGCGACCTCAAGCACCTGCCGCTGTCGACAAATCTGGTGATGCTGTCCACCGTGGTTGTGGTAGTGTTTACCCATAACCTCGCGTTCGGCGTGTTTGTGGGGGTGCTGCTGGCCTCGCTGTTCTTCGCCAACAAGGTGAGCCACTTCATGTACGTGAGCACGGAGCTGGATGAAGAGACCAATTGCCGTACCTACAAGGTGGTGGGCCAGGTGTTCTTCAATTCCGCCGACAAGTTTGTGGCGGAGTTCGATTTCAAAGAGGCGCTGGACAAGGTGGTGATCGACCTGAGCCGCGCGCACTTCTGGGATGTGTCTGCCGTGCACTCCCTGGACAAGGTGGTGGTGAAGTTCCGTCGCGAGGGTGCCGATGTGGAGCTGATTGGCCTGAATGACGCCAGCGCGACCATCGTTGACCGCTTTGGCGTGCACGACAAGCCGGAAGAAATTGAGAAGGTGCTTGGGGGGCACTGAGGGTAACTTCGTAAGCGGTTTTTGTTGCGACCGGGCGCCGGGCCCGGGGTTTCAAAACCGCTGTGTATACATCCCTGTACGCTGCGTCGGCGACTTCCCTGTCGCCGACGCTTTTGAAACCCCAGCCCCGCCACCCAGTCTTCAATTCGGGTTTCTGAGCCTTGTTCAATGGTTGCTCCACTGGCAAGGTGAACTTCTAGCGACAGAGAGAAAATAATAATGACCGACCAAAAAGATCCCGTTGTCCTCTCCTGCATCGACGGCTCCCGCTACAGCGGCGCGGTATGCGATTACTCCGCCTGGATAGCCAGCCGCACCGGCGCGCCAATCAAGCTCCTGCACAACATTGAACGGGTCTCGACGCCGGCGGTGGCGGATCTCTCTGGCAGCATTGGCCTCGGCAGCCAGGAAGAACTGCTGGAAGAACTGACCCTGCTGGAGCAGCAGCGCTCCAAGCTGCAGCTGGAGCAGGGGCGCCTGATGCTGGATGAGGCGCGCACCCGCGTCGGGAATGCCGGTGCCGGGCGGGTGATGACCTGCCAGCGCCACGGCAGCCTGGCGGAATCCCTGATCGAGCTGGAAGACCATATCCGCGTGCTGGTACTGGGGATCCGCGGTGAAGAGCACGGCGAATCCAACCGCGGGCTGGGTGCCCAGCTGGAGAGCGTGGTACGTGCGCTGCACAAACCCATCCTGGTGGTGAACCGCGAGTTCAAGGCGCCGCAGACCATTATGCTGGCCTACGATGGCAGCGATGCTGCGCGCAAGGCGCTGGACATGGTGGCCACCAGCGAAGTGTTCAAGGGTATCCACTGCCATCTGGTGCATGTGGGTGAAGGTGCCGACGCGATCCTCGCCGAGGGTGCCGAGGCGTTGCATCACGCCGGTCTCGCCGTGACCAGTGTCAACCTGACCGGCAAGACGGTTGAGGCGCTGATCGCCTACCAGCAGGAAAACAATATCGACCTGACGGTAATGGGGGCATTCAGCCACAGCCGCCTGCGGGATCTCCTGCTCGGCAGTGTCACCGCGAAAATGATGCTGGGTGCCAACCAGCCGCTGTTGCTGCTGCGTTAATCGGGCAGGCGAGGTTCTCGGGCTGTGGTCCGGAGAATTTCCAGTGGCTTTTACGTGGCGCTAACGTGGTTGTTAAGTGGCTGTGTAAAAAGAGCGCCGACGGCACTGCCGGCGGCGCGCAGGACTGACACAGCAACGGGCTGTGCGAGAGCGAGCGTTAACTCGCGAGTTTATTTTCCACTGGCGGTGTATTGGCGGCCTGCTCCAGTGTCATACCCGCTTTCTTGTGCGGTGTCGGCTTGCCGTCGGCGTCGAGCGCCACAAACACGATGCGCTCCACCCGCACAATCAGCTCCCGGGTCTGCTTGTTGCGCATTTCACAATGCACGGTGAGCGAGGTGCGGCCAATGTCGATCACCTCAAAGCCAAATTCCACAATATCCCCACACACCGCCGAGCTGACAAAATCGATTTCCGACATCAACTTGGTCACGATATTGGCGGTGCCCATCTGGCAACCCGCGAAAATTGCCGCTTCCTCATCTATCCACGCCAGTGCCTGGCCGCCAAACAGACGTTGTGCAGGATTCAGGTCGCCGGGTTTTACAAAATGACGTGAGTAGTACTTCATGAGTGTGTACCTCGCTGGTTACCCCTGGTTTGGGTTCAAATTACGCCGCGTTCCGTAGCGGCCCCAACAGGGGTTTTGCATTTAGTGTGCCAATGATTTTTTTGGCTTCCGCGGAAGGGATTGCAAGGGCTGTAGCACCGGCGCTACCAAAACCGTGCGAGTGGCTTCAGTCACAACTGCTTCCTATTTGTGCAGTGCGCACCTGAATGAATCGGCGTGGCCGGTCGGGTTTTGGCTAATCTGGCCGTATTGCGCGATATTCTGGCCGCTAAATTCCCGCGCCGTGAACTGCAACTCTGGGACTTGCCGGAAACTGCCAGTAGAATGTGCCGCTTTAGTGGCTGGCCAGTCGGCCGGCCCGGTAAGAAGAATCATCTAACGGAGAGTGTCCGGCATGATCATCCAGCCGAAAGTACGCGGATTTATCTGCACCAATGCCCACCCGCAGGGCTGTGCTGCCAACGTGCGCGAACAGATCGACTACATCAAATCCCAGCCCGCCATCGAGGGCGGCCCGAAGAACGTTCTCGTGGTGGGTGCCTCTACCGGCTATGGTCTCGCCTCCCGCATCACCGCCGCGTTTGGCTGTGGTGCCAGCACTCTGGGCGTATTTTTTGAAAAGCCGCCGACTGACAAGCGCACTGCCTCTGCCGGTTACTACAACGCCGCCGCGTTTGAAGAAGAAGCCGCGAAGGCCGGCCTCTATGCCAAGAGCATCAATGGCGATGCCTTCTCCGATGAAATCAAAGCCAAGGCCATCGACCTCATCAAGCAGGATCTCGGCAAGATCGACCTGGTGATCTACAGCCTGGCCTCCCCGCGCCGTACCGACCCGAAAACCGGTGAACTGTACTCCTCCGTACTGAAGCCCATCGGCGAGTCCTACACCGCGAAGAACCTGAACACCGACAAGCTGGAAATCTCCGACATCAGTGTTGATCCGGCCAGCGAAGAAGAAATCGCCGCGACCGTGAAGGTCATGGGCGGTGAAGACTGGGAACTGTGGATGCAGGCCCTGGGCGAAGCCGGCGTACTCGCCGACAACTGCAAGACCGTGGCCTACACCTACATCGGTGAAAAGCTCACCTGGCCGATCTACGGCCACGCCACCATCGGCAAGGCCAAGGAAGACCTGGACCGCGCCGCCAAGGCCATCACCGACAGCGGCAGCGCCGACGCCAACGTGGCAGTGCTGAAGGCTCTGGTAACCCAGTCCAGCTCCGCAATCCCGGTGATGCCGCTGTACATTTCCCTCGTCTACAAAGTGATGAAGGAAGAGGGCACCCACGAAGGCTGTATCGAACAGCTGTACCGCCTGTACACCGAAGGCCTGTACACCGAAACCCCGCGCCTCGACAACGCCAACCGCTTCCGCATGGACGACAAGGAACTGCGCCCGGAAACCCAGGCCAAGATCGAAAAACTCTGGCCGGAAGTGACCGAAGCCAACCTGTTCGAACTGACCGACTACACAGGCTACGCCGACGACTTCCTCAAGCTGTTCGGCTTTGGCGTTGCCGGTATCGATTACGATGCGGAAACCAGCCCGCTGGTGGAAGCCAAGTTTCAGTAATCTGTGCTGAACCGAGCGAATCGCCGTTAGCCCCACCTAGGGCCAGGCGGCCAAAAAGCGAGCCTCATTGGAGGCTCGCTTTTTTTATGCCTTATGGAAATGGAACCGGGCTAAATCCCATTTTTTCTAAATCAATACAGCGCCATATCCTATGCAGCAAGAAGCCTATGCGCTGATATCTCACCTATGGCCATAAAGGGTCATAAGCAGGCTGGAGATTGCATGTTGGATAGGTGAAAAACGGTCTCAATGTCCACTATTTACCAATAAGCTAGAAAATATCGATAAATCTGTGTAAAAACAGGAGGTTAGATGAAGACCTCAAATTAGGGTTAGTGGTCGTCGTGACCATTTTGGTGAAATCAGATAAAGGCGATATTGCCGGTATCGCGTTATGTCACGCAGGAGGCCGCTTGATTTTCCTTCGCGATTTTATGGGAATAACTATCAGTTGATAGTGGTCTTGGAGACCACGATTAAAATGTTATGGCAGCACAAGAGTGAAAAATCGAGGAATTATAGTGAAAAAATTGGTATTGGCAGCCTTTTTGGGAAATGCATTAATGTTCTCACCGCTAGTATCTGCATCTGGCATTGCTAATGTTGAAGATATTATTAGCTACAAAGTCGGTAATGAGTTTTTCGAAAGAAATTTGGACTGCGGCGTATTCTATGACTTTCTATCTATGGCCGCTGTTCAGAATCAGATGGCTGATCAGGCTGGCGCGTTCAAAGAAGTAAGCTCAAATTACATAAATACCGCAGCTCAGTTAAGTATCGGCTTTGATTTGGATCATTCAGACAAGGAACTACAGGCTAAGGCTGCCGAGCTTCATCTCAGCTATATGAAACGGGCAACGTCAAATGCTGCGGAGTTCTCAAGTGTTTATGTTCCAGAAAAATTAAGCGCTTGTAATAACCTACGTCGAAACTTAGATCAAGAAATAGAAAGATCAAAGAATAGATATAGAAATGAGTTGTATCCAAATTAATCAAGTTGCAGCGGAATAAATCCCATAACAGTGCCAGGCAGTAAAGCTGCCCCTGCTGGCGGCGTTAGGAGAATCAATGAAAATCTGTTTAAGCCTTGTAGTCCTTGTTCTATTTGTAACTGGATGCGTGAGTAAACAAGCAATGCTAGTGAACCCAGATACCGGGCAAACACAAAACTGTGGTGCTTCAGGTTGGGGCTGGTTTGGCGCTCCGTATGCATCTCATATGTACAATAAATGTGTATTAAATATGCGAGCTAATGGCTATAAGTATCCCTATGAAATAAGCAGCGAACAGCAGCAGGCGTTGTTAAGTGATGGCAAAGAAAATTATTCAGAGGTTACAATAGTTAAGCCAAAATTATCTAATGTCAGGGAAGCTAAAATTGCGTACAAAGCTGGGCAAATTTCAAAAAGTGAGTACAAATCCACTATCTACCAATTGAAATCAAACTACAAAATGAAAGTCCGCGAAATAAAGCTTGATTTCAATACTGGCAAAATCGATGAGCTTGAATACAGAAAAAGAATTACCATTGCAAAAATGGATTATTCAGGATGAGTCTCCTAACAGACACCGGCAGCAAGGCTACGGCCCTTCGGGCCTCCGCGGGACAGCTTATCTTATGCGCGTTTTGCGAGGTCGCTTTGCTCCCATTTTCGCGCAAAGCGCACATAAGGTAAGCCGCCCCTGCTGTGGGCGTTAGGTTTAAGACTTACCCACGCTTAGTAGACACCTTGTATAGTTAGGTTTCGGCCTAACACGGAGGTGCACCATGGGTAAGAAG
>NZ_JBLWFL010000025.1:0-52772 GCF_048323715.1 Microbulbifer weihaiensis
GATTGCGCTGTAAGCGCAATCGGTCGAACCGGGGTGCCGGCTCTCACCGACCTCCGGCACAAACAAAAAAGGCCCGCATATGCGGGCCTTTCTTTGTTTGGTACCAGAGGCCGGACTCGAACCGGCACGCTTTTAAGGGCGGGGGATTTTGAATCCCCTGTGTCTACCAATTTCACCACTCTGGCAATCTGATGTGGAACCCCAATTTGGCCCCTCAGAAGATCGACGATTATAGCGACGAGACTTCATTGGTCAACAATATTTGCTATGGAAATTGGTAGCCGATTTGGCTGTGGGGACGCTTTCGGCTAATCTTCGCGCCCGATTCACCACAACCTACACTTGAGAGCATGCGTCGCCAGGATTTTCATTTTGATTTGCCCGATTCCCTGATCGCCCGCGTTCCGGCGAAAGAGCGTCGCGGCAGCCGTTTACTGTGTCTTGAAGGCCCCAGTGGCGCGCTTGCGCACAGGCGTTTCGCGGATCTGCCGGATCTGCTGGAGCCCGGTGATTTATTGGTATTCAATGACACCCGGGTGATCCCGGCCCGCCTGTTCGGGCGCAAGGCCAGTGGTGGCAGGCTGGAGATTCTGGTGGAGCGGGTACTGGATGACCGGCGGGTGTTGGCCCATGTGCGCTCCAGCAAATCCCCCAAACCGGGCAGTGAGATCCTGCTGGAAGACGATACGGTGGTACAAATGGTCGCGCGCCACGACGCCCTGTTTGAACTGGAGTTTCCACAAGAGGGCGCGCTGCCGGTATTGGAGCGGCTCGGTCACATGCCGTTGCCTCCCTATATTGATCGCCCGGACGACGAGGCAGATCGCGAGCGTTACCAGACCGTGTATAGCCGAAATGCAGGGGCCGTTGCCGCACCAACCGCCGGGTTGCACTTCGACGAAGAGATGCTGGAGACCCTGAAGGCAAGGGGGATCGAAACCGCGTTTGTGACCCTGCACGTGGGTGCGGGTACTTTCCAGCCGGTGCGGGTGGACGATATCCATACGCACAAGATGCACAGCGAGGTGCTGAACGTCTCTGAGGCCGTGTGCCAGGCGGTAGCGGACTGTCGTGCGCGCGGTGGTCGTGTGATCGCCGTGGGCACCACCAGTGTGCGCGCCCTGGAGAGCGCCGCGGCTTCCGGTGCGCTGCAGCCTACCGTAGGTGAAACCGAGATCTTCATTTATCCCGGGTACAACTTCCGGGTAGTGGATCGCCTGATCACCAACTTCCACCTGCCGGAATCCACCCTGCTGATGCTGGTAAGCGCCTTTGCGGGATACCAGCATGCAATGAACGCCTACAAGGTGGCGGTGGAAGAAGAGTACCGATTTTTCAGTTATGGCGACGCCATGTTGATCGACCGGAATCCCGCTGTGGATCCGGCGGAAGTAGGGCGCGAATAAGCGCCCGCGAACAGTTTGAGGAGAATCCTGTGAGTCGCCAGTGTTTTATGCAGTTTGAGCTGGACACCACCGAAGGTAAGGCCCGTCGCGGCCGCTTGCGCTTCCCCCGCGGCGTGGTGGAGACCCCGGCGTTTATGCCGGTGGGCACCTATGGCACGGTAAAGGGCATGTTGCCGCGGGATGTGGAGGCGATCGGTGCCCACATCATTCTGGGCAATACCTTTCACCTGATGCTGCGTCCGGGCACTGAGGTCATCAAGGCCCACGGCGACCTGCACGATTTCATGCAGTGGCATGGGCCGATCCTGACAGACTCCGGCGGCTTCCAGGTGTTCAGCCTGGGGCAGATGCGCAAGATTTCGGAAGAGGGCGTGTCCTTCAAGTCACCGGTGGACGGCAGCCCGGTGTTTATGGGGCCGGAAGAGTCCATGCAGGTGCAGAAGGACCTGGGTTCCGACATTGTGATGATCTTTGACGAGTGCACCCCATATCCGGCTACCCCGGACGAAGCGCGCAAATCCATGGAGCTGTCCCTGCGCTGGGCAAAACGCTCCAAGGACGCCCACGGTGACAGCCCCTCGGCACTGTTCGGTATTGTGCAGGGCGGGATGTACCCGGAGCTGCGGGACATTTCCCTGGCGGGCCTGACCGAGCTCGGTTTCGATGGTTATGCCATTGGCGGCCTCTCGGTGGGTGAACCCAAAGACGAGATGATCAAGGTGCTGGATCACACCGCCCACCAGTTGCCTGCGGACAAACCGCGCTACCTGATGGGGGTGGGCAAGCCTGAGGACATCGTCGAGGCAGTGCGCCGTGGTGTGGACATGTTTGACTGTGTAATGCCTACGCGCAATGCCCGCAATGGCCACCTGTTCACCTTCTCCGGGGTGATCAAGATCCGCAATGCGGTACACCGCCACGACACCCGTCCGCTGGAGGAAGATTGCGACTGTTATACCTGCGAGAATTTCTCCCGCAGCTACCTGCATCACCTGGACAAGTGCGGCGAAATCCTGGGCTCCCAGCTGAATACCATTCACAACCTGCGCCACTACCAGCGCCTGATGCAGCGTATTCGCGATGCGCTGGATGCGGGGGACCTTGAAGGCTTCGTGGCTGATTTTTATGCGGGTCTGGGGCGAGAAGTGCCTGCGCTGGGGTGATCTGCAGGCACCTGCATTTGTACCCACTTCCTATCCCCGTATAATCAGCCACCGCCCACTTACTGCCGGCGCCGCTAGAGTGCGCCGGCCGATTCGGGCAGCGGGAGGGCAGCTTGGCCTTGTAATTGCGCCAATGCGCCCGCATATCCCCGGGAATCGCTAAAAACGAGTCCGCTCAGCGGACCATTCCAACAATTGAGTACAGCATGAATCGCTTTCCCCTCTGGAAATATCTCCTGATCCTGATCATTACCGGTCTGGGTCTGCTCTACGCAGCCCCCAATCTTTACCGACCGGATCCGGCAGTTCAGATCTCAGGCCAATCAAGCGCCCTCAAAATCGATCAGGGAGTCCTCTCTCGGGCGGAAAAAGCCCTGTCTGATGCGGGCATTGACTACTTTGGCGGCGAGGTGCAGGACAAATCTGTACTGCTGCGCCTGAAGTCCATCGAACAGCAGCTCCCGGCCAAACGCGCTATTCAGGAAGCTCTCGGACACAGCGAGTACGTGGTGGCCCTGAACCTGGCACCGACCACGCCCGAGTGGCTGATGAATATGGGCGCCAGCCCCATGAAGCTCGGCCTGGACCTGGCGGGTGGGGTGCACTTCCTGATGGAAGTGGATACCAACTCCATCGTCAAAACCAATATGGAAGGCTATGCCGCGGAAGTTAAGTCCAAGCTGCGCGAGGCCAAGGCCCGCTATCGCAGTGTGGACCTGGTGGATGATCGCGAGATCGTTGCCCGTTTCCGCGACGCAGAGCTGCGCGACCTGGCGGTAAGGACGTTGCGTAAAGAGTTCCCGAACACGCTGGTGCTGCAGGAAGCTGGCAGTGGTGCGAACCTTGAAGTGCGCGCGACCCTGAACGAGCAGGAAATCAAGCAGCTGGAAGACTATGCCGTATCCCAGAACCTGACGACCCTGCGCAACCGGGTGAATGAGCTGGGGGTCGCGGAGCCGATCGTGCAGCGCCAGGGGCGCAACCGCATCGTGGTTGAGCTGCCGGGTGTGCAGGACACCGCCGAAGCCAAGCGTATTATCGGCAAGACTGCGAACCTCGAGTTCCGTATGGAAGCCAAGCCGGATGCGCTGGTGACCAACAAGGAATACTTCGAGTACCGCGATGAGCGCGAGCGCGCCGCTTTCGGTGGTGCCTGGCTTGAGCGCAAAGTGATCATCACCGGCGAGCGAGTGACCAATGCGCGTGTGGGTTACGACGAAAACGGTATGCCGCAGGTCAACATCACCCTGGACTCCCGCGGTGGTGAAATGATGCACCGCGCAACCTGGAAGAATGTCGGCCGCCGCATGGGCACGCTGTTTATCGAAAGCCGCTTCCTGCCGGAAAAGACCATTGACGAAAACGGCAATGAAGTCATTGTGCAGAAGCGTGTGGATGACAAGAAAATCATCAGCCTGGCCACGGTTCAGAGCCCGCTGGGCAAGCAGTTCCGCACCACTGGCCTGGAAGCTTCCGAAGCCCAGGAGCTGTCCCTGCTGCTGCGCGCCGGTGCCCTGGCTGCGCCAATGTACTTTGTTGAAGAGCGTGTGATCGGCCCATCCCTGGGTGCGGACAACATCAAAGTCGGAGTGACGTCGGTTCAGATCGGCCTGCTGGCTGTCGTGATCTGTATGCTGCTGTTCTACCGGGTGTTTGGCTTGGCGGCGAATATCGCGCTGGCGGTAAACCTGATATTGCTGGTGGCGGTGATGTCCATCCTGGGGGCAACCCTGACCCTGCCGGGTATCGCGGGTATGGTATTGACCATCGGTATGGCGGTGGATGCGAACGTGCTGATCTTCTCGCGAATAAGGGAGGAGTTGCGCAATGGCATGCCGCCACAATCGGCGATCAGTGCTGGCTTCGACAATGCGTACAGTGCCATTGTGGATGCGAACATCACCACGCTGATCGTGGCAGTGATCCTCTACGCCATCGGTTCTGGCCCGGTACAGGGCTTCGCAGTCACCCTTTCTATCGGCATCCTGACCTCCATGTTCAGCGCCATCATGGGTACCCGTGCACTGATTAACTTGTTCTACGGCAACCGCCGTGTACAGAAGCTTTGGATTTAAGGAGCCGGTGATGAAAGAGACCAAAGAAGAAAACGGCCGTATCACCGAATACATGGGCAAGCGTGTGTACGATTTCATGCGCTGGCGCAAGCTGGCAGCCGCACTGTCTATCCTGCTGGTGGTTTTGTCCCTCGGCGCGCTGGCCATGAATGGCCTGAAGCTGGGGCTGGACTTTACCGGTGGTACCCAGATTGAGGTGGGTTACGAAAAGGCCCCGGAACTCGAAAGCGTACGCAGCCAGCTGGATGCTGCGGGCTTCAAGGGCGCCTCTGTGGTGCGTTTCGGCTCGGATAACGAGCTGCTGATCAAGTTGCCGCCGGAGGTGACGGAGTCGATGACCCAGCGCAGTGCCGGGGATGAGGAGGCTTCACAGTCCATCGGCGATAACGTCGTTGCCGAGTTGCGCAAGGGCACGGATGGTCGCATTGACCTGCGCCGGGTGGAAATGGTCGGCCCGCAGGTGGGTGAAGAGCTGCGCGATGACGGTGGCCTCGGCATGCTGTTTGCGCTGGCGGTGGTGATGGCGTACGTGGCGCTGCGTTTCCAGTACAAGTTCTCCATAGGCGCGGTAGTGGCATTGATTCACGACGTGATAATCGTGCTGGGCTTTTTCGCCCTGTTCAAACTCGACTTTGACCTGACGGTACTGGCAGCGGTGCTGGCAGTTATCGGTTACTCGATCAACGACACCATTGTTGTATATGACCGGGTGCGGGAAAACTTCCGTCGGGTGCGCAAGGCCGATACCGAGGAGATCATGAATATCTCCATCAGCCAGACCTTGGGTCGGACCTTCATGACCTCTTTCACCACATTGCTGGTGTTGTGGGCCCTGCAGTTCTTCGGTGGCGAGCTGATTCACAACTTCTCACTGGCGCTGATTGTCGGTGTGGTTGTTGGTACCTATTCTTCGGTATACGTCGCGATCAACGCGTTGATGGCGTTGAAGGTCTCGAAAGAGGATCTGATGCCGCCAGTGAAAGAGGGTGCTGAGCTGGAAGAAATGCCCTGATTGGTGTTTCCCAGACATAAAAAAAGGCGGGTTCTCCCGCCTTTTTTTATGTCTGGTTGTTTTGTGCTGTACGCGCTGCTGGATGGTTCACCGGCTTGCGCCCACTGGTGTAGCCCCGGCTCTATTGTGCCGGACGACTGTTCAGGGGTGGTGATTCAGGGGGATGGCCTGCGCGATACCAGCTACGCAGGCTGAGCCTCAGCTGCGGGGCTTTTTGCCCAGCGTTATATGGCGCGGACCGGAGGTGTTGGTCTGGCCGCTGACGCCTTTGGGCACTTGTTCGATCCTGCCGCCGTTGGCGAGAAACGCCTGCACCTGGGCTTCAATGGATTCGCGAGATTCCGGAGCCGCGGTTTCCTTGGCGCGCTTTGAAGCGCTAGAAGCTTTCTTAGCCACAATTATGTCCAATTTTTATGCGTGAATTGCGCATTCTACATCAAGTTGTGCAAAAAATCACCCATTGGTTTGTGTGGGGAGGCTAGCGGGCTCGCGGCGCTTTGCTCCGGCGCCCGCTAGCGGCGTATGGTGAGGCCCTTATGCTGGGTGGCTCGCCAGGTGGCGACCCTGTTGCCGCGGCCAGATCCCGGCTGGCGGTTGCGGCTACTTCGCAGGCTGGCTGGTGGCGCGACGGTTGTTTTGCTGAAAGAAACGGCCCAGCTGCAGTGCCAGATTCACTCCGCCGGCGTCTATGTACTGGCCGCTCGCACCGGGGCCCCCAGACCAGCTGTGGCCCACACCGGCAAGGGTGAACATACCCACGCGGCCCTGTTGCCAGAGGGCGAGCTCGGCGGAAGCATCTCCCTCCTGCAGGGTTTCAGTTTCGGCTTTGGGCTCAACCCCGTAGAGGCTGGCCATCCCCTTGGCATTCTGTTCCAGGTAGCAGGGATCGACGACGGAATCCTCGCTGCCGTGGGCAACGGCGAAAACCTGGGTTTCGAAATGATGTTGGTAAGCACCGGCATAGTCCGCGCAGCGCTGGGCGACATCGGCAATCTCGCAATTGCCCAGTGCGCCCGCCGGGCTGGTGCCGATGCTGGGGCCTGCGCTGGCTGCAGCGCCGGCAAAGATGTCAGGGGCCAGACAGGCCGTGGTGTGGGCAAAGGTCGCTCCGGAGGACAGGCCGGCAATATAGACCTGGGCCGGGTCGATTTCCCGCTCCGGGTCGGCGGCCAGGGTTTGTGCCAGTTGTACCAGCAGGCGATAGTCGCCGTGCTCCCTGTCACGTTGCTCTTCCCAGTAGGCCCAGCAGCTGTAGCCCGCCTTGTGCTCGGCATCCGGAACGGCAATGACCATGCCGAGCTCCTCAGCGGCGGCTTCCAGGTTTGCGCCGAGATAGTTGTCGATGGGCTGTACACAGCCGTGCAGCAAGATCATCAGTGACCGCCCTTCACCGATGCTGGAATGGCTGTCAGGCGTGTATATGTGCACCTTGCTGAAGCCGCCACTCGCGGCATTTTGCTCCCAGCTGCCAGCGTGGACGCTGGTCGAAGCGCAGAGAGCTGCGATAGTGAGTGCGGTGAGGGGGTGTCGGAATGCTCCGGAAATACGGTTGGGGCGCGTCATCGCAGGTACCACCACTATTGTTATTTTGGGCGCAACCAGCCTAAAAGACCGGGCATCGGTGGGGAATGAGACTTTGGTTGTAGATGGTATGGCCGCCGTGGTGAAGGTGCACGGCGGTTGGGCAGTCTGATCACCAGCGACGGGTCAGTTTGACCCGTGATATCCACTCACGGGGTTGCGCCTCAGGAGGGCGTCTCGGAATCCGCTTCGGCAATCAATGGCCAGCCACCGAGCTCCCGCCACTTGTTCACGATCCCACAGAAGAGTTCTGCGGTTTTTTCCGCATCGTAGTCTGCGGCGTGTGCGCTGCTGTTATCGAACTCGATTCCTGCGGTCTGGCAGGCTTTGGCCAGAACCGTCTGGCCGTAGGCGAGCCCGGCCAGGGTCGCGGTATCGAAACAGGAGAAGGGGTGGAATGGGTTGCGCTTGATGCCGCAGCGGTCAACTGCGGCGTTGACGAAGCCCAGGTCAAAGTGGGCATTGTGAGCCACCATGATCGCGCGGGTGCAGTTATGGGCCTTTATCGCCTTGCGGATCTTGCGGAACATCTCCGGCAGTGCAATCTCCTCGGGCCAGGCATCCCGCTCCGGCGATTCCAGGTCGATACCGATAAAGTCCAGTGCGGACTGCTCGATATTGGCGCCTTCGAACGGTTCGATGTGGAAGCTGTGGGTTTCTTCCGGATATAGGGTGCCATGCTCATCCATATTCAGGATGACGGCGGAGATCTCCAGAAGGGCGTCAGTGCGGGCGTTGAACCCACCGCTTTCGAGATCCAGCACGACAGGAAGAAATCCTCGGAATCTTTGTGCCAGTAAGCTCTTGGGGCCAGTGGGTTCTTCTGCGGGAGTCACGGAGTTTCCTTGGTCGAATTTAACTGCTTTTCGGTTCGGTTGCTGCGTTGCGCCGGAAGCCGGCGCTCATTGCTCGCCGTCAGCGCGCACAACACGCCAGTTCAGGGTTTCACCCGCATTGAGCGGGATCAGTGAATCCTTGCCCATCGGCAGGCCGGAGGGCAGGATCCAGGGCTCTTTCGCCAGGGTAATAGTACCGCTGTTGCGGGGCAGGCCGTAAAAGTCTGGGCCAAACTCACTGGCAAAGCCTTCGAGCTTGTCCAGTTTGCCCGCGCGCTCGAAGGCTTCTGCGTAGAGCTCGATAGCGCTAAATGCGGTGTAGCAGCCGGCGCAGCCGCACGCGGCTTCCTTTTTACCCTGTGCGTGAGGTGCAGAATCCGTGCCGAGGAAGAACTTCGGGCTGCCGCTGGTGGCTGCTTCGATCAGAGCGTTCTGGTGATCGCCACGCTTTAGGATCGGCAGGCAGTAGTAGTGCGGGCGGATGCCGCCCACCAGCATGTGGTTGCGGTTATACAGCAGGTGGTGTGCGGTGATTGTGGCGGCAACCCCTTCTCGCGCATTGGTGACAAACTCTACCGCGTGGGCGGTTGTGATGTGTTCGAGCACGATCTTGAGCGACGGGAAGTCGTTGACCACCGGGCCGAGAATGTTGTCGATGAAGACCTTTTCCCGATCAAAGATATCGATGTCGCTGGTGGTCACCTCTCCGTGCAGGAGCAGTTTCATGCCGCATTCCTGCATTGCTTCCAGCGCCGGGTAGATGTTGGCGATATCGGTGACGCCGGAATCCGAGTTGGTGGTGGCGCCGGCCGGGTAGAGCTTGGCCGCCACTACGCCAGCGGCGTGGGCTTCGCGGACTGTCTCCGGCGAGGTTTTGTCGGTCAGGTAGATCACCATCAGCGGGGTGAAATCCGCACCTGCAGGCACCGCCGCCTCGATGCGTGCCTGGTAGGCGACGGCATCGGCCGCGTTTACCACAGGCGGTACCAGGTTGGGCATGACGATGGCGCGGCGGAACTGGCGCGCGGCATCGCCGACTGTGCGGGCCAGGGCCTCGCCGTCACGCAGGTGGATGTGCCAGTCGTCAGGAGCACGGAGGGTGATTTGCTGCATAGTGTTCACCGAATAATTACAGGCGGTTCGATCGCGGCGCCGATCCTACCTGAAGCGTCAGAAAAATGCGAAAACTGCGGTAAATGCCTCTTCGATCGGCAGTTTGCATATAAAGTAAACAGTTGTGCTGTTTACTTTTGCCGCCGAAACGGTGGAGCTAGTCGTATCGGTTTCGAGGCGCTACAATCGCGCCCCGAAAAAGGCGGGGTAACCGCCGTTCGTGGGTATTCTTCCAATAATAATCTCTCCCGCATCGAGCCATTTTGACAGTGGCGTGTTTTCGTGGTGCTTGCTGCGCCTACAGGAAACCACGCCCGGGTAACGGCTTACTCCCTATATACAGAGGATAGTAATGAGCAAGATCGAAAAGGTGGTATTGGCGTATTCCGGCGGTCTCGACACTTCTGTGATCGTGCGCTGGCTTCAGGATACCTACAACTGCGAGGTGGTTACCTTTACCGCCGACATCGGTCAGGGTGAGGAAGTGGAGCCTGCACGCGCCAAGGCCCAGGCTCTAGGGGTGAAGGAAATCTACATCGATGACCTGCGCGAGGAATTCGTGCGGGATTTCGTGTTCCCGATGTTCCGCGCAAACACGATTTATGAGGGTGAATACCTGCTGGGTACCTCGATTGCACGGCCGCTGATTGCCAAGCGCCTGATCGAGATTGCCAACGAAACCGGCGCGGACGCCATCTCTCACGGTGCGACCGGCAAGGGTAACGACCAGGTGCGCTTCGAGCTTGGCGCCTACGCGCTGAAGCCGGGCATCCAGGTGATCGCTCCCTGGCGCGAGTGGGATCTGACCTCCCGCGAAAAGTTGATGCAGTATTGCGAACAGCACAATATCCCGGTGGATTTTTCCAACAAGAAGAAAAAGTCCCCGTACTCCATGGACGCCAACCTGCTGCACATTTCCTATGAAGGCGGTGTTCTGGAAGAGCCCTGGGCGGAAGCGGAAGAGGATATGTGGCGCTGGAGCGTGAGCCCGGAAGCGGCGCCGGATCAGCCCACCTACATTACCCTGCAGTTCGAGAAAGGTGACCCTGTTGCCATCGACGGCGAGCGCATGAGCCCTGCCACGCTGCTGGAAAAGCTGAACAAGCTCGGAGGCGCCAACGGTATTGGTCGCCTGGATATCGTCGAAAACCGCTACGTGGGCATGAAGTCCCGCGGATGCTACGAAACACCCGGCGGTACCATCCTGCTGAAAGCACACCGTGCGATCGAGTCCATTACCCTCGACCGCGAAGTGGCGCATTTGAAAGATGAGCTGATGCCGCGCTACGCGAAGCTGATCTACAACGGTTACTGGTGGTCCCCGGAGCGCCAGATGCTGCAGGCTGCAATTGATGAATCCCAGTCCGTCGTGAATGGGGAAGTGCGCCTGAAGCTGTACAAAGGCAGCGTAAGTGCGGTGGGTCGTCGTTCAGCCGACAGCCTGTTTGACGAGCGCATTGCCACTTTTGAAGATGATGCCGGTGCCTATAACCAGAAAGACGCCGAAGGCTTCATCAAGTTGAACGCACTCCGCCTGCGCATCGCGGCGGGTAAGGGCAGGGACTTGATCTAAATCAGTCTGAAGCGGTGATTGATGCGTTTAAATCATCGCTTCTGTGCCTGCCCGGTCTACCGTGAAGGGGGAAGCCGCTACTTTGCCGGCAAGTTCTCGCGCGTTTGACGGAAACGAATCTTAAAAAGCAACGGAAGTTACACAATGACGACAACGGTGGCAGAGACCGGCAAGTTGCCGGACTATGACTACAACATCGTGCGCCAGTTCACCATCATGTCGGTGGTCTGGGGCATTGTTGGCATGGGTGTTGGTGTGCTGATCGCCGCGCAATTGGCGTGGCCGGCACTGAACGACATCTGGCAGCCCTTTACCCATTTCGGCCGCCTGCGGCCCCTGCACACCAACGCGGTGATTTTCGCGTTTGGTGGTAGTGTGCTGTTTGCCACCTCCTATTACGTGGTACAGCGTACCTGCCAGACGCGCCTGTGGGGTGGCTGGCTGATTCCGTTTACCTTCTGGGGTTGGCAGATTGTGATTGTCGGCGCAGCGATCACGCTGCCGATGGGCCTGACCTCCGCGAAAGAATACGCCGAGCTGGAGTGGCCGCTGGACATCCTGATCGCCCTGATCTGGGTTGCCTATGCGATTGTTTTCTTCGGTACTATCGTCAAGCGTCGCACTTCCCACATTTATGTAGCCAACTGGTTCTTCGGTGCTTACATCATCACCGTTGCGGTGCTGCACATTGTGAACAGCCTGGCGGTGCCGGTTAGTGCGTTCAAATCCTACTCGATCTTCGCCGGTACCGCGGATGCGATGATCCAGTGGTGGTATGGCCACAACGCGGTGGGCTTCTTCCTGACCGCGGCGTTCCTCGGCATCATGTACTACTTCGTGCCGAAGCAGGCGGGTCGCCCGGTCTATTCCTACCAGCTGTCCATCGTGCACTTCTGGGCGCTGATCTCCATCTATGTATGGGCTGGCGGCCACCACCTGCACTACTCGGCACTGCCCGACTGGACCCAGAGCCTGGCGATGATCATGTCCGTGATCCTGCTGGCACCGTCCTGGGGCGGCATGATCAACGGCATCATGACCCTGTCCGGCGCCTGGCACAAACTGCGCACCGACCCGACCCTGCGATTCCTGGTGGTGTCCCTGTCCTTCTACGGTATGTCCACCTTCGAAGGTCCGATGATGTCCATCAAGACCGTGAACGCGCTGTCCCACAACACTGACTGGACTGTTGGTCATGTGCACTCCGGCGCCCTGGGTTGGGTTGCAATGATCTCTATTGGTGCCCTGTATCACCTGGTGCCGGTGCTTTGGAACCGCAGGGAAATGTTCAGTGTGAAGCTGGTCAATGCCCACTTCTGGCTGGCGACCATCGGTACTGTTCTGTACATCGCTTCCATGTGGGTGAACGGTATTACCCAGGGTCTGATGTGGCGTGCATTCAACGCCGACGGCACCCTGACTTACAGCTTTGTGGAAAGTGTGATCGCAAGCCACCCGGGTTATGTCGTGCGCTGGTTGGGCGGAGCCCTGTTCCTGACCGGTATGTTCCTGATGGCGTACAACGTATTCCGCACCGTTACCGACGAGCCTAACGAAGATGAGGTGCGTCACGATGAACATCTGCCGGCCGCGAAGTCTGCATAAGGGGAACGAATCGTGAAGAATCATGACATCGTAGAAAAGAACATCGGCCTGATGATCGTGCTCATCATTGTCGCGATCAGCTTTGGCGCTCTGGTGGAGATCGTTCCCCAGCTTTTCCTGAAGGACAACAATGAGCCCATCGCCGGGCTCAAACCCCTGGCCGCGATTGAGCTGGAAGGGCGGGATATCTACATCCGCGAAGGCTGCCACGTATGCCACACGCAGATGATCCGTCCGCTGCGCGCGGAAGTGGAGCGTTACGGCCACTATTCCATGGCCCAGGAGCACGTGTACGAGCATCCCTTCCTGTGGGGCTCCAAGCGTACCGGCCCGGATCTGGCCCGTGTTGGCGGACGCTACTCCGACGAGTGGCACCGCGCGCACCTGTACAACCCGCGTAACGTGGTGCCCGAGTCCATCATGCCCTCGTACCCGTGGCTGTTCGATAACGTGATCACTGGTGAGCACACTGCGGACAAGATGCGCGCTATGCGTGTTGCGGGTGTGCCCTACACCGACGAAGACATTGCCAATGCGAGCAAGCCATTCGTGGGTGGCCGGGTAACCGAGATCGACGCACTGGTGGCTTATCTGCAGCAGCTGGGCACTCTGGTTCAGCAGAAGCGTTAAAGGCAGGTATCAAGTGGATATCAATGTATTGCGGCAAATCGGTGTAGTCCTGGGGGCGCTTGCGTTTCTGGCGATCTGCTGGTGGGCCTTCTCGCCGAAGCGCAAAAAGCGCTTCGAAGAGGATGCAAATCTGCCGTTTGCCGACGAACAGGAATCAATTGAAGAGGATGCTCGCAAGAGTGAATCCCGCTCCGATGACGAAGACGGAGCCAAACAGGAACAGGGGCAGGAAAAATGAGTACATTCTGGAGTGTATGGGTAATTGTGCTCACCCTTACCAATCTCGCACTGGTAACTTGGGTTTTGTTCGCCAATCGCAAAGTTGCGGTGAGCGACCAGGATGACCCGGAGAACCGCACAACCGGTCACGTTTACGACGGCATTGAAGAGTACGATAACCCACTGCCCAAGTGGTGGTTCCTGCTGTTCATCCTGACACTGGTTTTCTCTGCGGCCTATCTGGCGATTTATCCGGGTCTGGGTAACTTCAAAGGATTTGGTGGCTGGAGCTCCGTTGGCGCCCTGAAGGCCGATCAGGCCAAGGCACAGGCGGAATTCAAGGAAACCTTCGGCCAGTATGCAGACCAGCCGATCGAGAAAATTGCCGAGAGCCGTGAAGCACTGAAAATGGGTGCTCGGATCTTCGCGAACAACTGCTCCGTGTGTCACGGTGCTGATGGCGGCGGCAATTACGGCTTCCCGAACCTGACTGACAGTGACTGGCTGTACGGCGGTACTCCGGAAAAAATTCTGGAAACCCTGCACAACGGTCGCCAGGGCATGATGCCTCCGCAGGGCCCGGTCATCGGTGAACAGGGCGTTAAGGATGCGACGGAATATGTCCTGAGCATGAACGGCCTGGAGCACGATGCGGCCATGGCAGCCAAGGGCCAGAAGATCTTCGGCACTGTATGTATGGCGTGTCACGGTGCGGACGGCAAGGGTAATCAGGCGCTGGGCGCGCCGAACCTGACCGACAACATCTGGCTCTACGGCAGCAGCCGTGAAGAGATCCAGCACACCATCCGCGGTGGACGCAGCAACCAGATGCCAGCTCAGAAGGACAAGCTGCGCGAAGACAAAATCCGCCTGGTAGCGGCCTATGTCTACAGCCTGTCACGCCAGGATGAAGTTCAGCAGTAACGGCTGCTGAAAGGTACCACTGGATCCGGTACCGATAGATGGATTGCACCGCCTGGAGTCTTCCCTTTTTGGGGAAGCTTCAGGCGGGATGCCGGGAAGGGCACCGCAGGGAAGAATAACAAGCCTCATTGCTAGTCACTGCAGCATCTGACCCGACCCTAATACTTCGGGTAAGCGAGGTTTTGTGAGCGATAGAATTCCAACCCGGGAAGAGCAGGAAGGCGATGGCGAAGTTCGCTACCGCATGCTCTATGAGTCTGAAGACAAGATCTACACCCGCCATATTCGTGGCGTCTACACCCGTATTCGCAAATACACCGGCCTGCCGTTGCTGCTGGCTTTCTTCTTTATCCCCTGGCTGAACATCGATGGTCGCCAGGCGGTGCATTTCGATCTGCCCGCGCGCAAGTTTCATATTTTCTGGACCACGTTCGGACCCCAGGATGGCTTCCTGCTTGCCTGGTTACTGATTATTGCGGCTTTTGGCCTGTTTGCGGTCACTACCTGGCTGGGCCGGGTCTGGTGTGGCTTTACCTGCCCACAAACAGTTTGGACGATGATGTTCATGTGGGGGGAGCGAATCTGCCAGGGCGACCGGGCCAAGCGGATGAAACTGGATGCCGCGCCCTGGGGTGCGGAAAAGGTTCTGCGCAAGGCGGGAACCCACCTGATCTGGTTTGTGATCTCGCTGGCAACCGCGCTGGCATTCGTCGGCTACTTCTACGGCATCCGCGATCTGGTTGTTGATCTCGCGACCTTCAGCGCGCACCCGCAGGGGGTCTTTTGGGTCGCCTTTTTCACCTTCGCAACCTATATGAACGCGGGCTTCCTGCGTGAGCAGGTGTGCAAGTACATGTGCCCCTACGCCCGCTTCCAGTCGGTTATGTACGACAAGGATACGCTTGCGGTGTACTATGACGCCCGCCGTGGCGAGGCCCGTGGTCCGCGCAAGAAAGGGGTGGATTACAAAGCCGAGGGTATGGGCGACTGCATCGACTGCTACTGGTGCGTGCAGGTGTGTCCCGTGGATATCGATATCCGCGACGGCATGCAGTACGAGTGCATCAACTGCGGTTTGTGTGTGGATGCCTGTAACAGCGTCATGGACAAGATGCAGTACCCGCGCGGGCTTATCCGCTTTACGTCGGAAGACGAGCTGGAAACGGGCAAGACCAATTATTCCCGCCCGCGGCTATTGGGTTACGCCCTGGTCATGTTGTTGATGACTGGTCTGTTCGTGCAGCAGGTGGTTACCCGGTCACCTGTGCAGGCTGAGGTGCTGCGCGACAGGGGAGCCCGCATGTACCGTTTGTCCCAGGGCTTGGTGCAGAATGTGTACACGGTGAAAATCACCAACATGGATCAGAAGCCCCACGAATTCGAAGTGCGGGTCGAAGGCAAGGACGGGTACGATTACTCCTTGCGGATGCAGCGCGGCATTACGGTTACACCGGGAGAGGTTTACTCTGTGCCTATTCGGGTCAGCGTGCCTGAGTCGCAGTTGCAGGAATCCAAGCACGATATTGATATCGTTATCCGAGCCAAGGATGCCCCGGAGCTGGAAGACCGGCACCGCACGGTATTTATCGGGCCGAAGTGATCGGTTGATCGCCGGCCAAAGTCAAACGAATGCATTTGTCCCGTGTGCGGCGCTCCAGGCAGCGCCGCATTGCGTTGACAGCGGACAGTGCTTTTCACGCAGTTAACAAAGCATGGTGAGTGTTCAGGTGAGTCAGAACCCTAACAGTAATGAGCGTCCGCGTCCGTATTACCGCGAACTCTGGTTTTGGCTGGTAATGGCGCCACTGATTCTGGTTGTCATTATGTCGGCACTCATGGTTTCCATTGCGGTGCGCTACGGTGACGACACCGTGAGCGACACTTACTACAAAGACAGCCGTATGTACCATTTTGTCGCGCATCAGGATCAGCGCGCGGCAGAACTCAATCTGGCAGGATTTGTTTTAGTGGATCAGGCTGAGAAATTCATCACCCTGGATCTTCGCGGGGATATCGATTTCCCCGAACAGCTTCTGCTGACACTGAGCCACCCGGTTGCCGCGGACATGGACACTCACGTGGTGTTGCAGGAACTGGCCCCCGGACGTTATCGCGGTGAACTGGAGCAGGCACTGCAGCACCGCTGGTACCTTCAGTTGTCCCCTGAACTCGATCCGCAGCACAGTGAGAAAGCGGATTGGCGCCTGAAGGGTGAAATCAATTTCAATCTCGGCAACGGAGCGCCGCTTAAACCCGCCGCCCAATGACCGCCACAACAGACAACTCCCTCAGTCCGGAATCATTCGCCGGCGACTGCTTTCACTGCGGGCTGCCGGTTGCATCCGGTAGCCAGTACTCGGTGTATATCGACGGTGCGGATCGCGCCATGTGTTGCCCCGGCTGCGAAGCCGTGGCGGGGGCTATTGTTGCCGGCGGGCTCGACAATTTTTACCGCTACCGTGAGCGAAACAATGAGCGCCCCGAGGGCGATTCCGTCGGTGAGCGCTGGGCTGCTTATGACCTTCCTGAAGTTCAGGGCGCGTTTGTCCGCGAAGCCGACGCGCAAGAGGGGGCGGACTGTCGCATAGCGAGCCTCCTGGTCGGCGGTATCACGTGCGCGGCCTGTGTGTGGCTGATCGAGAAGCATCTTTCCCAGCTGCCAGGCGTACACAAAGTTTCAGTGAACGCCAGTACCCAGCGCGCACAGGTCCTGTTTTCCCCGGAAACGCTGAACGTCAGCCAGCTGTTCGCTGCGCTGGCGGAAATTGGCTACCGCCCGGCAGCCGCAACGGCCGCCAATAGCGAGCAGCTGATTCAGCAGGAACGGCGCGCGGCGATGCGTCGGCTGGGTGTGGCCGGCCTGGGCACCATGCAGGTCATGATGTTTGCCATCGCCCTGTATTTTGGGGCCAGCAAAGGTATTGAAGCGCAGTTTGAACAGTTCTTTCGCTGGGTGTCCCTGATTGTTGCGACCCCGGTGGTCTGCTATGCCGCTCAGCCTTTTTTCGCCGCGGCATTGCGCGCGCTGCGCTCCCGGCATCTGATTATGGATGTTCCGGTATCCCTAGCTATTGGACTGGCTTACGGGGCCAGTGTTTACGCGACGGTGTTCGGCACCGGCGAGGTCTATTTCGAATCCGTTTCCATGTTCACCTTCTTCCTGCTGTTGGGGCGCTCGGTAGAAATGCGCGCGCGGCACCGGGCAGGACTCGCCAGCGGCGGCCTGGCCCAGCTGCTGCCACTGGCGGCCCTGCGCCTGCGGGAGCAGGGCGGGGAGGTGTCGGTGGGCAGCGATGCTGACGTGGAGTCCGTACCGGTCGCTGCGCTCAGCGTTGGTGATCGCATACTGCTCAGGCCCGGCGATACGGTGCCGGCTGACGGCGAGGTAGTCGAGGGCGAGAGCGGTATCGATGAATCACTGCTGACCGGGGAATCCGCGCTACAGCAGAAATCAGTCGGTAGCCAGGTATTCGCCGGTAGCGTCAACGGCGACTCCTCGCTGGTGGTGAGGGTGACTGCAGCCGGCGGAAATACCCGCTTGTCCGCAATCGAGCGGCTGGTGGAGTCCGCCCAACTTGAAAAGCCTACCCAGGTGGCGTTTGCCGACCGTATCGCCGGGCGCTTTGTAGCTGCCGTGCTGGTGACCTCGGTGGCAGCCTTTGCGTTTTGGTGGCAGCGGGCCCCGGAAGATGCCTTCTGGGTTGCGCTTTCCGTATTGGTGGTGACCTGTCCCTGCGCCCTGTCTCTGGCAACCCCGGCTGCACTTGCGGCGGCCACGTTGCGCCTGCAGGAACTCGGGCTGCTGGTTGCCCGGGGGCATGTGCTAGAGGCATTGCCGAATATCTCACGGGTGGTATTTGATAAAACCGGTACCCTGACCGAGGGCGAGCCACGCCTGCAGGAGATTCAGCTGCTGCGAGACGGTGTGAGCGAGGAGCGTGCGCGGGATATTGCGGCGGCACTGGAGGCTCGCAACAATCACCCGCTGGCGCGGGCCTTCCGCCCGTGGTTCGGCAACCTGCGTGCGAGTGCATTGCGCGCGGTTACCGGTCGCGGTGTAGAGGGTGAGATCGACGGGGTGGTTTACCGCCTGGGGCGCGAGGATTTCGCGCTGGAACTGTCAGCAGGCAACTGTTCCACAGCCCAGCCAAAAAGCCGCGGGCAGTGGTTGCTGCTGGCGGATGCCGGTGGCGCGGTTGCCTGGCTTGGGCTCGGCGACTCGGTGCGTGAATCTGCCGGAGCTGCGGTCGCGGAACTGCGGGCCCAGGGGCTGGAGACCGAGCTGTTGAGTGGCGATCAATCCGCGGAAGTGGGCCGTTTGGCAGAGCTGGCCGGTATTCGGCGCTATACCAGTGGCGCAGCGCCAGAACAAAAGTTGGCGCAGGTGCGTGAGGCCCAGTCTCAGGGGGAGCGCCTGATGATGGTCGGGGATGGCATCAATGACGTACCGGTGCTTTCAGGCGCCGATGTTTCGGTGGCGATGATGACTGCCGCGGATCTGGCACAATCCCGCGCGGACGCCATTCTGTTGCAGGGTGATCTGCAGGCGTTGCCGCGTGCCTTTGCATTGGCGCGCAAGTGCCGCACAATTATTCGCCAGAATCTGGGCTGGGCCATTCTCTACAATCTGATCGCATTGCCTCTGGCCTTTATGGGCCTGGTACCGCCGTGGGCGGCAGCGCTGGGTATGTCCCTGAGCTCACTGATCGTTGTGGTCAATGCCCTGCGCCTGTCGCGCTGGCAGCCGGCTGCGCCTGGCACATCCAGTCCGGCGCGCCCGGTCGCTACCGCTTAATTTTCCGAGGTGAAATCGTGGACAGTATTTTCCTGCTCGTCCCCATTGTTATTGTCTTTATCGTGCTCGCGGTGAAGTTTTTCTTCTGGGCCGTCAACAACGGTCAATATGACGACCTGGAGACGGAGGGCCGTCGCATCCTGTTTGACGATGAGTCCGAGACATCGCGCTCGCCCGGCGCTGCCAGAGGTGGCGAGGTTTCCCGTGAAGACAGGCAGCGCGAAGCGGGAGAACCCTAAGTGGAGCAGTGGGGGTTTCTGGTTGCGGCACTGGCTATCGGTTTTTTGGGTAGCAGCCACTGCATCGGCATGTGTGGGGGGATTTCCGGGGCGCTTGGCATGGCAGTGCCCGGGCAAAAACCAGTGTGGTCGCGGTTGCTCGGCTATTCGGTGGGCCGCGTCACCAGCTATGCCCTGATGGGGTTGCTGGTTGGAACACTGGGCGCGTTTGTGGCCACCGATCTGGCTGCAACACTGGCACCGCTGCGGGTCGTGGCGGGTCTGATGCTGATCGCCATGGCGCTTTACCTGGCGGACTGGTGGCGAGGGCTGGTTTGGCTCGAGCGCGGTGGGCGGGTGTTCTGGCGCCGGCTGCAACCTCTGTCGCGGACACTGCTGCCCGTGGAGTCCACGTCCCAGGCCGTCGCACTCGGCGCGCTGTGGGGATGGTTGCCTTGTGGCCTGGTATACAGTGCGCTCACCTTTGCCCTGGCACAGGGCAGTGGCACCAATGCAATGCTGGCAATGCTGGCCTTCGGCCTGGGTACCGTACCTGCCGTTTTGGCGACGGGTGCCGCTGCGGCGCAGTTGCGCGCGCTGGTGCGCAAACGCGGTGTGCGCCTGCTGATGGCGCTGCTGATCTTGCTGTTTGGAGTTTGGACCCTGTGGGGCGGGCTTTCCCATTCAGGGCATCAGCACCACTCCGGCGAGCAGCATGACTCCATGCCGGGGCACCAGCAGCACGAGCATATGCCCGCCGGTTCTCAGGGGCACGATCATCACGATGCGCATCAGGAGCAGGCTGGCGAAGAGCAGACCGAGCATATGGCCCCGGTTTCGCAGGAGTCGCCTGCAGAAGAGCATCACCCGGGTGGTCACCATCATTGAGCGCTCGTTGAGCGCACCAGAAGGGGCCTGGCGCGCCCTAACTTGACGTTATTTTCCTTACTTTTGAGTCCCTAATTCCTTCCCCTTGGCTTGCGGTGTTCTGTAACCGCAGGTTGCCCTCGCACCGGCCGCCCGGTTGAATTCAGTGCCGGTCGGCGTTGAAAGCTTCAGTGTCACCGAATTTGTCGCGTTTTTGAGGAATCTGCGCGATTTCTCGCCACCGATTTCCCCATGCGGTGCCGGGATTCGCTGTATCTTGGTTAAGTGCAGATGACAGCGTTATCAATGTTAAAAGACAGCGCTGTCGGGGTGTGTTGGCGTCACTTGTGGTGATGTCGCATGTGGTTTTTTCACCGCGACATATTAGTGGCGTGTCTTCTCAACTTCCCCCGGGTTTATCGCCCGTTTGTACGCCCTCTTGGCGTGGCTGGTTAGAGCAGTCGGCGGGGATGTACGGCCGCGAAAGAGGCCGCCGGGGTCGCATCCCGGTGTATTTCCAAGCACACTAACAATAATGAGGATAACCATGAATAAGATGCAGTCTCTGTCGGGGGCGGCACTGCTGCTCGGATTGATCAGCGGACATGCCGCGGCCTACGACTGTGGAGGTGTACAAGAGTACGTAGACGGCTCGCCTTATAGCAGTGGCGATATCGTTCAGAACAATGCGGTTGCTTACCAGTGTGACGTGGGTGGCTGGTGTGGCCAGGGCGGTGCCTATGCCCCTGGTGAAGGATGGGCCTGGACCCAGGCCTGGAGTGACCTGGGGGCCTGTGATGGTTCCAGCTCATCGTCCAGTTCGGGTGGCTCCACTTCCAGTTCCGGCGGCTCGACCTCAAGCTCCGGCGGTTCCTCTTCCGGTGGCACCTCTTCATCCAGCAGCAGCTCCGGTGGTTCCGAAGACTGTGGTGCCATTCCCGTGTGGAGTACGAGCGATGTATACCACGGTGGCGACCGCGTTCAGTACCAGGGTAGCGAGTACGAGGCGAAGTGGTGGACCCAGGGGGATGACCCTGCACAGTCCGGTGAATACGGTGTATGGAAGCTTGTCAGCCAGTGCACCGGCGGTGGTTCCAGCTCATCCAGTGGTGGCTCCAGTGGCGGCAGTACCAGTAGTAGTGGTGGCTCCAGTGGTGGCAGCACCAGCAGCAGCGGCGGCTCCAGTGGTGGATCCAGTGGTGGATCCAGTGGTGGATCCAGCAGCGGCGGTGAACGTCTCGGTGGCTACTTTGTGAACTGGGGCGTGTATGGTCGCAACTACCATGTGAAGAACATTGTCACCAGCGGATCTGCGGAGAAGCTGACCCATATCTACTATGCGTTCGGCAACGTGCAGAATGGCCGCTGTACCATTGGTGACGCCTATGCCGACTACGACCGCTTCTATAGCGCTGCTCAGAGTGTGGACGGTCAGGCGGATACCTGGGACAACGGCGCCCTGCGTGGCTCCTTCAACCAGTTGCGCAAACTGAAGCAGATGTATCCGCACATCAAGGTGCTGTGGTCGTTCGGAGGCTGGACCTGGTCCGGTGGTTTTGGTCAGGCGGCGGCGAATCCAGAAGCCTTTGCCGAGTCCTGCTACCAGCTGGTACACGATGCGCGCTGGGACGGCGTATTTGACGGTATCGACCTGGATTGGGAATACCCCAATGCGTGTGGCCTGAGTTGCGACAGCAGTGGCTATTCATCTTTCTCCAACCTGATGGCGGCGGTTCGGGCCCGGTTCGGCAATGACCTGGTAACGGCAGCGATCACCGCTGACGGCAATGCCGGCGGCAAGATCGATGCGGCGGACTATGCGGGTGCGGCCCAGTATGTCGATTACTACAACGTGATGACGTACGACTTCTTTGGCGCCTGGGAAAAAACCGGCCCCACCGCACCGCATTCGCCGCTCACAGGCTATAGCGGCATCCCGATTGCGGGTTTCCACTCTGACAACGCGATCCAGGCGTTGAAAAACAAAGGTATCCCCGCAAGCAAGCTGAACCTGGGCATCGGTTTTTATGGTCGTGGTTGGACCGGGGTTACCCAGTCTGCACCTGGCGGCGCTGCCACCGGTGCTGCACAGGGTACCTACGAGGCCGGTATCGAGGACTACAAAGTGTTGCGCAATACGTGCCCGGCGACCGGCACCATCGCAGGCACGGCCTATGCGCACTGTGGCAACAACTGGTGGAGCTACGACACACCTTCAACCATCGCAGGCAAGATGCAGTACATTGCTGATCAAAACCTGGGCGGTTCCTTCTTCTGGGAGCTGTCCGGTGATACCGGCAATGGCGAACTGATTGAAGCCATGCACAATAACCAGTAACTTTAGCGGCCTGACTGCTCCCTGAAGGGAGCGCGACAGAGGGGCCCTGAGGCCCCTCTGTCACGTCTTGGTATGTGATAACACCTGAAATACCGGCAGTACCATGAAAAAAATAACGAAAGCTGCGGCTGTAGATCCCATCGAGTGCCCAAAGGCGCCTACGAGCATCACGATAAACCTGATTGCACTGGCAATATCCCTGCTGGCCGTGGTGTGGCTGCGGGAATATGGCCAGGATTTTGCCGTCCGCACAACGAGCCTGGTGATCGCCTGCGCGGCCCTCGCGCTCCCGATTATTGTGCTGGAGTGGCTGTTTCTCAAACCCTACCGCAATCCGTCGGCCGGGCTGGATTTCCGGCGTCGCAACCGCAGCCTGCGCCGCACCGCCATAAAACTCATGGGGTTCTACCTGAGCGTGGGCTCGGTCGGTTTCGTGTACTGGCTGTTCCCGGAATACCACGGCTCCTTCTACGACAACTATTTCGCCGTTGTGCGCGCGGTATTGCCCTGGTGGCTGCTGCTCGCCATTCCCTATTTTTACCTGGTGGACGGCGCCATGCAGCAGCCGCGCGACGCCTACTGGCAATTGGGAAGCCTGCTGCTGGGCAACAGAGCGCATGTCTCCGGTCGCGCGATAGGGCAGCTGTACCTGGGCTGGCTGGTAAAGCTGTTTTTCCTGCCCCTGATGTTTGTGTATATGGGCAATAACCTGAATACCCTGCTGAATTTTGACTTTGCTCGACTTCAGGACAGCTTCAAGGCGGTATTCGATTTTACCTTCAACTTCCTGTTTTATATCGACCTGTTGTTCGTCACCGTGGGCTACGTCTGCACCCTGCGGCTGTTCGATTCCCATATCCGCACTGCCGAGCCGAGTTTCCTGGGCTGGGGTGTAGCGCTGATCAGCTACCAGCCGTTCTGGAGTATGTTTTCGGGCACCTACCTGAAGTATGACGAGGGCCCTGCCTGGGGGTTCTGGTTCTGGAACACGCCGCTGATGTATGGCATTTGGGGATCCATCATCCTGTTGCTGATCGCCATCTATGTGTGGGCGAGTATTCCTTTTGGCATTCGCTTCTCCAACCTGACGCACCGGGGCATTCTCACCAACGGGCCCTACCGGTTTACCAAGCATCCGGCCTATATCAGCAAGAATCTGTCATGGTGGATGATATCGATGCCGTTTATGGTCAGCGCCAGTGGCAGTGAAGCGCTCCGGCATTCGGTGTTGCTATTGCTGGTGAACTTTGTGTATTTCATGCGAGCGCGCACGGAAGAGCGCCATTTGTCCTGGGATCCGGACTATGTGGCCTATGCCAGATACATTGAAGCGCGGGGGCTCTTTGCCTTTGTGGGACGCTGGGTGCCGGTGCTGAAATTCCGCCCCGGGCACCTGTTCAATCTGGTGGGTGAAAACCCCACCGGGGATCGGCCGTCGGAACCAGGGAGCGCGTACAAGCCCGCGGCCTCATGATCATCACACCCGGTATATTGTGCAGTCAGGGCCGGTCAGGAATGGGCCACTGCCGATAACCGGGTGATAAAAAATTGAAAATAATGATGTTGAAAGTAGTACAGGGGCAGTCTTGGGTTGGACTGCGACACTGGGGTACATCTAGTCTCGACCCCCGCGCGATTCGGCTTGACCGCCGCACAGTCGGCTATGCCATCTGCTATCTCCTTGTCCTCTTGGGTATCTGGCTGCGGGTGGAGCATATTGCTGTTTTCAACCCGGTCGACCATATCTGGAGCGACACACAGCGGCACTGGGAGCAGGGCACTGAGGTGCTGCGCAGGGATCCCATGTCCCTTACGGATCCGGTGCTTTACCAGGTCTATATTGCGGTTCTCGGCAAGCTGACCCTCGGCGAGCCGCTGCTTGTTGCACTCTACACTGCGCTGCTTGCCTGTTTGACCCCGTGGATCTGGTACCGGTTTGCGCGTGAGCTGCTGCCAGGACGGCTACAGGCCACCGCTGTGTGGGCGGCGTTGTCCGTGTTGCCCTCCTGGATCACTATTTACGCGTATTTCATGCAGGAAACCCTGCTGTTACCGCTGTTGGGGGCCGCGCTGTACGCCACTTGGCGGTGCCGGCGAAAGCAGACCACGGCGAGTTTCCTGTGCATGGTCGTGCTGTGGATCCTGGCCGGACTCACCCGCGGTATTGCCATTCCCCTTGCTGCGGTCGTCACCACCTGGCTTTGGTTGGTGCAGCCGCAAAAACTGGCCAAGGCCGGCTATAGCGTCGCGCTGCTGGCACTGGCGCTGGGGCCTCTGGCATACCGCAGCTATGCGGTGATGAATATTGTTTCCCCGCACGGCATTGGACAATTGGTGGCCCTGTACATGCGCTCGGGCAACCGGGAAATCCACATTCAGTATCGCAATGGCGGGGCGGAGTGGAACTACTGGTTTGGTTCGCCCTCGACCGGCGAGAAGCCCCTGGCACCACTATCCGAATGGACAACAGATCGCAGCGGGCGGGTGACCGCAAGCATTGACATTGAAAAGGGTGCAGAGGATTGGCGGAGCGCTATCCGGAACTATCCGCTGACACCGGCCCGCTACGCCTGGCTCACCGGTGAGAATCTGGTGTATCTGTTCTTCGGTTCCTCCTGGCCAGACAATAATCCCGAGCGCCCGCTGGAGCGGCTGGCACATCACAGTCGCTGGCTGTGGGCGCCGCTGGCCCTGGTGCTTCTGTTGGCCACCGCTTTCTACTGGCGGGGGTTGCGGGGCGAGCGGATGTTGCCGGGCCTGCTGGTGACCTGGATCGTCGTGCAGGGACTTCTCCCCATTGCGGTCAATGAGGGACGCTACCGAAAGCCGGCGGAAGGGCTGATGCTCGTTCAAGTGGCCCTGTTGTTGTCTGCCCGTCGGCGACGGGTTGCTACGGGAGAACCGGAGCGTGGCGAGCGCGCGATGACAACCCCGGTCGAGTCGCTTGCGGCGCGGGCCTCGGTCGCGGTTGATTCTCCTGGTAGTCGAATGGATCCCGAGGCGAAGCCTGGCAGACCCAAAGAACATGTTCCGGTCTGACGACACGGCGCGGCCGGGAGCCGCATACCGTGACCCGGTGTCGCAAGCACTGAAGTTTCTCGTCGCTGGAGGCGTGGCTACGGCGGTTCAGTACCTGTTGCTGGTGGCGATGATCGAAGCGCTGGATGCACCGGAAGTGCTCGCTGCCTTTGCGGCGTATAGCCTGGCCGCTTTGCTTAACTACGGCCTGAATTATTACTTCACCTTTTCCATTGGCAAGCATTACAGGCACCGCGAGGCACTGCCTAAATTCGTGCTGGTGGCACTTTGCGGCGTGGCCCTCAATACCCTGTGTTTCAGCCTGCTGTTGCCGTTTGTGCATTACCTGGTCGCCCAGATGTGCGCTACGGCGGTGACTTTGGCTCTCAACTACCTTTTACACAAGTACTGGATATATCGGTTGCCCGAATGAAACAGTTTGATCCGGCATTGACCAGCCCGCTTTCTGCCGAGCGCTCCGGTGCGCCGACCCTCGCGATTGTGGTTCCATGCTACAACGAGGAAGCCGTACTGGCGGCCACTCATGCGGAGCTGGTGGCAACACTGGAAACTCTGGTGCACGCAGGGAAAATAGACCCGGGTTCCCGCATCTATTTTGTCGATGACGGCAGTCGCGATGGAACCTGGCCCATGCTGCAAGTCATGGCGAATGAAGACCGAAGAGTTGTTGCAGTGGCGCTATCGCGCAACCGCGGGCACCAGAATGCTTTGTATGCCGGGCTGGGCCAGACGGTTGAAGATGTGGTCGTCAGTATTGACGCAGATCTGCAGGATGGCCCGGAAAATATCGCCGCTATGCTCGATGCGTATCTGGATGGTAGTGACATTGTGTACGGGGTGCGTAAGGAGCGGGATGCCGATACGGTCTTCAAGCGACTGACCGCCGAAGGGTACTACTGGCTCATGCAGCGCCTGGGGGTGGATCTGGTGTTCAACCATGCGGATTTTCGCCTGATGTCCCGGCGCGCGGTGGACACCTTGCTGCAATACCCGGAAACCAACCTGTTTTTGCGCGGTATGGTCCGGGAGCTTGGGTTCAGCGCGGCAACCGTAGAGTATTCCCGCAGGCCGCGCCTTGCCGGCGAGAGTAAATACCCGCTGCGGCGGATGCTGTCGCTCGCGTGGAAAGGCGTTACGGCATTTTCCATTGCCCCACTGCGTGCGATTACTGTGATGGGATTGCTCACCGGCGGATTGTCCCTGGTGCTGATCGCATGGGTTTTGTCTGTAAAACTGCTATCCGACAGTGTGGTGCCCGGCTGGGCGTCGATCATGGTTCCGGTGCTGTTTATCGGCAGCGTACAACTTTTGTGTCTGGGCGTGATCGGTGAGTATCTCGGGAAAATATATGAAGAGGTAAAGCGGCGCCCGCGCTACCACTTGCGCGAAGTGGTCACAGGGTCCGCTGAGCCCGCAGCAGAGCGGGCTGGGGGCTCGGAGGACGTGGACATTCGGCAGGCCGTGCGTGAAGAGCGTGGCTCGGGTTCCGCACCGTAGCGGGATTCTTCGCTGGACTATGCACCAGATTCCAGACGCAGGGACAGGTCAATGGCGCGCAGGTGTTTGGTCAGGGCGCCGGAGGAAATGTAGTCGACGCAGAGCGAGGAGAGCTGCTGTAAGCGGGCGGCATCCACGCTTCCGGATATTTCGATTTTGGCCCTGCCTTTGGCCATTTCCAGTGCGGTCTTGGTGTCGGCATCGCTGAACTCGTCCAGCATGATGACATCCGCGCCACCATCCAGTGCCTGTTTCAGCTCATCCAGCGTTTCCACTTCCACCTCAACCAGGGCGCCCGGCTTGATGGCGTGTGCCTGGCTGATAGCGTTGTGGATGCCACCGGCGGCTGCAATGTGGTTTTCCTTGATCAGGAATGCATCGTACAGGCCGATGCGATGATTGTGGCAGCCGCCGCAGAGCACCGCATATTTTTGCGCCGTCCGCAGCCCGGGAATGGTCTTGCGAGTGTCGAGGATCCTGACCTCAGTTCCCTGGGCAAACGCAGCGAACTGGGCCGCCGTGGTGGCAGTGCCGGAAAGCGTTTGCACAAAGTTCAGTGCGCAGCGCTCGCCGGTCAATATGGTACGGGCGTTGCCGCGTAACTCGAATAGCGTGCTGTTGGCGCCGATACGGTCGCCATCGGCGACATGCCAGGTGATTTCCAGCTCGGGATCCAGCTGGCGAAATACCTCTTCTACCCACGCCTTTCCGCAGAAGGTGCAATCCTCGCGTGTGATCACCCTCGCTCTGGCCTGGCGCCCGGCCGGGATGAGCTGTGCGGTAATGTCGCCATCACCCACATCTTCGGCCAGCGCACGGCTGACGGCGTCGACAATGTCCTGGGTCAGATTGGGGATTCGGGTTTCTGCTGGCGTCATGGGCTGGCCTCGATCTTGGGGGCGGCAATACTAGCAAATTCGGGCGCAAATGGAGCAGGGTAGGTCGATTAACCGTGCCCGACCTGGCGGTGATGCACTTTTGTTGCCGGGGCCGGGGTCGGTTCCCGAAGTGTAGCCGCCATTGCACCTGGCGCCGCTGTGACACTTGTCGCAAAAACGGTCGTGCCAGTTGTGTTGCTGGCGCGAGAGTCCGTAGAATCGACTGACTGGCCAATCAAACGTGTTGTTTGGCGCGATGCCCTAGCGTAGTGAGTGCGGGTGGGTATTGCGCTAAATCGTTCTAGCCGGGTTCCTGACACTAATGCAGGGGCCGCTCAATAACTATTTATCCAACAGGCGAGCAGCTGGCTTCCCAGAGCCTGCTGCATGAAGCGATACCCGGTGGCAGAGGATGCCGCTGGGGCCTGTGAAGGGCAGTATGGCAATGAAAGACACTAATAATGTGGTAACCCTTTCCGGTATTTTGCGAGAGCCGCGTGGTGTGACCAAGAGCGAAGCAGCGTTACCAGCGGCGGCAGAGGCCGTAAGGGCAAAGGCCGTTGGCTACCTTGTAGAGCAGGCCAAGCAGGTCTTTGCCAAGGTGGACGACTCGCTGTTTGCGATGGCGGAAAAGGCACATGGACAGGATGAGCAGGATGGCCTCTTCCAGGCACTGCGCCTGTTGCGCGTTGAGCGCCGTCGGCTGGTCGAGCAGTTCGGGGATAATGTCACCCGCGCCTTTCGGATCTCTGAACTGAGTAAAGCCGAGTCCCAGGATCAGTACTCTGCCGACAATCTTTCCCTGGTGCACAATGATGATCTCGAGCAGCTGGTTGCGGTGGACACGATGGTGGCCAACGCCAAGCGCGATTTTGCCGAGCCCCTGACTGAAATCGTACTGCGCCTGAATACACTTCTCTCGGTCAAAATCTACGACAAGAACAATCCGCTGGGGCCGGACCGTATCTGCGATGCATTCGTCGAGGCGGTGCGAACCCTGGATCTGCATTTCCGCGCGCGCCTGACGGTCCTGAAAAAGTTCGAGCAGGTTGTAATGGCCAGTCTCGGCCAGATGTACGATCAGTGTAACGATCTGTTTGCCGAGCAGGGCGTACTTCCCTCGCTGAAACAGCAGCGCCGCGCCGCGCGCCAGGCTCGACCTGAGACCCGTTCGCAAGCCAGGCCCCAAGCCGGCCAGCAGCAGGAAACTTCACCTGCCGACAGTGGCCGCTCAAATACTGGCTATGGCGCACCCGGCAGTTATGGCCTGATGCCGGTTGGCGCCGGCGTTGCGCCCATGCCGGCGCAGGATTTGCTGAATCACCTTGGGGAACTGCAATCCCACTTGCCCCAGGACTACGCCGACAGCGGTGTGCAGTTGCTGAACGTCAGCGGCCTGCTGCAGAGCCGACTGGTTGAGGCGCAGCAGTCGGCGGCCCTGGCCAAGGTCGACAGCGATATCATCAAACTGGTCGAGATGCTGTTTTCCTTCATCCTGGAAGACCGCAATCTCGCCGAGCCGATCAAGTCCCAGCTTGGGCGCCTGCAACTGCCGCTGTTGAAGGTGGCGATTGCTGACAAGTCCTTCTTTAGCAAGGGCGGACATCCCGCACGCAAGTTATTGAATGAGCTGGCGGATGCCTGTACCGGTTGGCAGGCGCGCGAGAACTACGAATCAGATCCTCTGTTCAAGAAGGTCAGCGAGGTTGTGTCCCGCGTGCTGACCGAGTTTGATCAGGATATCAATATCTTTTCACTGCTTCTGGAATCCTTGCGGGAATTCATCCTGCGCGAGCGCAAGCGCGCGCAGAAGCTGGAGCAGCGCATTGTCGACGAGGCCGATGGCAAAGCGAAGACGCAAGCGGCTCGCGCCCGCGTGGCTGCCGTGATGGATGCGCTTGTGGCTGAGCGTGACCTGCCGCCAGTGGTGGTTGAGTGGTTGGACAAGGTTTGGAGCAACATGCTGTTCCTGACCTGCGTCAAGGAAGGAACCGAGAGCGAAAGCTGGAGCCGTGAAGTGCGCACTGCAAGGGATCTGGTATGGAGCGTGCACGCGCCCATGCCGGAAAGCCGCAAGCAGCTTCTCGGGCTGCTGCCTGCGTTGCAGGAACGCCTCAAGGCGGGTGTCGAAGCGGTATCCCTCAACAGCTTCGACGCGCGCCGCATGTTCGCGGGCTTGAAAGACGTTTACCGGGAGCGCTTCGCGCTGGCACAACAGGTGGCAGCTGAGCGCGCGCTCAAAGCGAAGGAAGAGGTTCGCGAGGAGGCGCGTCGCGAAGTGCGAGAAGAGTTGGCATCCGCACAGGCAGCTGAACCTGCAGTTCCAGAAGCCGCCAGTGTGGTGGAACTGCCGCAGATGGAAGAGCTGGAACAGGTCGTGGCGGAAGTGGCGGTAAGTGCCTCACCTGCGGCTGGCGAAGACGCGCTCTCTGAGTCGGATTCCTACTGGCAGCAGACCTACCGTTTGGCGCAGGGCAGCTGGTTTGAACTCAAGCGGGAAGGTGAAGAGCCGTTCCGTTGCCGCCTGGCTGCGGTCATCAGGGATATTGATCAGTTCATCTTTGTAAATCGCAATGGTGCCAAAGTGGCCGAGTTCACTCGCCTGGAACTCGCCCATGCGTTGCGCAAGGCAGAACTGCTGCCGCTGGATGACGGCATGCTGTTCGAACGGGCGCTGCAGTCAGTTATTGGCAATGTGCGCAAATCCCGTGGGGAATTGAGCTGATGGAACGACGGGCGCCGGGCAATGCCCTGTGCCCGGTTTCCCGTTCGTCACTTGCAAAGGCTACGAGCTTTCCGAAAAAAGATCTCCGCCAGCTTATTTTTCTGGTTGAAACCAGACATAAAAATGTCATATAAATCAACTGAGTTTTGCCTTAGCTCGTTGTGACTCGTGTCGCATTTAGGCAGAATCCCCTCCTTACACTCTGACTCTCCTGACTTGGTAGTAAATACCTACTAACTCAAATGAATTTCCCGCAATTTGGCTCCAAAGGGCCCTTGCGTGCTTCGTCTAATTGCTCGATATTGCGCGATAGTGCCACTTTTTTTTAGAAGTGCGTGGCATTTGAGGTGCGAGAATAATCGCTAATGCAGTACCCCGGTAAGCTAAGATGTCTGACTGGGGGGTTGGTATTTGGATATAGCAGAGAGAAAAGTCACCGCCGTACGGATATTTGGCGGAATCACAAAAGCAACCTGTACCAGGACGGTACCGGGGGTGAGCATGGACGATATGGAAAAAGAAAAAAAAGAATTTTTGGTTATTGCCGGAAGCGGAGGCGCCCGCGGTACCAGACGAGATACCCGAAACCCGGCGCCCCGCCAACTATCCAACACCGTGAAACAAATCAACCAGAAGGCTGTGCACTGGCTTAAGTCGCGTGCGGAAGAAGTATTCGCGCAGGTCGACGACTCCCTTTTTTCCATGGCGGAAAAAGCGCACCAGCAGGAAGAGCAGGATGGCCTGTTTCAGGCGATACGCGTTTTGCGTATAGAACTCAGCCAGCTTGTGGACAGCTTTTGCGACGGAATCGAAGAGCGATTTTACGAGCCGCGCAATGACACTCCCGGGGAAGAAGCTTCTCTGAGTGCAGTCTCTTCCGTGAGCGGCCTGTCGTTGGTGAAAGACGATGACCTGGAGCAGCAGGTTGTCATTCGCACCATGATCGCCAATGTCAAACGCGACCATGCTGAGGCCATCGCAGCGCTGTCCCTGCGCCTCGATACGGTGCTCCCCTGCAAGGTCTATGATGAAAACCTGCCGCTGGGGCCGGCCAGCGTATGCGGCGCTTTTGCCGATGCTCTGGGCGAGGTCGATATCTCACTGCGCGCCCGCATGACGGTTTTCAAGAAGTTCGAATCGCAACTGGTGAACCGGCTGGGTGAACTGTACCAAGCCTGTAACACCGCATTGGTGGAAATGGGAGTCCTGCCCACACTGGAAGATCCGCTGCGTCATCGCAGTCGCCACGGGCGCCCGGTTGCGCCCGGTGCCGCCGCACGCGGGCAGGCCCCGCAGGCAGGCAATCCGGGGCAGGCGGGTATGCCAGGGCAGGCGCAGGCTGCACCTGGGGACAGCCCAATGTACGGCGGTGCTGCCATGGCTGGCGCCGCGGGTACCATGGGTAATATGGGTTCAGCTCCACAAGGGGGCGCCGGTCAATTTGCTCCCGGCTTGATGCCCTACGGTTCCGGCGCTGCGCCACTGGCCACACCCACACTGCTACAACACCTGGGGCAGCTGCAGATGGGTATTCCCCTGCAGGCTGCTGCCACGGGTGAGCTGGTCAACGTGACTGCCCTGTTACAGGAGCGGCTGGTAGAGGCAAAGCAGAGTGCCTCCCTGCACGAGCTGGACAGCGAAGTGATCCGCCTGGTGGACATGCTGTTTTCCTTCATGCTGGAAGACCGCAATCTGGCCGAACCGATCAAGGTTCAGCTGATTCGCCTGCAGTTGCCGATGCTGAAGCTGGCCGTGGCCGACAAAGCGTTCTTCAGCAAGGGTGGACATCCTGCCCGACGACTCCTGAATGAACTCGCCGATGCCGCTATCGGCTGGCAGCCCGGGGAAAATTACCTCAACGATCCACTGTATCGTGAGGTTTGTTCCGTAGTTGAAGGTGTACTCGCGGAGTTCGAGCAGGACGAAAGTGTTTTTGTCCGGCTGCTCGAATCTTTTCGTGAGTACGCGTCGCGCGAGCGCAAGCGCGCTGCGGTGATGGAGCGGCGCACTATTGATGAAGCCCAGGGCACCGCGCGCGTCGAAGCGGCCAAGGCCCGGGTGGCGGCCGTATTCGATGCCCTGACGGCCGAGCGCAAGCTGCCGAAGATTGTGCACGAGTGGCTCAATCGGGTGTGGAACAGTGTCCTGTTCAGAACCTGCCTGAAAGAGGGCACTGACAGTGGCAACTGGCGCCTCCATGTGCTCACGGCAAGGGATCTGATCTGGAGTGTGGTCGCCCCGATGCCGGAGAGCCGTGCCAAGATGCAGCGCCTTTTGCCGGATTTGCGGCGGCGCCTGGATGAGGGCGCGCAGTCTCTCTCCCTAAGTCCGGGAGACCGCCAGCGATTGATGGGCGGGCTCAATGTCTTGTATCGGGAGCGCGAGAACCTCGCTGAGCGCGTCGAGTGTGAACGCGAGCGGCGCATTCGTGAGCGATTGGTTCAGGAGCTGCGCCGTGAGGCGGACAGCATTCTCGCCATACCAGAAGTTGAAGAGGTCGCGGTTGCGGCTGTTGATCTGGCTGAAGAGCCGAGAGAGCTGCCGGTAAGTGAGCCGGCGCTGCCTGATGTCGAGTCTCTGCAGGAAGTTGCCAAAGTGGCACCGCTGGCTAAGAGTGAGGCGAAGCAGCCTTTGCCCAAAGACGATGAGCACTGGCAGCAGACCTATCATTTGAAGGACAGCTGGTTCTTGCTGCGCCAGCCGGAGAAGCTGCCGGTGAGGTGCCGCCTGGCGGCGATCATCAGTGACCTGGATCAGTTCATGTTCGTCAATCGCTCGGGTGCGAAAGTGGCCGTCCATTCGCGCCTGGAACTCGCCCAGGCCCTGCGTGATGAAGTACTGTTGCCGCTGGAGCAGGGTCCCCTGTTCGAGCGTGCACTCCAGTATGTGGTTGGCAATTGCGGCGACAGCAAGATCGCAATCAGCGTTTGAGGGTAAATGGGGCAATGAACCCCCGCACCGCCTGATATGCGCTCAAACCGGCCGGGCTCACCCCGGCCGGTTTTCGTTCCATTCTGGCCATTCGATATTTCACTGCGCCGATCCGTTGTGGACTCTGCCGGTGGCGGTAATCCCGCCCCTTCCATAGAATACCCTTTGGCTCAAAACTGCATGGGATTCCATTTGTGAAATATCAGGTCCAGTCAGGTTGGTTGTCTGGGGTGAGGCGTGTGCCGAGCCCGCACTGTAACAGTCGCCCTGACAGCACAGAAATAGACCTCCTTGTAGTGCACAGTATCAGTCTGCCTCCGGGGCAGTACGGCGGCTCTTATATTGATGAGTTCTTTCTCGGTCAGCTGGATATTGACGCCCACCCCTATTTTTCCGAGATCGCCTCGCTACAGGTATCCGCTCATCTGCTGATCGACCGCACGGGCCGGGTTACCCAGTATGTGCCGCTACACCACCGAGCCTGGCATGCGGGGCAATCGGCATTCTGTGGGCGCGAGAACTGCAACGACTTTTCCATTGGTATCGAGCTGGAAGGTCTGGATACCGACACCTTTACCGAGGCCCAGTATGACTCCCTTGCAGAAGTAACCCTGGCCATCATGGATGCGTTTCCGGCTATTGATAAAAGCCGTATTGCCGGGCACTCGGAGATCGCACCCGGTCGCAAGCTGGATCCCGGCCCCGGGTTTGACTGGAAGCTCTTTTTCGCCAAGTTGGATGACCTGACCGGGGATGCGCCCCTGGCCTGATGGCAACCGGGGTAGCGACCAGGCTACAGATACAATATCGCAATCAATAAATTCACGTGGGGGGCGCGATGGCGCTTTTAATCGTATTGCTGGCGTTGGCGCTGGTACAAATCTGGGGTTCTGGTGGTCCCTTGCAACGGGACGGCTGGTTTACGCGCTGGCGAAATGCAATCGGTCGTCGCGACTACTTGTCAGCGCGACCGGGCCTGCAGTTTGGTGTCACCATTTTGCTACCGGTTCTGGTCGCGGCAGCGGCACTGGTTATGGCCGAGAGCCTGCTGGGTGGCCTGGGGGTTCTGCTGGTCAGTGTGCCCTTGCTGCTGTATAGCTTCGGGCGCGGCAATTTTAATGACAGTATTTCCAACTATCTGCGCGCCTGGTACCAGGGGGATCTGGAGGCGGCATTCCTGATTGCTGAGCCTTTGCTGAAAGGTATGGATGCGGGCCAGGTCACTGACGCCCGCACCCTGCACCAGCTTGTGTTCCGCGCTGCCGCCTACCGCGCGTTTGAGCGCCTGTTTGCAGTATTGTTCTGGTTCCTGATTGCAGGCGTGCCTGGGGCTTTGCTCTACCGCTTGAGCCAGCTTTACGTCCAGGGCGATAAGCCAGAGAGCGAGGCAGAGGGCGGGCCTGAGGCCGTGTCGTCCATAGAAGGTGCAGATGTACAGTTGGCGCGGCAATGGTTGTGGTTAGTGGAGTGGGTACCGGTTCGAGTGCTCGGGTTTACCCTGGCAATCGTGGGTAACTTTGCCGGCTGCTATCGGGCCTGGCGCGAGCATTTGACCTGTAAACAGAGCGGTTCAGCGGAAGTTCTTGAGTACTACCTGGAGGGCGCCCTCGGCGGGATTGATGCCAGTGAGTGCAGCGCAGGTGCCGCGGTCAGCGAAGGGCAGCGGGTTTGTGGCGCCGAGGTTGAGGCCCTGCAGGCGCTGCTGGCACGCGCTTTGCTGATGTGGCTGACCGTGTTGGCGCTCTATGTAATTTTTGGCAGCTGAGTGGCTGCAGTTTCCGTCAATGACAGAGGTTGTTTGATGTCAAAGTCTGATCAGGCACTGGTGACTGGCCGGGAAAACCCGGAGGAAGATCTTCCAATGGCTGCGGAGGTATTCACGGCTGCCCAGGTTCTGGCTGGCAAAATCCACCGTACCCCGATACTGACCAGCCGCGCGCTGAACACAGCCTGCGGCGCAGAAATATTTCTCAAGTGCGAACACCTGCAGAAGGTTGGCGCATTCAAGGCGCGCGGTGCGGCAAACGCTGTTGCACAACTGCCCGCGGGCACTCGGCGTGTGGCGACACACAGTTCCGGCAACCACGGTGCAGCGCTGGCCTGGGCGGCGGCCGAGCAGGGCCTTGCGTGCACGGTGGTGATGCCGGAGAACGCGCCAGCGGCCAAGCGGGCGGCAGTTGCCGCCTATGGAGCCGATATTGTGCTGTGTGCGCCTACGCTGGCGGCGAGGGAAGGAACGCTGGCGGAACTGGTGGCCGAAACCGGCGCGCATGTTGTCCCGCCTTTTGACGACCGCCGGGTGATCGCGGGTCAGGGAACGGTGGCTCAGGAGATCATTGGTCAGTGCCGCGAGCTGGGGTTTACCCCGGATCTGATTGTGGCGCCGGTTGGCGGTGGTGGCCTGCTGGCGGGAACGGGGCTGGCGGCGTCGGCGCTGGCGCCGGAAATTAAAGTGCTGGGCGCCGAGCCCGCCGGTGCCGATGATGCCCAGCGCTCATTCCGCAGCGGACAGAGGGTGACGGAGCAAACACCGGAAACGATTGCCGACGGCCTGCGCACAACGCTCGGCGTGCGGAATTACTCGATTATCCGCAAAACGGTCAACGATATTGTCACTGTCTCCGAGGACGATATTCGCGAGGCATTGACGTTGATCTGGACCCGAACCAAACAGCTGGTGGAGCCGTCTGCCGCCGTCAGCCTGGCTGCAGTCTTGGCGCACCCGGCGCGTTTCAAGGGGAAAAAGGTCGCGGTGGTGTTGACCGGGGGCAATATGGATCTTACGGCAATTGGTGAATTGCTCATCTGAAAACACCTGTTCACGGAAGGGGGATTTGGGAGTATGAAAGTGCGTGTGAAGCGTAATTCTGGGGCCGCTGATGCCAGCGGTAATGTTGCTGCTAAACTGGTTGCAGCCCTGTTGCTTGTTGCGGGGGTATTCCTGCCAGCAATGGCATCCGCGGAATTCACCGTGAGCTCGTCGACTCTCGAAACCGGCGGGCGGTTGAAGGCGGCGCAGGTCTATTACGGCTTTGGCTGTAGCGGCGAAAATATTTCGCCGCAGTTGAGCTGGCAGGGCGCGCCGGAAGGAACAAAAAGTTACGCGGTGGTGATGCACGACCCGGACGCGCCCACGGGCAGTGGCTGGTGGCACTGGGTGGTATTCAATATCCCAGCCAGCGTGACTGAGCTTCCGGAAGGTGCCGGTGATCCCAAGTCCGGGTTGATCCCGGAAGCCATCCAGAGCCGGACGGATTTTGGCAGCCCTGGCTACGGTGGTGCCTGCCCCCCGCAAGGTCACGGTGATCACCGCTACCAGTTCAAAGTGTTTGCGCTAAAGGTGGAACAGCTGCCCCTTGATGAAAACAGTCCCGCAGCCATGGTCGGCTATTACATTAATGCGAACAAGCTGGCTGAAGCGCAACTCGAAGTGAAGTACGGTCGGGAATAAATTAACGCTGTTTGGGGTCGGCTAGCGCAACCAGATAGCCGTTTTATAAGGAAGCAGAGCCAGTCATGCAGCAAGATAAAATGACCTGGGGCGAAGCGCTCAAGGTCTATACGCGGCCAAAAGTGCTGGGGATGTTTTTTTTCGGGATCTCCGCGGGGCTGCCCCTGCTGCTGGTATTTTCCACCCTTACCGCCTGGTTAAGGGATTACGGCGTCAGCCGAACCACGATCGGGTTTACCGCCTGGATTGGTATTACCTTCTCGATCAAATTTATCTGGGCCCCAATCATCGACTCCCTGCGCCTGCCGTTCCTGACCAGGCTGATGGGTAAACGGCGCAGCTGGATCCTGCTCTCGCAGCTGGGTATAGCCTTCGGCCTGTTGGCCATGAGCCAGCTGAATCCACAGCTTGCGCTGCCCGCGGTATTTGGCTTCGGCATCCTGGTGGCCTTTTGCTCTGCGTCCCAGGACGTGGTTATCGACGCCTATCGGATCGAAGCGGTAGACACTGAGTATCAGGGCGCCATGGCCGCCATGTACGTTTTTGGTTACCGGGTGGCTTTGTTGATCGCCGGTGCCGGTGCATTGTTCATCGCCGAATATGCGAGCTGGAGCATCGCCTACATGTCGATGGCCGCGCTGATGAGTGTGGGGATAATCACGACGCTGCTGGTCTCTGAGCCCGATCACCAAAAGGCTCGGGCGCAAGGCCAGGAGTTCCAGCACGAGTGGGTGGACCGGGTACTGGGCAGCGGCAAGCACGGGAGGGTCAGCGAGTGGTTTGTGCGCGCTGTTGCCTGCCCATTTATCGACTTTTTCCAGCGCAATGGGCGGTTCGCGCTTGTGCTGCTGCTGTTTATTGGCATCTACCGGGTCAGTGATATCGCCATGGGGGTCATGGCAAACCCGTTCTACCTCGACCTTGGCTTCAGCAAGGATGACATCGCGCAAATTGGCAAGCTGTTTGGTTTTTTCTGCACCATGATCGGTGCTTTCCTGGGCGGGGCAATGGTCGTGAGGTTCGGTATTCTGCGCCCCCTGATACTGGGCGCTGCCATGGTTGCCGCAACGAACCTGTTGTTTGCCCACCTGGCCACGATTGGCCCAGACAAAACCTGGCTGGCGATCGTGATCAGCGCAGATAATATCAGCGCGGGAATTTCAAACTCGGTGTTTATCGCGTTCTTGTCCAGCCTGGTCAACCAGTCCTATACCGCGACGCAGTATGCGCTATTCAGTTCCCTGATGACGTTACCGGGCAAATTCATCAGCGGTTTTTCCGGTATTGTCGTGGATGCACAGGGGTATGAATCCTTTTTCATCCTTGTGGCGATTCTCGGCTTGCCGGCTGTGCTGCTCGCCTTTTACATCTGGTGGCGGGAGCGTGACAAAGAAATGCTGCAGGGGAAAAAGGTGGCTGGCTGATCCGGTTCTGCCGGTATAGCTCCCTGAAATTTTTCAGAGTTCCTCGGGCTTCGGCCATGCATAGTGGCGCATGTCTATCTTGCCGTTAACGGTCACAATTCCTTCACTCAGCAGGCAGTCTCGCTGGCGCCCGGCAGCTGGCTCAGGCAGGGAAATTTTGCCCTGGGCATTGATCACGCGGTGCCAGGGCAATTTCGTTTCTTTGGGAAGCTTGCGCAGCGTTTGTCCGACCAGGCGCGCTGCCCGGGGCAGCCCTGCCAGTTCTGCCAGTTTTCCATAGGTCACGACCCTGCCGTAGGGCACCTGTGCCAGTGCAAGGCAGATGCGACTTGTGGCATCATGGCCGCTTGCCGATGCGGGTGTTGATATCTTCCCTTTCTCGACGCTATTGCTATTTCGCATTTAATAATTCCAGGCTATCGCAAGGTTGTTTCGTGTTTTTCGCTGTGCCCCGATTTCTCCCCATTCTCACGCTTTTCATCGCGCTTGTCCCGGCCGCCAGTGCCGGGGTGCTGACCCTGACCAATGGCGACCGAATCCACGGGGATCTGGTTCTGGTGGAGCGGGAGCACGTGGTGTGGAAGTCCGAGACCTTTGGGGATATCACCATAGTGAAGGACAAGATCCTTTCCCTCGAAACCGATAAAGATCTCAAGATCGCCGGGCGCGAGGAGCCCTGTGCACTGGCGGGGCACCGCCGGGAGCAGTGGGAGCTTTATTGTGACGAGGGCGATGGTTGGGTAATGGATTTTCCGGCGATTGACCGTGCCGAACCCTACATCAACTTTGTCGGCAATCCGGTGATTTTTCACGGCAACGTAAGCGCCGCGGGTGTGTTCGAAAACGGTAACCGTGAGCGGGAAGACTGGGATGTAAACACCAATTTTGATGTTCGTCACGATGACTTCCACCACATTGTCGGCACCCAATACCAGAACCAGAACAACGTAGAAGTGCAGGGGCTGGAGAAGTACCGACTGAACTACGACCTGCGCTGGATCTTCGCCGAGAAATGGTTTGCCGCGGGCAACAGCTCGTTTCTGCATGAAGAGGCGAGAAACCTCGAATTGAGCTCCACGGTCGGTCTCGGTCTCGGCTTCCTGTTCTTTGACACGGACAAGTCGGCACTGTCGATCCAGAGCGGTGTGAGTAGCCTGAAAGAAGACTTTATCGACCCGACGCTCGCCGAGGATCCAAGCAAGCGTTACGCGGCAGGGCGAACCGCGTGGGACTTCCGCTACAAGTTCGACCTCGGTCCCGAGGTCTATTACAACCAGGAAGTGCTGCAGTCGTTCGACAGCAGTGAAGACTACCAGAGCAACGCGGAAATTGGCGTGCGTACACCGCTGGTCAAGGGCATCCTGATGGAGCTGAAGTACGCGTGGCAGTATGACAACACGCCTTCCCTGGAAAGTGAAAAAGAAGATACCAAGATGACCGTCGGTGTCGGCTACTCCTGGTAGCCTGCACGGATAAGCGGGGCACGGCCCCGGTTCAATAATAATTAGAGGTGTTGAGATGAACGTGACCAACAGTGTTATTGCCATTACAGGTGCGAGCCAGGGGCTTGGCCGGTCTATGGCTCTGTATTTTGCGGAGCGCGGTGCGCGTCTCGCGTTGCTGGATGTCAATCAAGACGGCTTGGCGGAGTGTGTTGCGGCCTGTGCAAAGCTCGGCGCAGAGGCGCGCAGCTATGTCGTGAATGTGGCCTCTGAGGAGGAGGTTGATAACGGCTTCGCGGCAATTGCCAAAGATTTTGGCAGCCTGGATGTGCTGGTGAACAATGCCGGGATCATGCGCGATGGCATGTTGCTGAAGGTGAAGGAAGGAAAGGTCACCGAGCGTATGTCACTGGCGCAGTGGCAGTCAGTGATTGACGTCAACCTCACCGGTGTTTTCCTGTGCACCCGAGCGGCCGCTGCGATCATGGCGGAAGCGGGCAATGGCGGTGTGATCGTGAACATCTCCAGTGTGTCCCGATCCGGCAATATGGGCCAGACCAACTATTCCGCCTCCAAGGCCGGCGTGGCAACCATGACCGTGACCTGGGCAAAAGAGCTGGCGCGTTACGGCGTGCGTGTGGCGGCAATCGCCCCGGGCTTTATCGGCACGGATATGGTGGCACAGATGCGCCCGGAAATACTGGAAGGCCTGGTAAAGCAGGTGCCCCTGCGCCGTATCGGCGAGCCGGATGAAATCGCCAGCACGGTAGCGTTTATCATCGACAATGACTATCTCACAGGCCGCGTAATTGAAATTGATGGTGGTGCCCGGATGTAACGGGCATCTTCAACCCTTCGGTTCAACAAGCCGGCGGGGAAAAGAAAAAGGCGAGCGCAAGCTCGCCTTTTTTGTGATCTGGTGGTTTTCCTAATTGCCACTTGGCCGCACAGATGTATTCCAGCGCCCTTGTGCGCGCTGTGTCAGACAACTCGCGTGACACCGCCTTCCACTCTGTCGGAAAAAACCCACTGCCACAGCTGGATATGGCGCGCGCGAAAGGCGCCGGCGCAGGAGAGCAGATAGTAGCGCCACATTCGGTAAAATTCCTGGCCGTACCGGTCAGCAAATTTCTCCCAACTGCGTTCAAAATTGCTGTGCCACGCCATCAGGGTTTTGTCATAGTCACTGCCGAAATTGTGCAGGTCTTCGGCGATCAGGAGATCCTCCGCGCTATCGCAGATCTGGCCGCTACTGGGCAGGTCGCCATTCGGAAAGATGTACTTGTCTATCCACGCGTCAGTGATGGAGTGCCGTTGATTCTTGCCGATGGTGTGCAATAGCAGCTGGCCCTGGCTCTTCAGGCAGCGCCGTGCGACCTGCATGAACGCACGGTGGTTTTTGCGCCCGACGTGTTCAAACATGCCGACACTGGCGATGCGGTCAAAGGGCTGGTTCAGGCTGCGGTAGTCTTTAAGGTGCACTGTCACCGGCAGGTGTGCATAGTGCTCCTCGATATACTGGTGTTGCTCCCGGGATACTGTAATCCCCACACACTCGACCCCATAGTGCTCGGCCGCGTAACTCACCAGACTGCCCCAACCACACCCGATATCCAGCAAGCGCATACCCGGAGCCAGGCCCAGCTTGCGGCAGATAAGATCCAGCTTGTGGGTCTGTGCCTGCTCCAGGTTATCAGCCTCCCGCCAGTAGCCACAGCTATACGTCATACGGCTGTCCAGCATGGCTTGATAAAAGCTGTTTCCCTGGTCGTAATGCCGCTCGCCCACCTGAAAAGCCCGGCGGCGGCTTTGCAGGTTCAACAGATATGAACGGCCGATTCGCCACAGGTTACGGAAGGGTTTGAGCTTGGCCTGCAGGTTTGCGCGCAGGATCCGGTAGAAAAATTCGTCCAGCGCCGGCACAGACCACTCTCCCCGCATATAGGTCTCGCCGAGGCCGAGACTGTGCCTGGCAACGATCTCGTCGAGGGCCTCGAGGCGGTGCACCTGCATATCCCAGGGCCTGTCGCCATTAATCTGGATATCCGCCCCTGCTAGCAGGTCGGCGAGGAAATGGCGGCTTTGTTTGATGTTCGGGGGCGCGGTGGGGCTGGTGTCGCTGTCCATAGCGGTTCTCTTGCGATCCTCTCTTGCAGTTCCGTCCGCCGTGCTTCAGTGCTCAACGGCGATTTGCGCGTCATGACGGTGAGTGGCTACACTGCGAGCCTGAATCCTGCCGGCTAAGGCCGGCCGATACCTTTTATCGGCAAAAGTATTGGGAATACGTACCAATTACTGCAGTTGATAAGCATACTGGAAATACCCGAATTCGCCCGGATTTTGCGAGTAGAGTCGTGTAATTGTCCTTTGGAGAACGCGTTATGCGCCCATTGTTGCTTCTATTTATCGTCATGCCGATCCTGGAGATGTGGGTACTGATCAGCGTTGGACAGAAAATCGGCGCCCTGCCAACAATCGGCCTGGTATTGCTGACCGCCGTGGTCGGGCTGGCGCTGCTGCGACGCCAGGGCTTGTCCACGGTGATGCGTGCGCAGCAGAAAATGCAGGCCGGGGAGATGCCCGCCCGGGAAATGGCCGAAGGCATCTTTCTGGCTGTGGGGGGCGCGTTACTGCTGACCCCGGGTTTTATTACCGACGCCATTGGTTTTGCCTGCCTGATTCCCGGGATTCGGCACCTGTTCCTAGGGAAACTTCTGAGTCACGTGGTGGTGGTACGTACCGGGCCATATGGTCAGGGCAATGGGCCCGGCCAAGAGCCGGGGCGCTCCCATGACGTGATTGAAGGTGACTACGAGCGTGAGGATCGTAACGATCCGGATCAAAAGCGCTAGGTTTGTTTAAATTTTGACCTTGCGGCCTGTCGCCGAGCTTCGATTGGCGGCTTTTTTGAATTTTTTTTCCCGCCACTGTTGAAATCCTTTCCGCAGCCCTCAGATAGGGTTCACTTCTGATTTTTACCCAGTTCCCTCGGGAGCTGGGGCGCCCGTCAGCCTTAACGGCGGGGCACTTGTAATTGCAACCCTAAATGACTCAATGGAGAGCCAATCCATGAAAATTCGTCCTTTACACGACCGCGTCGTAGTACGCCGTAAGGAAGAAGAAGCTAAGTCCGCCGGTGGCATCGTTCTGCCGGGCGCTGCTAAAGAAAAGCCGAATCAGGGCGAAGTGGTTGCCGTAGGCGAAGGCAAATTGCTGGACAATGGCGACGTGCGCGCGCTGTCAGTAAAAGTGGGCGACACCGTAGTATTCGGCCGTTACGCCGACAGCAACACCCTCAAGGTGGACGGCGAAGAGCTGATCATCATGAGCGAAAGCGACATCTACGGCGTTCTGGAAGGCTGATAAGCACTCCAAACCACCATCGCACACAGAATTGAGGAAATAAGATCATGGCAGCAAAAGACGTAAAATTTGGTGACGACGCTCGTCAGAGAATGCTGAACGGCGTAAACATCCTGGCGAACGCCGTTAAGACCACCCTGGGTCCTAAAGGCCGCAACGTGGTTCTGGACAAGTCCTTCGGCGCTCCGACCGTCACCAAAGACGGTGTATCTGTAGCCAAAGAAATCGAACTGAAAGACAAGTTCGAAAACATGGGCGCGCAGATGGTTAAGGAAGTTGCTTCCAAGGCTTCTGACACTGCTGGTGACGGCACCACCACTGCGACCGTACTGGCCCAGGCCATCGTAACCGAAGGCCTCAAGTCTGTAGCCGCCGGTTTCAACCCGATGGATCTGAAGCGCGGTATCGACAAAGCGGTAGCCGCTGCCGTTGACCACATCGCCAGCCTGTCTACCCCGTGTGAAGACACCAAGTCCATCGCTCAAGTGGGTACCATCTCCGCCAACAGCGACGAAAACGTAGGTACCATCATCGCTGAAGCGATGGAGAAAGTCGGCAAAGAAGGTGTAATCACCGTTGAAGAAGGTTCCGGCCTCGAGAACGAGCTGGACGTAGTGGAAGGTATGCAGTTTGACCGCGGCTACCTGTCTCCTTACTTCATCACCAACCAGGAAAACATGACCGCTGAGCTGGACAACCCGTTCATCCTGCTGGTCGACAAGAAAATCTCCAACATCCGCGACCTGCTGCCGCTGCTGGAGCAGGTAGCCAAGGCTTCCAAGCCGCTGCTGATCATCGCTGAAGACGTAGAAGGCGAAGCGCTGGCTACCCTGGTAGTGAACAGCATGCGCGGCATCGTGAAAGTTGCAGCCGTAAAAGCACCGGGCTTCGGTGATCGTCGCAAGGCCATGCTGCAGGATATCGCTATCCTGACCGGCGGCACTGTGATCTCTGAAGAAGTTGGCCTGGAACTGGAAGGCGCCACTCTGGAGCACCTGGGTACCGCCAAGCGTGTAACCCTGTCCAAAGAGAACACCGTAATCGTGGACGGCGCCGGCAACGTTGGCGACATCGAAGCGCGTGTTAAGCAGATCCGCGCACAGATCGAAGAATCTTCCTCCGATTACGACAAAGAGAAACTGCAGGAGCGCGTAGCCAAGCTGGCTGGCGGTGTTGCGGTGATCAAGGTTGGCGCGGCCACCGAAGTCGAAATGAAAGAGAAGAAAGCCCGCGTAGAAGACGCCCTGCACGCAACCCGCGCAGCGGTGGAAGAGGGCGTAGTACCTGGCGGCGGTACCGCACTGGTACGTGCTACCCAGGCTATCCAGGTAGTTGGTGACAACGAAGACCAGAACCACGGTATTGCTGCTGCTCTGCGTGCGATGGAAATGCCGCTGCGCCAGATCGTAGCCAACGCTGGCGACGAAGCTTCTGTTGTCGTAGACAAAGTGAAGCAAGGTTCCGGTAACTTCGGTTACAACGCTGCTACCGGTGAGTACGGCGACATGCTGGAAATGGGTATCCTGGATCCTGCGAAAGTAACCCGCTCTGCACTGCAGGCAGCGGCCTCTATCGCTGGCCTGATGATCACCACCGAAGCCATGGTTGCTGACATCCCGGAAGAAAAGCCCGCAATGCCTGACATGGGCGGCATGGGTGGCATGGGTGGCATGGGCGGCATGATGTAAGTCGGCCTCCAGCCAAGCCATAAAAAACCCCGCTTTTGCGGGGTTTTTTATGGCTCAATCCAGTGGGCTTACCACACCACGTTCGTGAACACCGACGACATGGGTGTAAATCATTGTGGTATTGACGTCCGTGTGCCCCAAAAGCTCTTGGATGTTGCGAATATCTGTACCTTTTGAAAGCAAGTTAGTGGCAAATGAGTGCCGAAACGTATGGCAACTTGCCTTTTTGCGGATACCGGCAGCCCTCAATGCATTTGCCACAGCCCTACGAACCTGTTGTTCGCCAATATGGTGGCGCCGAATTATACCACTTCGGGGGTCTGTCGCTCTCTCAGCTGCGGGAAACACATACTGCCAACCGGGGCTTGTTGCAGCACGTGGATATTTTTTGGCGAGCGCACCTGGCAAATAGACTTCACCAAAACCTTGCTCCAAATCGCGACCATGCAGGGCCAGAGCGAACTCCACCTGAGCTTTCAGTGGCTGTAAAAGTGAGTTAGGTAGTAGGGTTCGCCGCCACTTCTCACCTTTGCTTTCACGAACAAAAAGGCATTGATGGCCGAAGTCCACATCCTGAACACGCAGCCTAACCGCCTCCATCACGCGTAAGCCGGAACCGTACATCAAGCTAGCCGACAGCTTTTGATGCCCCTCCATATTCTGCAATACGGCCACCGCTTCCTCGTGAGTAAATACTACAGGGAGCCGCTTGCCTTTGCTGGTTCTCTCGAACTGAAGCTCACCGAGCTCAATACTTAAAAACTGTTTGTATAAAAATACAACGGCGTTAAGCGCCGTTTTTTGAGTATTAATAGAAACAGAGCGGCGATTAGCCAAATGGCCGAGCCACTCATCTACTTGTTTCTTGCCCAAGTCTTCAGGGCGTTGCATACCATTAAACCGGATAAAGTCCTTAACCCAAAAGCAGTAGGTCTTTTCCGTTTTGTAGGCCATATGACGTGAACGGATAAACGCCCTGAAGCGATCCATAAATCGGCTGGGGCGCGCGGGTAGGGGGACCGGAATATCGTCCATCATGCATTCCTTTGCATCGATCCTGGGTCTGGGTTTATATACAGTATTTTGGTTAAAGCTGACTGAGAATCAACCTATATTTCACTTGTGCCGACCACTATTTCGTAAAAACGAATTGAAATATAGGAAAAGCCTATAAATATCAGAGACTTACAAAAGTAGCTGTGTCCGGAGATAGTGGTCGTGGCGACCCATTTCCGGCTTAATGCTGAATAGAGTGAGCCAATTTAAACCGTTGTATTGACTTGAATTTTTTGGTGTTTATAGAATTAAATGGCGCTAGGAATAGTATTCACAGAATAGTAGTCTTGGGGACTACGATTAAAATGTTAGCAGGCCGAGTTAACCACCAGAAGTAGACTTAGGAGGTGAGAGTGCATCCGCTAGATCAGCTAATGAAGTCTGTTGTACGAATCGAGGCAACACTAAATAACGGGCAAGTTGCCACGGGTACTGGATTTGCCTATAGCTTTGCGCGACGAGAAGATGGTATGCATGTTCCTGCAATCGTCACGAATAAGCATGTCATTGATGGGGCGGTGTCTGTCTCTCTTCCGATTAGCGTCGCAGACGCCAATGGTAATGAAACCGGCAATTTTGAGGTTATTACTTACCCAATTAAAAACAATGTAATTTATCACCCTGATCCAGAAACCGACTTGTGCGCATTGTTAGCGGCACCAATTCACCAATATTTTAAAAACAAAAAAAGCCAGCCTGCTTTAGTTCATTTAGATAAGAATATTGCAGCCACTGATACAAATTTTTCTGAGCTTCTTCCGCTGGAAGAAGTAACAATGATTGGCTACCCAAATGGAATCTGGGATTCAACAAATAATGGTTCAATTGCTAGGCGAGGCATTATTGCAACCGTGCCCGAAAATGACTATTTGGGTAAAAAACAATTTGTTGTGGATATGGCTTGTTTTCCTGGTTCTAGTGGCAGCCCGGTTTACTTAGCAAACTTTGGAAGTTATGCGGATAGGAATGGAAACCTTAATATGGGTACACGTATAAAACTTCTAGGTGTTCTGTACGCCGGTCCTCAGCACACAGCAAGCGGTGAGATCGTACTAACGCCAGTTCCTACACAGAATAAGCCAATGAGCTTTACGTCAATGCCCAACAATTTAGGGTATGTCATCAAAGCAACTGAACTTGCAGCGCTGGAGTCCATAGCTCAAAGCCTGCTAACAAATCCATGAACTTCGCGCCTCACGGCGCCGGACAGCCTACGCTGCGCTCCGGCTGCCGGTTATGGAGGCGTTATGGTGCCGGGCTGTTAAATTTGTGGCGTGTGCCAGCGTGTAATTGAAAGCACTGTTTTGGCCCGCAGTATTTGGCTATTTGCCATGATAAAATCAAGCAGTTTCGTTCCTAGTGCTTTCGTTTAAGTCCGCAGGAATCGCGGCAACTCCGCTGCAGTAATACGGAGTGCAAATAAGAAAATAATTGGTTGGGGGAAGCTGGAAATTCTTTCCTCGTTTTTAAGGAGCTTCGGCGCATTCGGTGCCCGTAGGTACTTCGGAGCGCGTCAGCCATAACCAGGCGCTGCAGCCGACATCTTACTTTGAGCACTTTGTTGCGCAGTCGCTACGCTCCTATTTTCGCGCAACAAAGCGCCCAAAGTAAGCTGCGGCTGAGCGCGGCGTTATGGTGCCGATCGATAAAAATTAATATTTGTGCGCGGCTGTAATTTTAGCGCACAGTTTTGGCATCCAGCATTTGGCTTTTTTGCCACGGCACATTCAAGCAGTTTCGTTCCTAGAGTGTTCGTTCGGGTTTGGCAGAATAGGGCGGTTCCGCTGAAGTATTGTGGAGTGCCAATAAGATAAAAACAGGTTGGGGAAAGTGCGGTATTCTTTCCTCTTTATATTTGGGCGGTGGCCAGCCAAGCCGTAGCTGGCAGAGTGCTAGTAGTTGGTCCGGAGCGCGTCAGCCATAACCAGGCTAGGCAGGCTCGCCCACCCCCTACGGGGTTGGGCTGGACGTCCAACGCTACGCGTCGGCCGCCCCTGCTAGCAACGTTATGAGTAATACATGCACCATCTAATAAACTGTCCATACGATGACGTTTTGGCTCAGTTTCCGTTCTTGAAGGAAGAGCTCTCTACGGCTGAAAATGTCGAGAATATTAGCCCAGAGACGTATTACTCATATGACGATATAGGCTTGGAATTTAAAGTTCATGATGAAACAAACCTCATTGAGATGGTTGTTTTTTATCCTTTTTCAAAGGGTTTTAGCGTGCTTCATAAAGTAGGTAAAATTCCAGAATCTATTAATTTTGGTAGTTCAAGAGCGGAAATAGAAAAAAAGCTTGGTGAGCCAGCGATATTCTTTGAGAAGGAATATGATCCGTTGCTGGGTATGCAAAATCCTATGTCACGCTACAACTTCGAATTTGCAAGCTTGTTTATTCAGTTCTGTGGAGCAGAGGAAAAGGCCTGTGAATTTAGGTGGGCGTATCCGGCGAAAAACTCATAACAAGGCGAGGCAGTTCGTTCCGGCCCTGCGGGCCTCCACCGGACAGATTACTTTGTGCACTTTATGCGCAGGTCGCTTCGCTCCCATTTTCGCGCAAAAAGCGCACAAAGTAATCTGCCGCTGCTCGCGGCGTTATGAGTTGCTATGAAGAAGTTACTTTTACTCGTAATTGTATTATTTTCGGGCTCTACTTGTGCTTCGATGACATCTTGCGGAGAAATCGATCACCCACTGATTAATGCTGATCTTCAAGCCGCCCAAGAGATTGGGATTAGTTATGAATTTTTAGAAGATGACGCATACCCAGGCTGTAAGGTCATTGAAGTCACTACTGCTACCAAAATGGGTGAATACGAATTTGCTAGTTTTACTGTACAGATGAAAAAAGATTCAGTTATTACTGGAGAGTTCTATCCATCAGCCATTAGAGGTGAAGACCATCTCCGTACAGTGTTTCTTCTCTGCGAATCAGCGGCAAAGGTAGCAGATACGGTGATTCATTTTGGAGATAATTGCCATGGAAAATCTATTGCCCTCTCAATAGCTATAGAGTAAGGGATGCCTGGAGCCTGTGTGCCCATAATCCCTCATAACAATCGCAGGCAGATTGCTCCGGCCCTTCGGGCCTCCGCGGGACGCCCAACGCTGTGCACATATTGTGCTGGTCGCTGCGCTCCCTTTTTAGCACAATATGTGCACAGCATTGGTCGCCCCTGCTGCGGGCGTTATGGTGCCGGTCGGTAAAAATTAGTGTTTGTATTGCTGGCATTTCTGCGCATTGTTTTGGGAATCCAGTACTCGGCTTCTATGCCTGTCACATTCAAGCAGTTTCGTTCCTAGAGCGTTCGCTGTGGTTCGGTAGAATAGGGTAATTCCGCTGCAGTATCGTGGAGTGCCAATAAGATAAAAATTGGTTGGGGAAAGTGCGGTATTCTTTCCTCGTTTTTAATGGGCAGTGGCCAGCCAATCCGTGGCTGGCAAAGTGCCGGAATGCAGGCCCGGAGTGCGGCATACCATAACAAGGCGCTGTAGTATGCTCCGGCCCCTTCGGGGCCTCCGCGGGACGGCCTACGCTACGCTCCGGCCGCCCCTAAGCGCGGCGTTATGGTGCCGGTCGGTAAAAATTAATAATTGTGCCGCTGCAAGTTTTCCGAACAGTTTTGGCATCCAGTATTTGGCTTTTTGCCAGAGCGCATTCAAGCAGTTTCGTTCCTAGAGTGTTCGCTCTGGTTTGGTAGGATCAGGCTATTCCGCAGTAGTATCGTGGCGTGCCAATAAGATAAAAACAGGTTGGGGAAAGTGCGGTATTCTTTCCTCGCAATTTTCGGGCGGTGGCCAGCCAAGCCGTGGCTGGCAGAGTGCTAGTAGTTGGTCCAGAGCACGTCAGCCATAACCAGGCTAGGCAGGCTCGCCCATCCCCTTCGGGGCTGGGCTGGACGTCCAACGCTACGCGTCGGCCGCCCCTGCTAGCAACGTTATGGTGCCGGTCGGTAAAAATTAGTGTTTGTGTTTCTGGTACTTCTGAGCATTGTTTTGGAATCCAGTATTCGGCTTTTATGCCAGGCACATTTAAGTAGTTTCGCTCCTAGAGCGTTTGCTGTGGTTCAGTAGGGTAGGGCAATTTCGCTGCAGTATCGTGGAGTGCCAGTAAGATAAATATTGGTTGGGGAAGGTGCGGTATTCTTTCCTCGTTTTAATGGGCGGTGGCCAGCCAAGTAGTGGCTGGCAAAGTGCCGGAAAGCGGGCCCGGAGTGCGGCATACCATAACAAGGCGCTGTAGCATGCTCCGGCCCCTGCGGGGCCTCCGCGGGACGGCCTACGCTACGCTCCGGCCGCCCCTAAGCGCGGCGTTATGGTGCCGGGCGGTAAAATTTGTGGCGTGTGCCCGCGTGTAATTGAAAGCACTGTTTTGGCCCGCAGTATTTGGCTATTTGCCATGATAAAATCAAGCAGTTTCGTTCCTAGTGCTTTCGTTTAAGTCCGCAGGAATCGCGGCAACTCCGCTGCAGTAATGCGGAGTGCAAATAAGAGAATAATTGGTTGGGGGAAGCTGGAAAATCTTTCCTCGTTTTTAAGGAGCTTCGGCGCATTCGGTGCCCGTAGGTACTTCGGAGCGCGTCAGCCATAACCAGGCGCTGCAGCCGACATCTTACTTTGAGCACTTTGTTGCGCAGTCGCTACGCTCCTATTTTCGCGCAACAAAGCGCCCAAAGTAAGCTGCGGCTGAGCGCGGCGTTAGCTGTGAAGGAACCATGAACATGCGCTGCGGAATAATTGCAGTCCTACTTTTTCTGCCATTTACTGTTTTTGGGTGGGAAGATTCGCCTTGTGAAGGCGATGTCCAATTCCAGAAGAAAACAATGATAAAAATTATTGAGGCAACAAAAGAGCATTTTAAGAGCACCGGGAAGTTTCCAGATTCTCAATATGATTTAGAGGCATACTTAGATCCGTTCCCGGAAAATCTTCATCATGACTTTGTTATGTTTGAACCAATTGAGCATAAAATAATGCTGTATTGTGGGAGTTCAGCGGAAGCGTCGGATAACAAGATTAAAAATATTACTTGTAATGGCAGCCTGTACTCGGATCAGGTCATTTGTACCATAAATACCTTTATGACAATACGGACCGAGTGGGAACCCAGCTAACAAGGCCAGGCAGTAAAGCTCCGGGCCTTCGGCCCTCCGCGGGACAGCTTACCTTGTGCACGTTTTACGCGGGTCGCTACGCTTCCATTTTCGCGCAAAACGCGCACAAGGTAAGCTGCCCCTGCTGGCGGCGTTACGTTTCAAGGAGGCTAACATCAAATATTTTTTGCTTATAGCTTGCCTGCTTCATGCTGGATGTTCAGTCGTAAGTATCAAAGATTATCGAAATGCTGAAACACACGAAATTCGGCAGGCAATTATTTATGGTGGCGAAATTAATGATGTAGCTGGTTTTGAGGTGGTCCCAAATTTTCGAACATTTACATCATCATTCCCTGTTCAATACTCTTCGTTAGTCGTGCTCTCTGAAAAACCGGAAAAAATCTTTATTAAGAGCGCCTCCTTGACAGATCCAGTATCAGGAAAAGTTGAAACTCTGCAGTTGAATAAGAACTATTATACAAATCGCGAACTACGGGACAGCGGTTTTCTTATCGAGAGTATCCGCCTTTTCGGTACTGGAAAGAGTGATTATTCATCATTCAAAGATGCTAAAACGTTGAATCTGTCAGTTGAATTGGCAATTGGTGATAGCCCGCTATCTACACTTCGGTTCCGGTTAAGGCTTGTGGAGTACAAAGATATTGCGTGGCCGACCTAAAAAACGTAACAAGGCGCTGCAGGCCGACGGCCAACTTTGTGCACTTTATGCGCAGTCGCTGCGCTCCGATTATTGCGCATAAAGCGCCCAAAATTGTCCGCGGCTGAGCGCGGCGTTAAGTGTCAGTAAAACTATGAAGAAGGGAATCGCTCTAGTATCACTGTTCGGAATTTTTATGCTCGTATCATTGTACGGGCTTATGTGGGTTGTTTCTTCTTCTCACCTGGCGCACGATTATTGCAAGGGAAATTTTTCGTTATTCCATGACGAGTTTCGGTGCCGGCAGCCGCAATTGGCTCTAATCCTAGCTGGTAGTTCCGGGTTGTTTTCCTTGGTGTTTCTTTTCTTTGGCATAACACGTATTAGGGTGCTCCGTGCGAATACTTAACAAGGCCGGGCAATTTGCTCCGGGCCTTCGGCCCTCCGCGGGACAGCTTACCTTGAGCACGTCTTGCGCAGGTCGCTGCGCTCCCATTTTTGCGCAAAACGCGCACAAGGTAAGCTGCCCCTGCCGGCAGCGTTAAGCAATTACACAACCAAAAGTAGGTATAAAAATGAAGAAAATATCAGCAGTACTACTTGTAGGACTTCTCAGTGGATGTACCAGCGCAACGCTGGTTAAAGCTCCTGGTGTGAGCTCTATTCCATCTGAGTACGCTCCAGTGAATGCTGGCTCAGACAACTTCGGCACCGTCAAATATCTGGATGAGGGGGCTGCGGCAGTGAGGGATGCAAGGAAAAAGGATGCATACAAGAAAATGTATGAAGCATGTAATGGTAAGTATGCAATATTGGATGCTGGATCGTCAGAGTCTAATCCTACGTTCTCTACACATGGCAATCTGACATTTGCAGCTACATCTAGCACTGTATTCATCAATTTTAAGTGCGTAGAGTAATTTAATTCTCTGCCAGAACTGCTTAACAAACACAGGCAGTTTGCGCCGGCCCCTGACGGGGCCTCTGCGGGACGGCTTACCTTATGCACATTTTGCGCAAGTCGCTTCGCTCCTATTTTTGCGCAAAACGCGCATAAGGTAAGCCGCCCCTGCTGTGGGCGTTATGGTGAAGACTTACCCACGCTTAGTAGACACCTTGTATAGTTAGGTTTCGGCCTAACACGGAGGTGCACCATGGGTAAGAAG
>NZ_JBLWFL010000026.1:0-16153 GCF_048323715.1 Microbulbifer weihaiensis
GAAGGTACCGAGATGGTAATGCCGGGCGACAACGTGCAGATGGTTGTAACTCTGATCGCGCCGATCGCGATGGAAGAAGGTCTGCGCTTCGCGATCCGTGAGGGTGGCCGTACCGTTGGTGCTGGCGTTGTAGCTAAAATCATCGAGTAATCGGTGGTTGCGAGTGTGATCACAAAAAACTTTGCGGTCACGCTTGCAAAATTCGAGGTTGCTGGTATTCTCCGCTCCTCGTTTTTCAGGGGTGGCGCGTTAAGTTGTTGCCCCTGAAATGTGTTCCAGGCCAGTAGTTCAATTGGTAGAGCACCGGTCTCCAAAACCGGCTGTTGGGGGTTCGAGTCCCTCCTGGCCTGCCAACTTCAAGATGCCCGCAAGGGGCCTGCAGTTGGGCTATCCTGTACTGCTGTCGCTCTTTGTGGTCGTGGGCAATAAAGGCGCCAGTGGTATTTGAGGCGCGCTAAAGGCTTCTCTGTATGAATGCTAAAGTAGAGGCGAAAACCTTTCGTCTTGACGGCCTGAAATGGCTGCTGGTAGCGCTGCTGGTTGGCGCTGCTGTTGCGGGCAACTCCTACTACGCTGAAATTCCCCTGCTGTATCGTGTGCTGGCCATTGTTGCATTGTGCCTGTCTGCGGTATTTGTGGCGGTGCAGACGGCCAAAGGCAACGCTTTCTGGAACCTTCTGCGCGAAGCGCAAAACGAAGTGCGCCGCGTAGTGTGGCCGACTCGCCAGGAAGCGACTCAGACCACCCTGATCGTGGTGGTGTTTGTCCTGCTTATGGCGGTAATTCTTTGGGCGCTGGACTCCGGTCTCGGTTGGGCTGCCTCCAAGATCATTGGCTAAAGGTTAATCCATGGCAAAGCATTGGTATGTAGTTCAGGCTTACTCCGGTTATGAGAAGCGCGTTGCGTCTTCGCTGAAAGAGCGCATTGAGCTGCACGAGATGGATCACCTTTTTGGTGATGTTCTGGTTCCCACTGAAGAAGTGGTCGAGATGCGTGCCGGCCAGAAGCGTAAGAGTGAGCGTAAATTCTTCCCCGGTTACGTTCTGGTGGAGATGGAGCTCAATGACGATACCTGGCACTTGGTGAAAGAGACGCCGCGAGTGCTTGGTTTTATCGGTGGCAAGGCGGACAAGCCGGCCCCGATTACGGATCGTGAAGCGCAGGCTATCCTGAATCGCATTGATGATTCCGTTGATAAGCCGAAGCCCAAAACCCTGTTTGAGCCGGGTGAAATGGTGCGTGTTATCGATGGTCCGTTTAATGATTTCAACGGTGTGGTGGAAGAAGTCAATTACGAGAAGAGCCGCCTGCGGGTAGCTGTGTTGATCTTCGGACGCTCCACGCCGGTAGAGCTGGAATTCAGTCAGGTAGAAAAGAGCTGATTTCGAGCTGAAAGGATTCGGCCCTCTTTCGCTTAGTGCGGAAGGGGGCTTTCGCGTCCCTGGAAACTGCGTGCCGGTTTCGTGGGGTAAACAGGGGAGCTGAGCGCTGCATGTTTGTATAAGTGTACAGCGTAAGCGTTAACACCCAGTTAAAGAGGAAGCTGTAATGGCTAAGAAAGTAGAAGCTTACATCAAGCTGCAAGTTAAGGCCGGTCAGGCCAACCCGAGTCCGCCCGTTGGTCCAGCACTGGGTCAGAAAGGTGTGAACATCATGGAGTTCTGTAAAGCGTTCAACGCACAGACCCAGGGTATGGAGCCGGGCCTGCCGGTGCCGGTAGTGATTTCTGTTTACGGCGATCGCTCCTTCACCTTCATCATGAAGTCGCCGCCCGCTGCAGTTCTGCTGCGCAAGGCTGCGAAAATCAAGAGCGGTTCCAGCCGTCCGAACACTGACAAGGTTGGCAAGGTAACCCGCGCTCAGATCGAAGAGATCGTAGAGATGAAGAAAGCAGACCTGACTGCTGGCGATTTGGAAGCTGCGGTACGCACTATCGCTGGTTCTGCGCGCAGTGCTGGTATCGAAGTGGAGGGTCTGTAAGTGGCTAAATTGACCAAGCGTCAGCGTGCAATCGCTGAAAAACTGGAAGCTGGCAAGGCGTACGGCATCGAAGAAGCTGTTGCACTGCTGAAAGAGTTCTCCAACGTCAAGTTTGCGGAAACCGTTGATGCTGCTATCAACCTGGGTATCGATCCGCGTAAATCCGACCAGGCTGTTCGCGGCGCTACCACTCTGCCGCACGGCACTGGTAAGGACGTTCGCGTTGCCGTGTTCACCCAGGGCGCTAACGCTGAAGCAGCGAAAGAAGCCGGTGCTGATCTGGTAGGTATGGATGACCTGGCTGCCGAAGTTAAAGCCGGCAAGATGGACTTCGACGTTGTTGTAGCTTCTCCCGACGCTATGCGTGTTGTTGGTCAGCTGGGCCAGATCCTGGGCCCGCGCGGCCTGATGCCGAACCCGAAGACCGGTACCGTAACCCCGGACGTTGTTACTGCGGTCAAGAATGCCAAAGCTGGTCAGGTACGTTTCCGTGCTGACAAAGGCGGCATCATCCACGGCGGTATCGGCAAGGTTAGTTTCGACGCCAAGTCTCTGAAAGAGAACCTCGAAGCACTGGTAGCTGACCTGAAGAAGGTCAAGCCGGCTTCCGCGAAAGGCGTTTACCTGAAGAAGATCACCCTGAGCACCACTATGGGCCCGGGTCTGACCATCGATCAGGCATCCCTGGACGTTAAGTAACTTTCTCAGGAAGTTAACACGTTCAGTGAAAAGAACTTTGGGGTCCGCCCGGCTGTTTAGGCCGTCGGGCGGGCCGTCAAAGACCGTAGGTGCTGTGGGGGTTTGAGGTTTAAAGCCCCATAGCTTAATCCGGAATCCGGCCAGGTTGGTCATCAGGGTTCCGAGCCTACGCAGACGGTGTCGCCCAAACCAGTATTTTTGCTGGATTTGAGCTTTATGCACCGGAACGGGTCGGGTTTACATCAAGTTTCCCGGCCTTCATTCAAATCCAGGAGTGACACTATGGCTATTGGACTCGTAGACAAGAAAGCGATTGTCGCAGAAGTCCAGCAGGCTGCTGAGGGTGCTCTGTCTGCGGTCGTTGCGGATTCCCGCGGCGTAACCGTGAATGACATGACTGCCCTGCGCAAAGAGGCTCGCGAGAACGGCGTTTGGTTGAAAGTCGTCCGCAACACTCTGGCGCGTCGCGCTCTGGCCGGTACCGAATTCGAATGTCTCGTTGAGAACTTCGTCGGTCCTAGCATCATTGCCTTCTCCAACGAACACCCGGGTGCCGGCGCGCGCATCCTGAAGGAGTTCGCGAAGAAGAATGACAAGCTGGAACTGAAAGGTGCCGCCTTCGAAGGCGTAGCTTGTGACGTCGCACTGTTGGCAAGCCTGCCGACTTACGACGAAGCTATCGCCAAGCTGATGAGCGTCTTGAAAGAAGCGTCTGCTGGCAAACTGGTTCGCACTATTGCGGCCGTTCGCGACCAGAAAGAGCAGGAAGCTGCTTAATTACTTCGCTAGAGCGAAGTGGCAGTTTTCAAAGTCTCTTTTTATTAATGAATAGTCGAGCAGTTTGCTGCTCAAATGAAATCAGGTACTAACTCATGTCTCTGACTAAAGAAGATATCATCAATGCGATCGCTGAAATGTCTGTTAAGGACGTTGTTGAGCTGATCGAAGCTATGGAAGAGAAGTTCGGCGTGACCGCAGCTGCTGCTGTTGTTGCTGCTGGTCCGGCTGCTGAAGCTGCTGAAGAGAAAGATTCTTTCGACATCGTTCTGACTTCCGCTGGCGACAAGAAAGTGAACGTGATCAAGGCTGTTCGCGGCATCACCGGTCTGGGCCTGAAAGAAGCCAAAGAACTGGTTGACGGCGCTCCGAGCACCCTGAAAGAAGGCGCTCCCAAGGCTGAAGCCGAAGACGCCAAGAAGCAGCTGGAAGAAGCTGGCGCTTCTGTAGAACTGAAGTAATTCGGTTTTACACACCACCACCAATGGCGGCCCAGGCCACCGTTGGTGGAAAGGCTGGTGGACTTTTGTCCGCCGGCCTTTTTGCCGTTTGCGGCACTGTCGTTTTGACCGACAGTTTTTGTTTTTTAGAGAGGTTTGCGCACAGCGCAGCGATTTCAAGCGGTCTGTTTTGAAAGCGTAGCTGCACTGTGCAGAGACTTCTCGCCCGGATGAGTTGCGTACTGCTGGTCGATGACCGGCCGTAGCTCGATTGAAGTCTTGTCACTGATCAAGCTGGGGAATATGAATGGCTTACTCATACACTGAGAAAAAACGTATCCGCAAGGATTTTGGCAAACTGCCTAAGGTCATGGACGTGCCTTTCCTGCTTGCGATACAGCTGGATTCGTATCGCAAATTTACACAGGCCGACACGCGCCCGGATGAGCGCTTGGATATCGGTCTGCAGGCCGCGTTCAAGTCTGTATTTCCGATTGTCAGCTATTCCGGCAACGCCGCGCTCGAGTTCGTCAGCTACACCCTCGGCAAGCCGGCGTTCGACGTAAAAGAATGTACGCTGCGTGGTGTCACTTACGCGTGCCCGCTGCGCGTGCGCGTGCGCCTGATTATTTACGATAAAGAATCTGCGAATAAGTCCATCAAGGACATTAAAGAGCAGGAAGTGTACATGGGCGAAATTCCGCTCATGACCGACAACGGTACCTTTGTGGTCAACGGTACCGAGCGAGTGATCGTTTCCCAGTTGCACCGCTCCCCGGGTGTGTTCTTTGATCACGACAAGGGCAAGACCCACTCTTCCGGCAAGCTGTTGTATGCCGCGCGTGTAATTCCTTACCGTGGCTCCTGGCTCGACTTCGAATTCGATCCGAAAGACCTGGTCTTTGTGCGTATCGACCGTCGCCGCAAGCTGCCTGCGACCATCCTGCTGCGCGCCCTGGGCTTCAGCTCCCAGGAAATGCTGGAAATGTTCTTCGATACCAGCAAGTTTGAGCTTGGTAACGACTCCGTTCGCCTGGAGCTGATCCCGTCCCGTCTGCGTGGTGATGTTGCCTCGTTCGATATCAAGGACGGCAAAGGCAAGGTGATTGTCGAAGAAGGCCGCCGTATCACCCCGCGTCACATCCGCCAGCTGGAAAAAGCCGGTGTAGAGACCCTGGAAGCGCCGCTGAACTACCTGCATGGCCGTGTACTGGCACATGACATCATTGACGAGTCCACCGGCGAGATCGCGATCGAGTGTAACTCCGAGATCACCGACGAGATTCTGGCCAAGCTGCGCGTGCTGAACGTGAAGAGCTTCGAGACGCTGTACACCAACGACCTCGACTGTGGCCCGTTCATCTCCGATACCCTGCGCGCGGATCCGTCTCGTACCGAGCTGGAAGCGCTGGTGGAAATCTACCGTATGATGCGCCCGGGCGAGCCGCCCACCAAGGAATCTGCGGAATCCCTGTTCGAGAACCTGTTCTTCTCCGACGAGCGTTACGACCTGTCTGCGGTAGGCCGCATGAAGTTCAACCGCCGTCTGGGACGCGAAGACGAAACTGGCCAGGGCACCCTGAGCAAAGAAGATATCGTTGACGTACTGAAAACCCTGATCGAAATTCGCAACGGTCGCGGCATGGTGGACGACATCGACCACCTGGGTAACCGCCGTGTGCGTTCCGTGGGTGAAATGGCCGAGAACCAGTTCCGTGTGGGCCTGGTGCGTGTAGAGCGCGCGGTGAAAGAGCGTCTGTCCATGGCAGAGTCCGAAGGCCTGATGCCGCAGGATCTGATCAACGCCAAGCCGGTAGCGGCTGCGGTGAAGGAGTTCTTTGGCTCCTCCCAGCTGTCCCAGTTTATGGACCAGAACAACCCGCTGTCGGAAGTTACCCACAAGCGCCGCGTATCCGCGCTTGGCCCGGGTGGTCTGACCCGCGAGCGCGCGGGCTTTGAAGTGCGCGACGTACACCCGACGCACTACGGCCGCGTATGTCCGATTGAAACGCCGGAAGGTCCGAACATCGGTCTGATTAACTCCCTGGCAACCTACGCCCGCGCGAACCACTACGGCTTCCTTGAGAGCCCGTACCGCAAGGTCGTGGACGGTCAGGTGACCGACGATATCGAGTACCTGTCTGCGATTAACGAAGCTAACTACGTGATCGCACAGGCTTCGGCTGCGGTTGACGAGAACGGCCGCTTTACCGATGACCTGGTCAGCGTGCGTCACCACAACGAATTTACCCTGAAGAACCCGGAAGAAATCCAGTACATGGATGTTTCCGCGAAGCAGGTTGTGTCTGTGGCAGCGGCGATGATTCCGTTCCTCGAGCACGATGACGCCAACCGCGCATTGATGGGTTCCAACATGCAGCGTCAGGCGGTTCCGACCCTGCGCGCTGAGAAGCCGCTGGTGGGTACCGGTATGGAGCGCACCGTAGCGCGCGACTCCGGCGTGTGTGTAGTGGCCAAGCGTGGCGGTGTTATCGAGCGCGTTGACGCGAGCCGTGTGGTCGTGCGCGTGCATGACAGCGAAGTTGAAGCTGGTGACGCCGGTGTGGATCTGTACAGCCTGACCAAGTACACCCGCTCCAACCAGAACACCTGTATCAACCAGCGCCCGATCGTAAAAACCGGTGACGTCGTTGAGCGTGGCGATATCCTGGCTGACGGCCCGTCTGTCGACCTGGGTGAGCTGGCCCTGGGCCAGAACATGCGCATCGCATTCATGCCGTGGAATGGCTACAACTTCGAGGACTCCATCCTCGTGAGCGAGCGTGTGGTTCAGGAAGACCGCTTCACGACCATCCACATCCAGGAGCTGACCTGTATTGCCCGTGACACCAAGCTGGGCAGTGAGGAAATTACTGCGGACATCCCGAACGTGGGTGAGTCTGCACTGAACAAGCTCGACGAGTCCGGCATCGTGTACATCGGTGCAGAAGTGGGCGCGGGCGACATCCTGGTTGGTAAGGTAACCCCGAAAGGCGAAGCCCAGCTGACTCCGGAAGAGAAGCTGCTGCGTGCGATCTTCGGTGAGAAGGCATCTGACGTTAAAGATACCTCCCTGCGCGCCCCCTCCGGTACCCGCGGTACCGTGATCGACGTCCAGGTGTTCACCCGTGATGGCCTGCAGAAAGACCAGCGTTCCCTGGCGATCGAAAAGGCGCAGCTGGACGAAGTTCGCAAGGATCTGAACGAAGAATACCGTATCGTCGAAGGCGCGACCTTCGAACGTCTGCAGGCAGCCCTGGACGGCCAGGCGGTTGTTGGCGGCAAGGGCGTCAAGAAAGGCGACGTGCTGAGTGCGGAAATCCTCTCCACTCTGCCCCGTGAAGACTGGTTCAAACTGCGCATGGCCGAAGAGAGCCTGAACGAGCAGTTGGAAAAAGCCGAAGCGCAGCTGAAAGAGCGTCGCAAGCAGCTGGATGAAGTCTTCGAAGACAAGAAGAAGAAGCTCGAGTCCGGCGATGACCTGGCTCCGGGCGTGCTGAAAATCGTCAAGGTTTACCTGGCGATCAAGCGCCGCATCCAGCCGGGTGACAAGATGGCCGGCCGTCACGGGAACAAAGGTGTGATCTCTGTGATCAAGCCTGTGGAAGATATGCCGTACGACGAAAATGGTGAGCCGGTCGACGTGGTTCTGAACCCGCTGGGTGTTCCGTCCCGTATGAACGTTGGTCAGGTTCTGGAAATGCACCTGGGCATGGCGGCCAAGGGGCTCGGTGCGAAGATCGATCACATGATCAAGGAGAAGCAGGAAGCGCAGAAGGTTCGCGGCTTCCTGGAAGAGGTCTACAACTCCACTGGCGGTCGTGTTGAAGACCTGAACGAGTTGAGCGACAGCGAAATCCTCGCGATGGCTGACAACCTCCGTCGGGGCGTGCCGATGGCAACTCCGGTATTTGACGGTGCCGCGGAATCCGAGATCAAGCAGCTGCTGCGTCTTGCGGATATCCCGGACTCCGGCCAGATCACCCTGTACGACGGCCGTACCGGTGACGCGTTCGAGCGTCCGGTTACTGTGGGCTATATGTACATGCTGAAGCTGAACCACCTGGTGGACGACAAGATGCACGCGCGTTCTACCGGCTCCTACAGCCTGGTTACCCAGCAGCCGCTGGGTGGTAAGGCGCAGTTCGGTGGTCAGCGTTTCGGTGAGATGGAGGTGTGGGCACTGGAAGCATACGGTGCCGCTTACACCCTGCAGGAAATGCTCACGGTCAAATCCGATGACGTGGAAGGTCGTACCAAGATGTACAAGAACATCGTGGATGGCGACCACCGCATGGAGCCGGGCATGCCCGAATCCTTCAATGTACTGGTCAAGGAAATCCGCTCGCTCGGTATGAACTTCGAGCTGGAAAACGAGTAAGACCGGTAACAATCGGATTTAGTAGACAGAGGCCGGCGGCACAGCCGCTGGCAAGCCCGGCCCCAAGCGCCATGTGCGGGCCGGGTTGACTACCCCCTAGTGGAGGAAAGGCCTTGAAAGATTTGTTAAACCTGGTGAAAGCCCAGGATCAGCTGGAAGAATTTGACGCTATCCGTATCGGTCTGGCATCCCCGGACATGATTCGCTCCTGGTCTTACGGCGAAGTGAAGAAGCCGGAAACCATCAACTACCGTACCTTCAAACCGGAGCGGGAAGGCCTGTTCTGTGCCAAGATTTTTGGCCCGGTGAAGGACTACGAGTGCCTGTGCGGCAAGTACAAGCGCATGAAGCACCGCGGCATCATCTGTGAGAAGTGCGGCGTTGAGGTGACCAAGGCCAAGGTGCGTCGTGAGCGCATGGGCCACATCGAACTGGCGAGCCCGGTTGCGCACATCTGGTTCCTGAAGTCCCTGCCGTCCCGTATCGGTCTGCTGCTGGATATGACCCTGCGCGATATCGAGCGCGTGCTGTACTTCGAATCCTACGTGGTAACCGATCCGGGTATGACCACCCTGGAGCGCGGCCAGCTGCTGAACGATGAGCAGTACTTCGAAGCGATGGAAGAGTTCGCCGACGAGTTCGAAGCCAAGATGGGTGCGGAAGCCATCCAGGAGCTGATGAACGACATCGAGCTGCCGTCCGAAATCCAGCGCCTGCGCGAAGAGATTCCGGCGACCAACTCCGAGACCAAGATCAAGAAGCTGTCCAAGCGCCTGAAGCTGTTGGAGGCCTTCTACAAGTCCGGCAACCGTCCGGAATGGATGATCATGCAGGCTCTGCCAGTGCTGCCGCCGGATCTGCGTCCGCTGGTACCGCTGGACGGTGGCCGCTTCGCGACTTCCGACCTGAACGATCTGTACCGTCGCGTGATCAACCGTAACAACCGTCTGAAGCGCCTGCTCGAGCTGAACGCGCCTGACATCATCGTGCGCAACGAAAAGCGCATGCTGCAGGAATCCGTAGACGCACTGCTGGATAACGGCCGTCGTGGCCGCGCCATCACTGGCTCCAACAAGCGTCCGCTGAAGTCCCTGGCAGACATGATCAAGGGTAAGCAGGGTCGCTTCCGTCAGAACCTGCTGGGTAAGCGAGTCGACTACTCCGGCCGTTCCGTGATCGTGGTAGGTCCGACCCTGCGTCTGCACCAGTGTGGTCTGCCGAAGAAAATGGCCCTCGAGCTGTTCAAGCCGTTTATTTTCGGCAAGCTCGAGACCCGTGGTCTCGCCACCACCATCAAAGCGGCCAAGAAAATGGTCGAGCGCGAAGAAGCCATCGTGTGGGATATCCTCGACGAGGTGATCCGCGAGCACCCGGTACTGCTGAACCGTGCACCGACCCTGCACCGTCTGGGTATCCAGGCGTTTGAGCCGGTACTGATTGAAGGTAAAGCGATCCAGCTGCACCCGCTGGTGTGTGCGGCGTACAACGCCGACTTCGACGGTGACCAGATGGCGGTACACGTACCGCTGACCATCGAAGCGCAGCTGGAATCCCGCGCGCTGATGATGTCTACCAACAACATCCTGTCACCGGCGAACGGTGAGCCGATCATCGTGCCGTCCCAGGACGTGGTACTGGGTCTGTACTGGATGACCCGTGAGCGCGTGAATGATAAAGGCGAGGGCATGTCCTTCTCCGATATCAAAGAAGTGAGCCGCGCGTTCTACGCCAAGCAGGTTGGCCTGCAGGCGAAGATCAAAGTGCGTATCGACGAAGCCGTCATTGGTGAAGACGGTGAGAAGACCAAAACCCGCACCATTTACGACACTACCGTAGGTCGTGCACTGCTGTGGAACATCGTTCCGGATGGCCTGCCGTTCGAAATGGTCAACCAGCCGATGAAGAAGAAGGCGATTTCCCGCGTTCTGAACGAGTGTTACCGCAAGGTTGGTCTGAAGGCGACCGTTATCTTCGCTGACCAGCTGATGTACACCGGTTTTGACTTCTCCACCAAGTCTGGTTCCTCCATTGGTGTGAACGACTTCGAGATCCCGGCAGCCAAGGCTGACCTGATTGCGGCGGCAGAAGCGGAAGTGAAGGAAATTGAATCTCAGTTTGCTTCCGGTCTGGTAACCGCGGGTGAGAAATACAACAAGGTTATCGACGTTTGGTCCCGTACCAACGACAAGGTAACCCAGGCGATGATGGCTGGTATCAAGAAAGAGCCAGTGATCGATCGCGATGGTAAAGAGACCGAGCAGGACTCCTTCAACTCCGTATACATGTACGCCGACTCCGGCGCACGGGGCTCCGAAGCCCAGATTCGCCAGTTGGCGGGTATGCGTGGTCTGATGGCGCGTCCGGACGGCTCCATTATCGAGAACGCCATTACCGCGAACTTCCGTGAAGGTCTGAGCGTACTGCAGTACTTCATCTCCACGCACGGTGCACGTAAAGGTCTGGCGGATACCGCACTGAAGACCGCGAACTCCGGTTACCTGACCCGTCGTCTGGTAGACGTTGCGCAGGACGTGGTTATTACCGAGATCGACTGTGGTACCGACGACGGCCTGACCATGGCGCCGGTAATCGAAGGCGGTGACGTGATTGAGTCTCTGGGTGACCGCATCCTGGGCCGTGTAGTGGCCCGCGATGTCATCCGTCCAGGCAGCGATGAAATCGCTGTGCCGGCCGGCACCATGATCGACGAGAAGTGGGTTGAGCGCATCGAAGCCCTCGGTATCGACGAGGTAATGGTACGCTCCGCAATCACCTGTGAGACCGCGCACGGCATCTGTGCGCAGTGTTACGGTCGCGACCTGGCCCGTGGTCACCGCGCCAACCCGGGTGAGTCTGTGGGCGTCGTGGCGGCACAGTCCATCGGTGAGCCGGGTACCCAGCTGACCATGCGTACCTTCCACATCGGTGGTGCGGCGAGCCGTGCTTCTGCGGCTGACAGTATCCAGGTGAAGCTCGGCGGTACCGTACGCCTGCACAACGTGAAGACCGTGAAGGCCGAAAGTGGCAACCTGATTGCGGTATCCCGTTCCGGTGAGCTGGCGGTTGCCGACAGCGCTGGTCGCGAACGCGAGCGCTACAAGCTGCCCTACGGTGCTGCGATTAGCGTTGCGGAAGGGGCCGAAGTTGGCGGTGGCCAGATCGTGGCGAAGTGGGATCCCCACACCCACCCGATCATCACCGAGGTTGCCGGTTGGGTGAAACTGTCCGGTATGGAAGACGGCCTGTCTATCCGTAAGCAGACCGACGAAATTACCGGTCTGTCCTCGATCGAGATCATCGATCCGGCGGAGCGCCCGGCTGCAGGTAAAGATCTGCGCCCGGCAGTGACCCTGGTAGATGAAAACGGTGAAGAACTGACTCTGGCCAGCAGCAATGCGCCGGCGCACTATGCGCTGCCACCGCGCGCCATTCTCAGTCTGAAAGACAGCGACAAGGTGAATGTCGGTGACGTTATTGCGCGTATTCCGCAGGAATCCGGCAAAACCAAGGACATCACCGGTGGTCTGCCGCGGGTTGCTGACCTGTTTGAAGCGCGTAAGCCGAAAGAGCCGTCCATTCTGGCGGAAATCTCCGGTACCGTTTCGTTCGGTAAAGAGACCAAAGGCAAAGTGCGCCTGCAGATCACCCCGAAAGACGGCAAACCACTGGCCAACGGCAAGGATCACTACGAAGTACTGATTCCGAAGCATCGCCAGCTGACTGTGTTCGAAGGTGAAACGGTAGAGAAGGGTGAGGTTATCTCCGATGGCCCGTCCAACCCGCACGACATTCTGCGCCTGAAAGGGGTGGAAGAGCTGGCTCGCTACATCACCAACGAAATCCAGGAGGTTTACCGCCTCCAGGGTGTAGGCATCAACGACAAGCACATTGAAACCATTGTGCGTCAGATGCTGCGCAAGGTTGAAATCCTTGAGATGGGTGACTCCGAGTTCATCAAGGGCGACCAGGTGGAATACCAGCGCGTGGTGGAAGAGAACGAGCGTCTGCGCGCCGAAGGCAAGCAGCCGGCTCAGTTCGAGCGCCTGTTGCTGGGTATCACCAAAGCGTCTCTGGCGACCGAGTCCTTCCTGTCTGCGGCCTCCTTCCAGGAGACCACCCGCGTACTGACTGAAGCCGCGGTAACCGGTAAGGAAGACAGCCTGCGCGGTCTGAAGGAAAACGTGGTTGTGGGTCGTCTGATCCCGGCCGGTACCGGTCTGGCGTACCACGCCGAGCGCAAGCGCAAGCGCAGCCTGCAGATGAGCCAAGGTTATTCCGAAGGCCCGTCCGCTGAAGAAGTTGAAGCGGCGCTGACTGAAGCCCTGAAATCTTCCGGGGAGTAAGTCAGTTCAGACCAGCGGGTCGTCCGCTGGTCGCTGCGGATCGCAATTACCGGTAAATGTGAGTATTCACTAGCGCCGGTGATTGACTAGGGGCGCCGTCGCTTATAGAATGCGGCCCCCGCTAATGGGGTACTACTGTCGAAAGGCTCGTGGAGCTGGAACGGCAGTGTGCACTGACGATAGGCCCCCGCTTATGCAACTGGTGGGGGCGTTTTATTTTGGAGTGATTTTTAATGGCAACGATCAACCAGTTGGTTCGTAAGCCGAGAAAACGCAAAGTCGAAAAAAGCGACGTTCCTGCACTGCAAGCTTGCCCGCAGCGCCGTGGAGTCTGCACTCGCGTGTACACCACTACACCGAAAAAGCCGAACTCCGCTCTGCGTAAAGTATGCCGTGTGCGTCTGACCAACGGTTTCGAAGTAACTTCGTACATCGGTGGTGAAGGCCACAACTTGCAGGAGCACAGCGTGGTGCTGATTCGCGGCGGTCGTGTAAAAGACCTGCCGGGTGTGCGCTACCACACTGTACGCGGTGCACTTGACTGTGCAGGCGTAAACGATCGCAAGCAGGCCCGTTCCAAGTACGGTGCCAAGCGTCCTAAAGGTTAATCCTTAAGGTCTATTTGCGTTTCGGTTTAACGAATAACCGGAGTAAGGCTGAGCTCGCCGAGTTGTATTTGTTTACGGCGGCGTCTCAGAGTAACCCTGAAGAGAGGCAATCCCATGCCAAGAAGACGAGTAGTCGCCAAGCGCGAAGTGCTGCCTGATCCCAAGTTTGGGAACGTGACTCTGGCCAAGTTCATGAACCATGTCATGATCTCTGGTAAGAAGTCCGTAGCAGAGAGCATCGTATATGGTGCGCTGGATCTGGTTTCAGAAAAGCTGAACAAAGATCCGATTGAAATTTTTGAAGAGTCCCTGGAAAACATCGCCCCGATGGTGGAAGTAAAATCCCGTCGTGTTGGTGGTGCTACCTACCAGGTGCCGGTAGAAGTGCGTCCTGCGCGTCGTACTGCTCTGGCAATGCGTTGGTTGGTGGATTTCTCCCGCAAGCGCGGTGAGAAGTCTATGGCGCAGCGACTGGCCAATGAAATGATTGATGCTTCCCAGAACAAGGGCGGCGCGGTCAAGAAGCGTGAAGACGTGCACCGTATGGCGGAAGCCAACAAGGCGTTCTCTCACTATCGTTTCTAAGATAGTGGCGCTTCCAAGTCTGATGATTATTACCATCGGAAATTAATACCGAAAGGCAGCAAGGAAGTTTCCGCGCTGCCTTTTGCCGTTATATCGAGGATACAACTGTGGCACGTAAAACGCCTATCGCACGCTATCGCAATATCGGTATCTGCGCCCACGTAGACGCTGGTAAAACCACCACCACCGAGCGTGTACTTTTCTACACTGGTCTGTCCCACAAGATTGGTGAGGTGCATGAAGGCGCCGCAACCATGGACTGGATGGAGCAGGAGCAGGAGCGTGGTATTACCATTACTTCTGCAGCGACCACCTGTTTCTGGGCTGGTATGCAGCAGCAGTTTGACCAGCACCGCATCAACATCATCGACACCCCCGGGCACGTTGACTTCACCATCGAAGTAGAGCGCTCCCTGCGCGTACTGGACGGTGCTGTAGTTGTACTGTGTGGCTCTTCCGGCGTACAGCCGCAGACCGAGACCGTATGGCGTCAGGCTAACAAATACGAAGTACCGCGCATGGTATTCGTAAACAAGATGGACCGTACCGGTGCCAACTTCCGCAATGTTGTCAACCAGCTGAAAACCCGCCTGAATGCAAATGCGGTTCCGCTGCAGATGACCATCGGCTCTGAAGACGAGTTCAAGGGCGTTGTCGACCTGATCAAGATGAAGGCCATCCTGTGGAACGAAGCTGACCAGGGCATGACCTTCGAATATGGTGACATCCCGGCGGATCTGCAGGACGAGTGCGATGAAATGCGCGAGTTCCTGGTAGAAGCAGCTGCGGAAGCCAGCGAAGAGCTGATGGAGAAGTACCTGGAAGAAGGTGAGCTGACCGAAGAAGAAATCAAGGCAGCCATCCGTCAGCGCACCCTGGCCAACGAAATCGTACCGGTTCTGGGCGGCTCTGCGTTCAAGAACAAGGGCGTACAGGCCATGCTGGACGCGGTTATCGAATTCCTGCCGGCACCGAACCAGGTGAAGGCGATCGAAGGTACGCTGGAAGACGGTGAAACCGTAGAGACCCGTCCTGCTGACGACAATGCACCGTTCGCTGCACTGGCGTTCAAAATCGCTACCGACCCCTTCGTTGGTACCCTGACCTTCTTCCGCGTGTACTCCGGTAAGCTGGAGAGCGGTACTGGCGTATACAACTCCGTGAAGATGAAGCGCGAGCGTATCGGCCGTATGGTGCAGATGCACTCCAACAACCGTCAGGAAATCAAAGAAGTACTGGCTGGTGACATCGCCGCGGCAATCGGTCTGAAAGACACCACTACTGGTGACACCCTGTGTGACGAGAATAACAAGATTGTTCTCGAGCGTATGGAGTTCCCGGAGCCGGTAATCTCCGTAGCGGTAGAGCCGAAGTCCAAGCCGGACCAGGAAAAAATGGGTATCGCACTGGGCAAGCTGGCTCAGGAAGACCCGTCTTTCCGTGTGAAGACCGACGAAGAGACTGGCCAGACCATCATCTCCGGTATGGGTGAGCTGCACCTCGACATCATCGTCGACCGTATGCGTCGCGAGTTCAATGTTGAAGCGAACATTGGTAAGCCGCAGGTAGCCTACCGTGAGCGCATCACCAACAAGTGTGAGATTGAAGGCAAGTTCGTTCGTCAGTCCGGTGGTCGCGGTCAGTACGGTCACGTTTGGATCCGCTTCGAGCCGAACCTGGACGAGGAATCGGAAGACCAGCTGGAATTCGTCAACGAAATCGTTGGCGGTGTGGTTCCGAAGGAATACGTACCTGCGATCCAGAAGGGTATCGCCGAGCAGATGCAGAATGGTGTTCTGGCTGGCTACCCGCTGCTGGGTCTGAAGGCTACCATCTTTGATGGTTCCTACCACGATGTGGACTCCAACGAAATGGCGTTCAAAATCGCCGCTTCCATGGCGACCAAGCAGTTGGCCCAGAAGGGTGGCGCGGTACTGCTTGAGCCGATCATGAAGGTGGAAGTGGTTACTCCGGAAGAAAACATGGGTGATGTGGTTGGCGACCTGAACCGTCGTCGTGGCCTGATCCAGGGCATGGATGAGAATTCATCCGGCAAGGTGATCAACGCTGAGGTTCCGCTGGCTGAAATGTTCGGCTACGCAACTGACCTGCGTTCTGCTACTCAGGGCCGTGCTACCTACACCATGGAATTCCAGAAGTACGCAGAAGCGCCCAAGAACGTCGCTGATGAAATCATCGCGAAAAACAAGGCTTAATTTACTAGGTAATAGCCCTAACTTCTTTTAGCTAGAGGACATTGAAAATGGCAAAAGAAAAGTTTGAACGTTCCAAGCCCCACGTAAACGTGGGCACCATCGGTCACGTTGACCACGGTAAAA
>NZ_JBLWFL010000027.1:0-15988 GCF_048323715.1 Microbulbifer weihaiensis
GTGCCGAGTAAGAACGGCAAATAGAAAATGGGGAAGCGGGAGGCGTGAACTCCCGCTGCTTGAATGAAGACCAGGAATATAACAATGAAGTTTTGTGCCAGGGACGAAAAGTCAGAAAACATCGCACCAGCTCGCAAACCAAGGCGTGGGCAGCTTGCCAGTTATGGGGCTTTGGCTTTATCAGTTTGTGCGCTTCTCTTGGGTTCCTTGGCCCACGGCAAGCCCGGCATCATCAGTGATGGCGCTAAGCCACGGCCCGTTACCTCACAGAATATGGAAGACCTGGAGGATATGCAGGTCAAAGTTCTCGGTGGCAGCGTACGTATGACGCGTCGCTGGACCAGTACGGGCTGGGAATGGAATAGCCGCTGGAATCCAATTCTTAATTACACGCAACAAGTCGCCAAGTTGAAGGCGGAGGGCGTCATCGCGTTAGAGGCTTTCGAGCAGGAAGCCCGACAGATCGCGTTGCAAGAGTTTGGTAAAGGCGTATTCAATCGCGGAGCGGGAGGGGGCGGTGCAGGACGATTTGGACTAGCCGCCCGGCAGACGCAAAGCTCACCAAATAACTGTGCTCAACCATTCCAATTCTATTTGTTTCGCAATGATCAGGCTTATCGTCCAGAGAGGTTTCGCTATGACTATGTGACCTGTATTGCAGCGGGTAGTAATACCTACCGATCACTTTTAAATCAGACCATCGTTAAAGATAGCTTGGGCTATACTTGGACGGATCGTCGTGGCAATTTGATTCGCTATTCGCAAGGCGCGATTGCGTACTATGAAGATAGAAACAACATTCGTGTCAGCTTTGAGTATGATGGCGATCGTATAGCCAAGATTAAGGATCATCTTGGCAATACGGTTATCACTTACCATTGGGAACAATATATTCAGCTTGAAAACGGTCAGCTGGTTGGCCCATACCGCCTTAAAGCGATAGAGGATTACACTGGGCGTACTGTCAATTACAAGTACGGATCAGACAGCGATGATTCTCTCAATTATCGCCAACTGATTGAAGTCGTTGATGTCAGAGGGAAATCCTGGCATTACAACTACGAGTTGCGTACCAATAATTCCCGCACTTTGAAGAGTGTGACAGACCCAAATGGGCGTGTAACCAAATATTCTACAAATGCGGATGGCCATCTGAATGGTTATGAGACGGCAGATGGGGCTGGCGTTCGCTATTCCCACAGCGTAAACGGAGATAAGGAATTCAAGGTTGTCCAGAGCGACAACTCCGGTGTGATCACGGAAACCTGGTACAACCTGATGGGCATGCCCATCAAAGAACTGATCGGTGGTGAGCTTCAGTACGAAGTTGATTATACCTACTCCGAGAACAAAACCGCTCAAGATCTTGCCAAACAGTACCGTTACGAGGGCTCCACCTTGCTGGTCGCCAGCGCGAATGCGGCCCCCATTCGTATTCTCAGTAGTGTGACCACGGATGCCCGTGGCCTTGAAACCAAGCACTACTACGATACTTTCCGCAATATTACCCGCACTGAAAACCCGGACGGCACTTACACCACCACTGAGTGGAACACAGTGCTTTCTTTGCCGCTTAAAGAGCGCGATGAACGTGGAGTAATCACCGAATACGAGTACGACGCCAAAGGCAATTTGCTGACGTTGACGGAAGCTGCGGGCACAGATGACCAGCGTATTACCCGTTACACTTATGATGAATACGGGCAGGTGAAGACCCAGACTACCGGTGAATCCACCGCAGCCAATACCGCACTGGCGACCACGAGCTGGGAGTACGATGACTACGGCAACGTAACCAAAGTTACCAGCCCCGAGCTTGAAGTTACTGAATACAAAGATTACGACGCGAACGGCTATGCACACACTGTCGTGGATGCCCGTCTGAAAATCTGGCCCAAGGTCTATGATGCCGTAGGCAACCTGTTGTCAGACCTCAACCCTTACGGCCAGGGTTTCAAATACGAATACGATGCCGCCGGCGATCTGGTTAAGGTTACCGATGCCAGTGGCAGCAGCCTGCATATCATCAATAACGCCTCAGGCCTGCCGCGCACCGTCACCGATGATGCGGGCAACCTGCTCAAGCTGGATTACGATAAAGGCAATCGGGTCGCTACCATCACCGATGCCGAAGGTTCCACAATCGGTCTTGAATACGACAGCCAGAACCGCCTGAGCGCCATAGTTGACGGTGAGCAGAACCGCACCAAGTACACTTACCAGCAGAACCTGCTGTCGAAAATCGAATACCCCACCTATGCGGAAGAGCTTGGGTACGACAAGCGCGATCGTATCGAGCAGAGTAAGCAGAAGGCCAACAACCTCGAGTACCTGCGTGGATACGGCTACGACCTGGGGAGCAATCTCACCAGTGACACCGACGCGCTGGAAAACACCGAAAAGTATGAGTATGACAATCTGTACCGGCTGGTAGCCATTGTCGATCCGGTCAATGGTGAAGCCAAGAAGACCAAATTCACCTACGATGCCCGCGACAACCTGCTGCAGGTGACAGACCCGGAAGGTCGCCTGACGGTCTACACCTACGATAAGGTCGACCGCCTGAAGACCGAAACCAAGCACGACTTTATCGGTACCAACAAGCAGCGCGTCTACAACTACGATGCCAATGGCAATCTCGTTGAGGTGATCAATCCACAGCAGGAAAAGCGCAGCTACAGCTACGACGACGCCAACCGCCTGAGCAAGCTGGAAGTGTTCGCGCAGAAAGACAATGCACAGCCGGTCAAGGTGGTGGATTACCACTACAACGCCAAGGCCCAGTACACCGGCTACACCCAGCTGCCCGGCGCGGACACCGCCAACGCGACTGCGGATATCGTCCACCACGGCGAAACCTATACCTACGATGCGCTGAATCGCTTGGAATCCGTGCAGGTGGATTATTACGGTGAAGGCGCGCAGGCCGTGGATATCGCTTTCTCCAAAGGCTATAGCTACACCTATTACGGCAATGGGCTGAAGAAGACCTATACCAATCCGGAAGGTATTACCTACACCTATTACTACAACAAGAACAACCAGCTGGCGGCGGTGCACGTGCCCGGGGAGGGGCAGCTGGCGTGGACCAACTTCAACTGGCTGGCTCCGCAGACTTTGTTGTTGCCCGGTGGCAACAAGATCACTTTGACCTACGACGATTTCCTGCGGGTGAAAGAGCGCATTCTGGAGGACTCTGCGGGCAATGATAAAGCGACGGCCCTGTACGAGTATGATCTTGAGAGCAATATCAAGGGGATTGATACCGAGCATGGGGCTTATGCGTTTGCTTATGACGATCTTTATCGGCTGACAGAGGCGGATTATCCGCTGGAGCTGTCGGCGAATGACGAGCAGTTTGGGTATGACGGGGTGGGCAACCGTACCGACTATGCGACCGGTGAGGTTGAGGGGACGGGCGGCGAAGCCGCGGGGACGGAATTTATTCCGTCCTCCTCTGAGGTGCTGGACTACAACGACCACAACCAGCTGACGGCAATCACCGGTGATGATCCGGCCAGTTTCCAGTACAGCGACAATGGTCATACCACGCAGAAGGTACAGGGCGGGGTTACTTGGGATTATCGCTATAACCATGAAGAGCGTTTGATTGCTGTCGATAAGAATGCGCAGACAGTAGGGGAGTATCAGTACAACCCTTACGGGCAGCGGATTCGCAAGCAGACCGATAGTGCGACTTATTTCCTCTATAACGAAGAAGGTATGGGCGCTGAATATGATGCTGGCGGGAATTTGATAAAGGAGTACCACTTCAAGCCTGGTATGCCCTGGATGACGGAGCCATTATTCCAGCGGGTGGCATCAGGGGAAGTTTATTACTACCAGAATGATCATTTGGGTACGCCGCAGCGGATGGTGGATAAGTCTGGGGCTGTGGTTTGGGAGGCTCGGTATGAGGCTTTTGGTAAGGCTGAGATCCTTGCTGAGACTGTTGGGAATAATTTGAGGTTTCCGGGGCAGTACTTTGATGTTGAGAGCGGGCTCCATTGGAACTTGTTCAGGGACTATTCGCCGGGACTGGGAAGGTACATACAGACTGATCCTATTGGATTAAAGGGTGGCTTAAACAGTTTTGCTTATACTGCAAACAACCCAGTCGCGTTAATCGATCCAACTGGTGAGGTGGTGTGGGTACCCATTGTAGTTGTTGGAGTACGCGTTGCGCTTCTGGGGTGGAAAGCATATAAAAATTACAAGAAAGCGAAAAAGCATCGGATTAGAACCTGCAAGATGATCTACAAAGCGTATAAAGCAGGTCAGGCGGCTTCCTCAGTTACAACCGCAAGTTGTGAGTTCAGATTAAAAGGAGCGAAGGCTGAGTGGGAAGGTAGAAAGCTGTACAACCAGCTTGACTGCGATTCTGTTATCCCAACTACAGTTAATCACAAGTTGGCTGAGCAGCAGGCAAAGAGGAAATACGAACGTTTGAAGCAAAGGTGTGGCGATTGTGGCAAATAAAAAAGCAAGGCCGTTTGATCAGCTAGTTTCTTCCCTGAAGCGTCAATTCTCTATTGGCGATATAGAAGAGTCTTCCAGGTTTATGGGGGGGTTTAAGGGGGCAAATGATTTCGGTTACGAAAATGTTTTCCTTGTAAAGACTGTTGAAGATCTGAATCCTGATTTTCTCTATGAAATTCAGTGGGGCATTTATGAAAGTGGCGTTATAAGCCTTCTAGATGTCCAGAATATATACCTTCGTCTATATCTGGCGACTATCTACATTTATGGGGATAGAGTTAGACCTATGTCAGGAGATTGTGACTTAACAAGCTTGCTTATTTGGGGGAAGGGGATAGTAGAGGTAGGGGATGTAAATTTAACGTCGGCGGCAACTAAGTTTTTGGGTGAATTGAACTTGAAAGCTTCGCTAAATTTGGCTTCAAAGTACTGCTACAAGCTAGTCCAAATTTTGATCAATATGTCCATGACTGCGGTAGATCAATACCAGATTTTAGAACTTCTAGAGGAAATCGAAAGTTACGGTTTGGCAATTGAAGATATAGTCGATGTTTCCTTTGAAAGCCCACACTGGATTGAAAATATGCTCTATTCAATCATAAAGCCTTGTTTAGAATTAGAAATTTGGAAATTGTATGGGCTAAGGATTATGAAAAGCGTAGAAACTAATTTAGATATTACTGTTGCGGAGATAAAGAGATAAAAAAATAAAGGGATCATAAAGGGGACAGATCTATTTAAGACGCCCAAATAAACAAGGCAGGGAGTGACGCCAAGAACGATTGAGAAGAGCTATGCCAAGGAAGGCGATAATGTTGGTGGCGAATATGCCACATCATATTGTGCAGCGTGGGCACAACCGCGAGGCGCCAAAATAAGTAAGTAGTCTTGCGGATGAGGATTATCAGTATTACCGGGACAACTTGTTCGAGTGGAAGGATAAGTTGGGGATCAAGTTGTACGCCTGGTGCTTGATGACCAATCATGTCCACCTGCGGTTGGAGCAAGGAGATAGGGCGGAATCGATTTCGCTGCTGATGAAGCGGGTTGCCGGGCGACAGGCGGCCTATGTGAATAAGCTGGAAGGGCGCCGGGGTTCTCTGTGGGAGGGGCGTTTCAAAGCGAGCGTTGTGCAGGTGGAGTCATATTTTCTTGCTTGTTGCCGTTATATCGAGCTGAACCCGGTGCGCGCCGGCATGGTGCGTGGGCCACGCCAATACAAGTGGTCCAGTTATCGCGAGCGGGTTGGTTTCAATGAAGGTTGTGCGCTGGATAAGCACGTAGAGCTGCAGCGAATGGGGCGCAATAGCGTCGAGCGCTTAGCGGCGTATAAAGAATTTGTTCAGGCTGGGGTATCGGCCGACGAGCTGGCCTTTTTGAATGAGGCCTGGTCTCGCAACCAGCTGACCGGTAATGGCCGGTTTGTGGATGAGATCGAACGCAGGGTAGGGCTCAGGGTGGAGCATCGCAGGCCTGGGCGGCCGCGAACGGAAATAGATTGAAGGTCGAGCTGTTTCGGCAATGTTGTAGCCGAAGGGCTCGATTTCAAAAGAATTAATTAAAAGCATTACGAAAATTAGGAATAGGGAACATGTTGCAGCGTTGGGGGATTCTGGCGGCGATTTGGATCAGCACATTGATAGTGCCGGCGGCCGCTACTGCTCAGGAAGAGGCGCTTTGCGCAGAAGTGCGCATTGAAATTCTTCAGGAGCTGACACTGGAGCGCCAGGGCTTTGAAGCCATCATGCGCATTACCAATAGCCTGGATACCTATTCCATTGAGGATATTGCTATTTCGGTCATTTTTACCGATGCCGATGGCAATGCCGTTACTGCGACCTCAGATACCTCCGTCAGCGATGCGGCTTTTTTTATCCGTATTGACGATACCCAGAGTGTGAGTTCCCTGGTCACCGGTGATAACGGTGCAGTGACCGATGCGGTGATCAATGCTGGTAATGTCGGGGAGTTCCGCTGGTTGATTGTCCCCACGGCCAATGCTGCGGGGGAAACCGAAAATGGCAAGCTGTTCTTTGTCGGCGCCACCCTTTCCTATACATACGGCGGTAAAGAAGAAGTGGTGGAAGTGGCCCCGGATTCCATTGTGGTAAAACCCCAACCGCTGCTCACCCTGGATTACTTCCTCACCGAAGAAGTCATAGGCGACGATGCATTTACTACCGAGATAGAGCCCCCAGAACCCTACACACTCGGCGTGCGCATCGATAACAGCGGCTTTGGTGCGGCGAACAAGGTCAAGATCGAATCTGCCCAGCCCAAGATCGTCGATAATGAGCAGGGCCTGGCGATCGACTTCACCATCACCAAAAGTTTCGTCGAAAATCAGGCCGCACAGCCCAGCCTGTTGATCGATTTCGGCCAGATTGAGCCCAGTGCGATGAAAGCGGGCCGCTGGATCATGGAGTCCACGCTCTCCGGAAAATTTACTTCGTTTAATGCGAGCTTTACCCATGCCAACGAACTGGGTGGTGAGCTCACATCATTGATCAAAGCCACCAATGCCCATCTGCTGGTGCGGGATGTAAAAGTGGATCTTGCCGGGCGCGATGCCGTGCCGGATTTCCTCGCTTATGGTGCGGACGACAACTACTACGTGTACGAAAGCCAAGCCACGGGTGCAGATCTGGCGCTGTGTAAAAGCTGCGCGCAAGTGCCGCAGCTCAGTTATAGCTTGGGGGTTGAGACTTCAGGCACCCGTGCGCTGTCCGGCTCGGCGGAAGCCGGTTTTGGTTTCGTCAAGGTATCCGACCCTTATGCGGGGGGAAAAGTACTGCACAAAGTGGTGCGGGATGACGGCAAGCTGCTCGATAGCGCCAACTACTGGATCTCCAAGGAGCGCGCTGAGAACAATATCGACTTCGATCACTTTATCAATGTGTTCGATTTCGGCAGTACCGGTAGCTATACCCTGTATTTTGTGGATGCCAGCGAGGTGCCCCAGGCGCCGGTGATCCAGGCCATTCTGGATCGCAATACCCATGAAGGGAGCCAGGTTGGCTTCCTGGTGCAGTCTTCCGACCCCAATGGCTCGGTGCCCAAACTGAGCGCAACTACGCTTCCCGCCGGTGCCACCTTTACCGATGGCGGTGACGGCACAGGTATTTTCCGCTGGCTGCCGGCGATCGGTCAGGCCGGCAATTATGCGATTACATTTACCGCAACAGACGGTGTGCTCTCCAGCCAGCGCTCGGTCAATATCGCGGTAAACCCGGCAGACGATACCGATGGCGATGGCCTGAACGATGCCTGGGAAATGGAACACTTCGGCAATCTGGATCGCGATGGCTCGGGCGATTACGACGAAGATGGCCGTACCGATGCCCAGGAAGAAGCTGTGGGCAGTGATCCCACTGTACCTGAGGTGGCGCCCGGTGTACCGCAAATCGCCAGTCCGGTGTATGACGGCGAAGTGCTTGCCGGTGCCAGCAGCCTGTTGCCGACGCTGGTGGTCACCAACGGTGAGCACGCACCGGAGATGACGGTCGGTTACCAGTTCGAGATTTATGCCGAAGAAGCCATGCTGAACAAGGTGGCGGAATCGACTCAAGTAGAAGGCTCGGTGACAACCACCTGGACGGTGGCGGCCGGTGAGCTGTTGTCCGGCAAAGCCATTTCCGATAACACCCTCTATTACTGGCGTGTGCGCGCAATCACTCAGGTAGAAGAAGGCAGTGGCGAAGTGCCGGTCGCCTCCGAGTGGCAGGCGAGCCGCTTCTTTGTAAACACCGCGAACGATGCGCCCAGCGCCGCAGCCATCGTTGCCCCGGCGGCGAATGCCATAGTGGCGGACTTGCGGCCCACGCTGGTCGTGGCTCACGCATTGGATCTGGACCGCGATACCCTCTCTTACGGCTTTGACCTGTTTCACGAGTCCGATCTGGAAAACCCCATCGCCCAGGTTTCCGGCCTGTTGCCTGGCGGCAACTTCCAGACCAAGTGGCAGGTGCCAAACCCGCTTGCGGAAGACAATGCCTATGTCTGGAACGCATGGGTACAGGATGAGCACGGCGTGCGTACCGATAGCGTACCGGGCACCTTTCTGGTCAGTACGGAAAATAACAAACCCCTAGCGCCCACGATTGTTGCGCCAAGTGGCGCACTGCAGGATTGGTTGCCGAACAACGGTGTGGCGTTGCGGGTGCGCAATGGCGTAGACCCGGAGCAGCAACCCCTTACTTATCACTTTGAAGTGGATAGCCAGTCGAGCTTTGACAGTGCGGAAAAACGTGCTTCCGGGACCATTACTGAAGCGGCACAGGAAACCTCGTGGACCGTTGACGGTCTGCTGGAAGACACCACCTACTATTGGCGGGTGAAGGTCAGTGATGGTGCGGTGGAGAGCGACTGGGTAACAGCCAGTTTCAACGTGAATGCAGACAACACGGCACCGCCAGTACCCACCTTGCACAATCCCGGTGCCAGTGCGGTGGTCGAGTCGCTACGCCCATTGTTCGAGGTCAATCCAGTCGTGGATCCGGACGGGGATGCGGTGCAATACCAGTTCGAGATCTACTCCGATGCCGCACTGACGCTGCTGGTCGCCAGCCAGCTTCAGGCCGGAACCCAATGGACACCGGGCTTTGATCTTGATGACAACACCCATTATTACTGGCGTGCGAGTGCGAACGACGGCAAAGGTGGCGTTAGCGACTGGAGTGAAGTGAATTCGTTTGCGGTCAACGAAAACGGTGTGAACGATGCGCCCACAATCGCCCTGATCCTGCCCGACAGCCAAATTACACTGGCCGAGCCGGAAATCCTGATTCAATGGCAAGACACTGACCCAGACAGCAGTGCCACCATCTCCATTTACTACCTGTACGAAGGTAGTGGACGCACGTTGATTGCGGCCGATATTGCTGAAGATGCTGATGGCGCTGGTGATCAGTACCGCTGGGATGCATCCGGCCTGATGCCAGGCAACTACACATTGCAGCTGGAAATTTCCGATGAAGACAGCACGGTCGTGGCGGATGGCTGCTGCAATATTGTGGTGCCATCGCAGACCAAGCGTATTACCGCGACACCGCAGACGGATCTGTTGACGGATGAGGCGGGAACAGTAATCGCGGCGGTAAGTGTGGTGCTGGATCAGCCATTACAGACGGGTACCAGCCTGACTCTGAATGTGTCGGTGTCAGACAGCAGCGAAGCGCGTTTGTTAGGTGAAAACTATCTACAGTTTACCGCCGACAACTGGGACACCCCCCAGACCATTCAAATACAAGGTGTTGATGACTGTGAGGTAGATGGCAATCGCCCGTTCAACCTGGTGTTCCAGCCGGCTCAGAGTGCTGATGCCGCGTACAGTGGTTATTTGCTGGATAGTATTGAGTTGATCAACGCTGATAGCGAAGCTCCCGGACAGACGCTCTTTATTTGCCAGTACACGCTTGAGCAGGAAGTCCCCGTAGCGGGTGGCGTGGAAGTGGATTCCCACTACCGTACAGGTTTAACCAATAGCGGCAGTGGGCTGGTGTCTGCGAGTGCGACTCTTACACTGCTGGGATCCCCGGACCTGAATTATTCCGCCAGCGTAATCAGTGGCGGCACTCAAACATTCCAGAATATAGGCGCTGATGCCACGGTGCCTGGTGATGAGGTATTGGTAATCCGCCATCCTGCGTCTCAAGTGATCGATTTCTCCAAGTTTGTTTGGACAATTCAGCCGGGCGATTCACTGGTCAATGTCGAAGGCGACTCTGGTAACAACAATCTGCAAGGCAGTGATGGTGCCGACATCATTGATGGCAAAGCGGGTAACGATACGATCTTCGCAGGCGAAGGCGATGACGTCGTTATTGGTGGCACCGGCGCTGATAAACTCTATGGCGAAGGTGGCAACGATACGTTTGTCATAGAAGGTAATGATGGCCATGCGGATCGCGTAGACGGTGGCGACGGCTTTGACCAGATACTTGGCGGTGCGAGTGATGATGCCATTCGGCTGAGTGTATTTACCGGTGCGGCCACTGTTGAGCGTATAGACGGAAGTGGTGGCTTTAATGCGATTTATGGTACTAGTGCAAACAACGTATTGGATTTTTCAAATACCGAGTTGCTGAATATCGCCTTCATCGATGCACTCGATGGAAACGATACCGTATACGGTAGTTCATCGAACGATAAGATTATCGGTAATAAAGGCAGCGATCGCCTCTATGGCAATGCGGGCGACGATATATTCGTTATCGAGGGCAATGATGCCGGCTACGACCGGGTTGAAGGCGGCGCAGGCTTTGACCAGATCATTGGTGGTGATGGCGATGACTGGTTCCGCTTCAATGTCTTTAATGGCGATGCGCGGGTCGAGGCCATTGACGGTGGTGCCGGAGTCAATTTTATTAAGGGTTCGGATACCAACAATACCCTCGATTTCCGTGGTGTGAGCCTGATCAATATTGCCCGTATAGCGGGTGGTGCAGGAAATGACAGCATCTATGGATCCAGTTCTGCTGATACCATCGTCGGTGGAATGGGTAGTGACAGGCTTTACGGTGAGGCCGGTGACGACCGTTTCCCCTTGACAGCGGGAGATACAGGCTTTGATCGTTATGAAGGTGGTGACGGCGAAGACTGGATAGTCGGCACCTCTGCAGACGATGCGATCCAGTTGAGTGTGTTCAATGGTGTTGCACGGGTAGAAGTCATCGATGGTGATGGCGGAATGAACCAGATCCTGGGTAGTGCTGCCAACAACGTACTCGATTTCTCAGAAACCCAGTTAATATCGATTGATTTGATTGATGCAGGTAGTGGCAACGACACGGTTAAAGGATCAGCGTCGCCTGACGTGATCATTGGCGGCTTGGGCTCTGACCTCATTTATGGTAACGGCGGTGCCGATACTTTCTACATAACCGAAGGTGACACCGGCTTTGATCACTATAACGGCGGAGATGGTGTAGACCGCCTGCTGGGTTCGGATGCAGATGACGATATCAGGTTAAGTGTATTCCGGGGCAATAGCCGCGTAGAGATCATTGACGGTGGGGCGGGTATTAACCGTTTGGTCGCATCCAGTACGAACAACGTGTTCGATTTCAGTGAAACCCAGTTGCTCAATATCCAGGAAATCGATATGGGCGACGGTAACGATACAGCGTATGGCACTGACAATGCGGATCGTATTATCGGTGGCAACGGTTCCGATTACCTGTATGGCAATGGTGGTGACGATATCTTCATTGTCACCGAAGGCGATACCAGTGCCGATCGAATAGAAGGTGGCGACGGCTACGATACGTTGATTGGCTCTGCCGCCGATGACACCTTGATCTTTAGTGTTTTCAGGGGCGAGGCACAGGTAGAAAAAATCGATGGTGCAGCGGGCCACAATATTATTTCTGGTACCGCCAGCAATAACATACTCGATTTCCGCGGCACAGAGCTGGTCAATATCGCACTGATTAACGCGGGAGATGGCAATGACACCGTCTATGGGTCTGAGCTGGCGGATGTCATTGTGGGGGGCGTCGGCAGCGACATTGTATACGGTGAAGCGGGCGACGATCTCTTCAAGCTTACCGAGGGTGATGCCGGGTTTGACCAATATCGAGGCGGTGCAGGAACAGACACCCTGCAAGGTACACCTGGAAATGATGAATTCCGCTTCTCGGCGTTCGCCGGTGAGGCATCGGTAGAAATCATTGATGGGTACGGAGGCGAAGACCGCATATTGGGAACGGATACCAATAACACCCTCGATTTCTCCAATACTCAGCTCATTGGAATCATTTCGATAGATGCCGCGGGCGGGAACGACACGGTATACGGAACCAGTGCGGCTGACACCATTATTGGAGGCATGGGAAGCGACTATGTCGATGGCGGCGATGGTGACGATACTTTCTTGATTACCGAAGGTGATCCCGGAAGTGATCGCTACATTGGCGGCAATGGATTTGACCAGATCCTGGGAACCGATGTCGATGATGACCTGATATTTTCTGTTTTTAACGGTGTCTACACCGTGGAGAAGATTGACGGGAAAGGTGGTGTTAACCGGATACTTTCTAATGACAGCAACAATGTTTTGGATTTCTCAGAAGTAACACTACTGAATATTTCCCAGATTGATGCCGCCGCAGGGAATGACACGGTTTATGGTACGGCAGCCGCCGATGTCATCATCGGTGGTTTGGGTAGTGACAGCGTTTATGGCAATGCCGGTGATGACGTATTTATCCATACCCCAGGCGATACCGGCCATAACCGTTATCAGGGCGGGGAGGGTACCGATACCCTGCAAGGCTCGAGTGGTGATGATGAATTCCGTTTTACCGTTTTCGCCGGTGATAACACCGTGGAGGTAATTGACGGAAATGGTGGTAGTGACCAAATCCTGGGTAGCAGCGCGAACAATACGTTGGATTTCCGTAATACATCGTTGGTAAACATTGTGCTTATCAATGCCCTGTCTGGTAACGATACGGTTTACGGCACTTCCGAAGACGACACCATCGAAGGTGGTGCAGGGAGTGATAACCTGTATGGCGAAGGTGGAGATGATTTATTTGTAGTGACCGCAGGCGATACGGGTTATGACCGCTACTCAGGTGGCGATGGTTCCGATGAAGTGCGAGGAACAATCGGCAATGATCTGATACGTCTCGCTGCTTATTCCGGAGCCAATACGGTTGAATTAATCAATGGTAATGGTGGTACCGATATTGTTCAGGGAAGTACAGGTAATAACGTGCTGGACTTCTCTTCTACTGAGCTCGTTGGTATTGCTGAAATCGATGCGTCGAAAGGCAACGATACGGTTAAAGGCTCTTCCCGCAACGATACGATTCGCGGCGGCGAGGGCACTGATACCCTAATCGGCAACAGTGGTGGGGATATCTACCTGTTTTCCCGTGGTGATGGTATCGACTCCATTCGCGATTCCGGCTCCAGCGCGGAAGATAGGCTGCGGTTCGAAGGTGCCATTGCTCCGGAAGACCTGTGGTTGGTCAAGAACGGATCACATCTGGATATCTACCTTCTGGGCGGTTCCGAGAAAGTGCAGATTCGCAACTGGCAGTTGACGGCGGACGCAATCGAAATCATCGAAACAGAATCCGGCGCGCAGCTATTGGTGGAAAACGTCAATGATCTGGCCGATTTAATGACGGCTATCGGTGTTCCACAAGACGGTTTGATCAGTTTAAGTGGCGAACAGCAGGCTCAGTTGAGTGAGAGCAGGGCAGCAGCCTGGCAGTGAGACTGTTAGGGAGTCGCTGAAAAACTACTGTGCGTGTGCCTGATGGCCTCCGGCGGTGCTCGGGATGCTCATGTATTATCTATACATTTCGCTCTCTGCGCTCCGGCGGCCACCATCTGCCACCCGCCCGCTACTTTTTGGCGGTTCCCCAAGACTTATTTGTAGGCGCGGCCGCTTGCCGCTACAACAACAAAAAAGGATAGGCAGATAGCGCAACGCATCTGCCAACAGCAGCGAAAAATACAACCGCTGCTGGACTACGGGCAAATTGGCCCTTTGGAATTTGGGGGAATCAATGAAAGGGCGTTTACTTTCATTACTTGTTATTGCGTTTGGCTTTCTTGTTGTAACCACATCTTCACAGGCGGGTGAATACCGGGATCTGATAATGGCCGATGGCCCCATCGCCTACTGGGCCATGGAGCGAAACCAAGGTTCCACTCTAAACGACGAAACTGGTAATGCACCCGCTTTCACCAGCAAACGCACTCCGGAATTTGTTGACAGCGAACGCGTGATTGCGGACGCGGTAGTCTTCGACGGCCAGGAGCAATATCTGTCGCTGAATACAGCGCTATCTGCTTTCGCTACGCCCTTCACCCTGGAGCTCTGGGTAAAACTTGACGAGATCACTGGTCGCCATATTCTGCTGCAACAGGGGGAGGGTGATGCCGGCAGTGTGCCATTCAGCCTCCACCTCGCTGGCAACTCCCGCACTTTCGACACTGGCGCACAGACCGCCGGCCATTTTGCCTTCGTACTCAACGACGGCCAGCAAACCATAGCCCTTTCCGATCCCCAGGTCGCAGCTTTGGATGAGTGGTACTACTTGGCTGTTACCTACAGTGGTAGCTCTCTGAGTCTGTTTCGCAATGGCGAGGTTGTCGCATCGGTTAGCTACAGCGGGGGCATTTTACCCACTGCCCAGCCTTTTTATCTGGGTGGGCAGCCGGACAATGCCACATATTTAGACAACGAATGGTCGAAGGTTGGAAATAGCTTAAGCATCGCTGGTGCTGGAGGTGGAAGTGGTGCAACTGTATTTATTGATGCGTCCACTATCGTATATGTAGATACAAATAACGAGCAGTTGAGGACATATCAGTGGAATGGAAGCGACTGGTCCCAAGTCGGTAACAGTTTGCAGCTCGGGTCACTGTCTTCGACATCAATGGCAAGATTAAGCGCTACTGAAATAGTTCTGGCGGGAGATTATTCGGAAATAAAAGGTTCGAGCCTGAGAACATTTTCTTGGGATGGAACCGACTGGTCCCAAGTTGGCAATACTCTTCAATTAGACGCTTACTTCGGAACTGTGTCTGTAACCACAATTGATACAAATCGTATTGCATTTCGGGAAGGCTCTTTATTTGCTTATGAGTGGGATGGAACTAACTGGACAAAGTTGGGTGGCGCCCTTCCTGGAGCGTCAACAAGTGCGAAAATAGCATCGATTGCAACCAATACGATTGCCTATGCCGACAGCGCGAGCGATGAATTGCGAACTTATTTGTTTGATGGGGTCGACTGGATTCAGATTGGCAATGCCTTAAGTGTTTCACCAGCCGGGGGCGTATTTGTCACATCAATAGGTGGGGGCAGAGTAGCTTTTATCGATAGCTCTAACGATGAGTTAAGGGCTTATTCGTGGGACGGGGTTGATTGGGCCCTGGACAGTGCCGGGCTGCCAATCAGCGGTACTTCTTTCGCAATGTCCAGTTACGACACTCCGCTCCTTGCGATATACGGCAGTGGAATTTTGGAGGCGTACCAACTTTCCGATGTGGATGGCATGGCGCTGGAGGCGGTTCAGGGATTGATTGGTGATGTCGCTTTTTATTCCAAATCTCTTGCCTCAGAGGATATTGAAGAACATTTTCAAGGAATGTCGATACCTGAGACGATCGTTTTCAATGAAAACTTCCATATTACATCTTCAGATATGGAGTACGAGGGGAAAGATGTCATTGTTGATGGGGCGGAAGTTACCATTGATGGAGAACATAATTTTAAAAGTCTGATTATTCAGAATGGAGGGGTAATTACGCACTCAGACTCTGCGGCTAATGTGTTGGTTTTAGAGATTGATGAATCGGTAAAAATTGACGCAGCTTCGAGTATTAATCTGAATGGTAAGGGTGACTTACCGCTTGCGGGCGACTATCTCTACTCTGGTGGAAGTTATGGTGGTCTTGGCGGTCGAGCGTCTACGACTGGGAATACAAATGCCCCATTCGGCGATTATAAGCAGCCACTGGATTTTGGTGCTGGTGGTTATCC
>NZ_JBLWFL010000028.1:0-12321 GCF_048323715.1 Microbulbifer weihaiensis
GGGTTACACAAGTCCAGCAGAGTATGAGCGCAAATGCGCATAGTTATAGTGTCTACTTTTTGTGGGTAAGACCAGTTCCCCGAGTTATCCATAAGGAGATAAATATCAAAAAAGTAGTTAAGTATTTTGGTGTATTACTATTTGGTGCAATTCTGTCTGGATGTCTGTCAGAGACCCAGACAGCTAACAAGTGGGAATATAAAAGAGTCCGAATAGATCCTCTTAATCGAAAGAGCCCGCTTCATCAGTTGGACCTTGCAAGCGTCGATGCTGATGAACTAATTACCTTGTATCATAAAAAGCTAAATGATCTGGGGGCGGAAGGCTGGGAGTTGATCTATGTCACGGAAGGCGAGGTACATTTCTTTAAACGACCCCTTGAGTAAATCCAGAACATAACAAACACGGTCAGTGAAGCTACGGCCCTCCGGGCCTCCGCGGGACGGCTTACCTTATGCACGTTTTGCGCGGGTCGCTTCGCTCCCATTTTCGCGCAAATCGCGCATAAGGTAAGCCGCCCCTGCCGTGGGCGTTATGGTGCCGGGCTGTTAAATTTGTGGCCTGTGCCAGCGTGTAATTGAAAGCACTGTTTTGGCCCGCAGTATTTGGCTATTTGCCATGATAAAATCAAGCAGTTTCGTTCCCAGTGCTTTCGTTTAAGTCCGTAGGAATTGCGGCAAATCCGCTGCAGTAATGCGGAGTGCCAATAAGAGAATAATTGGTTGGGGGAAGCTGGAAGTTCTTTCCTCGTTTTTAAGGAGCTTCGGCGCATTCGGTGCCCGTAGGTATTTCGGAGCGCGTCAGCCATAACCAGGCGCTGCAGCCGACATCTTACTTTGAGCACTTTGTTACGCAGTCGCTACGCTCCTATTTTCGCGCAACAAAGCGCCCAAAGTAAGCTGCGGCTGAGCGCGGCGTTATGAGTCCATATAGGATAAAGTGCGTTGGCAAAGAAATGGATGGTCTTACTTTTGTTGGGAGTGAAGATTTTTGGCTGTTCATCTCATCAAAAGAAGCATGATTTATCTGCTGAAGAATTCAGAGCATCTTTCGAGAAAGATTGCAAAATCATTGACGGTATAGAAGAGTTGCATAAATCTACTTGGTATACCGTTAATGGATCTGAGGAGGGGTGGCATACCAAGGAATCATTTTCGTTAGAGGAAATGTCTGGGTGGCTAAGGGCGTGCGGCAGAGATCCAAATGGCATTTCCAAAATCCAGGAGTAAAACTCATAACAATCGCAGGCAGTTTGCTCCGGCCCTTCGGGCCTCCGCGGGACGGCTTACCTTGTGCACATTTTGCGCGGGTCGCTTCGCTCCCATTTTCGCGCAAAACTCGCACAAGGTAAGCCGCCCCTGCTGCGGGCGTTAAAACTTGAGGTATCAGCAATTGAGCTCTGAGATAGGAAGATTTGTTATTCTGATGGCAATAGCCGTGCCGATTCAGTTGCTTACCTATTTTCTATACCCGATTGAGTCGTCTCTTATTGAGATTTTTGAAGCAGAGAGTGGATTTTCTGAGGGGTTTAGGAACTATTTTGCACGTATTGCACTTAGTTCAATCGCCTATGTATTGCCAAGTATTGCGTCAGCATATTGGATATCGACTGTAAGTTCGGTTCGCCTATATCCAAAAATCGCATGGATTGTATTAGCTTTAGTTACCCAGTACTTTGTATTACTGTTCTATATGGCGGCGAAAATTGCACCCAAGTCAGATAGCTCAGACCAAAAGTTTTAACAAAGCGAGGCAGTTCGTTCCGGCCCTTCGGGCCTCCACCGGACAGCTTACTTTGTGCGCTTTATGCGCAGGTCGCTTCGCTCCTATTTTTGCGCATAAAGCGCCCAAAGCAAGCTGCCGCTGCTCGCGGCGTTAGGCATCCTGAATGACGATACCCAAAAAAAATTCTTGGACATATCTGGTTCCAACTGGGTGGGATGAAGAATCCGCGATCGAGCATTTTCAGGGGAAGTCGTTTGAGGAGGCTTTTTCACTTATTGAAGATAATGCACTCTTCTACAGCGAAGATTTTTACTACATGCCAAAGAAACCGTTTCAGTTTTATATAAAGGCATTTGTTGAGTATTTAGTGAGTGAAAAGAGTAAGGGAGATAGTGATGCGCCGTCTTGTTTCCTTGCTTTGTTTGAGTACATTTTAGATGAAAACGGTGAATTTTTAAGCGGTATAGAAGGGATTCTGGGTAATTGTCTAGCCCATATAGCCCACAATCAAAATTGGTATGATGCTGATACCAGCATTTATGGTGATTTCCACAATAGAGTCGGAGAAATCCGATCCAGGTGGTCCCATGCCTAACAATCAGCGGCAGAGCGACAGCCAACGCTACGCACTTTTTGTGTTACTCGCTGGCGCTCAAACATTAACACAAAAAGTACTCCGCGCTGGCTGCGCCTGCGCTGGGCGTTATGCGTCAATAGTAATCGAGAAGAAACGGAGATTCATATATGGGAATTAAGAAGATTGGGGTTCTCACCGCGTCTTTAATTTTGGGCGTAGCGATGATTGCTTTTGCTCAAGCTTCAAACAAAAATGAAAGTGAGCTGCTTGCTCAAATAGAGAAAAATGAAGCTCAAATTTCTGAGCTAAAAGAGAAAATTGAAGCCCTGGAAAGCAGGTTAGGTAATGTTGAAGTGGGTTTGGGAAATACACAATCCCAGCTAGAGTGGAAAGTGCAGCCCTTGGCTTCAGACACTAAATAGGCACCGCGCTTTGCGTCACGCATAACAATCAGCGGCAGAGCGACAGCCAACACTACGCACCTTTTGTGTTACTCGCTGTCGCTCAAACATTAACACAAAAGGTGCTCCGCGCTGGCTGCGCCTGCGCTGGGCGTTAAATTTCTGGAGGGTACTCATGCAAGAGTTTCAGTCTAAAGTTGACACATGGCTGGCAGTCATTATCTGGGGATCTGTCATATTTAGCATGATTATCGCTATCTATTTATTGATGGTCCAACCAATCTCGGGTGCGAATCTAGCTATAGTTGCGACTATTTCTGCGCTTGGAGTAATTTTGCCTGTCTGGATTATGTTCTCGACAAACTATATCGTTTCAGATGGAGTGCTAAAGATTCACAGTGGGCCTTTTTCATGGTCAGTCCCGGTAGATGAAATATCTTCGGTAACCGCTACGCACAATACGTTGTCGAGCCCCGCTTTGTCCTTAGACCGACTTCGGATTACGTACTCTAGCGGCAAGTCGATCATGGTCTCACCACAAGCAAAAAGCGATTTCTTAAGCGCAATTGGCAAGGAAATTTAACAAGGCGCTGCAAGGCGACGGCTTACCGTATGCACCTTTTTGCACAGTCGCTTCGCTCCTATTTTTGTGCAAAAACGCACATAAGGTAAGCCGCCCCTGAGCGCGGCGTTAGCCAAAAGGCCAAAAGCATGGATGAATTGAAAAAATTGGCTCGAGAGCTAGCAGAGCGCGAAGATCTGGTGGGTATTTACATAGCATCTGAAGATGGCGAATTATTGCTCCATGTAAAAGGACCCAAACAAGCGGAACTTGGCCATATACAATATTACTTGTTTGGCGGTAGAAACGAGATCCGGTCGACTTACGCAGGCCTTGAAAATATGATTCTTCCGCAAATGTATGCACAGGGCGATGAAAGGGCTGTGTACTCCAAGCTTGGCAAACTTCTATATGGCCTCTTTTATGTAGAAGATTTGCATGTTCTTGAGCATTGGGAAAAATCTAAGTTGCTATCAAATCGGATTGAATCATTAGTCAAAGATACATCCGCATTGTGGCAGTACACCAATGGCTAACAAACAGCGGCAGAGCGACAGCCAACACTACGCGCATTTTGTGTTACTCGCTGGCGCTCAAACATTAACACAAAATACGCTCCGCGCTGGCTGCGCCTGCGCTGGGCGTTATGAATCGTAAGGATTACGATGCAATGGCCTACAAATGAACAATGTTATGCAGCAATGAAAGAGCTTGCTGAGTACTATATGGAAGGCGACCAGTTGGAATATTGGAAAGTTTCAATCAGGCGTGGAGAGATCGAAGGCCAATGTCCTCCCGGAAAAGGCTTCTTGCATGATCTTGACCAAGTAATCCGTGTTTCGTCTAAGCCATTAATGAAAGATAAATCTGAGTTGTACCAACTTATCTGCACGGTTTGCATTTAGTGGTCCCAATTCATAACAAGGCCGGGCAATTTGCTCCGGGCCTGCGGCCCTCCGCGGGACAGCTTACCTTGTGCACGTTTTGCGCAGGTCGCTGCGCTCCCATTTTTGCGCAAAACGCGCACAAGGTAAGCTGCCCCTGCCGGCAGCGTTATGGTGCCGGTCGGTAAAAAATATTTTTAGTGATGCTGCAAGTTTTGCGCACAGTTCTGGCATCCAGTATTTCGCGTTTTGCCGTGGCATATTTAAGCAGTTTCGTTCCTAGTGTGTACGCTTGGGTTCGGTAGAATAGGGCAATTCCGCTGCAGTATTGCGGAGTGCCAATAAGATAAAAATAGGTTGAGGAAAGCGCGGTATTCTTTCCTCGTAATTTTCGGGCGGTGGCCAGCCAAGCCGTGGCTGGCAGAGTGCTAGTAGTTGGTTCAGAGCGCGTCAGCCATAACCAGGCTAGGCAGGCTCGCCCATCCCCTTCGGGGCTGGGCTGGACGTCCAACGCTACGCGTCGGCCGCCCCTGCTAGCAACGTTAGTGCACGTTCATCCATGAAATATTTAATTCCATTTTTCGCAGCTGTATTTTCCGTTGATTCATGGGGATGCTCATTTCCTAGGACATACGAAATATTCCAGACCGCACCACCAATAGCTTTGGCTTCGGTTAAGGTTCCAAAACCCGAAATAGCCATCGGTGAAATTTCGAGAGGCAGAGATGGAATTGGTAGTATGTGCGCTGACGCCGGGACCATAGAGGTAGTAATCACCAATCATCGTAGGTTAACTGGTTATAAGTTCATCGTTGTAGATGGTGAAGGTCCCGAAGCGGTATTCCCTAAGGAGCTCATCACTCCTATTCCCGGCAGGAAAAATGTTCGCTTCGTTTGGCTAGATGGCGCATCAGACATTCAGGAGCCCATTAACCTCAAAGTAAAGGTGATCGCAGTTAATTCGCTTGGAGTTGAGAGCAAGCCCACAGAAGTACTGGTGACCCACAGTGGTACATCGCACTAACAAGGTGCGGCAGCCGACGTCTTACTTTGTGCGTCTTTTGCACAGTCGCTGCGCTCCTATTTTCGTGCAAAATACACACAAAGTAAGCCGCCGCTGCGCACGGCGTTATGCAATGGAGAACTAGAAATCATGGATTTATTTAATGCAGTTGACTCAACTTTTGTATTTGTCGTAATGGGACACTTGACAGTATCTTCACTACTTTGCTGGCTTGTTCGTAGCGAAAAAACAGCAAGATGGCTTTCATTTTGCGTAGGTTCTCTTCTTATTCTTACATCGGCGATATTTTTGGGAATGCTGCACGGGGTTGAGGCGATAGTTGATCGAAATATTGCAGATCCTGGGATGTCATCAATCAAAATAGATATTGAAGTGGCTGTCCTAATACTTCCCTTTGTTTCGGCTGCAATAGGAAGCTCTTTGATTGCTCACGTGATCACTTCTCGACATAAATTCGAGGGAACCGAGTCAGTTGGAGATATTTCAGATGCTATCGCACAACGGTTCCAGGATGAGCTGCGCGAACAACTTTCCAAGTTGCCTGGTGTGCTGCCACCAAAGTAATGCATAACAAGGCCGGGCAATTTACTCCGGGCCTTCGGCCCTCCGTGGGACAGCTTACCTTGTGCACGTTTTGCGCAGGTCGCTGTGCTCCCATTTTTGCGCAAAAAGCGCACAAGGTAAGCTGCCCCTGCCGGCGGCGTTATGCAAAGGAATGCTGAGATAGTGAAAATTGAAGATATATGGAAATTGGTGTTGAGCTATCAAGCAGCAGTTTCAGCTGTTCATGAGATCTCTCGTAGTGATGGATACCCTATTTATCCGGAAGAAATTACAAATTTCATGAAATTGTTGCAGTCTCCCCCTTGGGTTGCATATGAATATCAGCCAAAAGAGATTAGCGGCATTCTAGAGTCAATAGAAAACGCGACCACAGAAGAAATCAAGTGGGCCTTAACTGCCGCGGCCAGGTCTGAAAGATTTTGTGATGGATCTTGGGAGCAAATCCTAAAAAATAGGAGGCTGGATCCGGTCTTTGAAAGGCTTCAGGAGCTGCATCATGCATAACAAGCAGCGGCAGAGCGACAGCCAACGCTACGCACCTTTTGTGTTACTCGCTGACGCTCAAACATTAACACAAAACGCGCTCCGCGCTGGCTGCGCCTGCGCTGGGCGTTATGAGTCAGTTGAAATTACGCATGCTTAAACGAAACTGCCCAGAATGTAAGAAAAAAACTCTAGAGATCCCATTGTTCTCAGCAGCTTACATCTGTCGAAATTGCGTATCTATATTCCAAGTTCACGGTTGGTTTAAATTTGTACTGATTTTCGGTGCGGTTCTTTTATATTTACTACTACTTCAAGCGGTATTAGCGCTTCTAGAGAATGAAAGCATCAATCTAATAGGCTTTGGAGCAGTAACTTACTTGGTTGTACCTTTAGTCATTTCGCTCGTTTTAAAAATTGCGAAAATGTACTTCGGGCCTTTGAAGCTCTCAGGTGTAAAAGGCAAAGTGCGAGGTAACTCATAACAATGCCAGGCAGTAAAGCTCCGGGCCTGTGGCCCTCCGCGGGACAGCTTACCTTGTGCACGTTTTGCGCGGGTCGCTGCGCTCCCATTTTCGCGCAAATCGCGTACAAGGTAAGCTGCCCCTGCTGGCGGCCTTATGCGCAATGAACATCAAGTATCGGCATTTACATCAAGGAAGAAATGAAATATCAATGTTGTGTGTGTAGCTCTAGATTTGAAGGAAGCCAAATTAAGGATGACTTCAAAAATGGGGTAAAAGAGGGATTTTTATGTCCTCAGTGTGGTGCCAATATCAAAGATGATATGAGCGGTGAAACAGCATTTGATAAAAAAGCTAAAGGCACATATTCATTTTACGCATTCTTATTAGCAATTTTCTTCTTAGACAGTAAAATCGAGCAATATATAAGCACTCCATTGGGTGCTAATAATTGGTTAGTTATCGGTTTGCTATTTGGCTTGGCTGCAATTATTTATGGTTTTGCAAACCGTGGTCTGCTCAAAGAAGCTAACGTATTAACTACACAGAGAGTGAGCGCATAACAAGTGGCTGCAACCGACCGCAAAAACTGTCACTTGTTTTGCCATAAACCCGGCAAAACAACCGCCATTTTTTACGGCGGCTGAGCCAGGCGTTATGGTGCCGGTCGGTAAAAATTGATAACTGCGCCGTTCAAACTTTTGCGCACAGTTTTCGTTTCCAGTATTTGGCTTCTTGCCATGGCACATTTAGCAGTTTCGTTCCTAGAGTGTTCGCTCGGGTTCGGTAGAAGAGGGTAGTCCGCTGCAGTATTTTGGCCTGCCAGTAAGATAAAAATAGGTTGGGGAGAGTGCGGCATTCTTTCCTCGTAATTTTCGGGCGGTGGCCAGCCAAGCCGTGGCTGGCAAAGTGCTAGTAGTTGGTCCGGAGCGCGTCAGCCATAACCAGGCTAGGCAGGCTCGCCCATCCCCTTCGGGGCTGGGCTGGACGGCCAACGCTACGCGCCGGCCGCCCCTGCTAGCAACGTTAAGGCATTAGCATCATATGAAGAAAGGTACATGCAGTGCCTGTAATCGTCAGATTCAGAATACAGGTTTTGATATCTGCATGTATTGCGGCGCTGAACTCCAAGATGATCAGAGATTCTCTGAGTCTGAAAAAATAGCTCTAAAAAAACAAAATGAGGCGCTAAAAAGTGAGTTGCGTCAAAAGAGAGGAAAGCTAAATGTAACATCAATCTCGAATTGCGGGTTTGATGGAGGGCTAGATTTCGGTGGCTCTGATGCTGGCTGTGAGTGAAGTCTGCCTTAACAAACGCAAGCAGTTTGCTACGGCTCTTCGGGCCTCCGCGGGACGCCCAACGCTATGCACGTTTAGTGCGGGTCGCTGCGCTCCCAGTTTCGCACAAAACGTGCATAGCATTGGTCGCCCCTGTTGCGGGCGTTAGTGTTCAACGATACCAATAAAATAATAAGGAAGAAAATATGAGAAAAGTAATTGCCATTTTTGTCTTGGGTGCAATGGTAGGTTGTGCAAGCGCAAATAAAATTGTGCTTCCAAGTGGCGCCGTTGGTTATACCATCAACTGCTCTGGCACTGCTGTTTCAATTTCAAAGTGTTACGAGAAGGCTGGCGCAGTCTGCCCTGGCGGTTACGATGTGGTTTCTTCTCATAATCAACCTGGGGTCATGACAGGCTTTGATGGTAATCCCATAGCCACCTCAGACAAAGGCATGGTGGTGCAGTGCAAGTAGCAAACTTGTGCTGGTGGGCCCAACACTAACAAGGCCGGGCAATTTGCTCCGGGCCTACGGCCCTCCGCGGGACAGCTTACCTTGCGCACTTTTTGCGCTGGTCGCTCTGCTCCCATTTTCGCGCAAAAATTGCACAAGGTAAGCTGCCCCTGCCGGCGGCGTTATGCGGCATAAAGAATGAGAAGCTTTGTACTCGTAGTTTTTACTATTTTTTTCGCGCAGTATGTGTCGGCCTGTGAATATCCTGTGCCTAAAATAGTTCCGCCAACCTCACCAAATGGGAGTTTTCGGTATATCTATCCGGAAACCGGACCAAACTATGAAGAAATCGCAGCTAGCAAAAATTTGGCGATAGTAAAAATTCTGGAAGTGGCTGGTGAAAAGAACTATCCAGATGTTGTAATAGTTCAGTTGCTACATGGTTGGGGGTATCAAAGTGGTAGGTATATGAAGTATCTAAATCCAAAAACCTCTTGTGGTAGCACAAAAGTAGCGGAAGTTGGCTGGTATGCGGCAGTAATAGTTCGCGGAAAACTAGCTAACTTGGTTCCATACAAAAATGTTGAGCCATACCTCAAAGAGAGGGGGCGGCCAGACTATGTATACTCCGCAATCGGAGTCCGGGGCGGCAGCGCATAACAATGCGCAGCAAAGGGACGGCTTACTTTATGCACGTCTTGCGCTGGTCGCTGCTCTCACATTTTCGCGCAAAACGCGCATAAAGTAAGCCGCCCCTGTGCGCGGCGTTATGTGTCCGGCATAGAAAATGAAGAATAGAGTCATACCAGTTTCTGTAATATTTCTCGTTCTTTTTGCGTTATCTGTTCTATTCGGGTTTGCATATGAAGAATGGGATGGTCTCTGCGGCCACAAAAAAGAGTTTGGTTTTTTCCCATTCTATCGTGTAGGCACACCAACAGATCCATCCGGTGAGTGTTCGACAGGGGTTATTGTTAAAGGAGCAATTCAAACTTCTGCTGCGTTATTGTTTTTAACAATATTCGCATTTTCTGCTCGGCGGAAACTCAAAAGGAGGTCAGGTGCGAGTAGTGGCACATAACAAGGCCGGGCAATTTGCTCCGGGCCTGCGGCCCTCCGCGGGACAGCTTACCTTGTGCACATTTTGCGCTGGTCGCTACGCTCCCATTTTCGCGCAAAACGCGCACAAGGTAAGCTGCCCCTGCCGGCGGCGTTATAAGCAAATATGACCAACGCAAATGCAACCACAATTCTGAAAATACTGGCGGCTATAGAACTGTCATCAGACGATAGGATTGATCAAGATTTCGCGGTTGCTTTATTGGAATTTGCGGCGTCGGAGCTTTCTCTTGGAAATTCTGATGAAAAGTTTATCCTCGGTGAAGCTGTTGACTCATTGCTGGAACATGAAGAGCTTCTGACTATTGAAGAAAAGGAGTTCTATGAGAATTTCATGGAAAATTTTGGACTCCTGTAGGGCTTATAACAAGGCCAGGCAGTATGCTACGGGCCTTCGGCCCTGCGCGGGACAGCTTACTTTGTGCACGTTTTGCGCAGGTCGCTGCGCTCCCATTTTCGCGCAAAACGCGCACAAAGTAAGCTGCCCCTGCTGGCGGCGTTAGGCACTAATGGATATTGAAGCCAAGATTCAGCTTATTGATAAAGCAATAGATGCTGGGCAGAGAGACTCCCGCGAGATCGGGGATGTCTTTGATGATCTAGATCTGGCCCTAGAAATAGACGGCAAAGGCGCGGTTCTTAGATACTTCTTTGATTGTTGGTCGGATGCTATAAATCACGATTATATGGTTTACCAAAATCGTGATCCAAATGAATGGATTAGTGCTGCGAAAGAGTTAAGATCTTGGTATCAAGGCTCCACTTTAGAACTGTCAGCACGTACACTCTGGAATGAAACTATTCCTAAAAATGCCTAACAAAGCAAGGCAACAACGCCAAGTGAAAACACACTTGGCTGGACGCCCAACACTCCGTTTCTGCTGTGTTGTTCGCTCCGCTCTCAACTTAACACAGCAGAAACTACGTATTGGCCGCCGTTGCTTGCGGCGTTATATTTTCGGAGAGTATGTGAGCAAAAGAAAAATAGTAATTCTCTCGGGGCTAGTTTTTCCCCTGATTACCTATATGCTCACCACGTACTGGCACTCCTTTAAAGGTTATGATGGTATACATTGTGCAGGGTTACTTGATGCGGTTTGGGAATGTACAAGGTTTGAGTACTATCTTGATTGGCTCTTGAGTCCATTCTCAATGCCAGTTTTGTTTTTCTACTACGTTGTATCAGCCGTTGTAACTCCGTTGGCATTGTGGTGGGTAAAAAAAATATAACAATCAGCGGCAGAACGACAGCCAACGCTACGCACCTTTTGTGTTACTCGCTGGCGCTCAAACATTGACACAAAAAGTGCTCCGCGCTGGCTGCGCCTGCGCTGGGCGTTAGGCATACGTAATACCCATGAAATATTTTCTGTCCCTATATATTCTACTTCTTGGCGCTCCAGCTATAGGTTGTATCGCCGAGCCAAGCTCAACGATAGCTCTGGAGCCCAAAAAATTTCTAGAAAAATATGAAATTGTATTTTTCGGAAAAATTATTTCTTTTGAAGAAGTGGGAGAGGATCATCAGATAGTTACATTTGAGGTGCAAAAATCATTTAAAGGCCCTCCTGAAGACTATTTCATGGTAGAAAATAAAATTACTAGCACATGCTCTGGGTGGATTGATCAAAGAATAAGCCATTATTATGTGTTCGGAAACGATTCAGGTTCTCCTAAAGTTATTCAAATCTCGAATTTTTCGTCATTTGTCCCAGCGCCAATGGCTAAAGAATATGGCATGGAGCTGCAGTGAATGCCTAACAAGGCCAGGCAGTTTGCTACGGGCCTTCGGCCCTCCGCGGGACAGCTTACCTTGTGCACATTTTGCACAGGTCGCTGCGCTCCCATTGTTGCGCAAAACGCGCACAAGGTAAGCTGCCCCTGCTGGCGGCGTTAGGCAAGTTACGGAACGAGCATAATGAATACAGGAAATTTCACAAATTCCGTTTTAAAGCTAGAGCGTGCGGAAGAGATCTTGGTGGAGATAGAGGCTAAGATGAAAACAGATCCGCCGTATTTGTATGTGCTCGAGACGGATGCCTCAACGCATCAGAGAGCTACCTTGGCTAAGAAAAACAGTGATTCCCTAGATCGTCTAGTGATCCGGTGCGGCGAGCTTTTTCACAACCTGAGATCTGCCATAGATCAAGCATATTTCGAGGCAATTTCGCCTAACTTACCACAAGAAAAGCATAAAGCAATTCAGTTTCCAATTTCAAAAGACTCTGCTAGTTATGAGCAGACGATTAGATCTAGACAGGGTGATAAGGCTGGCCAGGAATTTTTTGAAGCCCTGAAGTCGTTGAAAGCCTACCACGGCGAGGGTGGGAATTTTATTCTGGTTTTGCTTCACGAAGTAAACGTAGGAGACAAACACAAGTTCCCCACCCCAGCAGGAAACTTTTCAAGGATAGATAGCCGAATGATTCAGGAGCAAATTCCGGACTTCCCGGGTGGTTTAACGGATTGTGGGGCGGGCATGAGCAAGAAGGACGTAGTTTGGACTTCGCGCATGTACAACCCTAAGGAGATTGGGGCAGTGCTTCCGCCGTTCATGCATATCTACCAAAAAGCTATAGACGTCCTAGTTGAAACTTGGTTCTATATCGACTCTCCACGGCACGAAGGAGAAGTCTTAGAAACACTTAGATCACTTATAAATGAAGTGGCTCGCTCACTGGATATACTGCGTAGCGCGCTCAAAAGTGCCTAACAAGCGACTGTGGTGTCAACCACCCAAAATTTAAGTTGCACACCACGCTTGTTTTTCTCGAATCATCGCATT
>NZ_JBLWFL010000029.1:0-6686 GCF_048323715.1 Microbulbifer weihaiensis
TGGTGGTCACCGAGGAAGGCAGTGGTATCGACCTCGATTCCAGCTCCCTGGTGGTTAAGCGCAACGGCGTAGCCCTGTCCGGCTCCATGGCGCTGTACGAAGGCCAGGTTCAGTTCACCCCCGAAGCCCCATTCCTCGATGGCGAGTACGAGATCGTTGCGCGTATTGCAGACAAGCTCGGTAACCTGTCCATCCAGAAGACCTATACGTTCGTGCTGGACTACACCCCACCGGCACCCGCCGTATTGGGTGAATACCCATCGATCACCACCGTCAATGCCCAGACCTTTACTGGTAGTAAGGAAGCGGGCAGCGCAGTCTTGGTTAACGGCAGTCTGGCGGTGGTGGCGTCAGCGGAGACCACCTGGAGTACCCAGGTTGCCCTGCTGCAGGGGGATAACACCATCGAGTTTGTGGTGCGCGATGCGGCGGGTAATGCGAGCACGCCGACCACGGCCGCGATCCGTTACGATAACAACCCGCCGGGACCGGTTGCCTTGTCGATCGATCCCAGTGGCGATGGTACCGATCTGTTGCTGGATTGGAGCAGCTACGACGAGTTCACCAACGGTAACGACATCAGTGAGTACCGTATTTATCAAAGCGCTGCGGCGTTTAGCGATATTGCGGGTAAAACCCCGGTAGCCGTGGTTCCCCAAGGCACCAAACAGTTCCGTGTGGAGGGCTTGCCGCGTGCCACCGAAGCGCACTTTGCGGTCGTGGCGTTCGACACGCAGGCGCTGTTCAACCCGGCAGTGGCTTCTGCCTCGGCGGTGCCGGTGGATACCCAGGCGCCGGATGAGGTCGCCAACCTGGTGGTGGTGCCGGGTGCGGATAGCCTGTCCCTGAGCTGGAACCCGTCCGCCAACAGCGACGGCGATCTGGCGGGTTATCACGTGGCGTTTATCAATGATGCCGAAGGTCGTGTGGATGATATCCCGCTGGCGTCCCTGTCTGATCCCGCGGCGGTGGTGCAGTACACCGTGACCGGCCTCAGCCCGGCCACGTCGTACCCGATCCGCGTGTCCGCTTACGATAGCAGCGGTAATGGCTCCGCCGGAGTCACCGATGCCGGCACCACCCTGTTGCCGAACCCGGCGACGGTCTCCGTGGTACCGAAGAGCAGTCAGATCGAGATCACCTGGTCCAGTGTTGCCCCGTACAACCTGCTGAAGCACTACGCGGTGTATGTACAGGAAGCCAACTTCAGTTCGCTGGAAGGTCTGCAGGCGAAGAAGATCCAGAGCCGGGGGCTCGCCTCTGACAGCGAGCAGACCTGGTCCCTGGCCGGCCTGAAGAACGGCACCACGTATTACGTGGCCGTGGCATCGGTCAATATCTCCGGCGGCAGCGACCCGCAGGTAACCCCGGTGGCGGTGACCCCGGTCGCGGATACGGACGGCCCGGTGATCAGTGCCGCGCACTATCAGCAGGGCAGCGACCTGCTGGACCTGCTGGCGGTACCGCAGCTGTCCCAGGATGGCCGCTTCCAGATCACCGCCAGTGACGACTCGGACATTGCCCGCGTGGAGTTCTTTGTCGATGGTATTTTGCTGGGGACCGAGTACGCCGCCAGCAACGGCGCCTTCGGCCGTTCTCTCACCCTGCAGACCCTGACCGATGGCGATCACGCCCTGATGGTCAAGGTTTACGACGTGTGGGAGAACAGCACCATCGGCCAGTACGCCTTCAGTGTGTTACTGGCCTCGCCCGCCGCACCGCAGATTACCGCCCCGGTGGAAGGCACCATCAGCAACCAGCCGCGGGTACTGATCCAGGGTGAGGCCGAGCAGGGCACCCAGGTGCAGCTGTACCGCGATGGCACCGCGACCGGTGACACCCAGCTGGTGAACAGCTATGGCAAGTTCCAGATCGAGGTCACCCTGGAAGAAGGTCAAAACAGTATTACCGCCGCGGCGGAGTACCCCGGCCGCAGCGGTGGCTTCGGCCCGCACAGTGCCGCGCGCACCATCGAACTCAACACCTCGATCCCGGATGCACCGGCCAACCTGACCGTCATCGAGCGGGAACTGGGACAGATCTCCCTGTCCTGGGACCAGGTGGAGAGCAGCGATGCCAACAACATCACCGCCGGTTACAACGTATACCGGGCCACGGCGACCTTCGGTAACCCGCAACAGGCGCAGAAGCTCAACAGCCAGCTGTTGAAGGAACCCAAGTTCAGCGACCTGCCGGCAGAGGATGGCCATTACTTCTACGCCGTCACCGCCGTCAATGCCGCGGCCACCGAAAGTGCCCTGTCCAGCGTGGTCGAAGCCAACGCCGACAGCGCCGGCCCCCGTGTTGTAAATATCGGCTACCAGTCCAATGGGCTTGTGGATAGTGCCACGGGCCGCTATGCCCCGGGGACTGTGGAACTGGCGGTGCAGTTTGATGAACCCCTGCGCAACAAACCCTACTTCGCGCTGGTACCGGAAGGCGGTGTCCCGCTGACCGTCGAACTGCGCAAAGACTACAGCGACGACACCCTGTATACCGGCAGTTTTATGATCGAGCCCGGTATGCTCTCGGGTACCGCGTATGCGGTCATGTCGGCCCACGATGATGTGGGTAACCGCGGCACCCTGATCGACGCCGGCGGCACCCTGCTGATCGACGCCAAGGGCCCCGAAGTCATCGCCCTGACCCTCAACCCCGGTGCACCGCTCAAGGTCGACGGGCAGAACGGTTTGTTGGTGGAAGTGGTGGCCAAGCTGAACGACGAAGTAAAGCCCGGCACACAGCCCACCCTGATCCCGCAGCTCGACACGGTTGCCATCGCCGAGTACAGCGCCGGTATCAGCCTGACCCGCGATGCTCAGTCCAGCGACGGCGAACCCCTGTGGGTGGGCAACTTCATCCTGCCCACCACTGCCGGACAGGATGCCGAGGGCAACCCCTCGGTGGCCAACCTCAGCTTCAGTTACCAGGCCGCCGACGATCTGGATAACCTGGGCGACAAAGTGCGTGTGCGCAACGCCTTCCAGGTGTACCAGGGCGACTTGCCGCCACTGGATATCCCGCAGAACCTCAAAGCGATCGCCCAGCCCAATGCCGGCGTGGCCCTTGAGTGGGATCCGGTGGAAGACGCGCGCTACGTCCTGTATCGCCGTGCGGGGAGCGAAGCCGAGTTCACCGAACTGCTGCGCCTTACCGACACCAATACCGTCGACCAGCTGCCCGGCGATGGCCAGTACTACTACGCCATTGCCAGTGAACGCCGCAGCAACGAGCAGGTCGCCGTCAGTGCCCTGAGCGCCCCGGTGGCCGTGCGTGCTGACAGCATCGCCCCGGCCGCGCCGGCGGATCTGGCGCTGGAACTGAACGGTGCCGGCATCGTCGCCACCTGGACCGCGCCGACCAGTGATGCCCAGGGCAACACGGAAGAGGGCGTAACACTTACCTACAACCTCTACCGTCTCAACCTCGGCGAAGGGGAAAACGCCACCGCCGAGCTGTTGCAGAACGTCACCCCGCTGCAGACTGGTATCCCCGAGCCCATCGCGCTGGACAGCAACCCCAGCGAGAGCCAGCACGCCTATGCGATTACCGCACTGGACGACGCCGGCAACGAGTCCGTGCCCAGCGACACCGCCTACCTCAACTTCGGCCTGCTGCCGGTGAGCGACCTCAGCATCACCGTCAACGCTGATGGCCACCCGCAACTGCAATGGCACCACAGCGGTGCTGCCATTGCCGGCTACCGGGTGTATGTGGACGGTGCCGGTGCAGCGGGCGAGGGGGACACGGGTGAAGGAGTAGAGAACCTGCAGGAGATCACCACCGCGCTGATCTCCCACAGCGGCAACCCCACCACCTTCGTCGATGAAGGCTTCACCGCCGGCGCCCAAGGCGTCACCGCCGAGCGCCGTTACACCGTGATTGCCGAAGACAACCAGGGCGCGACCAGCATTGGCCACAGCCTGCTGTTGCCGGCACTCTCGGTCGAAGTGATCGAGCCGGCCGAAGGTCAGTCGGTACTGGAACGCGGCGTGATGAACGAAGTGCGCTTCCGGGTGCAAAACCGCGGCACCCAAAATGTCACCGGCGTACGGCTGTTCGCCACCGTCAGTGACAATGGCGCACCGCGTGAGCACCAGTCCGCCAGCTTCAGCGTCGCCGCCGGCGGTCTCGTCGAAGTGCCCATCGTCATCGGCGGTTACGCCAAGCTGAGCACCCTCAGCGATATCCAGCTGCGCCTCGAGCAGTCACCACTGCCCGGCGAACTGGTATTTATCCAGGCCCAGGATCAGGTGCTCGTCGGCGACGGCGCCCTGCGCCTGTCGCTGGAATCCGACACCGTCTATCGCGGCGGCCTCGGCAAGTTCCGCTTCACCCTGGAGAATACCTCCGCCGTGGAAACCGAACTGCTCATGGCCCGCAGCAACGGCAAGGCTGCCTCCAACGAGGTTCGCCTGCGGATCGAAGACAGCGACGGCAACCTCCTGTCACAGCAGCCCGTGCAGCAGTTCACCGGCAACGTCATCACCGTCGCCAATGGTGCCACCGTCGCACGCCTGCAGGCGGGGCAAAGCTTCGTCTCCGACTGGATCGAAGTGCCTATCCCTGCCGCCGCCCCGGATCTGGTCACCGTTGCCCTGGAAGTGGATCACTTCCGTTACCACACCGGCAAAGCCACCGAAGTGATCATCGACGGTAACGGCACCCGCACCCAGGCCTCCCTGCAGGAGACCGCCTACTACGGCGCCCTGGATGCCGTGACCCCAGCGGAGATCTACACCGCCGAAGACACCGTCACCCTCACCGGCCAGGCCATTGACCGCGGCAGCGACACCGCCACCGGCAACGTCCCCCTGACCCTGGTGATGGCACTGCGCGGGTTCGAGCGTCAGGCCTCCGTCATCACCGACAGCGACGGCCGCTTCAGCTACACCTTCGACCCGCAAGGGCAGAGTGGTATCTGGCGCGTCTCCGTCATCCACCCGGACAGCCTCGCGCGTCCCAACCAGGGCGAGTTCAGCGTACTCACCTCGGCAGTGACCCCGAACCAGGTCAGTATCCGGGTACCGCGCAACTACAACCAGGTGATCCCGATCACCGTCAAGGCCGGCTACAGCAGCGACCTGAGCAACGTCCGCTTGGTCTCTGTCGCCGCCCCTGACGACGCCCAGCTGCAGATCCCAAGCGGACTCCACCTGGATCCGGGCGCCATCATCGACCTGGCCCCGAAAGCCAAAGGCGTGATCAACCTCACCCTGATGGGCGACAACCTCGCCCCGGAAAACGGCTTCCTGTACTTCCAGGTTCTCGCCGACGTCAACGGCAGCCCACAGGTGTTGGAAGACATCGCCGTGGAATACCGCCTCTCGGAAAGCCGCCCGGTGATCACCACCAAACCGGCGTTTATCGACACCGGCGTATTACTGGGCGACAGCACCACCGAAGCCCTCACTCTCAACAACACCGGCTTCGACGTGCTGCACAACGGCACCCTGGAACTGCTGGACGACGCCGGCAACCCCGCCCCGGACTGGATCGGCCTCAACGGCACCAACAGTCTCGGCGACCTGGGCATCGGGGCCAGTCGCGACGTCAGCCTGCGCTTCGCCCCGGACAGCAGCGTTGCCCAGGGGAACTACAGCTTCAAACTGCAGATCACCGGCGACGGCGGCCACAGCTTCAGCGTGCCCCTCTACGTCGCCGTTGTCACCTCGGAAATGGGCGACGCCTTCTTCCATATCAGTGACATCTACACCGCCACCCTGGGAGAAGACAACCAGCTGATCCCCGGCCTGCAAGGTGCCAAGATCGAACTGCAGAACGAACAGGTGCTCTCCGAAACCCGCACCATCAACAGTGACGCCAACGGCGAAGCCCTGCTCAAAGACCTGCCCGCCGGTCGCTACAGCTACCGGGTTACCGCCTTCGACCACGAAAGCGTCGCCGGCCGCCTGTGGGTTAAACCCGGCATCACCGTCGCCGAAGACGTGTTCCTGATGAACCAGATCATCAGCGTCGAATGGCAAGTGAACGAGATCAACCTCGAAGACCGCTACGAGATCAAACTCGAAGCCACCTTCGAAACCCACGTCCCCGTCGCCGTGGTCATGCTCGACCCGCTCAGCATCACCCTGCCCGACATGCAGAAGGGCGACGTGTTTACCGGCGAACTGAGTGTCACCAACTACGGCCTGATCCGTGCCGACAATGTCACCAACACACTGCCCACCGGCAACGATGTCGTCGCGTTCGAGTTCCTCGCCGAAGTACCGGACACCCTGGAAGCGGGCGAGGTCGCGTATATCCCCTACCGGATTACCGCGCTCAGAGACTTCAACCCCGCGGAAGAGGGCGATGCTACGGGTGCTGGCTGTAGCAGTTACAGCTTCCAGTACCGGGTGAGTTACCAGAGTCAGTGTGCGAACGGGCAGATCGTACCGGGAGGCACCTCCACGCGTTGGGCCACAGCCACGTATGGCTCCTGCTCCAGCGGCGGAGGCGGTGGTGGTAGCAGCAGTTACTACTACGGGGGCGGCACCGGCAGTGGCTCGGGGTATGGGGGCGGCTACTCGGCGATCGGCGGGGAAGTAGAGACGCTGCGTTGCGAGCCGGATCCGAGCTGTGATGACTGTAATAAAGACAACAGCAGTGCCGAGTAAGAACGGCAAATAGAAAATGGGGAAGCGGGAGGCGTGAACTCCCGCTGCTTGAATGAAGACCAGGAA
>NZ_JBLWFL010000030.1:0-3363 GCF_048323715.1 Microbulbifer weihaiensis
CTGGGTTACACAAGTCCAGCAGAGTATGAGCGCAAATGCGCATAGTTATAGTGTCTACTTTTTGTGGGTAAGACCAGGTGCCGGTCGGTAAAAATTAGTTTCTGTGCTGCTCAAAATTTTGTGCACAGTTTTTGTATCCATTATTTGGCTTCCGGCCGTGGCACATTCAAGCAGTTTCGTTCCTAGAGCGTTCGCTTGTGTTCGGTAAAAGGTGGCAACTCCGCTGCAGTATCGTAGAGTGCCAGTAAGATAAAAATAGGTTGGGGAGAGTGCGGTATTCTTTCCTCGTAATTTTCGGGCGGTGGCCAGCCAGGCCGTGGCTGGCAGAGTGCTAATAGTTGGTCCAGAGCGCGTCAGCCATAACCAGGCTAGGCAGGCTCGCCCATCCCCTTCGGGGCTGGGCTGGACGGCCAACGCTGCGCGCCGGCCGCCCCTGCTAGCAACGTTAGCTCTCTTCATGGAAGAATAGTTGTATGGTCGAGACAATAGTTCTCTTAGCGTTATTAGTAATTTTTTCTCTACCTATTTATTTCCTACTTTTTCTTATTTATAGGGATAGGAACCCTTCTAGAAAATTTATCTTGTTTATTGCGGGGGCACTTTTTTTGTACGGTGGCTCGGTTGGGTATTTGTATGAAAAGATTGAGCCTCTATGGGAGAAGGCTGTTTCTGATATAAATACTTCTCTAGTGAATCTCAAAGATGAATCTGAAAGAATAAATTCCGTTCTAATTAATAAGGAATATGATTCAGAAGAAGAGCGTAAAATTTACGAGATTAGGAAGGTAGATCTGGATAAGCAAATTTCGCAAGAAGAAGGAAAAAGTAGCTTGGCGGAATGGTTTTTTCCACTTCAGTCCTTACTTGAAATTTCCGTTACATTGTTTGCGATAAATATAGCGTCAAACTACATTGCCAGTGCAACAATTAATAAAGATTCAACTAGGAATTTTTATGAGATTCCTAACGATATCAATAGGAAGATTGAAAGTTTAGAGAGCGCTGTTGATCGGCAAAGTACGGTAATACTTATACTCGTAGTCTTCGTGGGAGCGCTGCTGCTATGGAGCTAACAATTTGCTGCAGCCGACGTCTTACTTTATGCACATTTTGTGCGTTCGCTGCGCTCCCAATTTCGCACAAAATGAGCATAAAGTAATCCGCCGCTGAGCAAGGCGTTAGGGCGTAATCTGAATTCAGAGGTTTGATAAAAATAAATGGAAGATTTTAAAATCGTAGTTGTTCCTTTAATTGTCGCCATAATCAGCGCTGTACTAGCGGCACTTTTTGCGATTAATCTAAAGTACGCAAAAACGAAAGAAGAAGCACTATCAGGTATAAAGGCATCATTCTTTTCATGTGTATATTACGCTTGGGTCGCATGGCTAATATTCATAATTTTTAGAGAAGTAACTTCAGTTGAATCTATCACCCGAGGTAGCGTATTTTTGATTGTTATCAATACAGTCTGTATTGCCATGCTGATACAAATGCATTTTTTAAAGCGTATCATCTCGGTAGTTCAGTCAATTATTGAAATCCAAAATGCACAGATAGATAAAGAGCGTGGGGCTCAGGGACCCAAGAGCGGACCTCAGGCGCCGGCGCCCTAACAAACAGCGGCAGAGCGACAGCCAACGCTACGCACTTTTTGTGTTACTCGCTGCGCTCAAACATTAACACAAAAAGCGCTCCGCGCTGGCTGCGCCTGCGCTGGGCGTTAAGCGTCAATTATGACTGAGCGAGAGTTTATAGAATCAATTGACTTCGGCTTTCCCTATGAAGATAAAGAGAAGTCTATGGATTTGATTGCAAAAGGGAGGGCCATATCGGCTAATGCTTCTTTCATGGTTCTTCATGAGATAGTAAGAGCACCAAATGAAGTAGCGCAAGAAACAAAAGAAAGCCTATATCATTGTTGGCGCAATGGTTTTTCTCATGATCTTCTAGATCCTGTAAAAGAAGCAGCAGAGGCTTTGTTAGCAAACAAATTTATCTCAGTTACCCGCGCTATAGGACTAATGTGCGAGATTGAGAAATACATAAATCAATATTGCGCCCTAAGTATTGTCTACTTCTCATGCGATGATACTGAGGGGTTAGCCGATCAAAAATATAATGAGATAATCGAGCAATGGCAAAGCGCTTAACAAGCGGCAGCAATCGCTCCCGTTGGTCGCTGGGACAGCCAAAACGCTGCGCTTATTTGTCTGCCCCTGTGCCGGGCGTTAAGGCATTAGCATCATATGAAGAAAGGTACATGCAGTGCCTGTAATCGTCAGATTCAGAATACAGGTTTTGATATCTGCATGTATTGCGGCGCTGAACTCCAAGATGATCAGAGATTCTCTGAGTCTGAAAAAATAGCTCTAAAAAAACAAAATGAGGCGCTAAAAAGTGAGTTGCGTCAAAAGAGAGGAAAGCTAAATGTAACATCAATCTCGAATTGCGGGTTTGATGGAGGGCTAGATTTCGGTGGCTCTGATGCTGGCTGTGAGTGAAGTCTGCCTTAACAAACGCAAGCAGTTTGCTACGGATCTTCGGGCCTCCGCGGGACGCCCAACGCTATGCACGTTTAGTGCGGGTCGCTGCGCTCCCAGTTTCGCACAAAACGTGCATAGCATTGGTCGCCCCTGTTGCGGGCGTTATGGTGCCGGTCGGTAAAAATTAATAATTGTGCCGCTGCAAGTTTTTCGCACAGTTTTGGCATCCAGTATTTGGCGTTTTGCCAGAGCGCATTCAAGCAGTTTCGTTCCTAGAGTGTTCGCTCTGGTTTGGTAGGATCAGGCTATTCCGCAGTAGTATCGTGGCGTGCCAATAAGATAAAAACAGGTTGGGGAAAGTGCGGTATTCTTTTCTCGCAATTTTCGGGCGGTGGCCAGCCAAGCCGTGGCTGGCAGAGTGCTAGTAGTTGGTCCAGAGCACGTCAGCCATAACCAGGCTAGGCAGGCTCGCCCATCCCCTTCGGGGCCGGGCTGGACGTCCAACGCTACGCGTCGGCCGCCCCTGCTAGCAACGTTATGGTGCCGGTCGGTAAAAATTAATATTTGTGCGGCTGCAATTTTTGCGCACAGTTTTGGCATCCAGCATTTGGCATTTTGCTAGGGCACATTCAAGCGGTTTCTTTCCTAGAGTGTTCGCTAGGGTTCGGTAGAGTAGGGAAAATCCGCTGCAGTATTGTGGCGTGCCAATAAGAGAAAAACAGGTGGGGAAAATTGCGGTATTCTTTCCTTGTTTTATTCGGGCAGTGGCCAGCCAAGCCGTGGCTGGCAGCGTGCCAGTAAGTGGGTCCGCAGCGCGGCCAGCCATAACCAGGCGCTGCAGGGGACGGCTTACTTTGTGCACCTTTTGCGCAGGTCGCTT
>NZ_JBLWFL010000031.1:0-2411 GCF_048323715.1 Microbulbifer weihaiensis
GGTGGTAAGTTACGGGTCTCACCTTACCGAATATTTGGGGAATTAGGCCATACAAGGCGCTGCAGGCCGACGGCCAAATTTGTGCACTTTATGCGCGGTCGCTGCGCTCCCATTATCGCGCATAAAGCGCCCAAAATTGTCCGCGGCTGAGCGCGGCGTTATGTTTTCGCAAGCAATTAACAATGAAATTCTAAGGAAAGAAAATGCAAGCCACACACATGGAGGCGGAAGCTCGATATGAATCATATCGAGAGATGGTAAGGAATTCCGTTAAGGCTGCCTTGCCTTATGGAGATTCTTCAAATATTTCCCTCACTGGGCTGAACTCAGCCGCATTGAGGCAAGCAAAATTGTGGAATGATATTTCCGAACGTAGAGTCGATTTTAATTGGTACTCTGATTCCAATACCTATAGGAAAATGTACCCAAAGCGATTTGAGCTTGCTATTTGGTATCAAAACCGTCTTGAATCGTTATCGCTTGGGCGGCCATCTTTCAATGGTGAGCGTTTAAGACTAGAGCTCACAGAGCGTGTAGCCAATCACAGCATGTTAAAGGGTAGAGCTTTTTCAATTACTGAGCTTTCTCTGATTGCGTATGCCAATTTGTTGGGTGCCAGTGAAATTCGCATCATGCAGCCTATAAACGATAGTGTTGTAGGTTTTTACCTACAGAAAGGCTACAGCTACGTAGCAAGTACGGGAGCTAAACACTTTCCAGATTATTGTGTGAAAAAAGTATGAGTAACTCAAAAGAATTTTCCGAGCGCTTCAAGAAAATGAAATCTTCAATTGAGAAGAACAAAAAGATTCTTAATGAAGATTTTCCAGAAGATGTAAAATCTATTGGAAATACGGATTTAATTAAAAATCCAGAAAAATACAAGGATGATGAAGAGTGTCAAAAAGAGAAGAAGTAAAATCTATACAAGAGGCGCAAGAGCGCCTCAAGAAAATTGTAACTTCAGAAAAGCTGGCGGTCAGGCCCAGTGTTCAGCCCCCGAGCAAGAAAAAAACATAACAAGCAGCGGCAGAGCGACAGCCAACGCTACGCACCCTTTGTGTTACTCCCTGACGCTCAAACATTAACACAAAATGCGATCCGCGCTGGCTGCGCCTGCGCTGGGCGTTAAAAATTATGCTTATGAGTAACGGTAATCTTTTCAAAGCTGTTTGGCGTGGCTGGTTTGCTAGCGTAGGTATTCTGGCGTTCATGGCCATCTTACTTGGCTACTTTTTTGGTCCTGATCTAGGTAAACCACTAATTCTACTTCTTGCTCTTGTCCCGCTTATAGCTGCACTCCAGGGCGTGGTTGTGGCAACATTGGTATGTGTTGGTGTCAAAGTTTGGCCTTCTAAATAGCCGATGTGCCAGTCATTTTTAACAAGGCCAAGCAGCATCGCCCGCGCCCTTCGGGCGCCGGCTGGACGGCCTACGCGGCGTGCTGCGCACGCCAAGCGCTCCGGCCGCCGCTGTTGGCAACGTTATGTGTGCCGACAAAGCTACATCGAATAATTAAACTGAGGTCAAATGAAAACTTTCATTATAATTTTAATTTCCGCAACATTGGCGGCATGCTCTATAACGCCAAGCAAGCCTAAAAGCCCAACAAGTAAACTTAAATCGAATCAAGGAGTAGTCATTCTTTCCACTGTTGGAGAAGAAAGCAGTTCTGAATTTGGAACTGGTTTTGTTAATGTGGCAAATGAAGTTATCAGTCTCGGGCTGGCATCGGAAACTAGAGTTTTACAGATCGCATTTACAAGTGATGCACCAGAACGTAGTAAAAAAAATAGCTTCGTCTTAGGTCATTCATATAAAACATCTGGCTCTGCTTTAACAACAAAGTGGCACATAGTGCCTGTTGAGGCTGGAAGCTACTATATATCTCACGTCATGTATGAAGACTACGTTGGCGTTAAGAGGCGAACGTCTCTTCCAAAGAATCTATTCTCATTTGAGGTTTCACAGGGTGAATGGGTTTATCTAGGGTCATTAATAACAGCTCTAAAAGAGATGAAAGCCACCTCTAAATATACCTCAACACAATATGCTAGAAGTTCAAGCCATTCGTCTAATACTGTTACCGAGCTTCCCGTTATCGCCGACATAAATTGGAATGAGTCTGAAGCAAGAAGGCAGGCAGGTTATTATGTTAATTATCCAGACAAATTTAGAGTGGTAGAATACGATGAAGAGAAGCTAAGTGTATATCGAGATCGTATTGATCACCTATCATCCCAGTAAGATTAAAATTAGTATTAATAATGTGAGTTTCACATAACAAAAAAATCAAACCGACGCGAAAAGACGCGCGGTTTATTTAGGCGTTATGTTTAAGACTTACCCACGCTTAGTAGACACCTTGTATAGTTAGGTTTCGGCCTAACACGGAGGTGCACCATGGGTAA
>NZ_JBLWFL010000032.1:0-2233 GCF_048323715.1 Microbulbifer weihaiensis
ACCTATAGCTGGAGCGCCAAGAAGTAGAATATATAGGGACAGAAAATATTTCATGGGTATTACGTATGCCTAACGCCGCCGGCAGGGGCAGCTTACCTTGTTCGCGTTTTGCGCAAAAATGGGAGCGCAGCGACCCGCGCAAAACGCGAACAAGGTAAGCTGTCCTGCGGAGGGCCGCAGGCCTGGAGCGACTTGCCCGGCCTTGTTAAGCAAATGACTGCACAAGAGCCATGGCCAACCCCGCCACCATTATGACTAGGCCCAAAATAAGGCCATATCTTACTCTACGAGCCTTTATATGTGCCCTTTGTCCTTCTGCAACTATATCCGGATTATTTGAATCTAAGAACTTTTTAGAAAGAACCCAACTGAAAAGTGAAAGCGTATTACCTAGGTCTGCGAAAGAAAATCCTGATGGGGCCCCAAGAAATTCCCAGGTCGCTGGATCTTTACTTTTTAAAAGAACTGCTAAGTCCGGAAATCGAATTTGCAAAATGCTTACAGCGAAAATCAGACATCCTAATATAGTTACAATCATCTCTGACTCTCCATTGCTTAACGCCGTGCGCAGCCGCGGACAATTTTGGGCGCTTTATGCGCGATAATGGGAGCGTAGCGACCGCGCATAAAGTGCACAAAGTTGGCCGTCGGCCTGCAGCGCTTTGTTAACCGTTGTAGAGTTTCGCTAACGACCTCAGTGCCTGGACGGACTCCCTGCACTTGGTTTCTCGGCTTCGTTCATGCTCTTTCCTCAATTTATTAAGCATGCCATCTAATCCATCCGTGAGCTGCCGGCCAGTATGATTGAACCGCTTTTTCCCGATTGTAAGATCATATCCATCACGATAATAGATGCTTCCAAGGGTAATACTGTCGCTAGCATTTCTCTTGAAATTTTCCATTGCTTCCGCCAGCTCTTTGTTATTTGGGCAAAATTCCAACGATATTCCAAAGATTTTTGTATATGCATATGATTTGGCTGCATCAGTAACAAGTAGCGCTTCAGCTGCTTGTAATGCTTCGGGATCGCTCGGATCAATATCCCTACCAATTGATTTCGCCAAATTTGTGATTAGCTCTTTTTTCCTATTTTCATCATCAGTTGCATTACTAGATTTTATCTCTTCCATAGATTCATCCTTCGCGCAAGGTCTATCTTGAAATTTAGTTTGCCCCTCATCATCTACACACTTAAAGAAAGCCTGAGAATTCATGGCTAAGAGAGAGCTCCAAATGAAAAGACAAAGGGATAGGGCTTTATTTAATTGCATTGCTACATTCCTTGTACGGTTAACGCTGCGCTCAGCCGCGGACAATTTTGGGCGCTTTATGCGCGATAATGGGAGCGAAGCGACCGCGCATAAAGTGCACAAAGTTGGCCGTCGGCCTGCAGTGCCTTGTTAGGTGGCTACCACCTAAGCGCATTAGATATCTCTTGAGAATCTTTGAATGTAGCTTTGCCACACCAGAACAGAATGGCTCCTCCAAAGTAATATGAGATAACTGATGCCAAGTAGATTTTGGGGTTTTTCTCAAATAGCACAACAAAATCTTCGGAGTTTGCATTGAGAGTTATCTCTCCCGAAATGATGGCTGCGCTGGCCTCAAATACAAGATAGCCTCCTGCGACAAGGCAAATTATCCCAACGATCTTTAATAGTAAATTCATGGATTCACCTAACGCCGCGAGCAGCGGCAGCTTGCTTTGGGCGCTTTATGCGCAAAAATGGGAGCGAAGCGACCTGTGCATAAAGTGCACAAAGTAAGCTGTCCGGTGAAGGCCCGCAGGGCCGGAACGAAATGCCTCGCCTTGTTAAGAGTTACCACGGGCATGGTTCACGCTGTCCTCAAATAGGTCTTTGTAAACCTCTAGGTTATAACCAGGGTAAGCTTTACAAATTGACTGATGACGCGCCCAAAACTCTTCTTCGCTGAACTCTCGAAAATCAGAGACATTGGCAGACATAAGAGTGCCAAACCATTCCGATAGCGAAGCGATCAATTTTAACGAAGCATTTACGTGACCAGCTGTGCCAAGATTGACGGTTCCGACTTTTAAACTGGAAGAAATGCTTTGAATCGCAGCATAGCCAGTTAGCCCGAGATGTCTGTACGCGCACTTTATAGACTTATCCATGCTTCTTATTACTCTTACTCTTAACGCCCACAGCAGGGGCGGCTTAATTTGTGCGCGTTTTGCGCAAAAATGGGAGCGGAGTGACCTGCGCAAAAG
>NZ_JBLWFL010000033.1:0-1529 GCF_048323715.1 Microbulbifer weihaiensis
GGCAGCCGAGGCGGCGGCGCCATTAAATTGGTCGTCAATAATAGCCTGGAGGTTTACGGAAAGATTCTGGCGAATGGCGCCTACAGCAGCAGTGTGGGTGGTGGCAGCGGCGGATCCATCTGGATTGAGGCGGGTGAAATTGTTGGCAATGAGAGTACGCAGATTACGTCGACAGGGGGTAGCGGCTACCACGCCGGGAGTGGTGGCGGTGGCCGAATAGCACTTTATTACGACGCATTATCTGGATTTGATCCCAGGCAGCAGGTATTGGCCCAAGGCGGAGCACCTTTGTCTGGAGTGAACGGGCATGGCGGCGCAGGTACAGTCTTTCTGTATGACCGCTCACTGGCCAGTGGTAATAGCGTGTTGCAGATTGTTAACCGCTCCAGTTCTGCGGGTTATGGGACGACATACGTTGCCGGCCAGATAGAGTCGGATATCTACGTTGACCAGGGACGCTTGATCATTGGTGATGGTTCGCATCTGGGTGGATCGATTATAGGGACCGGCAGCGCCAATGCTTACGTACTGGCGGAGGGTATGTTTACCGTTGCCAACGATGATCTATTGGTGAGTGGATTTACATTTGAAATTGGAGAAAGCCTCGCTGTTAACACTATTAGCATTCAAGACAATGGAGTGATTTCTTCTAGAACGGCATCTGAAAGCTTCCAAAAAGGGATCACCTTGAGTGCGAATTCCATTCATATTGAAAATGGATCCTCTATAGATGTGACAGGAAAGGGGTGGCTTCCCAGTGAGCATGTGAGTTTCCGCTCAGGTGGCAGTTATGGCGGCCTTGGTGGCACGTTGAGTAATGAATCAACTAATGAAATTTATGGGAGTGACATAGCCCCGATTGATTTCGGCACAGGTGGCCGCTATACAAGTGATTCTTCTCCAGGTTTACGTGGAGGCGGCGCTTTCAAACTTACTGCCCTAAAGCTGGAGCTTTTTGGAAGTCTAGTAGCAGATGGCAACGGGGATGTCAGCAGTAACGGAGGTGGTAGTGGTGGCTCCATTTGGCTTGATGTAGGCGAATTTATCGCGAACGAAGGCTCAAGTATTCATGCGAATGGCGGCGTTGGTCGGTATGCGGGAGCCGGCGGGGGCGGCCGTGTAGCGATCTATTACGAATCTATGGAGGGCCTAAATATAGAAAATGTTACTGCCAATGGCGGTATTCATTATTCAGGCGCTCCAGGGGAAGCCGGTAGTGTCTATATTGTTGAGAAGGCGACACCTCCCCGAGTGAGATTAGTGAGTGCTGAAGGCTACCGTGATGAGGAAATCTCACAAACAACAGTACAGTTCAATATCGGAATTGATCCAATTTCCGTCGATGCAAATGACTTTGAACTGGTAGATATTTTGGGGCGTTTGATCGCTATTGAGAAAGTTGCTGCAATAGATAACTTTCGCTATCAAGTCGATTTTTCAGAACCCCTTACTGAGGGAACCTATACGTTCTCAGTAGGCCCGGATATCTTCGGCACCAACGGCCTCGGTATGGATCAGGATCAGGATGG
>NZ_JBLWFL010000034.1:0-1260 GCF_048323715.1 Microbulbifer weihaiensis
AAGACTTACCCACGCTTAGTAGACACCTTGTATAGTTAGGTTTCGGCCTAACACGGAGGTGCACCATGGGTAAGAAGAGAACTCAGGCGTATACAGAAGAGTTTCGTAGAGAGGCAGTAAAGAGGGCGGAAAAGCCTGGGGTGACAACTGCCTCAGTCGCTCGAGAGCTAGGTGTCAGTGCTCAGCAGATCTACAACTGGCGACGCCAGTTTAACCGACTCTCAGAGAAGCAGTTTAATAGCCTGGATGGTGTCGATTACTCGAAGCAAGAGAGTGCAGAAGTACGTCGGCTCAAGAGGGAATTGCACCAGGCTCGCCAAGAGGTTGAGTTTCTAAAAAAGGCTGCTGCGTACTTTGCGAACCACCAAGAGTAAAGTACGCGCTGATACGCGAGCATTTAGGGTTGTACCCGATACGCTTGATGTGTCGGTGCCTGGAAGTATCGGCGTCAGGTTTTTACCGCTGGCTAGGCCGCGGCGAAAGTGAGCGTGCTATCCGCAGGAAGCATGTCACAGAGAAGGTTAGAGATACCTTTGAAGCTTTCAAGGCTCGATATGGCGCTCCCCGTATCGCTCGCGAGTTATCGGATGCGGGCATACCTTGCTCAAAGAACTATATCGCTGGAATCATGCACAAAGAGCATATTCGAGCGAGGAACGGTAAGGGCTTTCGTTACAGCAAGGCGGTAGAAGGTAAGGTGAATGTTGCTGCAAATCTACTTAAGCGATGCTTCGAGGTTGATCGACCCAACTGCCGCTGGACCAGTGATATCACCTACATCTGGGTGAGGGATCGCTGGCTGTATCTCGCGGCAGTGATGGATCTGTACTCCCGGCGCATTGTCGGTTGGGCGCTGGATACCCAGATGACGGAAGAACTTACGCAGAAAGCACTGAACATGGCTCTGGAGCAAAGAGGTCGTAAGCCGGGTCTGATCGTGCATTCGGATCGAGGCGTGCAGTATCGAGCCCAAGGGTACCAGGATCTACTATTAGCGAACGGCTGTCGTCCCAGTATGAGTCGCCAGGCAAACTGTTGGGACAATGCCGCGATGGAATCGTTCTTCAGTCGGCTAAAGGTGGAGCTGGTGTACGCAGTAGGCTTTGAGAGTATCAGTCAGGCAAAGTCCGAGGTGTTTGAATACATCGAGGTTTTCTACAACAGAGTACGTAGGCACTCTACACTGGGTTACACAAGTCCAGCAGAGTATGAGCGCAAATGCGCATAGTTATAGTGTCTACTTTTTGTGGGTAAGACCAG
>NZ_JBLWFL010000035.1:0-1160 GCF_048323715.1 Microbulbifer weihaiensis
CCCCAAATATTCGGTAAGGTGAGACCCGTAACTTACCACCATAAGTTACCGGCCCGGCAGCCCGATGAGCGATAGGTCTAAAGACCGTTAACAAGCGTGGGCGCCGGGCCGACCCGATTTGTAAACTCGAACAGTCGAATGGGCCTCGAGCCCGAATTTAGCAAGGAAGAGTCATCATGACAAACCAAAAGCTAACGAAGTCCAGGGTTAATGTCGGTGTCGATGTTGGGAAGTGGAATTTGGATATATGCATCCATGAGAAGGAACTGGTGTGGCAGGTGGATAACACGCCAGAAGGCATCCGATCACTAATGAACCGTCTTTCACGGTATCACGTTGAACGAATCGTTATGGAAGCGACCGGTAGATATGAATTCGCGCTGGCGGAAGCTGCCTATGATAAGGGCTTACCGGTATGTGTAGCGAAGCCCGCTTCGGTCAGGAAGTATGCTGGCGCTATAGAGCAACTCGCGAAGACGGATCGTATTGATGCTCAGGTAATTGCGGAGTACGCGGCGGTAATCAAGCCACGCGTGACGCCTGAAAAAAGTAAAAATCTTATAGCTATCAAAGACTTGCTCGCCAGGCGTCGTCAGATACTGAGTCTTCGGACTCAAGAAATTAATCGTCGACACATTATGGACGGAGGGATCAAGCGCTCCTGCCGCCGACTGATAAAGTATTTTGATACTGAGATTGCCTGGGTCGAAAAGCGGCTTGAGAAGCTTGTAGACGCGGAGTCGGAATGGTCTGAGAAGCGAGAGATTCTGGAGTCCGCACCTGGTGTCGGGAAAACGCTTGCGTTCACCCTGTTAGCCGACATGCCAGAACTTGGCAGCCTGACGAACAAACAGGCGTCTGCACTCGTCGGGGTCGCACCGATGAATCGTGATAGCGGAAAGATGCGTGGGAAACGACGGATTCAGGGAGGTCGGGCTTCGGTCCGCACAACGCTATATATGGCGACACTGAGCGCGACTCAATGTAACCCTGCTATCAAGGCTTTCTACAAAAATTTAGTAGCCCAAGGGAAGCACAAGAAAGTTGCCTTGACCGCGTGCATGCGGAAATTCATTACTATTCTGAATGCGATGATTCGAGAAAAACAAGCGTGGTGTGCAACTTAAATTTTGGGTGGTTGACACCACAGTCGCTTGTTA
>NZ_JBLWFL010000036.1:0-718 GCF_048323715.1 Microbulbifer weihaiensis
TGAATGCGATGATTCGAGAAAAACAAGCGTGGTGTGCAACTTAAATTTTGGGTGGTTGACACCACAGTCGCTTGTTATGCGCTTACTCTGAGCGCCATAGGACCTCTGTTAAAACTGGAAACTCACCGTAACTCAGCACAATTTCTTTTTCCAAGCTGTCATGTAACCCGTTAAACGCAAGGTAAACATAGTGATCGAAGCAACCCTGCACCATAATGTTTCCCTGCTTAGGTCTTACCTTTACCACCTTTAAATCACTGAATTCATCAGGCAGCTCATTATTTTGTAGCCTGGAGTATCCACCGAATGGCGTATCTTCACTCAGAGAGTAATCATGCATTTGATGGTAGAGCAACTCCAAACGCTCTTCAGATAATGAGCGCGCATATCTAACAGCCTCAGAGTCTTCATCACAAGAAGGATGATCCCACCCAAAAATAAACCCGCCCAGAATGAAAAAGAATAGGCAAATACCAAGAAATGCCGAGGTTAAGATTCCTATAAGTTTGAGAGTAAACTTCATCAGTCTCTACGCATAACGCCCGGCTCACCAGCGCCCAGGCCGGAGAGGTTTTTGTGGTAAAGTGTAGCGCAGCGAAACCCACAAAAACAGCGTGGGTTTGGGCGTCTGCGTGGAGCCGATTGTATGGCCTAATTCCCCAAATATTCGGTAAGGTGAGACCCGTAACTTACCACCATAAGTTACCGGCCCGGCAGC
>NZ_JBLWFL010000037.1:0-555 GCF_048323715.1 Microbulbifer weihaiensis
CTTTTGCGCAGGTCACTCCGCTCCCATTTTTGCGCAAAACGCGCACAAATTAAGCCGCCCCTGCTGTGGGCGTTAAGTTTCTATGACCGAAAAGATCGCAATATTTTATCTCACTGTTTTCATTGTCTTAGTGACTTTGAGGTATATGAGGCCAAATATTATTACTTTTGTGGCATTTAGTTGGTTTGGCCCGTTTCCAGAAGAAGGGGAAACACTATCTAGCTTCAAAGCGAGAAGAATAAGGTATGCTTTTAGTTGGTTTGTACAGTTCTTAGCCTACTTTGCTCTCTTGGCAATTCTTGGAATCTACTTTAATAGCTATTTCAGTGATGCGTTTTTTCTTGTGGCAAGTTTCGCAGGAACAATCGGAGCGGGAATGGCAGCTCTAGCGTGTATTGGATTTTCAATCTCTTGGCTAAAAACCATTGTGGTTGGTCCTAATCCAAAATGTGAGTACCTGGCAGAGCATGAAATATAAACTTAACAAGCGACTGTGGTGTCAACCACCCAAAATTTAAGTTGCACACCACGCTTGTTTTTCTCGAATCATCGCAT
>NZ_JBLWFL010000038.1:0-545 GCF_048323715.1 Microbulbifer weihaiensis
GATGGCGGCAATGGTGCGGACACCCTGGATGCGACCGCCACCGGCAGCGCCACCCTCGGCACCGGGGATTTCGCCCTCACCGCCGGCGGTATCGATTTCTCGAACATCCTGGCGGTGACCACCGCAACCCTGAACGCCAATGCTGCCGGCAGCAGTTTTGTGCTGAACAGCGATAACACGATCAGCGCGAATGGCATCACTGTTTCCGGCGCGACCCGGGTCAACGGCGCCGGTGGTAACGACAGCCTGAACGCCCAGAACCTCGGCAATGAGTTCCTCTACCTCCGGACCGCGGATGGTCGCGACGTGGCCACCCAGACCTCCGGCGGCATCCTGTTCAGCGCGATGGACAGCGTCACGGCGAGCAACCTGGATTTCAGCCAGGTTCCGGTGGACCTGACCGTGTCGGCGAACAATACGCTGGCAACCGGTGGTGCAACCTTCAACGGGGTGCTGCGGGCGCGGGGCGACGGCGATAACACGGTCACCGGGCTGGGCAACTGGACACTGCTGGGCGGCGGTGGTGCGAGCAACAGCAATATCGA